>JBDHDE010000015.1:0-86258 GCA_039591655.1 Gemmatimonadota bacterium
CAGGGCCATGGCTGTGTTGGAGCTCGAGAACGATCTGCGGGGAGCCTTGGAGCAGGATCAGTTCTGCCTCGAGTACCAGCCCGTGGTGTCCCTCCTCGGCGAGGACATCTTGGGTTTCGAGGCCCTGGTGCGTTGGAGGCATCCGGAGCGGGGCCTGATCCCGCCGGACGAGTTCATCCCCATCGCCGAGGAAACCGGTTTGATCGTACCGCTCGGCCTGCGCGTGTTGCAAGAGGCGTGTGGACGGATGGCAACGTGGATCCGGGAGCCACCCGACCTGCCGGACCTCTTCGTGAGCGTCAACCTGGCGGCGAAGCAGTTGCAGCAGGCGGATCTGTTAGAGCGCGTAACGGCCGTACTGCGGGAGAGCGGACTGGACCCGCATCGCCTCAAGCTCGAGATTGCCGAGACGGTGCTCATGGACGACCCCGACTTCAACCTGGCTGTCGTTCGGGATCTCGCCGACCTCGGCGTGCAAGTGCAGATAGACGACTTCGGGACCGGTTACTCGTCGCTGTCGTACCTCAATCGGTTCCGCATCGACACACTGAAGATCGACCGGTCGTTCATCAGCAAGTTGAGCAGCGCTCACGACGAGAAGTCGATCGTCGCCGAGGCCATCATCAAGCTGGCACGGGACCTGGGGATTCGGGTCATCGCCGAAGGCGTGGAGACCGAGGAACAGTCGCACAGCCTGCGACAGCTACGCTGCGAGGAGGCGCAGGGCTTCTTGTACTCGCGTCCGGTGGACGGGGAGAAGGCGGCTGCCATGCTCAAGGAGCGGGCGCGCCGTTAGATGCACCCCGACGGTCCCTCCTACGAAGTCATCACGTTCGACTGCTACGGCACCCTCATCGATTGGGAGACTGGGATAAGTACGGCTGTCGCCGCGGCGGCCAGTGCAGCCGGTGTCGAACTCGGTCGCGAGGACATCCTCCAAGTTCACGCCGAGGTCGAGCCCGCCGTTCAGCGGGGCGTGCATCGATCGTATCGGGAGGTGCTGGAGCTCGTGGCGTTGGCTGCCGCTGAGCGCCTGGGCTTCCCGCTTGCCCCCTCGTCGTCATCGTTCCTGCCAGAGAGCCTGCCCGGGTGGCCGGCCTTTCCCGACACCAACCCGGCCCTGGAGCGACTGAGAGCCGCGGGCCTGAGGCTGGGGATCCTCTCAAATGTCGACAACGATCTGCTTGCCGGCACGCTGCGGCACTTCACGATCGACTTCGACTTCGTGGTCACGGCGCAGCAAGTGCGGTCATACAAGCCCGCCGCTCCCCACTTCCTGCGTGCTCGGGAGTTGATCGGTGAGGCACGCTGGCTCCACGTGGCTCAGAGCTACTTCCACGACGTCGAGCCGGCCTGTGCCCTCGACATTCCCGTGGCGTGGGTGAATCGCAAGGCCGAGTCACCCACTGGGAGTGCAAGGCCCGTCGTGGACCTGGAGACCCTCGGGGAATTGGTGCACTGGCTCGAGGCTCCGCCACCGCGCCAGATTGACGGGGCGGTGCCGGGAGGTGGGGATTAAGGATGCGTTCACCGCGGGCCTGCGGTACGCGGACCTACAGAATTCGAGCATCCTTGACTGAGTTGGAGCATCCTTAGCGGAGGGAAGAGATGGCACGCATTGTCTTGATCATCGCCGCCATCATTGAATTCGTCTTCCGCGGGCTCCCTGGCTTCTTTGGTTCCGAAGCCATCGCGAACCTGTTTGGACTCGAGTACATCGAAGCGGCTCTGGTCTATGTCCACCCCATGGGTGCGTTGATGCTGACGTTCGGGGTGATGTTCTTCCTTGCATCGAGGGATTCGACGAAGTACAAATTCGTGATTGACATCGGGATCCTCCGGTACGCGCTTGCGATCGGTTCATACATCGTGACGATGGTGATGATGGGATCGCTCACGCTGTTCTGGTGGATCCACTTGGTTCTAGACGTGATCCTGTTGGTGCTGTTCATCGTATCGCGGCCCAGGACGCCGGCACCAGCACCGGCAGTATAGGCAGTCCAGGTTCCCCGAACGCAGGCCCGCGGGCGGATGCACCTGAGGGCTTTGGAGCAGGCGATGCGCCAACGCTGTGCCTGGTTGGGTGATAACCCGCTCATGCTGGTGTACCACGATGAGGAGTGGGGGGTACCCGTCCATGACGACCGGAAGCACTTCGAGTTCCTTGTCCTGGACGCCTTCCAGGCAGGCCTGAGCTGGGCCATCGTGCTCAAGAAGCGGGAGCACTTCCGCAAGGCCTTCGCCGGGTTCGACCCGGAGAGAATCGTCCGTTACAGCAGCCGCAGCGTAGAGCGCCTCCTCAAGGACCCCGGCATCATCCGCAACCGGCAGAAGATCGAGGCCACGATCGGCAACGCCAAGGCTTTCCTGCGGCTCCAGGACGAGGTCGGGTCGTTCGACGAGTTCGCGTGGCAGTTCGTGGACGGGCGCACAAAGCACAACCGCTGGCGTACCCTGAAGCAGCTCCCCGCCAAGACCAAGGAGTCAGACCGCCTGAGCAAGGCCCTCAAGGAGCGGGGCTTCAAGTTCGTCGGCTCCACCATCTGCTACGCCTACATGCAGGCGGCGGGGCTGGTGAACGACCACATCGTGGCGTGCTTCCGATGGGGGGAGTTGGGGGGCGGCAGGTAGGGTAGGGAAACTCCCGAGGACTCCCCGCCGCCCTACGGTCCGGGAAGCGCCTGCCGGTCCTTCGCGCGGGCCAGGACCCGCTCCATGAAGTCCACCCGCTCGCCCAGCTCGCCGATCTCGGCGCGCACTGTGTCCAATTCCTCCAGTACCATCTCGAACTGAGGGCCGAGCTGCTCCGGCGAGACGCCGACGGGGCTGGTCTCCCACCAGCGCCAGACGCGCTTCTCGTCGACGTCCCTGAAGGAACCGGATATCAGGAGGATCATGTCGTAGAGCCACCAGATCCCGAAGCCGCCGACGGTGGCGAGCTGGAGGATACCGGTGGCGATCTTGCCCGTGTAGAACCGGTGCGCTCCGAAGACTCCGATGGCGCTGCCGAGAATCAGGGCGACACCGCGCGAGCGATCGGAGATCTCGGTGGATTCCATTGGGCGACTCCACGTTGGGAGATCGTTGAAGCTACCGGGCCCTACGCCCGGGGCGGGGCCCCGGTTTCGATCGAGCCCCCTCATTGGTACAGCGGGGAAGCAGTCGGCGCCAGCACCGGGCGGGGAGCCACGGCCTCGATGCGCCGTGCCGTAGGGTGATGTCCGGCTTGCGTCCGGCGCCGGGGACTGATGATATTTGGTCGCCGGCCTCCGAGCCGGGACCGTGGCGGTATCGTCTAGGGGTTAGGACGCAGCCCTCTCAAGGCTGAAACACGGGTTCGACTCCCGTTACCGCTATGCTGGACGCTCCTGCAAGCCCCCATCGTCTAGCGGTAAGGACATCACTCTTTCAAGGTGAAGACAGGGGTTCGACTCCCCTTGGGGGCATCACCTCGCTCAGAAGCCTCCCACCCAGGATACCCCGGCCCAGACGTGCCGCCCGGGGCTGTCCACGCCGCTGGCGTGACTGCGGTAGAGTGCGTCTGCCACGTTCTCGAACCCGGCGGAGACGTCGAGCTGCCTGGCCAGACGCGCGCCGGCCCGGAAGCTGTGCACGGCGAACCCCGGCGTGCCGCCCACCGAGATCCGCGGGTCCTGGAGGTCGCGAGAGCCCAGGCGCTCCTGCGGAGCAGCCCACCGGAGCAGGTACTCGATCCACACCGGCCGTTGGGGCGCAGTCCAGCGCAGGCTCGCGTGCCCGCCTAGCGGCGGGATCTTGGACATCGGTTCCTCCACGCCGTCCTGGCCTTGCTGCTCGCCGTAGGTGTACAGCAGTGTGGCCCGGATGCGTAGAGCCCCCAGGACCTCGACGACCTCGGCCTCGATACCCGTGAGGCGCGCCGTCCCGACGTTCCGCCCCTGGAAGACCCGCTCACCGTTGAACAGCGTGTCTCCCTGGAACTCACCGGGGACGCGGTCGATGAAGTCGGTGATGCGGGTGTAGTAGCCCGTGACGTCGAAGGCCGTCCTCGAGGTCGCGTAGCGCACCGCCAGCTCGCCACCCAGCGAGCGCTCCGGCCCGGCAGCGGTATTCGGCATCGCGATGCCTCCCGGCACTGGCCCCGCCCGGGTGAGGTCGTAGAGGTTGGGCGCCCGGAAGCCCCCGGCCAGCCGGGCCACGAGGCGCCATGATGCGGCGGGGGTGACGACCACCCCCAGTTGGCCCGTGAGGGCGGAGTTGCTGTTCTCGACGGCTCCTCCGAGTTGCGTCCCCACATCGGCCTCGTTGTGGAACCACCCCCAGCGCCCGCCCACGGAGAGCCGCACCCTGGAACCCAGGCCGCGCTCGACGGCAAGGAACACGCCCAGCCTGTCGGCGTTGGCCCCATCGGGGAAGTTGCCGGTGGGGATGGGCCCGGCGGCCGTCTCCCGGAACAGCGGTGTGAGCGCGTCGGTCTGGAGGTCCTCCTCGAACCCCTCGCTCGACAGGGCGTCGTGGTAGTAGTCGGCGCCCCACGTGAGCGTCAGCGGCTCGCTGCCCAGCATCACCATGCTCGAGCCCACCAGGCTCAGTCCGGGGGTGTAGGCGTCGTCGCGCCAGCGAGTGCGAGTGTTGGCGGTGTCACCCGTATCCAGGAGCCTGACGCGGGCCCGGCCCTCGCGCTGAATGGAGAGGCTTGCAGTGGCCTCGAGTCGCGCGAGCGCCGGCGTGCCCGGCATGTAGGTGTAGCGTGCGTAGGCGAGCTGCCGGGTCTGGGGTTCGAACAGGTGCTCGGCGTCCGGTCCGGGGGCCGGAGCGCGAAAGTCCACGTAGCGGTCGTAACGCGGCACGCCGTGCATGGCGAAGTGCTGCACGACGCCCTCGAGTAGATGACGGTCGTTGACGTGATACGTCAGCTCCGCGTCGAACCCCTCGGCGTCGAACCCAGTCGGAACCTGAGGGCCGACCTCCCCTGCCCGCAAATCTCCGGCGGACACCAGGGTGCCGCCCAGGGCGACGCTGAAGCGAGGGCCGACGAGCCCCCCCGACACTCGGCCACGCACGCCGTTGTCGGCCGACGACGCGGCACCGGCCAATCGTACGCTGCGTGCACCCTGGAACGGGTGGGGGCGGGTGATGATGTTGACTACGCCGCCCTGCGCGTCGGAGCCGTAGAACACCGAGGCCGGACCCCGGACTACCTCGATGCGCTCGACGGTCTCGGGATCGATTGTGGCTAGATACTGTCCGGGACCGTCCCGATACGTACCGTTGTTGAGCGGCACGCCGTTCACCAGGAGCAGGACCTGGTTGCCGATGAGGCCTCGCAGGATCACCGCGCCCTGGCCGGCCGAGGTCTGTTGGACCCGCACCCCGGCAACGTCCCGCAGGAGGTTGGCGGTCTGTGTGCCGGAGCTGCGCTCGCTCAGGCTGGGGGCGACGTACGACAGGGCGGCGGGTTGGTCCAGCCGCACGGTCTCACCCGAGCGGGTGCCGCTGACGACCATCTCCTTCAGCAGTATGACCGTGTCGCGCACGGCAGAGGTATCCTGCTGTGCGAGCGCAATGGTCGAGACGGCGAGTAGCGCCGTAGGGATCGTCATGCCGACAAGAATGTACAAGATCGCTGTCCCCGGTGCGTGTATTGTACCACCAGAGGCACAGGATGTTGCGGGCGGCTCTAGCGGCCTGGGAGACATGCAGCCGGCCAAAACGGGTCTGTTGCGGCCTTGCATCCGGGGCGGGCCGCGGCGATAATTACCCCGCGCGCCGCTAGCTCAATTGGCAGAGCAACTGACTCTTAATCAGTAGGTTCGGGGTTCGATTCCCTGGCGGCGCATGCGACGAAACGGTTGTAGGTCAACAAGTTCGAGATTCGAAAGGTCGCTCTTCGGAGCGGCCTTCTTCGTCTTGGGACCCCAAATGGTACCCCAAACTCGGTGAGTCTCACGCTCACAGCACCTATATCGCATCTTCTAACGAGATGACTGACCTCCTCGACCGTCTCAAAGGGAGTGGACAGCCCCTTCGTCGTCTTGGATGGGGGAAACCTTCTGTTTGGTTTCCCCGTATGTTTATCTGGTACGGAGTCATACCCAACGCGTTGACGAATAGGAGAATGGAGTAAGCTGAATGATGAAGAGGAAACGCCTATGGATCGGTGCCGCGGCTGTCGTGGTCGTCGGCCTTGTTGTTGCGGGCCTGGCCGGGCGGGGTGGTGGAGATGAGCCCCTGGCCGTACAGACCGCGAAGGTCGATCGGCGGAAGATCGTGCAGAAGGTCAGCGCCACCGGGAAGATCCAGCCGAAGACCCAGGTAAGGATGAGCGCCGATGTGAGCGCAAAGATCACGAGGCTGGCCGTTGTGGAGGGTCAATGGGTGGAGGAGGGGGAATTCTTGGTGGAACTGGACCGGGAGCGCTACATCGCTTCGGTCGAGAGTGCCGAGGCCAGTGTGCGGTCCGCCCAGGCCAACGCCACACTGGTCCGCCAGAACATGGAGAGGAGCGAGAGGGAATACACTCGGTCGCAGGAACTGGTGGGACAAGATCTGGAGTCGCAGGCCGTCTACGAAGACAAGGAGGCGGCTTACCAGGTGGAAGTGTCGCGCCATGAGTTTGCCACGAATCAGGTGGAGCAGGCCGAGGCGGTATTGAAGCAGGCCCGCGACGATCTCTCCAAGACCACCATCTATGCGCCCATGTCCGGGACCATCAGTGACCTGAACAAGGAAGTCGGCGAGATCGCCATCGGCTCCCAGTTTCAGGAGGATGTCATTCTCGTGATCGCTGATCTCTCGGAGATGGAGGCCCAGGTCAATGTGGATGAGAACGACATTGTCTCCATTGCCATCAACCAGGTGGCGGAAATCGAGGTCGACGCGTTGCTCGATCAGGTGCTCAACGGCGTTGTCTACGAAATCGCCAGCAGCGCCAATGTCGCCGGCGCGGGCAGCTCAGAACAGAAGACTGAGTTCGAGATCAAGATCAGCATTACCGATCCCCCGGAGACGCTGCGCCCGGGGATGACGGCGAGCGCGGATGTCTTCACCAAGACCAATGAAAGCGCGCTGAGCGTTCCCATTCAGAGTGTCGCGGTCCGAACCGTGGATCAGCTCACGATGGAGGGCGAGAATCGCGAGGACGCGGAAGAGCGCTACACGGCGGACCGGGAGGGGTTCGTGGAGGTTGTGTTCTGCATCGAGGACGGGAGGGCGATCGCAAAGCAGGTCAGGACGGGCATTCAGAGCGATGAGTATATCGAAATTCTCGAGGGCCTGGAGGAAGGCGATGAAGTTGTCACCGGCAGCTATCGCGCCATCTCGAGGGACCTCGAAAACGGTGCTGTCGTGACCATCGACAACGATGCAGTGGAGTCCGATGGAGCCTAGTCGTTTGGATCACGCGGAAACGGATATGACGCCGGCTAGGGAAGAGGCTCTATGAGTCGGGCGCTTGATCTGGGGGAGTCGTTTCGGATCGCGTTGGGCGCAATCCGCGCCAACAAGGGCCGCGGTGCACTGACCACACTGGGCATCATCATCGGCATTGTCGCGGTAGTTCTCACCATGACCGCCGCCAACGGGCTGCAGAACGCGGCCCGGCAGGGGTTCTCCGCCGTCGGCACGGACGTGTTCTACGTCTCCCGCATGCCCTGGATCATCATGAGTGATTTCTTCCTCTTTCGGAATCGTCCCAACATCGAACTCAAAGAGGCTAGGGAGCTGGAGTACAGACTGCACGGCAGAGGCATCGTCAATCCCACGATGGATACGCGCCGGGACGTCAAGTACCGATCCGAGGTCATGGAGGGCGTGAGGATTGTCGGCACCACCGAAAAACAGACGCTGGTGTCCAGCGCGCAGCCGCAGATGGGCCGGTTCATGATGGAGTTCGACGTCACCTACAAGAGGAACGTCTGCATCATCGGGACCGATGTTCGGGATGGCCTGTTCGGAGCGGCGAACCCCATCAACAAGAAGATAAGAATCGGGCGCACGGATTTTCGCGTCATCGGCGTCATGGAGGAGCAGGGCGGTAGCTTTCTCGGCGGTCCGAACTTCGACCGGCAGGTTTTCATTCCTATTACTTCCTACGTAAAGGCATTTGGCGGACACCATGGACGCGAGGATGTGGGCATTGCTGTCAAGGCGCCCACGCAGGAAGCAATGGAGGAGCTCGAGTTCGAGGTGATCGGGCAGATGCGGAAGATCCGCAAATTACGTCCCATGGAATCCGACAACTTTTCCATCAACAAGCTCGAAACGCTGATGGGGGCGTTCAACAACGTGATGGGTGTGGTGCTTCTTGTGGGACTGCTCGTCACCAGCATATCGCTGTTCGTCGGCGGGGTGGGGGTGATGAACATCATGTTCGTCTCCGTCACGGAGCGCACTCGTGAGATCGGTATCCGCAAGGCCATTGGCGCCAAACGGCACAATATCCTGTTCCAGTTTCTCTTCGAAGCGTGCGCGATCTGTCTGATGGGTGGGGTGATCGGGATTGTGCTCGCGTCGCTATTGACTGCCGTCATCAACGCCGTGCTGATGCCGGCGAGTGTGAACCTGCCCATCCTGATCACTGCTGTTCTCGTTTCCGTGTTCGTCGGCACTCTGGCGGGTTTCGTGCCGGCCTGGAGGGCTGCCAGGCTCAATCCGATTGAGGCGCTTCGTTATGAGTAGGTCCGAGCCGGAGAGTAGTTGCCATGCGTCCCCTTGACACACTCGTCATGTCCTTTGGGTCGATTCTCAGCCACAAGCTGAGATCCATACTGACCCTGGTGGGGATCGTCGCAGGGATCGCGTCGATCATCGCCGTGATGACGGCCATATCCGTAGTGCAGGCCACCATAGAAAAGGAAATGAGCGTGCTGGGCGCGCAGACTTTCCAGGTTCAGAAATGGCCGGCCGGCGGATTCAATTCGGCGGAGGAACGACGCAAGGCGATGCTCAGGCCACCGGTCACCGTCGCGCATGCCAACGCGATCCGGGAACAGGTCGGGACCGTCGATCTGGTAGGGGCGGAGCTGTGGGACGGTGGCTACACGGTGGAGTACCGGGGCGAGTCCACCAACCCCAATGTCACGATCTGCGGCGGTACGCCGGAGTACCCGCCCAACAACACGCACTACGTAGGACTGGGACGCAACCTCTCGCAAATGGATATCAGGAGCGGCCGCTACGTGGCTGTCATCGGTCATGCGATCGGGCAGAAGCTGTTTCCTTTCGTCGATCCCATCGGCAAGGAGATCCGTCTGGACGGGCGCAAATACGAAGTGGTTGGCGTTTTCGAAGAAAAGAAATCGGCCTTCGGAGGAGGCTTCGACAACTATGTGCTGATCCCCATCACGACATATCTGGACATCTACGGCATGATCGATCGCAATGGCTTTTCCCGCTCGGTAAACATAACGGTTCGCGCTAAGTCGCCGGAACTCATCGAGGATGCGATTGAGGAAACACGCCAGGTGATGCGGCGCGAGCGGGGTGTGAGAGCCAACGAAGAAGACAACTTCGACTTCTTCAACAGCGAGAGCCTCATTACCGAGTTCAATAGAATGACACAGGGCGTCAAGATCGCGGCCTTTGTGATCGGCATTATTGCGCTTGTCGTTGCCGGTATCGGCATCATGAACATCATGCTGGTGTCCGTGACAGAGCGAACGAAGGAAATCGGTATTCGGAAATCTCTCGGCGCCAGACCGAGAAGCATCCTCACGCAGTTCCTTCTGGAGGCCGTCACTCTCTGTAACATCGGGGGTGTGTTCGGTGTCCTGGTGGGGTTCGGTCTGGGAAACGCCATAACTTTCTTCGTTCCCTTTGACAACAATGTTCCCATGGAATGGGCCGTCATCGGACTTCTCTTCTGCTCGGCGGTCGGAATTGCCTTTGGTCTCCTGCCCGCCATCCGGGCCTCCAGACTCAATCCCGTCGACGCACTCGGCTACGAGTAGCACTCTGGACGCTGGGCCGGAGTACCCCGCTTCGAGCCCGCCCGGGGCGGGTGGTCGCATCTAAGGTGCGGCATCCAGCTTCCCTACGGATGGGGCCCCAAGTGGTACCCCAAACCGTGCGAGTCTGAGTGAATCTGCGCTTAGCTCCGGGTACGTTGGGGCCCGTTTGGACGGACCTACTACCAGTTCGACATGGTGTTCTTCGAGGAAGTCGAGGACGAGAACGGTAACGCCTTCTATGAGGTCGTGGACAGCCCGGATGGGGCGGACGTGGTGGAGTTGGAGGCGAGCTAGCGCCGGCCTGGTTTGGCCCAGCCTCCTGGGCGTGGATGAAGCCGGCCGGGTGTCTCTGCTCCTCATGACACGCACGCCCTGACATGCTATCATTCCGGCAACGTGGCTGAGCACTATCTGCTGGTCACCGACCCGCCCCACCGGGACGCGGACCAGGAAACCGCCGCAAAGTGCCTCGGGTGGTCCGTGGCGGAGGTCCGCGCGCGGTTGCCCCACCCCGCTCCGGAAATCTGGCATGCCGAGTTGGACGCCGACGGCGCCCGCGACAAGGCCAAGCTCCTCATCGGCGCCGGCTTCAAGATGGCGCTGGTTCGGGGTCAGGTGCTGGCCGCAGTGCCGGCCGCGGATCCGGTGAGCGCCATCTCACTCTCGGATGGGGGTTTCTCGCTCGCCACGTCTTCGGGCACTCTGGAAGTGCCGCGGGAGGCGCACGTTGTGGCGGTGGTGGCGCACCCCAAGGAGGTGCTTCCGGAGACGCTGCACCCGGGAGAGGATGAAGTGCCGGCGGCCCTGTTCGTGGACGTCTACGTCCAAGCCGGAAAGCGCTGGCGCGCAGGGCGGCTCGAGGCCACCCACGTCGAGTTCTCGGGTCTCGGAGTGCTGAAGCAGGCCACCGCAGCAGCCAACGTGCGGATCATCACCGACGAGCTGGAGGCCAGGTTCTCAGACGCGCAGGTGGACCAGCGCCTGATGCACGTGAACTACCGCCACGCCAACGTCAGCGGCCGCACGATGCCGGAGCTCCTCACTGCAATCTCTCCCAAGCTCCAGGAGTGCGGCCGCTTCGACCTCGCCTCCCGCCTCGTATTCCTCACGGCGCTGACGGCGAAGTAGCCGCCGGCGTCTACGAGTCCCGACTGAATCGCTCCCGAGAGGCACACAGCAAGCGAGCCCGCTACTCCTGTCGCTCGAACCTCCCGAAGCCCTGCACCTCCACCGCCGCCACCTTGCCACTGCGGTTCACGTGGAAGCTCACGAAGTCCTCGCCCAGGTACCTGTCCCGCCAAGTGGCGCGAAACGTGTTGTAGTGCCAGTGCTCGAGGTCCCCCACGAAGTAGGGCCCGACATGGATCACGAGCCCGTCGCCCGCTTCCTCGACGACGGCGGTGCCGTAGAGTTCACTCTCAAAGGTGCCGGCGTAGTCGCCAATGGGATGGGTCGGCTCCGTCTCAGCGGCGCGTTCGCTCTCCCGGCTCTCCCGCGCTGAGTCAGCCCGCGCTCTCGACCTTTCCGCCGCCGCGAGGTACACCTCGTTCCAGTCCTTGTCCTGGGGGCCGAGGTAGGCGTCTACCACGTGCCACACTATAGCCTGGGGCACTCGGCCCTCGTTGACGTTGGTGATGGCTACGATCCCGAGCTGCTCCTCGGGAACCAGGAGCACGTGGGTGCGCATGCCATCCAGGGCTCCACCGTGCCGCACGATCAGGCGCCCGCGGTAGTCCATGAGTCGCCAACCGAGACCATAGGCGCTGAAGTGGGTCTCGGGGAACATCTCCTCGTCCCGCGTGCTGCGGCGCACGATGGTCTGGGGGGTGTGCATCTCCTTGATCACGCTGTCTGAGATCAGGCGCTCTCCCTCGTACATCCCCTCGCCCAGCTGGAGCCGGATCCACTGCGCCAGGTCGAGCACGCTGGAATTGATGGCGCCGGCGCCGCCTAGGTTGTCGAAGTTGCGCCAGGCAATCGGGGTCACCTCGCCGTCGATCTTGCCGTGGGGCGTGGCGACATTGGACCCGCCTTCCAGGTCGCGGATGGTGGTCATCGAGTTTCGCATGCCCAACGGAGTGAAGATCCGCCGGCTCACGAACTCGTCCCAGGTGGTGTCGGTGACGGCGTTGATGACCTCGCCCGCCGTGGTGAACATGATGTTCTGGTAGCCGTAGCGTGCGCGGAAGCTCCACGAGGGCTTCAGCTCGCGGACCTGGTGTATCACCTCATCGCGCTCGAGGGGCGAGGCGTACCACAACAGATCGCCCCTCTGCAACCCACTCCGGTGGCTGAGCAGATCCCGCACCGTCATCTCCCGTGTCACGTACGGGTCATGGAGCCGAAAGTCCGGAAGGTGGTCGATCACGCGATCGTCCCAGCGCAGCCGGCCGGCGTCCACCAGCATCCCGAGGGCCGCCGCGGTGAACGCCTTGCTGGTGGAGGCAATGGCGAACACGGTCTCCTCGTCCACTGGCTCTGCGCGGCCCAGCTCCCGGACGCCCCATCCTCGCGCGAGCACCACGCGGTCGTCCTTCACGACGGCGACGGCGATGCCGGGAGCCTCCCAGTCGCCAATCACCGTGCGCACGTACTCGTCCAAGTCGTCGAGGGGGCTCTCCTGAGCACGGCCATCGTGAGGCACTACGGCGAGGAGTCCCAGGCATCCCATGACCGTCGCCGTGAACCGCGCCAGTGTGCGGATCGACATCGGGTGTCCTCCTGCGAGAGACGGGGCGATGCGCGAGAGGGCGAGCTCGCTCGCCCTCTCGGCCTGTGGGATCGGATGGAAGATACTTCGCCGGCTAGAACTTGCCGAACTTGAGCTGGACGACGCCGGTGAAGGAGTCGAGGTCGTTGGAGCGTAGCGCCGGCGTATCGATGTCGGTCACCCAGAGGTAAGTGCCGCCGATGGCGAGCCGCATGAACGGCGCCACGTTGAGCTCGAGGTTGAGCGCCGGCTCTAGCACGAACACCGCGTCAGTGGGCTCGAAGTACGGCGTCACGCCGCCCCCTCCTATCAGGGCACCGAAGGTCGCGTGCACCAGGCTGTTCGACAGCACGATGAACTCGAGGTCGAGCCCGCCGTAGCCGAACTCCAGCTGGCGACCTACGAACCGCTGGTCGAGCCGGATGTCGCTGGCCAGACCGTAGCCTCCGGCCCCCAGCACGACCGTGTGATTGATGATCCAGCCGCCGCGCCCACCTGCGTACACCGCGAACTGGTCCACGGCGCTGGCGAACTTGACCACCGGCGCGCCGAAGCCGCCGGACTCAATGCCGCCGCCGACCAGCGTTTGCTCCTGCGCTGCCGCAGGAAGTGCCACTACGGCTGCCAACACGAAGGAAATAAGCACGCCTCTCATCACAGCTCCTTGCTGAGGCCCCCGGTTGCAGCCCCCCGTATGGCGCCTCTACCCCCGGGGTGCGGAAAAGTGTCAGCGGTCGGCCGACGCCAAGCGTGAGCATGATCGGTGCAGCCCGCGCGGGACGGACCGGGTCAATCTTATGGCAATATCGGATGTCCCGAGCGTTCTGAATTCCGCATTGATTGGTCGGTATTCCCTCGAGAGCGTCGTAGGCCACAGGGCGGCCCCCCCTACCTCCCGGAGCCGAATAGCGGGCAGCCGGCCCGCGTGGTGCGAGCCGGCTGCCTTAGCTCGGGCGCGTCTCCCCCGCGCGCGAGCCCCCGTTTGCCAGGCGATTAGAACGCGAACATCAAGCCGCCCGACACTTCACCTTGGCTGATGAGGGTCCCGGTGGTACTCACGAAGCAGCCCCCGGGGACCGTGCAGAACCACTCGCTCCCGCTCGAGAGGAAGGTGAACCACCAGCGGGCCTGGGCCCGGATCCCCACCCGCTTGGTGGGGAGGATCTTCACGCCCGCGCCGAGGCTCCCGGAAAAACGCCACTCGCTGGAGCGCCCCGCGGTCTTGGGGTCGTACCACGTCAGACCGAAGGTGAGGGCGGCAAAGGGCTGCGCCGGCCCCCGCACCGGTGCCACTCCCATGCCTCCGACCTGGAAGTAGTTGACCGCCAGGCCGCCCAGTGAGCTGTCGGGGCCGACACGGTCGGTGAGGGTCGCCTCGGTGTCCTGCCGGAGATACAGCAGCACGATCTCGCCGCCCCGGCGCGCCACGATGTCGATCTCGCCACCGTAGCTCAGGTCGGGCTCGATCTTGATGCGACCGCGGCCGGTGTTGAGACTGCCCCGAGATGTCGCCCTTGCGCCCCGGCTCCGCCGGGCGCACGCCCCGCCACTGCGCCCAGGCATCGGTGGGGATCATCAGGATCGCGAGCGTGACGACCAGCAGCGATTTCCCCTTCATGCGGCTCCCTCCCATATTCCGGACTGTGTACATCTGAAACGCGCCCGCGCATGATGGCGTAATGGAGGCGGAAGCACAATATGTCACGTGCCAGCGCTGAAGGAGCACAAGTGAGCAGTAGCAGGGCACCGAGATGACCGAAAGTCCCGAGTTCCTGGATCTCCAGGAAGTTCTTGCCGGCCGCTACTCCCTGGAGCGGGAGTTGGGTCGTGGGGGCATGGGAGTCGTACTGCTCGCGCGGGACGTGGCCCTGGACCGACTCGTGGCGATCAAGCTGCTCCCGCCGTCCATGTCCGCACGGCCGGAGTTGCGGGAGCGCTTCCTCCAGGAGGCCCGGACCGCAGCGGGACTCGCTCACCCCAACATCGTGCCGATTCACGCCGTGGAGGAGCACGGCGATATGGTGTTCTTCGTCATGGGCTACGTGGACGGCGAGACCCTGCGGGAGCGGGTGGACCGCACGGGGCCCCTCACGCCCCGGACCGCCATGAAGCTGTTCCAGGAGGTGGCCTGGGCGCTGGAGTACGCCCACGAGAACGGGGTGGTGCACCGCGACGTGAAGCCCGAGAACATCATGATCGATCGGGCGACAGAGCGGGCCCTGGTCACTGACTTCGGGATAGCCCACGTCGCGAACGCCGAGGGCTCGACGCCCAGGGGCCAAGTGGTGGGGACGGCGCGGTACATGAGTCCGGAGCAGGCCGCGGGGGAGGACGTGGACGCCCGGAGCGACCTGTACTCGTTGGGCGCGACGGCCTTCTTTGCCCTCACGGGGCGGCCACCGTTCGAGGCCTCCAACGTGCCCGCGCTCCTTGCGAAGCACGTCACCGAGCCGGCGCCCCGCCTTGCAGTGGTGCGCAAGGAGGTGCCGGAGAAGCTGGCAGTGGTGGTGGACCGCTGCCTCCAGAAGGACCCCGGCGCGCGCTTCGCCACGGGCCGGGACCTGGCAGAGGCGATCGGCCAGGTGCGAGGGCGGGAGCTGAGGGCGCCGCCCCTGGTGCGGAGCTTCCTGCGCAACGCCGAGGTCAGCACCGCGGTGTTCGCGACCGCCGCCATCGTGTCGCAGGGGCCGGCGGACGAGGGAGCGGTCGGGTTCATCGTGATCATCACCCTGATGCAGCTCGGGGCCGTCGCGCGGCGCCTGCTCCGCACCGGCTACAACTTCGAGGACATCCGGGAGGCGCTGCTGGCCGAGGCCCGGGCTCAGGAGGAAGAGGCGGAGGCAACGCAGGAGGGGAAGTTCTGGCGGCGGGTGAACGGGTTCTGGAACCGGCTCTGGGCCGGCTGGTTCGGCCGCACGTTCTTTAGGGCGGCCGGGGTCGGCGTACGGCCACCGAAGCGCAAGGCGCTGCCGTCGGCGGACGCCACGGAGCTGGTCCTCGGACGTGCGGCGGTGGACGTGTTCAACTCGCTACCGCACGAGGTGCGCACGCAGTTTCCCGATGCGCCTCGGGTGATCCACCGGCTGGAGCATGGGGCCGAAGCCCTGCGGCAGCGCGCCGGGGCCGGCGATGAGCTCGCTGATACGGTTGCAGCTCTGGAGAACGTCCGGTTGGGGATGCTTCGCGTGCAGGCAGGGTCGGCCACCGTCGCCGACCTCACCCTCTACCTCGAGCAAGCGCGGGAGATCGGCGAGCGCGTCGACGCGCAGATCGCGGGGCGGGAGGAGGTGAAGGAACTCCTCGGCTAGAACTCCTCTCTCTCAAACCTCCACAGCGCCACCAGCACGCACAGCAGCGTCCACAGCACCGTAGTGATCACGGGCAGGTACCAGCCGTCCGGCAGCGACCGCTCCATGCCGGCGAGGGCGGCGAGGCTGGGAAGCGCCCAGGGCAGCCACTCCATCAGAGACGGGAAGAAGTTGGGCAGGATCAGCCCGGCAAAGAGGAACCCGATGGCTACGCCCGAGATGGCGCCGCGCCCGCGGAACAGGGTGCCCAGGACCAGCGTGAACGCCAGGTAGAACGTCAGGTGCAAGACGTGGAGCGACAGGCCCCCCAGGAACGGCACGAGCGGTGGCTGCATCCACGCATGCAACAGGCTCTGGAGGTAGAGCACCACGGTGGGGATGACCACGGCGAGGAACAGGAACGATAGCCCGTTCACCAGCAGCTTGGAGAGGAGGAACGCCGGCCGAGTGAGGGGCTTCGAGAGCACCCACTCTGCCGTGCCGAGTTGACGCTCTCCCAGCACGGCACTCTGCGTGGAGACCACGACGCCGATCGTGGCGAACAGTCCCCCCACCCGCAGGAACACCTGGATCAACTCGGCCAGCGTCTCGTAGGGGTTGTGGCCTCGGGCGACGGATTCGTCGGTCCCCACCAGGAACAGGAAGGCGTTGATCACGGTCAGCCATAGCAGCAGGTGGACCAACCCGCGGCGGGTGCGCCACCAGGAGGCGTACTCCTTGTCCACCATGTTGCCGAAGCCGACGAGCCACCCGCGGTCGGTGACCGGCTCCAGCGGCACGCTAACTGCCATTGCCGTTCCCCTCCACGAGGTCCATGAAGACGTCCTCGAGCTTGTAGGTGAGCCGGCCGAACCGGGTCACGGTGGTTTGCTCGTCGGCCAGCATGAGTCTCAGTAGCTGCTCCTCGGCGGCCCTGTCGTCGGAGACCGACACATGCCACTCCACCGTGTCCGTGTCCGGGACCACGTGGATGTCGGCCACCCAAGACTGGTCCCTGAGGCGCGCCCGGGCAGCGGCCGCATCGCCCCGCAACTCGATGGCGTAGACTGTCCCGCGGCTCCCGGCCAGCAACTCCTCGATGGATGCTTGTGCGATCAGCTCGCCTTCGTTCAGGATTGCGACCGTGTCGCTCACCCGCTGCACGTCGTCCAGGATGTGGGTGGAGTAGAACACGGTGGAGTGCTCCCGCAGCTTCTCCATGATTGCCAGGACGTCCCTACGGCCCATGGGGTCTAGGGAGGCCGCCGGCTCGTCGAGGATGAGCAGGTCTGGCTTGTTGACCTGCGCCTGGCCGATGCCCAGGCGCTGCCGCTCGCCGCCCGAGAAACCCTCGATGGGGCGGTCCGCCTTGTCGGCCAGGCCCACGAGTTCGAGGGTGTCGCTGACCCGCTCCGCGATGCTCTCCTTGGGGCCCTCGTAGAAGAACCTGGCTGTGAAGCGGAGGATCTCCCGGGCCGACATGTACTCGTAGTAGTGAGGCTCCTGGACCAGGTACCCGATGCGCCGGCGCACGTCGATGGTGTCTCCCACGATGTCGTGATCGAATACCGCCGCCGAGCCACTGGTGGGTCGCACCAGCCCGAGGAGCAACTTGATGGTCGTGGTCTTCCCGGCGCCGTTGGGACCCAGGAAGCCGAAGATCGAGTTGCGCGGCACCTCCAGGTCGAGGGACTTGAGTGCCTGCACGCCGTTGAAGGACTTGGTCAGCTTCTCGGTTCGGATGACCGTATCGGACACTGCGCGCTCCTTGGTCGGGTGGGACAGCCGGGGGCAGCACCCCCTTGCAGAGTGCTACGGGCGGGGTCGGGCGGAGGTTTCGGGCGGCTTCGGCCCCGGGAGGGCGCCCGGTGATTGCCGTCACGGTCGGTTGGGGGCCGCCCGCGATCTTGGGGCAGCGCTGAATGGCCCCGGGGTCCGTGGGCGGACCCCGGGGCTCGTAGTCACCATTCTAGACGGGGACGGAGCGTATGGCGGATCGTGCCAAGGCGGCCCTGATGGTCGGCCTCGTCGCCGCGGTGGCCGGCGGCGTGATCTGGGCGCTGATCGTGGTGTCCACCGGGTACGAGGTCGGCTGGGTGGCGTGGGGCGTCGGCGGCTTGGTCGGTGGGGTGATGGCATGGGCTGCCCCTGTGCGGAGCCGGGCCCTGGGGGTTCGGGCCGGGGTGCTGGCAGCGGCGGGGCTCATCATCGGCAAGTGGCTGATTGTGGAGATCGGGGCGCCGTCCCAGCTGCAGTCCGAGATCATGGCGGACTCGTCGCTGCTGGCCCAGGCGGTCTTCATCGACATGATTGCCCACGAGGAGCTTCCCCCGGAGGTCCTCGAAGGCTTCGAAGCGGTGGACGAAGACGAAGTGTTGCCCGACAGCCTGGTCAGCCGCATCCACGAGGCGGTGGCCGAGCGCTCTGCCGGCATGAGCTATCAGGAGAAGGACTCCATTGCGGCGTTCTACGCGCATGTCGCCATTGCGGATCTGGGATTCGTGGAGCGAATCCTCGCCACCATGTCCGCGTGGGACCTGTTGTGGTTCTTCCTGGCCATCGGCACGGCCTGGAAGCTCACGACCGTGACGGCCACCCGGGAGGAGAAGGGGGTGGTCGCGGTGCGCGCCGCGGAGCCCGAGCGAGAGGAGCCGCCGGTGGGATCCTGAGCCGGTTCGGTCCCCAGCACTACACAAAACGAACGCGGCCCCGAAGTGGGGCCGCGTTGCGCTCTGGTATGGCCTTACCTACCTCCAGCGTGTGCCGGCCCGCGCCGCGCTCAGCGCTCCTCTTCCGCGGGGGGCGTCTCGGCCTGGCCGGCCTCGGCGCCCGCCGGCGCTCCGCCCAGGGAATCCCCTGCGCCCGGCACCCCCAGCGCCCCCTCACCCTCGCCCTGTGCCGCCCCCGCAGCCGGTGCCGCCGCCGCGGCGGCGCTGCACGACCAGAACGCCTGGTTCTTGGCATAGCCTACCCGGGGCAACAGCACCCCGGCGGTCAGGATGCCGCCCCAGGCGACTAGGGCCAGGGCGACGACGTGGGCGACGGGCTGGCGGCCCACCCACGAGCCCGCGACGGCCCAGACGGCCGACGCCAGTACTACGGCGACTCCGAACATATACGCGACCGTTCCGAAGCCGCAGTCGTGGGCGTAGGGCCACTGTGTGATGGCCACGCCCATGAGGATGCCCAAGGCCACCCGGCCCCACACCGCCGCCGCCGAGAGCCTGGGCACGAGCCGCATGGACCCCGGGGTCGCTGCCCGCATGGTGCCGCCGGGCGTCGCCGCCTGGAACATGGGCGGCGTGGGCTTGGTCCTGAACTCGGCGCCCTGGAGGCTCGGGTCGGCGTGGGGGAGCTTCTTCAGGAGGCGGTCGACCATCTCGGCCTCGCTCTCCTTGCGGCGCTCCCTCGGCTTCTTCTCCTTTGGCACCCCGCTCCCCCTCGCTGCTCTGACGTGGTCTAGGACGAACCTACAACCTACGGCTCCGCACGCGGAAGTCCACGTTGTCCTTCACCCAGCGCCAGAGGTCCTCTTGGGCGTCCACCGGAGCGCCCGCCACCACCTGATCCCGCCAGCCGACCATTACCTGGTCGTCCACCGTCCACATCCGGACGCGGTTCCGCTCGATCTGCCGCTCCCAGTTCACAGACACCGTGGGGGTGGCGTACAGCAGGCGCACCGTCACGCTGCGGGAGATGTACTCCAACGGGTCGAGCACGATGGCCGCGTACCGCTCAGCCTCGGGCTGGCCCGCCTGGCTCGGCGCGTCGGGCACGCCGTCGCTCAGGAGCACTACGTTCAGGGGCGCGAGGGTGAGCCCCTGCCGCTTAACCAGCGTCGCCACCCGGTCGAAGAAGATATTGAAGTCGGTGAACGACTCCTCGGAGGGGTATAGCTCCCTCAGGTGCGTGGCTATCTCCGCCACGCTCTTGTTCTCGAAGGCGTGGATCGGCTGGAAGGACTTGGACTCGCCGGGCCGCTCGCCCCCCACCGAGCCGACGAATACCGCCGAGGGAGCGCTCAACTCCCCCAGGGCGTTCATGTGCCCGTACAGGTAATGCGCCGCGAAATCGACGGCCTCGTCGTAGTGGTGTCGGAACGAGCCGCTCACGTCGATGCCGATGACGAGGGTCGAACGGGGTACGCCGGGGCGCTCAGAGGGGGCAGCGCACGCCGCGAGGACGGCGACCAGGGCCACGGCAACTCCCGCCTTCCATGGCTGGCCGGGTCTCATCGGGCACCTCCGAAATCGGAAAGGGTCTCCGGCTCACCCGAGGACCCAAACCGTGTCACGGCGAGGGCGTCGTCGATGCTGGTGAACGGGAGCCGGAAGAGCGGTTGCGAGCGGATCAACACCACGATCATGTTCACCGCGGCTGCAAAGAGCTGCATCACCGGCAGGGTGATCAACTCGAAACCCCGGCGCGCCTCCGCCTTGAACCACTCCACCTCTTCCTTGAGCGCTCGCACGGGACCCCGCCACAGATCCGCCTCGGGCGCCGACGGCATCGCCGAGATCGGCGCGCCTTCCTTGATGGTGTCGCGGGCGAGGACGGCCAGCACTGCAGGCGTGCCGTAGCGTCCGAACAGGAACCAGGTCATGCCCCGGACGCCGACCCACCCGAACGAGGCCAGCGCGAGCGTCGACACGAGTCCGAGACGCACGCCCTCATTGGTCTGCTGCGCGATCCAGGGTGTGATGGCATCGATCAGCTCGCGATACAGGAAGATGACCTCGAAGAACATCACCGATAGCTCTACGAGGACCATCTGGATGATCTCGCCGACCTTCCTGCTCGCGATGGCTTGTTGCAGCACTTGGATGCACGCGAAGCTGCCCAGGATCAGGAAGTACAGGAAGATCCAGAGCAGGGGTGCCACGAGCCGCGGGTTCGGCTCGTAGCCGGTGATCCCGGCCAGCACCTCCGACAAAGTCGGGCTCAGGGTGTACATGAAGATCGTGGCTTCCACGGCGCACCACACCATCAGCGCCATGAAGGCGACCCACGGCACCCCGGGCTTGAAGTAGTTGCGCGATGTCCAGTCGAGGAACGCCAGCGGCGAGCGGAACGTGCCTTTGATGCCGGCAACCAGGAGCTGGACCGCCAACCGTATGGTTGCCCAGATCCACCCGAGCAGCACGAAGGCGAACCGTAAGAGGCCGGCCCAGAAGAGCCAGATGCTCCGGCCCACGTCCCACCACCCCAGGAGGAGCGCGGTGAGGAAGCCTCCCCGCCTGGAGCGGAACGGGATGGTGTAGAGCGACACCATGGTGGACCACACCGCCGCCATGAGGAGCAGGATCGGCAGCATGATGAGCACGCGCTTGAGCATCACCTCGCCCAGGGTGTCGCCGTACCAGGCGAAGTTCACCATCCGGGTGTGC
Organism: Gemmatimonadota bacterium; assembly: GCA_039591655.1. Taxonomy (GTDB): domain Bacteria; phylum Gemmatimonadota; class Gemmatimonadetes; order Gemmatimonadales; family GWC2-71-9; genus WVYX01. Next base: position 21,314 of record JBDHDE010000015.1, read on the forward strand.
CAGCCCGGGACCCACGCGATTGGCGTCAGCAGCAGATCAATGGTGCCGCGCCACTCGTTGGGGACGAAGTTCTGCGTCATGAAAAGCATTTGAGCCCACTCCTTGTCGGGAGAGTGCGCGTACGGCGCCGGAGAAGGTGCTCGACCGAAGGGGCCGGGTCCGGCACTGGCGCGCCAGCCCACACCCTGTCATGGCCCCGTGTGGTGTACTATGACGCGCATCACAGGTCATGGCCCTTTGTGGGGTACTATGACGCGCCTCACAGGACAAGAGGCACCAGGCGTAGAGCTTTGTCAACGAAGGGGTTACCCCGGCCGAGGGGTGCCGCACGGTGGACCTGGTCGCGCATCCGGACCACCCCTGGTTAGCTTGCTGCTTCACGCCCGGTCACGGAGGTCACTGATGCGAAGTTGGGGATACTCGTTCGGCGTGCTGCTGCTCGTGGGCGCCGCACCGCAAGCCTGGGGCCAGGAGGAGCGGCCCCATCACGAAGCCCAGGAGCCTCAGATGCGGCAGCGGATGGAGCGCATGCACCAGATGCGTCAGCATGTGGAGCCCATGGTCCACGTGCGCGCGTATGCGCCGCCGCACCTGCTGGAGCGCCGGGAAGTCCTGGAGCTATCGGATGAGCAGGTGAGCCGGCTCGAGGCCTTTGCCGCTGAGCTGGAGGAGGCTCACGGTGCCGCGCAGGCAGAGGCCGAGTCGCACCACGCGCAGCTCATGGAGCTCTGGGAGGCGGATGCGCCGGACGTGGACCAGCTCCGCGCCCACGCCGAGGCCGCCATGGAAGCACAGCACCGGGCCCACCTGGCGGTGCTCACGGCGGCGGCACAGGCCAAGGGGCTGCTGACCGCCGAGCAGCGGGGGCGCGTCGCCGGGTGGCTGGACGGCTGCCAGATGATGATGCACCAGCGCATGCAGCAGATGCACGGCCGCATGCAGATGATGCAGGGCATGCACGGACGCATGGAGGGGATGGAGGGCCACATGGAGCGCATGCAGTGCTGCATGGAGGAGCACCGGGAGACGGACCCCGAGCACCGGCAATAGGAAGGGTACGGTGCCTGGCATGACTCGGATCTTTCTAGCCGGTCTGGCGCTCGCGGCCCTGGCCGTCACCGCGCCGGCCGCAGCGCAGGAGGGCACGCCCCAACCGCTGGCCGTGGGGACCGTGGCGCCCGACTTCGAGATCCCCGGCGCCACCCGCTACGGTGTGCTGCGGGATCCCGTGCGACTCAGCGACTTCCGTGGCAAGACCGTGGTTCTGGCCTTCTTCTTCCGCGCCCGGACGCCTGGCTGAACGATCCAGATGCATGCGTACCGTGACCAGTACGCACAGCTGTTTCGGGGCGGGCGCGACGTCGTGCTGATCGCCATCAGCACGGACCCGGCGGAGGCCCTCGCAGCCTGGGCCCGGGACGACCAGCTCCCCTTCCTGTTCGGCAGCGATGAGGGCGCCGCGGTGGGACGGAGCTACGGGGCCTTCATCGACCGGGCCAGCGGCCCTCTGGACAACCGCACCCTCTTCGTGGTGGATCCAGAGGGGCGAATCGCGTACCGGGCAGCCCCGTTCCGGGAGATCGATCCGATGGCCTATGAGGAGTTGGGAGCGGCGATCGGGCGGATCGCGCCGCCGCCGGAGGACGAGTCGGGGAACTGATTCGCGGGGCTGCCGCGCCGGAGGCGGCTGCTACCCGCCGACGATCCGCTCCAACGCCGCCACGAGGTCCTGCTGTTCCCCCACGCCGGTGTAGGCCACCCGGCCGTCGGCATCGAGGATGACGACGTAGCCGGTGGTCGGTGCCCGGTAGGCCCGCACTGCCGCACCCGTGACATCCCAAACCACCGGGTAGGGTACGGGGTGCTGCTCCAGGTAGCGCCGTACCGAGCGGGGCGTCTGGTTCACCGCCACGGCTACAGCGACGAACTCCACCCGCCCGGCGAAGCGTGTTGCCGCCTCCCCCAATTGCGGCCGCAGCGCCTCGCACACGGTGCACCACCTGGCCCAGAATTGTAGCAACACCGGTCGCTCCCCGATCGACACCGCCAGGGAGACGGTGTCCCCATCCAGGCTCTCGACCTCCACCGCGGGGGGCGTGGCACCGATGGGAATCCCCACTTCCTGTGCATCCGCAGGCGGCGCCCAGCAGACGGTGCAGAGCGCCGCTACCGACACGGAAAACCGGGCGCATGCGCGGTCCGGCGTCACAGCGTCATCCCGGTCTGGATGAAGTAGTACTCGGCCATGGCCAGCATCACGACTCCTGCAGCTCTCTTGATCCACGTCATCCATGGTCCTGCCTGGGGCAGTGCCACCAGTGTTCCGGCGGAGAGCCCCACGGCCACCAGCAACGCCGTCATCCCCAGGGAGAACACCATCAGATAGATGAACCCCAGCACGACACTCCCCGTCGTGGAAACCCAGGTGAGCACCGCCGCGAAGGCTGGCGCTCCACAGGGAGCGGCGACGATTCCCGACGTGGCGCCGAGCAGGAAGACTGCCGGGTACGAGCCGCCCCGGAGACCTCCGGCCCAACGCACCACGCGCCGCGGCGCGGACAGCGGGATGACGTCCAGCATGGCAAGGCCGAACAGCAATAGCAGGTTCCCGATGACGAAGCGGGCCCACGGGCTGGACGACACCGTCCCGAACAACGAGCCCGTGAGCCCCGCGACGAGCCCCAGGATTGCGTAGAGCAGCGCGAGGCCCGAGACGTAGGCCAGTGTGAGGCCGACGGTGCGACGGCGTGACTGCCGTGGTCCCGAGCTGCCCGCCAAGATGCCCGCAGTGATGGGAATCATCGGGTAAATGCACGGTGTGAGGCTCGTGATCAGACCTGCCCCGAACATGGTCACCAGCGCCACGAGCGGTTGGTGCTGCAGCAACTCGGCGATTCCGGACTGGGCGGCGAGCGGGATGATCATGTCGCCGTAATGATAACCATCCGTATATTCTGGGCACCGCGTGACGCTGCACTCTGGGTGGTAGGCAACGGAAAGGAGCGGTAGTGCAGGGGACTCATCGAGCAGGAGGGATCGCCGCCCTCTGTGCCGCAGCCATGCTCCTCGCGCCTGGGCCGGCCCGCGCCCAGGAAGCCTCGGGCTCCGGTTGGTCCGCAGTTGGTGGTGGGGCCTTGGGGCTCTACTCCGGCGCCGTGCTGGGTTCCATGGGCTCCTGGGTACCCTGCAATCGAACCTACTACAGCCTCACCTGCGTGCGGGTGGCGACGGCACTGGGAGGCGCCGTCGGGTTGGCCGGGGGGATCGCCCTGGGGGATGCCGACAGCGAGCGCCTGGGAGACGCGGCCATCGCCGCCGGCGTTGGGGTCCTCGTTGGTGCTGCGGCCGGGATCGTCATGAAGCCGCACCTTCAGCGGTTCAGCTGGCTCGATGTCGCCGCCGTAGGAGTGATGGGCGGTGCCGTCGGCGCCTCGGCGCCCGGCTCGGCCATCGGTTTCGGGGCCGGCGCGCTGGTGGGGTTGGTGTTGTGGCGCGCGGCTCCCGGGTTCGAGCTGTCCGACGCCATCGGCCTGAGTCTCGTGGGGTTGGCAGCGGGCGGCCTCGCGGCCTGGGTGTACCGCGGGATCGACGCGCAGTCCAAGGCCGATGCCCCGAGCCAGCAGCTGTCCGTTCCCATCGGCCTCACACTCACGTTCTAGGCCCGGCGACGGCGCCACGCGGTGCCGGACCGCCACTCACAGCGACCCGGTCCCGCATACTGGACATTGCCGGGTCCTCGCCGCATTAGAGATGGACCCGTACATGGCGAGCAGCGACGCGCTCAACTCCGGTTTCTTGCACAGCCAGAAAGGTGACGAGCCCCATGACACCAGCGTCACGCATCTCGAGATCCATGGTCGGTCTGTTGGCCCTGCTTGCTGGGGCGGCATCGGCGGCCGCCGCCCAGGACGCCCACTACTGGACCAATCAATACGGCACCCGCGGCAATCTCTTGGGTGGAGCGGTGGTCGGGAGCGTGGTGGACCTCAGCGCGGTGTACTACAATCCCGGCGCGGTTAGCCTGATCCAGGATCCCGACGTAATAGCGACCTCGAAGGTGTTCGAGTTGACCGGTGTGCGGGTGAGGGGATCGGGGGATCTCGATATTCGGCTCGACGATCAGACGCTGGGTGTGGCCCCGGGGTTCTTTGCCGGCCTTGTGCCCCTCAAGCTCTTTGGCAAGCACGTGCTGGGGTACTCGTTCCTCACCCGCTACAAGTTCGACGCGACCCTCCGGGCAGCCGGTGTTGGAACCGGAGATATCCTCGTTCCCAACCCCCCACCGGAGGACTTCTACGCGGAGTTGATGTTCGACACCAGGCTGAACGAGTCGTGGGGTGGTCTGACCTGGTCGTATCCCCTGGGGCAGAGATTCGGTATCGGCGCGACGACGTTTCTCGCGATACGCAGCCAGCGGTCGCGCACTTCGATCACCGGCCAAGCCTTCGAGCCGGTCACGACAACCGGCGGGATCACTCTCACCGACGTCGGCTACAAGTACAGCCACTACCGGCTGCTGTGGAAGCTAGGCGTCACGTACGACTGGCTGGGGTTCAGCCTGGGGCTTACGGTCACTACGCCGGAGGTGAGGCTGTTCGGCTCCGGCGAGACGACGGTGAACCGGGTCGTCGTGGGGCAGGATATCGATGGTGACGCCATCCCCGATCCGCGGTTCATCGCCGACGTACAGCAGGATCTCAAGGCCACGTACAAGTCGCCGCTGTCCATCGCAGGCGGGGCATCGTACTTCATCGGGAGGAACACGACCCTCCACGCAGCCGCCGAGTGGTTCGACAAAGTCGAGGGGTACGAGGTCCTGGCGACCGAGCCGTTCATTGGACAGAGCACCGGCGACACCCTGATTCTCAGGGTCACCCAGCAGCTCAACTCGGTGTTCAACTGGGGCATCGGAGTCGAAGAGCAGTTGACGCCGGGCTTCTCCATGTCGGCCAGCTTCAGGACCGACCGGACCGCGATCGACAACTCGCAACGCAGCGACGTCTCGGTCGCCGCATGGAACGTCTTCTTCGTGACTGTGGGCACCAGCTTCCGGCTGGGCGGCGGCGAGTTCACCGTCGGCCTGGCCTACGGCTTCGGGAGTGAGCAGGTCGACACGCTCTTCGAAGACGTAGATGACGAGATCATTGAGCCGCTGCCGGACGACGCGGAGCTCAAGTACCGGGCGTTACGGCTCATAATCGCGTTCGGGTTCTAGAGGCCACTTGCCTCGCCCTTGTGCCGCCCGCGGCAGACGGGCGATCATATCTACTGGCCGCCGGCCCGGGCTAGGTGGAGCCGCGGGCAAGCATACCTGCTGACCGCCGCCCCGCGTGAGCCCGTGCAGCCATCATTTGATTAGTGGGGATCAGAGATGCGGAAAGTCCCGACTGTCACGGGCACACTGCTGGCCGCGGCGCTGCCAATCGTCGCCCTTGCGCTGGCGTTGGGTGCCAGACAGGGAGAGGAGCCCGAGAATGAGGGTTGGCCGCGCCGGATCGAAACCAACCGAGGGGACGTAGTCATCTACCAGCCCCAACTGGAGGAGTTCGAGGGAGACCGCCTCTCGAGTCGGTCTGCCGTCTCCGTGACAGCGGCTGAGACTGAGGAGCCTCTGTTCGGCGCCGTGTGGTACGAGGCCCGGGTAGCCACAGATCGGGACGAGCGCACCGTTGAGATCGTGGATCTCTCCGTCCCCCGGGTGCGATTTCCCAACCTGAGCCCCGAGCAGCAGGACACGCTGGCCCGCTTCCTCGAGCAGGAGATTCCCAAGTGGGAGCTGACGCTGTCGCTGGATCGCCTGCTCACCAGCCTGGCGCTGGTAGAGGAACGGAGAGCGACGTCCGAGAACTTGAACAACGATCCGCCGGCCATCCTGGTCGTCAATGAGCCGGCCGTGCTCGTCACGATCGAAGGACCGCCGCGGATGCAGGCCGTCGAGAACTCGGAGTTGATGCGGGTGCTCAATACGCCATTCACCATCCTCTACTCACCGGACAGCCGGACCTACTACCTCTTTGCCGGTGAGGACAGTTGGTACGTGGCGGATGCCATTGATGGTGAGTGGCAGCTGACGGACGCAGTCCCGCGTGAGGTGGTGGCGCTGACGCCCCAGGAGCCTGAGGAGACCGAGCCCGAAGCACAGGATAGCGTAGCGGCCGAACCGGGACCCCCGCCGACCATCGTCGTGGCCACCGAGCCCACGGAGTTGATCGTCCTCGAGGGGGATCCCCAGTACACGCCCGTCGATGCCACGGACCTGCTGTACGTAGCGAACACGGAGAGCGACGTCCTGCTGGAGATCGACACGCAGCGTTACTTCCTGCTGCTGTCGGGAAGGTGGTACGCCGGCGAATCCCTGTTCAGTGGACCCTGGTCGTACGTAGCCGGTGAGGATCTGCCGGAGGATTTCGCCAACATCCCGCCGGAGTCCGACGTTGGGCACCTGTTGGTCTGGGTGCCGGGGACTGAGCTGGCGGAGGAGGCCCTGCTCGACAACCAGATTCCCCAAACGTCTGCCATCAAGCGGAGTGAGGCGCAGCTGGAGGTCACCTACGACGGGGCACCGGAGTTCGAGCCCATCGAAGACACGGAGATGGAGTACGCTGTCAACACCGCCTCCCAGGTGATCAAGGTCGGCGAGAAGTACTACGCCTGCGACCAGGCGGTCTGGTTCGTGGCGGACCGACCCAGCGGCCCCTGGGTGGTGGCCGACTCGGTGCCGCCGGAGATCTACACGATTCCGCCCACCAATCCGGCGTACAACGTCACGTACGTGTACGTCTATGAATCGACCCCCGAGGTCGTGTACGTGGGCTATTATCCCGGCTACTCGGGCAGCTACGTGTACGGGGGCACCATCGTGTACGGGACCGGCTGGTACTACCCGTCGTGGTACGGCGCGTACTACTACCCGCGGCCCGCGACCTGGGGCTTCCACATGCGCTGGAACCCGTGGTACGGCTGGAGTTTCGGGTTCAGCTACAGCACGGGGCCCTTCACGTTCCACATCGGCTTCGGAGGTTGGCGCGGTTGGTGGGGGCCCGCGGGTTACCGCGGCTATCGCCACGGATATCACCGCGGATGGCACCACGGATACCACGCCGGCGCCCGCGCGGGGTATCGGGCGGGGCAGCGGGATGCCTACCGACGGAACAACATCTACGACAAGGCCGGGAATCGGGCCCGCAACGCCCCGCGGGCGGAGACCCGGGACCGCCAACGCCCCAACGTGGATCGGCAGCGGGAGAACAACGTCTACACCGACAGGGACGGCAACGTGCACCGGCGGAACCAGGACGGTAGCTGGCAGCAGCGGGACCGCGATGGCTGGGGTGAGCGCCGGGAGTCTGCTCCCAGCCAGGGAGGCGACCGCGCGGAGGGTCGCCAGCCTTCCACCCGCGATCGGAGCAGCAGCGGGATGAACCGCGACTATCAGGCTCGTCAGCGGGGATCACAGCGGACGCAGAACTACAGCAGCCAGCGGAGCCGCCCATCCGGTGGGCGGACGGGCGGCCGCCGCGGGCGGCGGTAGAGGGGCAACGGATGATCGTGAGACACCCCAGACTCTGGAGAGCCCCGCACAGTTCACTTCTGACGGCCGCGGTCGGCGTGATCACCGTTTCCTGCGTGAGCATTCCCACGCAGACGCCCACCATGAAGCGGGTAGGAGTCGAGACGGTCACGGCGACCCAGCTCAGAGAGATGGTGCTGCAGTACGCCACGGACTTCGGTCAGGCCGTGGAGGCGTTGGCGGACAGCATCCGAAACGCCAGCCCAGATCCCGAGGTTCAGTATCGGGCCCTGCTATGGAAGTCCGTCTCTGTCACGACCATCCGCGAGGCCGCGCTGCTGTCAGATCCGCTCCTGGCCCTTGTGGATGCCTGGTTGTACACAGTGCAGCTGCACGCGTTCGTCGAGTCGCCGCCGCCGCGCTACGACATCCTCCCCGGGGGTCATCGAGCCGCTGCGATCCAGTTGATCGCGGAGCAGGAGCGGAAGGCGCGCGATCTGGCCGTCCGGATTGTCGGAGAGGAGAAGGTGGCCGCATTCGAGCCGCGGTTGATGCGGTTCGCCGCTGAGCACCCCATCGATCCGATCACGCTCAATCGCACATCGGTGATGGCGGCCGATACGGCGACGCTGCGGGATGTGGGCGGTGGCATCGGCGGCGCCATCGGGGCGACCTATTGGAGCATGCGGGACGTGGCGGACCGCGCCGGCGCCATCAACGACGCTCTGGGGAAAGAGCTGCGCTGGAATGTCGAGCTGATCGCCCATGAGATCGCGCGCATGTCGGTGGTGGACAGCACCCTGACCAGCGTCCGCACTTCGCTCGACCGCATCGCCTCGCTGGCCGACACGCTGCCTACCCTGGTGAGTGGCGAGCGGGCCGTCGTGCTCGAGACGCTGCGCGCGGAGCTGATGACCCTCACCCGTGCCATCGACGCGATGCGGCTGGAGACGCTGGACGCGGTTCGGGCTGAGCGGCTCGCGGTGCTGGAGGCCGTCACCCTGGAGCGCATCGCGGTGCTCGGAGCCATCCGCCAGGAGCGGCTCGCCGTCCTGGCGGCCCTCGACTCCACGCTGTTACGCGCCATCGACCACTCCGAGAATCTCGTGGATCACATCTTCTTGCGTGTGATCCAGCTGCTCGCGCTGCTCGTGGTGGTGGTGGGCGTGCTCGTTTGGCTGGTGCTGCGCGGGCGGCGTCGGCAGGGAGCGGATCTGGCCTAGCGCTCTTCCGGCGTGCGAGCTTGCGCGCCCCAGTCCCCCGGTGAAGATTCGCGCGGCGCCCTGCCACGGGGCGTGAGGTGGTGCGGCGGATCCGTCCCCGAGGAGTCCCGATGACCCAGAACAAGCTTCCCCCCACAGCCTACGAGCTGAAGGAAGGCGAGCAGTACGTCCCGCTCACCTACGGGCAGACGCTCACCGAGCTCACGTTCAAGGCGACGATCACCGGTATCATTCTCGGGATCATCTTCGGGGCGGCGAATACCTACCTGGGGCTCCGCGCGGGGCTTACCATCAGCACCTCGATACCGGCCGCCGTCCTCACCGTAGTAGCGTTCCGGTTCCTCAACAGCTTCGGCCTGCGGCACAGCATTCTCGAGAGCAACATGTCGCAGACCATCGGGTCTGCCAGCTCCTCGGTGGCGTCGGGAGTGCTGTTCACCATCCCGGCGCTGTTCATGTGGGGGATGAGCCCGGCATGGCGCCAGATAACGCTGCTGGCGATGTGCGGCGGGCTCATCGGCGTCCTGGCAATGATCCCGCTGCGCCGCTACCTGATCAAGCGGGAGCACGGCAAGCTGCCCTACCCGGAGGGGATGGCCTGCGCCGAGGTGCTCGTCGCCGCGGAGGGGGGCGGCAGCCAGGCGGCTCCTGTCTTCTGGGGCATTGGGGTCGGCATGCTGTTCAAGCTGGTCACCGACGGGTTCAAGTTCGTGCAGCGCAGCGTTGACATCCACTTGCCGTTCCGCGCCGGAGTCTCCGCCGACGTCTCCCCACCCCTCATCGGGGTGGGCTACATCCTGGGACCGCGGATAGCCACTGTGATGGTGGCCGGCGGCGCGCTCTCGGCGCTGGTGATCATTCCCGCCATCTATCTGTGGGGCCAGGGTCTCACCGAGCCGCTGTACCCCGAGACCGAGAAGCTCATCCGCGACATGTCGTCGGGCGAGATCTGGAACCGCTACGTGCGCTACATCGGCGCTGGCGCCGTGGCCACCGGCGGGATCATCACGCTGATTCGCTCGATCCCCACCATGATCGAGTCGTTCAAGCTCGGCCTGGCGCAGATCAGCCAGCGGGCGGCAGCGGCGGTGGAGCGTACCGAAAGGGATCTCTCCTTCCGGACAATGATACTGTGGATCGTCGCGGTTCTCCTGATCCTCACTCTCGCGCCGGGGATCCTCGGCTACATCGAGTCGATTCCGGTGAAGGCCGTGGCGTCGGTGCTGATCGCCATCTTCGCGTTCTTCTTCGTGACCGTCAGCTCCCGGATCGTGGGACTCGTGGGCGTGACGTCCAACCCGACGTCGGGCATGACCATCGCCACGCTGTTGGGGGTGAGCCTGATCTTCTTCCTGGCGGGCTGGACGGACCTGGCTGGGAAGGCCACGGCGCTGATGGTTGGCACGGCGGTGTGCATCGCGGCGTCCATCGCCGGCGACACCTCCCAGGATCTCAAGACCGGATTCATCCTCGGGGCGACGCCGCGGCTGCAGCAGATCGGCGAGCTAGCCGGAGTGATCACCTCCGCCGGCGCCGTGGCCATCGTGATCATCCTGCTGCACAACAACGTCGAGGGCGGCCTGGGCGGAGCCGAGCTCCCCGCACCTCAATCGATGCTCATGAAGCTGGTGATCGACGGGGTGCTGGATCAGAGCCTCCCCTGGGCCCTCATCCTGATCGGCGTAGGCATCGGGATCGTCGCGTCGTTCTTCAAGATCCCTGTGCTTGCATTCGCCGTCGGGGTTTACCTGCCGCTGAGCACCATGGGGGCGGTGTTCATCGGCGGCCTCACCCGCTGGCTCCTCACGCGCAATCAGGCGCCGGAGCTGGCCGAGCGGCGACGCGAGCGGGGCGTGCTGTTCGGCTCCGGGCTGGTGGGAGGTGGCGGTCTCACGGGGGTGGTGCTGGCGCTCTGGGTGGCGGCCCGCGGCGGCCGCCGGATCGAGGGCTGGCCGCTCCCGGTGCCGGAGCCCGTTGCGCTCGTGCTGGCGGCCCTGACGATTGCGGCGATCGTGGCCATTCTTGTCGTGCTCACCAAGCGCGACGAGCAGGCTGTGTAAGTCGGCGGTTGGTCCCGCTCACACTCACGCAGATCGCCCTGGCTGCCGGCGCGGTGACCGTCGGTGCCACGCTGCAGGGCTCCATCGGGTTCGGGCTCGGGCTCGTCGCGGCGCCCCTTCTCGTGCTCATCGATCCTCGGTTCATCCCCGCGCCGTTGCTGCTCGCGTCCGTCGTCCTGACCGTGCTGCTGACACACAGGGAGTGGCGCTCCGTCCAGTTCCGCGATCTGGGATGGGCTATCGGGGGCCGCATGGTCGGCATCGCCGCCGCTATCGCCGCGCTGCTGCTGATCTCCCCGAACCGGATCGCGCTGTTCTTCGGAGTGCTGATCCTCCTGATGGTGGGGCTCACCGCATCGGGTCTCCACCTCCCGCCCACGCCGCGCACGCTGCTGGGAGCCGGTATGCTGTCGGGCTTCAGCGGCACCGCGGTGTCCATCGGAGGGCCGCCCATGGCGCTCGTGCTCCAGCGGGAGTCCGGCGCCCGGCTCCGGGGCACCCTGTCGGCGTTCTTCGTGGTGGGTATCTCGATGTCGCTGGTCGGTCTGCGCATCGCCGGGCGGCTGGGCCGGACCGAGCTCCTGCTCTCCCTGGCGCTCCTTCCGGGCATCCTGCTGGGATATTTGATTAGTCGTCACACGGCCCGCTTGCTGGACCGCGGGTACACGCGCAGCGCGGTGCTCGCCGTCTCGGGGGCGGCCGGAGTGGTGGTGATCATCAAGCAGCTGATCTGAGGCGGGGAGTGTTTCGCAACAGAGTAGAGCGGCTGCTGTCCTACGCGGATGTCCGGGTCGACGGAGACCGTCCCTGGGACATCCACGTACACAACGACGCGCTCTACCGCAGGGTGCTGGCGCACGGGGCCTTGGGCGCGGGCGAGTCGTACGTGGACGGTTGGTGGGACTGCGACCAACTGGACGAGTTCTTCCACCGGGTCGCGGCAGCCGATCTCGAGACCAAGATCCGGCCGGCAACAGAGCTACTCCGGGTCCTCTGGGCTAAGCTGGCGAACCTCCAGAAGCCGTCGCGGGCCTTCCAGGTTGGGCGGCGGCATTATGACATTGGCAACGAGTTGTACCGGCACATGCTCGGGGAGCGCATGATCTACAGCTGCGGCTACTGGAGGGACGCCACGACGCTCGATGAGGCGCAGGAGGCGAAGCTCGATCTGGTGTGTCGGAAGTTGGGCTTCCAGCCGGGGATGCGGGTCTTGGATATCGGCTGTGGTTGGGGAGGCGCCGCGAAGTTCGCCGCCGAGCACTACGAAGTGGAAGTTCTCGGCATCACGGTTTCCGAAGAGCAGGCGCGCTACGGGATGGAGCTGTGCCGCGGGCTTCCGGTCGAGATCCGGCTGCAGGACTACCGTCAGCTGGATGGGTCCTTCGACCGCGTGTTCTCGCTCGGCATGTTCGAGCATGTCGGCCTTAGGAACTATGGTACCTTCATGCGCATCGTGCGCGATTGCCTGACACCCGACGGGCTGTTTCTGCTCCACACCATCGGATCGAACCGCTCCGTAAACCGGGTCGATCCGTGGACCGAACGCTACATCTTCCCCAATTCCATGTTGCCTTCGGCCAAGCAGATCACCTCGACCATTGAAGGACTGTTCGTTCTGGAGGATTGGCACAGCTTCGGCACGGACTACGACAGGACCTTGATGTGCTGGTTTCGCAATTTCGACGAGCACTGGAGTGAGCTGAGCGCGGACTACGATCGACGATTCTATCGCATGTGGAAGTACTTCTTGCTGTCCAGCGCCGGCAGCTTCCGCGCGCGGAGAAACCAGCTGTGGCAGATCGTTCTTTCCCCCAAGGGAGTTCCGGGCGGTTATTGCCCGGTGCGCTGAAGGAGACGAAGATGCTTCGAGGTATCGCTTCCTGCGTGTGCGTCGTTGTCGCGACCGCGACTCTTCCCCAAGCCGCTGCGGCTCAGCAACGCCACCCCTTCACTGTCCACGACCTGGTGTCCATGGACCGCATCGGGGATCCCCAGGTGAGCGCGGACGGCGAGTGGATCGTGTTCGTGAAGAGCTCCCTGGATCTGGAGGCCAATCGGCGGCGCAGCGATCTGTGGCTGGTGCACGCCGACGGGACGGGGCTGCGTCGGCTCACGACGGATCCAGCCGGGGACTTCAATCCCCGCTGGTCACCCACCGGCGATGCCGTCTACTTCCTGTCGACTCGGTCGGGAAGCTCCCAGGCCTGGCGCGTCATGGTCGAGGCTGGCGGGGTCGCGCAGGTAACCGACCTGCCGTTGAGCGTCGGCAACCTGGCGCTCTCCCCGGACGGCCAGCTGCTGGCCTTCACTCTGGATGTCTTCCCCGACTGCGAGACCATCGACTGCACGGTGTCGCAGTTGCACGACCGCGAGCAGCTGGTCACCAGCGGCGTGCTGTACGAGCACATCTTCATCCGTCACTGGGACACGTGGAAGGACGGCCGGCGCTCGCACCTGTTCGTGATGCCGGCGGCGGGCGGCGATGCGGTGGACGTGATGGCTGGGATGGACGCCGATGCGCCGTCCAAGCCCTTCGGGGGCCCCGAGGAGTTCACATTCACGCCCGACTCCCGCGGCCTGGTGTTCACCGCCCGGGTGGCCGGTCGCGAGGAGCCGTGGTCCACTGACTTCGATCTGTACTTCGTACCGATCGACGGCTCGGCGGCCCCAGAGTTGATCACGACCGAGAATCGTGCCTGGGACACGAGCCCGGTGTTCTCACCCGACGGCCGGACGCTGGCCTACCTGGCCATGGCCCGGCCGGGGTTCGAGTCGGACCGCTTCCGCATCGTGCTGAAGCGCTGGCCCGATGGGGAGCCGCGAGTGCTCACGGAGAACTGGAACCGCTCGCCGGGAGGCTTCGTGTGGTCGCCCGACGGGCACGCGCTGTTGGCCACGGCAGGCAACATCGGCAACGTAGCTCTCTTTGCCGTGGATGGGCGCTCGGGTCGGGTGCGGGCCATCATCGACGAAGGCCATGTCCGCTCGCCCCAGTTCGCCCGGGACCGGATCGTATTCGGGCGGGATCACTTCCAGTCACCGGTGGAGCTCTACTCGGCTCGGCCCGACGGCTCGGACATCCGTGCGATAACCCGGGTGAACGCCGATCGTCTCTCCCGGGTGCTATTGGGCGAGTCGGAGCAGTTCTCGTTCCAGGGCTGGAACGATGAGACGGTGTATGGGTGGCTGGTGAAGCCGGCGAACTTCGACCCGTCGCAGACCTACCCCGTCGCCTTTCTCATCCACGGCGGCCCCCAGGGCTCGTTCGACAACGACTTCCACTATCGCTGGAACCCGCAGATCTATACCGCGGCCGGCTACGTAGCGGTGATGATCGACTTCCACGGCTCCACCGGCTACGGCCAGGCGTTCACCGACGCGATCACCGGCGACTACGGTGGCAAGCCTCTCGAGGACCTGCAGAAGGGACTCGCCGCCGCCCTGGCGCGCTATCCCTGGATGGACGGCGCGCGTGTGTGCGCGTTGGGGGCCTCGTACGGTGGGTACATGATCAACTGGATTGCCGGCAACTGGCCGGACCGGTTCCGCTGCCTGGTGAACCACGACGGCATCTTCGACGAGCGGATGATGTACTACGCCACCGAGGAGCTATGGTTTCCCGAGTGGGACATGGGGGGGCCGTACTGGTTGAATCCCGAAGGCTACGAGAAGGACAACCCCGCCAACCACGTCGACGAATGGCGGACTCCGATGCTGGTGATCCACGGGGCGCTGGACTACCGCGTGCCGCTGGAGCAGGGGATCGCCACGTTCACGGCACTCCAGCGCAAGGGTATACCCAGCCAGTTCCTGTACTATCCGGACGAGAACCACTGGGTCTTGAGCCCGGCGAACAGCATCCAGTGGCACGAGACGGTGCTGGCGTGGCTGGCGCGCTGGCTCGGAGAATAGGATCACACCGCGGATGACGCTGGGCTGACCGGGGCGGCCGGTCTGTCGCAGCAGGGGTGACATAATTGAGAGAGCGGGCGGGTCACGCGAAAGACCGCCCGCTCATCACGTAGGCTCCGTTCTTGCGTACCCGACGACTAGAAGCTCAACGTGGCCCGGAGACGCCCTGAAGCAGGGGGGTGAGGGCTAACGAGCTGTGCCAGAGCAGCTTGCGGTATTTGAGGACCCCTGCGTCCCGGAACCGATGTCTGCCGACCGTTGTTTCTGGTCGTGGGTCCAATGGCTGACGAATTCGAGCGACTGAGGGCCGCACTGGCCGACCGCTACGCTCTCGAGCGCATAGTGGGGCGAGGCGGAATGGCGACCGTGTACCTGGCGGAGGACATCAAGCACCGCCGGCGGGTCGCCGTGAAGGTGCTGCGTCCGGAGGTGGCGGAGGCCGTGGGCCCCGAGCGCTTTCTGCGTGAGATCGAGATCGCGGCCCAGTTGGCACATCCCCACATCCTCCCCCTGCACGACTCCGGTGGGTCCGGCGGCTTCCTGTACTACGTCATGCCCTACGTCGAGGGCGAGACCCTGCGCGAAGTTCTGCAACGCGAGCAGCGGGTTCCCCTGGAGGATGCGCTGCGCATCGCCCATCAGGTGGCGGGCGCCCTCGCCCACGCGCATCGCCAAAACTTCGTGCACCGGGACGTCAAGCCGGAGAACGTGCTGCTCTCCGAGGGCCACGCGCTGGTGGCGGACTTCGGGATCGGCAAGGCGGCGTGTGCAGCGTGTGAGGACGACCACCTCACGATCGCCGGGGTGTCCATCGGCACGCCAGCGTACATGAGTCCCGAGCAGGCGATGGGTGAGCCGGTGGATGCCCGCAGTGACATCTACAGCCTCGCGTGCGTCGTCTTCGAGATGCTCACAGGGAATCCGCCCTATCGCGGTCCCACGCCGCAGGCCACGCTGATGAAGCACACCGTGAGTCCCATACCATCTGTGCGGGATGTCGACCAGGCGGTTCCCGCGTTCATAGACGAGGCGCTGCAGCGGGCGCTCGGCAAGGAGCCCGAGGACCGCCATTCCACTGTCGCGGAGTTCGCGGAGGCGTTGGGCACGCTGAGCCCCACCGCCGTCGGGGTCCGAGGGACCGCGCCGACGCCCATCGTGCGTGAACGGTGGCTGCCTCCATGGCGCGCGGCGGCTCTCGGTGGTGTGGCGGCCGTGGTGGCGATGCTCGGGGCGTGGTGGCTGGCGAGCGGGCCCGCCGCAGGAGCAGGGCGGGTCCGGTCGCTGGCGGTGCTTCCCCTGGCCAACCTGTCGGCCGACTCCGGGCAGGTTGCCTTCGTGGACGGTATGCACGATGCCCTGATCGCGGAGGTAGCCCGGATCCGGGAGTTGGCGGTCATATCCCGCACGTCCGTCATGCGCTACCGGGATACCGCGACCCCGATAGCCGAGATCGCCCGGGAGCTGGACGTGGACGCCGTGCTGGAGGGTTCGGTGTTCCGGAGCGGTGATTCCGTGCGGATCACCGCTCAGCTCATCGCGGTGGCACCGGAGCGCCACCTCTGGAGCGGCAGCTACGAGCGTGAGCTGCGCTACGTGCTCGGAGTGCACGCCGAGGTGGCGGAGGCGATTGCCGGGGAGATCGAGGCCGAGCTGCGGCCGGGGGGAGATGCCGTGGCGGCGGACGACCGCAGCGTGGATCCGGTGGTCGTGGACCTCTACCTCGAAGGGCGATTCCACGCCTCCCGGGGCTCGGTGGACGGGTTCCGCCTTGCGATGCGGTCGTTCGAGCGCGCGATCCATCTAGACCCGCAGTTTGCGCCGGCGTACTCCGCCATCGCGCTGTCGATCCATCTCCTGGGGTTCTACGGCGGCATGCCGCGGCGGGTGGCGGAGCCCCGGGCAAAGGCCATGGCGCAGCGGGCCCTGGCCCTCGACAGCGGGCTGGCCGAGGCGCGCGCGGTCCTGGCGGGAATCCGGGCCATGTACGAGTGGGATTTCGCCGGTGCGGAGCGTGACTACCGCTTGGCGGTTGCCCTGGACCCCAGCTCTCCCATTGCCCGGCAGTGGCACGCGTACTTCCTGACATCCGTGGCGCAGCACGATGAGGCGGTGGCCGAGGCGGGTCGCGCGCTCGCGCTGGATCCCTTCAACCCGACCGCCAGGGTGGTGCTCGCAGACCAGTTGGTGCATGCACGGCGGTACGGTGAAGCCATCATCGAGCTGGAACGGGTGCTCGAGCAGGCGCCGGATTTCCGGAGGGCCCGTGGGCTACTGGAGGACACGTACGCCCTGGCCGGCGACTACGACGCAGCCGTTGCGGTGCGGCGGGCCGACCCGGATGCCGAGGGAGGCGATCCGGCTGCCCTGTCGATGGCCGACCGCGGAGCGGATGCGTCGAGGTACTGGCGCTGGCGACTCGCCGAGCTCGAGCGCACCGCTGCGCTGCGCTACGTGCCGCCCCACCGGTTCGCCAGGGTGCTGGCGGCCCTGGGGGAGTCTGAGGCTGCCCTGGATTGGCTCGACCAGGCCTACGAGGAGCGGGATCAGATGGAGCTCTTGAAGGTCTCGCCGTACTACGACTCTCTTCGGTCCCATCCGCGCTTCCGGGAGCTCCTCGAGCGGGTGGGGCTGTCCGACTGACGGTCCGCCCGCTACTGGCCGGGCTCGGCGGCAGGCCGTCCCCGGCCGGTCCAGTACACCAGCGCCACGAAGTCGTACAGGGCGTGCGCCACAATGGCCGGCAACAGGTTGCCAGTGGCCATGGTGATCGCGCCGAGGTAGAGACCCAGGACCCCCGCCAGCAGGGCATATGTCGGGGTCACCAGGTGTGTGAGCCCGAAGAGCAAGCTGGCTCCCAGGAGTCCCACCGCGGGGTGAACCGCCTCACCCAACGCCGTCTGGATCACGCCCCGGAAGAGCGCCTCCTCGCCCACGCCCGCGGCCAGGGACACGAGGGCTAGGGCCAGGGGTGGGCATCCGGCGAAGAGGGGCGCGACGGTCTCCTCGATCTCCCGGGAGAGGCGGCGCAGCGGCTCCCACGGCAAGTCGGCCACCAGGTGCATGGCGATCAGGAGAGGCACCGTGGCTGCCACACCCCAGGCGGCGGCTCGCCAAGTGAGGCCCAGCGCTCCAAGAGCCGGAGTGCCGAGGATCCAACCCAGCGCCCATGCCACCCCCAGGAGCCCCCCTTCGAAGGCGACAGCCAGTGGGGCGATTGTGCAAGCGAGCCTGCGAGTTAGCGACACCCCGACACGGTAGCGCGCCGCCCAGGGCTCGGGAAGGCGGAGACCGCGCCGGGGTTGCGGCCCGCCTCCGTGCGGCGAGATTGGAGCGCTGGGAGTCGTCGTCGTGGGGTGCAGGTTGTCGGGATGGGTGGTCCGAATCCCTTACGCCGGGGAGGGACGCAGACATGAGGCATGCAGTGGTTCTCATGGTGGTCGTCGCGGCGCTGGCGCCGGCATCCGCAGGGGCCCAGGAGCAGGCCCCGGACTCCGGTCGCAGGGCGGCGCCCCTCTTTGTCTCGCAGGGCATCCTGGAGTTGCGACTGGAGGCTCCCCTCACCAGTGTCCTCCGGGACCGCGGCAGCCGTAATCCGCGGGAGGCCACGCTGAGCTACGAGGATCCCGCGTCCGGGCCGGTGGCGCTCCCCGTCACGGTCCGAATGTATGGCAACTTCCGCGCCGATCCCGACAACTGTGATTTCCCGCCGCTGCGCATGGACCTCGATTCGACCCAGGCCACGCAGACGGCGTTCGCCGGCCTGGACAAGCTCAGGCTCGTCGCCCACTGCCGGGACGGTGAACCGGAATATGAGCAGTACGTGCTCCGTGAGTACCTGGCGTACCGGATCTACAACCTGCTGACCGAGGTGAGCGTGCGCGCGCGCCTCGTCCACGTCACGTACGTGGACACGGAGAGTCGGCGGGCGACGCTCACCCGCTACGCCTTCTTCGTGGAGGACTACAACGATACCGCGGCGCGGAACGGCTGGCAGGTCCTGCCGGTGAAGAACGTGGCGCCTACTCAGTACGATCAGCAGCAACTCAGCCTGTTCGAGGTGTTCCAATACCTCATCGCCAACACCGACTGGGCCGTCGTGGCGGGCGAGCCGGGAGCGGACTGGTGCTGTCACAATGCCGTGCCGGTCGGGACATGGGCGGGCCCGGTGCTGCCCCTGCCGTTCGACTTCGACTGGTCGGGCATCGTGAACGCCCGCTACGCCAGTCCGAGCTCCCGACTCCGCATCCCGTCGGTGCGGGTGCGGCGTTTCTGGGGCCTGTGCCGGCCGCAGGACGAGCTCGAAGCGGTCTTCCCACTGTTCGAGGATCGTCGGGAAGCGATCTACGACCTGTTTCGGAACCAGGACGGCCTCGACTCACGCTATCTGCGGGAGACGCTGGAGTACCTCGACGAGTTCTACGCCGTCCTAGGGGATTCCGAGGCCGTCAATAAGGAGATGACCCGCCGGTGCCGGGGGTGAAGCGCTGATCCGGGTGGGGAGCGGCCGCCGCCGCGACCGCCGGGCGATGGCCTTCCTGGGCTGTCGAGGGTGGGGGTGGATGGTCGGATCGGTCCTGTTGCTGGCGGTCGGGACGGCGTGCCCCGTGGCTGGGCAGCAGGTGCAGCGCCCGCTCGAGGGCGAGACCGCTGCACCGGCTCCGCTGTTCGCGTCGCACGAGGTGCTCACCCTGAATCTCGAGGCGCCACTGGCGTCGCTCCGGGACGACCGGGGTGAGGACCCTCCGGAGCGGGACGCGGTGTTGATGTACTTCGACGGTCTGGGGCAGCCCGTGCGGCTGGACGTGCAGCTCCGCACACGAGGCCACACCCGACTGCTCCGCCAGATCTGCGACTTTCCTCCCCTGCGGGTGAACTTCCGCCGGAGCCAGGTCGAGGGCACGGTCTTCGAGGGCCAGAACAAGCTCAAGCTGGTCACCCACTGCCAGGATCGCCAACTCGAGTACCAGCAGTACGTGCTGCTGGAGTACCTCGTGTACCGCGCGTATGGCCTCTTCACCGAGGCGGGCTTCCGGGTACGCCTAGCGTGGATCACGTACCTGGACCCGGATACGGAGCGCGATCCCTACTCCCGGTTCGCCTTCTTCATCGAGGAAGAGGAAGACCTGGCGGAGCGGAACGGCTGGGAGGTGATCAAGGTCGAGAGGATCCATCCGTACGACCTACAGGCCGGCCAGCTGCGCCTCTTCGAGGTGTTCCAGTACTTGATCGGCAACACCGATTGGTCCGTGGTGGCGCGGGAGCGGGGCAAGACCTGGTGCTGCCACAACGCTCGGGTGATCGGCAACCTGGCCGGGGTGGCGCTGCCGGTGCCGTACGACTTCGACATGGCCGGCATCATCGATACGCGATACGCGACGGCGGATACGAGCCTGGGTATTCACAGCGTGCGGCAGCGCCAGTTCATGGGGTTTTGCGCGCCGCGGGAGGAGCTCGAGGCGGTTTTCTCGTTGTTCAACGAGCGGCGAGAGGCTGTCTACGCCGTCTTCCGAGATCAGGCCGGGTTGAGCGAGCGGAGCGTGCGTCGCACGATGGGGTATCTGGACGATTTCTACGACATCATCAACGACCCGGGCGCCGTCACGCGAGAGATGATCGAGCCCTGCCGCGAGCTATGATCGGCCGGCTGCGGCCTCCAGTCCCGACCGGTTGCGGATCGTGATGGTGCGGCGGGAGACCTCCACGAGTTCCTGACCGCCCGAGGGACGCCCCGTGCGCGGGGACCGGCGGCGGTTGGGAATAGTCATCGTCTGCCGCGTGACCTCCACGAGCCCCTGAGTGGTCAGATCGCCCATCGCCCGGGATACCGTCTCGCGGCTCGAGCCCACCATCTGCGCGATGAGGTGGTGGGTGAGCTGCTGGGAGATGTGCACGCCGTCGTTCTGGTCGGCCAGATCGAGGAGCAGGCCGGCCACCCGAGCAGGCACGTCCTGGAGCACGAGGCTGCTGATCTTGCTGTCCGCCTGGCGGAGGCGCTTGCAGAATGCCCGCAGGAGACCGAACGCCACTTGCGGCATCTCCTCCAGACACCGCTGGAAGTCCTCACGGTGCAGAATCAGCAACTCGGAGTCTTCCATGGCGATGACGTTGGCCGAGACCGGCTGGTCGTCGATCAGCGACATCTCGCCAAAGAAGTCCCCTTTGGTGCGGGTGGAGAGGATGACCTCCCGCCCGTCCTCGGCCGTGAGCACGATCTTGACCTGACCCGACAGCACCACGTAGAGCGCCTCACCAGGGCGGTCCTCGAACGCGATGATGCTGTTGCGGGCGTACGCGCGGGTATGGGCTGCCTCGGCGATCTTTTGAAGATCGCCTCCGCGGAGCTGTGTGAACAGCGGAACGTCTCGTAGAGCGTCGGAGACTGTAGCAGTGTTCGTCATAGTAGACTCGGCTGCTGTCGCGTCAAGCTAAAGCGAGCCGGGCCGTAGGTCAATCACCTCGGCGGCGGATGTTGCCCCGGCGCATCACCGGGGCTCGACATCGAGCCCCTCAATCTGAATAATGGGGCGGCTCACCAGGGAGGGGGGAGGCCCAGCATGACCGAGATCAAGTTCCGGGTCACCGGGTGGAAGGCCGTCATCGTGCTGATCGCCGTGGCGGCCTTCCTTGGCTACCGGTACAATGCGCTGCGGACTACGCTCGCCACGGAGGCTGCCGATGAGCTGCGGTTTTGGCTCGCCGCCGAGTACATGGCGCAGGGCCTCCCGACGCTGGAGGAGGCCCTGGAGCGCGGCGACGAAGCCGCAGCCGAGCTCCAGGCGCGGGAAATCGTTGCCCGGGACCGTATCGAGTTTCCCCAGCTCAGCGCCCGGGGAGACCCGGAGGACGTGGTGGTCCGGGCCGAGATCCTGGTGGATGGCGGGACCCCTCCGGATGGCCGGAGCGTGCGCTACTTTCGCATGCGGCACTCGATGGTGACCGGGTGGCGCATGCGGTACGAAGCACACGCGGTCTCGTACTACCTGAAGTTCTTCTAGCGGTCGGACCGCCCCGCCTCACTTGCAGGGCAGGAAGCGAACCGTCGTTTCCATCTCTTCGAGTACCTGAGCCAGGGCGGACACCGTCTCGTCGATGTCATGCTCCGTGGTTTCTGACGAGAGGGAGAAACGCACTGCGCAGTGCACCGCCTCCTCATCGCGGCCCATCGCGATGAGCACGTGCGTGGGTTCGGGCGAGCCGGACTTGCAGGCCGACCCGGAGGACAGCGAGATCCCGTGCTGATCGAGAGCCACGACGAGTGACTCGCCCCTGAGACCGGGCAGGGTCAGGTTGAGGGTGTTGGCGAGCCGTTCGTCGGCGTGGCCGTTCAAGACCGCCTGGGGGATCAGCATCCGAATGCCGGCGGCCAGCTTGTCCCGCAGCCGCTTCGTCTCCTCGCTGTCCCGCACCGCCTGCAGGGCGAGCTGGGCGGCCTTCCCCATCCCCACGATGGCCGGCACATTCTCGGTCCCTGCGCGCAGCCCCGCCTCCTGCTTCCCGCCATGGACGAGCGGCGCCAGCTTCACGCCGCGCCTCACGTACAGGGCCCCGACCCCCTTGGGTCCGTGGAACTTGTGCCCGGAGAGGGTCAAGAGGTCGGCCCCGAGGGCGTTCACGTCGATGGGGATCTTCCCCGCCGCCTGCACGGCGTCGGTGTGGAACAGGGCGCCGTGCTCGTGGGCGATTGCGCGGAGATCGGCAATCGGCTGGATCGTCCCGACCTCATTGTTGGCCATCATTACGGAGACGAGAACGGTGTCGGCAGTGAGGGCCCGGCGCAGCGTCTCGGGATGCAGCACTCCGTCTCGGTCCACCTCACAGTAGGTCACACGGTAGCCGATATCCTCCAGAAACCGGCACGTCTCCAGGACTGCGGGGTGCTCGATCGCACTCGTGACGATGTGGCTCCCGGGGCCGCCGTTCGCGAATGCAATCCCCTTGATGGCGAGGTTGTCGCCTTCGGAGCCGCCGCCGGTGAAGATGATACGCCGGGGGCGGGCGTTGATGAGTCGCGCCACGTGGCGCCGGGCGGTTTCGATGCCCTCCCGGGCGTCCCGGCCCACCCCGTGGATGCTCGAGGGGTTCCCGTGGCTGGCTGCGAGGTAGGGGAGCATCGCCTCCCGGGCCGCGTCGGCCACACGGGTCGTGGCGTTGTTGTCGAGATAGATCCGCCGCGGCGGTGCCTTGGCCCGGGCTGGCGCGCCCAGCACGACGGGTCCGCAGGCCTCGGCGGCGCGGTCGGCGCTGCGGCGGGTGGACGGCGTCCCCGCCTCGACCTTCGCCACGTCGCACAGCAGCGCCTTGTAGACGGGGAAGCCTGAAATCTCGTCGCAGTTGTCGAGGTCGGTGAGCTCGTTGACGTTCCAGTCCTGCCACGCCTTGGATCCCACGGGCGTGCCGCCTCCCATGTTGCACTCGATGGCGCCGGCAACGATGTCGTCGGTCACCCGCGCCCTGAACGGCACGCTGCCGCGGAGGGTGCGCACCTCGACCAAGTCCCCGGTGCGGATGTCGCGCCGGGCGGCATCGGCGGCGCTCAGCTCCACCGTGGGCTCCGGGTTGTCCTTGGCCAGGCCCGCGATGCCGTGATGCTGGGACCGGAAGTCGGTGTGAGGCCTGGCGCCGGAGTTGAACACCAGTGGGAACTGCTCGCCGAGGTCTGGCCGGCTGACTGGGCCTTCGGTTGGCTCGGTGTACTTCGGGAGCGGCTCGTGGCCGTACTCCTCCAACAATGTGGACCAGATCTCGAACTTGCCGGTGGGGGTGTCGAAGCCGGACTCGCCGTCCTGCCGCAGGCCGCCCTTCTCCCACTTCCTGTAATCCATCATGGGGGTGGGGGTCTTCACCCAACCACCGGATTCCCTGACGTCTTCCAGAGTGTGGCCCGAGCCCTCCAGGGCGAAGCGGATCATCTCCTCCTCGCTCTGGGGGTAGAGTTGGCCGTACCCGAGGCGCCGGGCCAGCTCGGCCATGATGAGGTAGTCGTTGCGGGCCTCTCCCACCGGCTCGACGAGCTTCTCCCGCAGGCGGAATATCGGGCCGTACACCATGTACGAATCGATCTCGAACATGGTGGTGGCGGGCAGCACGACGTCGGCGTAGGCAGCGTCGGCGGTGAGCTGCCGGTCGATGCAAACCAGGAAGTCCAACGCGCGCAGCGTGTCGCGCCACAGCGCTGTCTGCGGCCAGGAGGTGAGCAGGGACGCCCCGTGCACGATCAGCCCCCGGATGCGGTAGGGTTTGCCCTCGAGCACGGATGTGACCAGGCCGCTGGCGTGCGACTCGCCCCGGAGGTTGCTGTAGATGGGGAACTTCTCCCGAGCGACCGCGCGGTCCAGGTCGGGGTTCTCCTGGTTGCAGGATCGGTTGATCGGAAAGTGCGAGCCCAGCATCGCCAGGCCGATGCCGCCCGGGACATCCAGCTGCCCCGCCAGCGCGAACAGGGTCAGGACAGCGCGGATGGCCTGGATGCCGCTGTTGGAGTACTCCAGGCCGGTGTACATGACGGGGCAGGCGCCCGTTGCGTTGCAGATGCGCCGCGCCAGCTCCCGAATGGTATCCGCCGGCACCCCGGTGATCGACTCGGCAACCTCGGGGCGGAAGTGTTGCACATAGGTCCGGAGCTCCTCGAAGCCGTGACACCACTGCTCGGCGAACGGTTCGTCGTAGAGTTCCTCGTCGATCATGACCTCGATCAGGCTGAGCGCGAGGGCGCCGTCGGTTCCCGGGCGGATGGGGACCCATTGGGCTCCAGTCCGCGCGACCGTCTCCGTGCGGCGGGGATCGATCACGACGATGTCGGCGCCCCGCCTGGCGGCCGCCTCCAGCCGATGCATGTCCAGAGGCGGGGAGTCTGTGGCCGGATTCGCCCCCCACACCACCAGCATTTCCGCGTTCTCCATGTCTGTGAACATGTTGACCAGCATCCGTCCCATGGTGACGAAGGGTGCGATCATGGCGAAGGACACGTAACAGAGCGCGCCCACACCCATGGTGTTGGGAGAGCCGAACGGGAACAGCATGTTGGAGGCCGAGGATACCGCCACGCCCTTGGGTTGGAACATGTCGCACAGGGAGAGTTCGAAGGCCCCACGGCCTGTGTAGATCGAGACGGCCTCCGGACCGGATTCGTGCTTGATCGTGTTGAGGCGCTCGACGATGAGGTCGTACGCCTCGTCCCACGTGATGCGCTCGAACTCGAGCGTCCCCTTCGGGCCGACGCGCCTCAGGGGATGCCTGAGGCGGTGCTCCGAGTAGATGATCTCGGGGGCGTGGGACCCGCGCCGGCAGATCATGCCGAGCGGGTGACCGGTGTCCGCCCGGATGTCCTCGATCTTCCTGTTCCGCATCCCCACCTCGACCCAGCATCCCGCGGGACAGATGCCGCAGATTCCCTTCTTCCAGTCGAGCTGCTGCTGAGCCATCGAGCCGTCCAGTGAGCTGCGAGGTATGTCTTGGCTAGGGTGCGTCTAGCCGTACCGGCCGGTGCACGGCCTGCCGGCCGGTCCTGCTCTCGAGCCTGCGTTGCACGGTGGTTTCCTGCCTAGTACTCCGCCGCAGGGTGGCGGATCCCCCGGCGGCGGACCGTCACTCGTCTGCCACGTAGGCGCGGGTGATGATCACGGGCTCCACTGGCACCGCTTCGTGCCGGCCTCGGCGCTGAGTGGGCACCGCGGCGATTGCATCCACGGCATCCATGCCCTCCACGACCCGTCCAAACACGGCGTAGCCCCAGCGCCCCGCGGCGCTGTCGTAGTCGAGTCCGGCGTTGTCCACGAGGTTGATGAAGAACTGCGTCGTGGCGCTATGAGGATCGTTGAGCCGGGCCATAGCGACGGTTCCGCGAAGATTCCTGAGCCCGTTGGCAGCCTCGTTGTGCACTGAGCCTGCGGAGCTCGAGCGCCCCCCCATCTCGGCGGTGTATTTCCCTGCCTGGATCATGAACCCCGGCCTGACGCGGTGGAACGTCAGGCTGTCGTAGAAGCCGACCTCCACGTGGCCCACGAAGTTGGCGACGCTGAGCGGCGCCCTCTCGCGATCGAGCTCAACCACGATCCGGCCCTTGGTCGTCTCCAGCACGACGGTGGGGGAGGGATCGGCCGCCCGTTCGGCGGCGGTTCCGCGCTCCCCGTCGCCGTTCCCGTCGGTGGACTGGCACGCGGCCAGCAACAGGATGAGCGGCATCCCGGCGGATATGCGGCGAACGGCTCTCACGTGATGCCCCCTTGTGGTGATGCCCGGGCGGGTTCGCTGCGCTGCCCCGGATGCGGCAACAGCAAGGGTTCGCCACCGGACCCCGGCTCGTCAAGGGGCCCGGGGGAGCCGCTCGCGCCCTGCCGCGGATCGACTAGTTTATATGATCTCGTGAGGGGGTGATTTGAGCCCGACCGATCGCGCGACCAATACGGCCTTCATCGCCGCGGTGGTGACCGCAACCGCGATGATCGCCTTCCAGATGGCGGCCAAGGCGACGAGGGATGCGCTGTTCCTGTCCACCTTCGACGTCTCCGCCCTTCCCCGGATGGTGATCGTCGCGGCGTTGGTCGCGGTGGGCGTGGCCCTACTGGCATCCCGGTGGATGACGGCAGTCGGGCCCGGACGTCTGGTGCCCGCAGCGTTCGCACTGAGCGCCGCATTACTGTTGGCGGAGTGGGCCCTGATTGGCCCGTTTCGCCGCGGGGTGGCCATCGCCCTCTACCTGCACTATGCGGCGCTGGGCGCGGTGCTGATCTCCGGCTTCTGGTCCGTCGTGAACGAGCGTTTCGATCCGCGCACCGCGAAGCGCTACGTGGGCCGGATCGCCGCGGGCGCAACCGTGGGCGGTGTGCTGGGCGGCCTCCTGGCTGAGCGGGTCGGTGCGACCCTCTCCATGGCGGCAATGCTGCCGATCCTCGCGGGCATCCACTTCCTCTGTGCCTTCGTGGTGAACGGTGTGCCGGCAGAGCGCCGACCGGCGCCGCAGCGGCGCTCGCGCCGGAGCGTCGGACGGCCCCCGGAGCGCTCGGGGCTCAAGACGCTGGCCAATACCCCCTATCTCCGTGGATTGGTGGCGCTGGTCCTCCTCGCCACGATCACGGAGGTCCTGATCGACTACGTCTTCAAGGCACGAGCCACGGGGGCGTTGGGGAGCGGCGAGTCGCTGCTGCGGTTCTTCGCCGCCTTCTACACCGGTGTTTCCCTGCTCACCGTGCTGGTCCAGGCGGCAGCCAGCCGGGTGACGCTGCAGCACCTGGGGCTGACCCGCACAGTGGCCCTGTTGCCGGCGGTCACGGGCCTGGGGAGTGTGGGGGCGCTGGCCTTCCCTGGGCTTGCCAGTGCGTCTGCGGCGCGGGGATCGGAGCAGGTCCTCCGCAACGGGCTCTACCGCTCTGGCTATGAGCTGCTGTTCACCCCGCTGCAGCCGGAGCAGAAGCGCGCCACGAAGACTCTGGTGGACGTTGGCGTCGTGCGATTGGGAGACATCCTCGGGGGGGCGATCGTTCAGGTGCTGCTCCTGGTGGCGGTAGCCGGGGTGAGCCGCTTGCTCCTGGGTCTCGCCGCGGTGATCTCCGTGGTGGCCGTGGTCGTCGCACTGGGGCTGCGCCGGGGGTACATGAACACCCTGGAACGCAGCCTGCTGTCGCGGGCCGTGGAGCTCGACCTGGAAGAGGTGGACGACATCACCACCCGTACCGCGGTGCTCCACAGCACGGGGACGTTGGCGTTGGGCCTGACGGCGGCTCACCCGACCCCGACGCTTGATCATGCGATCCCGACGCCCGCGATGGGCGTCAAATCGCCGGTTGCCGCGGCGGAAGTGCCGGGGCGGGAAAAGGTAGCGACGCCGGCGACCCCGCTGGACCCGGAGGTGGCCTTGATCGTGGAGCTTCGGTCACGGGACGCCCCCCGCGTGATCGCCGCGTTGGGAGCGGGGCGTCTCACGCCGACCGTTGTGCCCCACGTGATCCCGCTGCTCGCCTGGGACGAGGTCGTGGCGGACGCGCTCGCGGCACTGCGTGAGGTGGCGCACCAGGTCACGGGGCAGCTGGCGGACCGCCTGCTCGATCACGGCGAGGAGTTTGCCGTGCGCCGGCGTCTCCCCCTCGCGCTCGTGGCCAGCCCGACGGAGCGCGCGCTCGACACCCTCTTCCGGGGGCTCGACGATCCGCGGTTCGAGGTGCGCTATCGTTGCGGGCGGGCGCTGGTTCGCCTACTGGAGCTCAACCCCAAGCTCCGGGTGGAAGAAGAGCGCGCCTACGCTGCGGTGCTGGGGGAAGTGGCAGTGGACAAGGGTGTGTGGGAGAGCCACCGGTTGCTCGACAAGATGGAGGACGAGGAATGGTCCCCTGTGATGGACGAGGTGTTGCGCGAACGGGCGAACCGCAGCCTGGAGCACGTGTTTACCGTGTTGTCCCTGGTCCTGCCGCGCCAACCTCTCAAGATCGCGTTCCGCGGACTTCACGCCAAGGACGCGATCCTTCGAGGTACGGCGCTGGAGTATCTGGAGAGTGCGTTGCCGGAGCATGTACGGGTGCAGCTCTGGCCCTTTCTCGAGGATACCCGTCCCCGCCGGCGGGAGTCCCGGACCACGGATGAGGTGCTGCAGGACCTGTTCCAGTCCAACCAGTCCATCGTGATGAACCTCAAGGAGCTGCGGAAGCAAAAGAAGGAGGAGTCGGGGTAGGGGCCCCCTTGGGCACAACGGGCACCGGCCCTCAGCGCCCGTCGGGGTGCTGAGGGCCGGCCTCGTTTCTAGAGCGTGGCTGCCGTCAGCCGGTCGTAGCGGCGGCCGATGAACACCGCCAGCGTGAGCCAGCAGAGCACCAGCACGACGTTCACCATGGCGAAGCCACCCGTGCTCAGCACGAGCAGATTGGCGCCCGCCGCGACGACGGCTGCCGATAGCAGGTCGCCGGCGCGCCAGAAGAACGAGTCGATGGCCTGCTTGGCCTTGTATTTCTCTTCCCGCGTGGTGGGCAGGAAGAGCGCGTGCCGCACGGTGTTGTTGAGCGAGTAGTCGGTAGCGTTCTCGGCGGTCTTGATCCAGCGGATGACGCCGAGGATCGGCACGAAGGCGATCGCCGCATACCCCAGGAGTGCGATCACCGGCAGGAAGAGCAGAGCGCGGCGAACGCCGGCGTACTTGAAGACCCGGGAGACCACGAACGCCTGGAGCAGCAGCCCCAGGACGTTGACAACCGTGAAGAAGTTCGAGTAGAAAGCGGCGATGCGGTCCGTGACTTCCGCCGCGCCACCCCCCTCGGCTGCCACCGTCTGCTCCGTGAGGGCCTCCACGGCACGCCCCAGGATGTACTCGCCGTTGGTATTGACCCAGTTCAACAACATGATCAGTACGGCGATCGCCAGCAGGTAGCGGCTGCGCAGCACCAGCTGGAACGCGCCGCCCTCCGACTCGGGTTCCGGCGGTTCGACCTCGGGCTCCGGCGGTTCGACCTCGAGCTCCTCGCCGGGCTCCACCTTGAACACGCCGCTCTCCCGCTTGTACTCCGGTTCCGGGATCTTGAACTCTCCGGTGGCGGCCCGGAACTGCCCGGTGGCCGCCGGTATCGTACCGGTGGTGAACGGGCCGGGCAGGTATGCCTCGGTGCGGCGCCGCTCCCGCGTGTCCACCACGTTCGTCATGACGGCCGCGATGATCAGGAACACGCCTGCGAGGATGAAGAGCTGGTAGATCCCGATGCCGCTCATGAGGTTGGGGATGTAGCTGCCGACCACCGCCCCGGCCGACGCGCCGACCCCCACGATGGGGAACAGCCGCTTGCCCTCGTCAGTCGTGTACACGTCGTTGGCGAACGCCCAGAACTGGGCGATCATCATGTTGTTGAAGATCCCGACCCACACGAAGAACGCGACGCCCAGGCCGAACCCGGACACCCCGATCTGCGCCACGATGTAGAACACCGCGAGGCAGGCGACGAAGAACGCCGTCACCCAGTTGATCAGCGTGCGCCGCGGAACACGGGCCGCTATGGCGCCGTAAGTGGGTACCATGACCGCCAGCAGCAGCACCATGCCGGCGGACGTGTAGCTCTTCACCTCCGCCGTGGCCCCGCCGAGGATCAGGGCCTCCCGCACCACCTTCAGCACGTAGTAGGCGCTCAGGATGAGGAACACATTGAGCGTGAGGAGCAGCGCGTTGACGCTCTCTCCCGGGTGTACCTCGGTGAAGAGGCGCAGGAACCGGTCGACGGGACCCGGACGGTACGAGTTGGTCATGGTCACCGACTCCTAATCAGTGATTGCCACTCGGCGGCGCATGGACGGGCGCGCCCACCCAGAGCTTGGTAGAGGACTCCACCACGCTCTCGGTCGTGCCGACGACCGCGGCGGGTTGTTGCGCCGGGAGCAGAAGGCGTCCGCCCACGAATGCCAAGGTAGCGGCCACGGCCGTGGCGGCCAGCACGCCGAGCTTGGCGACGCCCAGGAGGTCGGGGTCCTGGAAGGCCAGCTCGGCGATGAAGATGGCCATGGTGAACCCGATGGCTGCGGCGAAGCCGACTACCATCATGCCGCGCCAATCCACGCCCTGGGGCAGCACGCACAGCCGGAGTTTGATGGCGAGCCAGCTGAACGCCAGCACGCCGACGGTCTTCCCGACCAGCAGCCCCAGGATGATCCCACCGAGCACCGCCATCCCACCGGGCTCGGCAAAATCGATGCCGCCGAGCCGCACGCCTGCGTTGGCCAGGGCGAAGAGCGGCATGACCCCGAAGGCCGTCCACGGATGCAGCAGCGCCTCCAGGCGCACTGCGGGAGCGATGGCCTCCCGCTGGGCAACGGCGATCTGCTGCAGCGGCTCGATCAGCTCGGGGTCGGACTTGCCGTCCGCGGCTCGCTCGCGGAACTCGTCGAGGGCCCGGTGCGCCGTCATGAGAAAGCCCTCTCGCCCGTACCACGCCCGGGCCGGCGCCAGGAGGCCGATCATCACGCCGGCAATCGTGGGGTGGATGCCGGCCCAGTAGAGCCCCGCCCACGCCAGCAGGAAGGGCAGGGGTGCGACCCCGGGCTTCACACCCATCTTCAGGAGCAGCCACCCCAGGCCCAGTCCCGCCAGCGCCAATAGCAGTCCATTGACCGCGAAGCCGCTGGCGTAGAAGATGGCGATCACCAGGATTGCCCCGATGTCGTCGATGATCGCAAAGGCCAGCAGCAGCACCCTCAGGGCGGGGGGAACCCGCTTGCCCAGGAGAGTGAGCACGCCCACCGCGAAAGCGATGTCGGTGGCCATGGGCACGCCCCAGCCGTCGGCACCGGGCCCCGACACGTTCATGGCGGCGTAGATCGTCGCCGGGACCAGCATCCCACCCACTGCTGCGGCGAGGGGGAGGGCGGCCCGCTTCACGTCCGACAGGGCGCCGTCCACGATCTCCCGTTTGATCTCCAGGCCGACCACCAGGAAGAACACCGCCATGAGGAGGTCGTTGATCCAGAAGTGGAGCGACTTCTCCATGGTCCAGTCGCCGATCCCGATGCGGAACGGCGTATGCCACAGTGCGTCGTAGCTGTCGGCCCAGGGGGAGTTGGCCCAGATGAGAGCCACGGCGGCGGCCCCGATGAGTATGATCCCACTCGCCGCTTCGATGTGAAGGAAACGCTCGATGGGCCGGCGCACGGCCACTGCGACACGCCGGGCGGGTAGCCAGGCCCAAGGTGGGATGGTGGGAGTACCGCTCGTGGACTCGGGGTCCTTCACGCCGCTTGTCCTCAGGGATTTGCGGGGAGGAATGGCGTCGGCCGGTGGACCGCCCCGCCGGCGGTCCACGACAGAGACAATACCCGTCACCCGGGAGCGCGCAACCCGCCGCCGGTTCCCCTGTCCGGCCGAGGGGTGCTACTCTTGATGCACCAGCCATGACCGCCCCGCCCTTGCTCGACGCGCAAATACGGACGACGCCCGGAGGCGCCGGCACGCTGCCTCTCGATATGATCCAGGCCGCGTCACGCCGCCTCGGGATCGCGGCTCTGGTGTGGGCATTCCTGTGGGCCTTCTCCCTGGTGATGAACAACCTGGTGAGCCCCATCCTCTCGCCAGGTACGCCGCTGGACGACGCATGGCCGTGGCCCGGCAACCCGGTGGCACTGGCGGTCATTCTGGTGTCCCTCGGTCTGTTTGCGTACACCCGCTGGCACGCGTGCGACTGCCAGTTCTCCCTGGACCTCGGGCTGGCGTACGAGGTCTTCCTGGCCTTCGCCATCGGGCTCGTGAACCAGTGGACCCCCAACACCGTGGGGCTGTCGTGGATCTGCGTGCTGGTTCTCGTGCACGCGATGATAGTGCCGAATACCCGGGGCAAGACGCTGGCGGCAGCCCTATTGGCAGCGTCGATGGATCCGGTGGGCCTCGCCATTACCGCCGCGCGGGGAGTACCCGTGCCGTCGGCTCCCGTCATCCTCTGGACGTATCTGCCCAACTACATCTGCGCACTGCTGGCCGTGATCCCGGCGCAGATCATCACCAGGCTCGGCAGCCAGGTGCGGGACGCCCGCGCGCTGGGGAGCTACCAGTTGGATGAGCTGCTGGGGCGGGGTGGGATGGGAGAAGTCTACAGCGCGCGGCATCGGCTGCTCCATCGCCCGGCGGCGGTCAAGCTGATCCGGCCGGATACGCTGAGCTCCCGCGACGGTGAGAGAGCCGACACCATCGTGGCCCGGTTCAAGCGAGAGGCGGAGGCGGTCTCGAGCCTGCACTCGCCGCACACCATCGCCCTGTACGACTTCGGGGTTACGGACGAAGGCAATCTGTACTACGTGATGGAGTTGCTGCGGGGGCTCGACCTGGACTCGCTGGTGGAGCAGTTCGGGCCGGTGCGTCCCCCCCGCGCGGTGCACCTGCTGCGGCAGGCCTGCCACTCCCTAGCCGAGGCGCACGCCGGGGGACTCATCCACCGGGACGTCAAGCCGGCAAACCTCTACTCCTGTTGGGTGGGGTTGGAGGCGGACTTCGTGAAGGTCTTGGACTTCGGCCTGGTGAAGCCACCTGCGGAGCAGGAGGCGGAACAGGTCAGGCTCACTGCCCCCGACCTGACCACCGGCACGCCGGCGTACATGGCTCCCGAGCTGGCCCTGCGCCAGGATCCGGACTGGCGGGCCGACATCTACTCCTTGGGCTGCGTGGCGTACTGGTTGCTCACCGGTCGGTTGGTGTTCGATGCGCCGACTCCCATGAAGATGATGGTCCAGCACATCGAGACGCGGCCCCTGCCGCCGTCGCGCTACAGCGAGTTCCAGATCGGGGCCGATCTGGACGAGCTGGTGCTCGCCTGCCTCGAGAAGGACCGACGCCGGCGCCCGTCCGACGCTCGCCAACTGGCCCGGCGGCTGGCCGAGTGCGAGGTGGGAGAGTCGTGGACGCCGGAAGTTGCCGAGCGTTGGTGGCGTGCCCACCTGCCCGAGCTCGTGCCGGCGCAGGCGCGGCGGGCGTCGCAACCGGGCGTGCCGGTGACGGAAGAGGTCTGACTGGCCGCCTAGCGCTCCACCGCCACCACCCGCCCGCTGGCCCGGGCGAGATAGACCACCACTGACGAGCTCCAGCCCTCTCCACGATCCACCTGCAGCTCGATCTCCAAGAAGGGGTGATCCCCCAGCGATGCCGTTCCAACTGTGGGGCCGCCGGCGGCATCCAGGTCGATGGCCCGTTCCGCGGTCTCCAACCACTGGGTGCGGCCCGCCGGCTGGCGCTCCGGGGTCACCGCTGCGACTCGGTAGCGATACCGTGCGGTCTGTCCGGGGTAGACTCCCCGCTCGGCGCCGAGGTCGTGGAATCGCATGATCCCCTCGGCATGAGTGAAGAAGTCCAGCGGGACCACCCGGTCGAAGAAGAACCGTCCGATCCGGTCGCGGCGCTCCCCCAGGATCCGCGTGATGTAACGGGCCACCTCCGGCCGCGGATAATGGCCCTCGGCCACGATGGTCTCGAGGTGCCGGTCGGTGAAGGCCGTGATGATCTTGGCCGCCCAGTAGGCGTCCCGTTTGGTGAGGTTAGCGAAGGCCGTGTTCGGCTCCAGCGGCTTGAAGGCCATGGGCTCGAACCTCTCGCTCTCGAAGTAGCCCACTTCCTCGAGCCCCTCCGGGGGATCGAGCCGCCGCCAGACGTCCTGCTGCGTACCGAGTGCCACGGCGCGTGCCAGGATGCGGACCAGGTCCAACGTGTACTCGTGACACGCCATGGGGTACGGGCCCAGTGCCCCGGCCCCCAGGCTGCTGGCGAAGTCGATCAGGTAGTGTCGGATGAAACGCCGCCCGTCCTCCTCCACGTACATGTCCAGCGTGTTGCCCTGCTTCGTGTCATAGTGACACAGCCACGCAGAGAGAATCCGCAGGCCCCGGAGCTCGCGGCGGTCCTCGTGGTTCACGCGGTCGTTGGGGTCGTCCTGGCGTCGCCCCTTCCAGTCGAACGGTCCCATCCAGTTCCCGCCGAGGAGCCGGCTCGCCAGGGCGCGCCAGGAGCCGTCGGGCAGCCGATCAACGCGGGCCAGCACGCTATCCAGATCGGCCGCCGTCATGATGCGCTCGTTCCCGTCCGGGTCCGTGAAGTCCACATCGTCGGCGAGCACGAGCCGCTCCCGGGCGAACGTCACCACGAAATCCTCCGGAACGTTGTAGCCCGCGGTGTGGAAGATGCGGCCGGAGATGACACCTGCCGCCGATGCCATGCCGAGGTAGCCCGGCGGATCGAACTTGATGAAGTAGGTGTCCCCCCTTCCGTCCTCGATGGTGAACCCCGGCGTCACACCCTCCGTCTTGGCGCCCACCACCGTCCAGGACGTCGAAACGTCGGGCCCCGCCACAGTGAGTGGCCCGCGCGCTGCCGTCTCCGGATCCATGGGGAAGAGACCGATCCGGTTGGTGAACCACGCGGAGTTCGGTACCTCGTCCAGCGTGTTCACGTTGACGGCCGGAGCCACGTGATCGCCGCCGGCGATGCCGCCGAGGCCTCGTACGAGCCGCGCTGGGTTGAGCATGCGGTCCAGCGGCCGGAAGATGGAGGCCTCGGCCCCCGAGCGGATGATGTTGGGGTCTCGCGGCTCGGGGGCCGGGATGTCCCGGCGGTCATCGGCGTGCCACGTCACCGGTGCATCCCGCAGCGGCGGCCCGCCGCCCGAGGCGGCCAGGCCCGCGAGGGCGCACAGGGCTACGGCGCTCGCGCGCCGGCTACCGCGGCGGAACCGGATCCTTCCCATGAAACAGCCCCTTGGTCCACTGGAAGATCTGCTCGCTCTTGAGCCGGAACATCGATTGCTCACTGCTCCGGGCGAACTCCACCCGCAGCAGGAACCCCTGTCCGTCCACCAGTCGCAGACCCAGGCCGTAGGAGAACGTCAGGTTGTCCAGGTTGATCTGGTCGAGCTCGTCGAAAACCTGACCTAAGTCGGCCAGGATGTAGATGTCGAGCCCTGCCGCCGCGGCGTGCTGGAACGCCCACAGCGGCCAGCGATACTCCGCGCTGAGCACGGTGATTCCCCTGTCCCGCCACCGGAAGTCGTTGTAACCCCGCATGAGATCGGGGTCGTCGTTGGTGAGGAGCCGCTGAAACGGGATATCCGTCGTCTGCCCCATCGGCTCGATCCACGACAGGTACCACCGCAGGGCCAGTGCATGGTAGTTGTACCATAGAGGAATGAACTGCTGCAGCTCCGCCCGAAAGGTCCAGAAGTCAATGTTGTCCTCGGGGTCCGTGCCGAGGAAGTACGACGCGCGGAGCTGACGCAGGCCTCCGCGGGTCGGCCGGCCCGTCTCCTCGAAATCCGCGTGACCCAGGAGAACCTCCAGGCTCACACCGTCGGAGCGCTCACCGAAGCCGGAAGGCAGATCGTCGGCGAACCGCTGGCTGAGCGAGGGCTCGAAATCCCCACCCGGCTCGCCGGCGCTCACTCCGGTGTAGAGTAGCTTCCCCCGAAGCAGGAAGTTGCCGATGCGTTGCCGGTAGCTCGTGCCGAGCCAGGTGAGCCTCTGCCGGTAGAACGATTCGTCGAACCGGCTGGTCTCCGGCCCGTTGCCGAAGTAGCGGGCGTTGGCCCGGTCGCGGAACCCGGCGCCGAAGCCCAGCATGCCGCCCCGGCCGATGGGGAACTGCGCGCCGCCCGTGATTCTCTGGTCGCCCCGCACTGTGGTGTAGGCGCGGAGGCGCAGCTCGTTCCCCGGAGCGCCGACGTGATTGTGTTGGATCGAGAGGCCACCGCCGAACCCCGAGAGCCCGCCGGCGGTGATCTCCGGAAAGAGCTGGATGTTCCCCGGTGGGCGGATGAAGATGTCGAGTATCTGTTTGTCGTCCATGAACTCGACGGTCGCGAGGATCCCGGCACCTACGGCTCTGAAGGGGAAGGTGATCACGCGATAGGGGGAGACCAGCACGGCCTCCCAGAAAGACGCCGGACGGTTGGCGAACCGGGCGGTGGCCGAGTCGGTGGGTGCCGGGATCTCGCCCCAGTAGCTCACCCCGATGCCGGTGCCCTGGAGCCGTGCCGCACTGTCGGGAACCTGGGAGCGCTCCTGCGCCGCCGCCGTGTCGACACTAGCCGAGCCAGCCAGCGTGGCACTGGTGAGAGCGAGGAGTCGCAGGCGGCGGTGCCAGCTCGCACCGCACGGCCGGGAGGGAAGGCGGTGCACGGTCGGCCTCGGATCACTCCATTTCGAAGACCACGAACCGGAGCTCGCCGCGTCGGTCCACATGGAGGACGACCGGGTCGCCCCGCGCGAGAGAGCCCAGCATGTTGGAGAGCTGCCCCACACTCACCACGTCTTGTCCGTTTACCGAGTAGATCACGTCGGCGATCTGCAGGCCGGAGGCCACCGACGGGACCCCGGCTGCCTGCGCGACCACAGCCACGCCGCCACGCTGCCTGAGCCAGGGTAGCATTGCCGAGATCTCGTCGTCCACCTCGACGGCCAGGATACCGAGCTCGCGAATGAGGTTGCGCTCCCGGCCCACCACTTCGGCGAAGGCACTGGGGTCGTTGGCCCGCTCGGCGACGGACACCTGCATGGTCAGGCGGTTGAGGCCCCGCCGCACTTCCAGCGTGACGACATCGCCGACCCGGCGCTGGTAGACGTTGACGTCGAACTGCCGGGCGTTCTCCATTGGCTTGCCGTCCAGCGACACGATGACGTCTCCCACTTGGAGGCCGGCGCGCGCCCCCGGCGAACGGGGATAGACGTCGGACACGACGACGCCCCAGGTGCGGGTGAGACGCAACCCCACCGCCAGGGTCGGCGTGATGGTCTGTGCGTTCACCCCGATCACGCCGCGGCGGACCCGGCCGCTCTCCCGGATCTGCTCGAACACGGCGCGCACGATGTTGCTGGGCGAGGCGAAGCCGATGCCCTCGCTCCCTCCGGACTGGGACAGGATCAGGGTGTTGATCCCGATGACGTGACCGCGGGAGTTCACCAGCGGCCCCCCGGAACTGCCGGGGTTGATGGGAGCGTCGGTCTGGATGTAGGCCATCGGATGGTCGGGCTGGAGCTGCCGTCCCACGGCGCTCACCACCCCCATCGTCACGGACGCCTCGAGGCCGAGGGGGCTGCCGAACGCAAACACGATGTTCCCCGGGCGCACCTCGTCTGAGTCGCCCAGCTCGAGGTAGGGCAGGTCGGTACCCTCGATCTTGATCACCGCCAGGTCGGTCTCGATATCCGTGCCCACTATGCTCCCCTCGGCCCGCCGGCCCACCGGTTTCACCAGCGACCGAGCTGGGACGTCGTCAGCAGCGGGCACGGCCAACACCACGTCGAGCTGCCGGGCGCCCTCAACGACGTGGTTGTTGGTGACGATGTACCCGTCGGCGGAGACGATGACCCCGGATCCACCGCGGCGCTGGCGTCCGAGAGCCGGCGTCACACCCCGCGCTTGGCCCTCCACGGGGCCGATGGCGGTGACGTAGATCTCCACCACTGCGCGGCCCACTTGCTCCGTGAGCGCGCCGACGTACGCGCTCATATCAACCAGCACCGCCGGCGGCTCGACGGTCGGTTCCTGTGCCAGGCCCGGCGCCGACCAACCCAGGAGAGCGGCGGCGGCGAGCCACGTGGCGGTGTGGGCGGTCCTGAACTGCATCTGGTGAGTCCTCTCGAAGCTTCTGGTTTCGGAGTCGCGCCCGGTCATCAGGCGGAGATGGCGGGTGCCAGCTCCCCCTTGTCGCACGCAGCGAGCTCGGGGCCCTCGGGAAGATGCGCGTCCCACCAGCTGCGGGCCCGCTCGGCCGTCCACCGCTCCGGGAGATCGAGCGCGTCGAGCCTCCCGCCCACCTCCTCCGCCCCTGCCGGTCGGTCGCTCGGGTCCTTTGCGAGGCACTGCAGCACGAGCTCATCGAAGGCCGGCGGGATGGCGAGCTCGGAGCGCTTGGACGGCGCCTCCGGCTCGTCCGAGATGTGTCGGTGCATCATCTTGATGGGGTTGTCCGCCTCGAACACGAGCCGTCCGCTGACGAGCCAGTAGAGCACGCAGCCCAGCGCATACACATCCACCTGTTGATCCGCGCTACGCTCGCCCATGGCGAGCTCCGGCGCCATGAATGCCGGCGTCCCAGTCGTCATGTGGGGCTGCGTGAGCATCGTCTGCTCCCGGCTCTGATCAGCCTTGACCAGCCCGAAATCGAGCACCTTCACGAAGTCCAGGGAAAAGCCCATGCGGCACGTGTGGAGGTTCGACGGCTTTATGTCACGGTGGATCAGCCCTTTGGCGTGCGCCTCCGCCAGGGACTCGCACGCCTGGCGCGCCAGGTGCGCCGCCCGCTCCGGGGGAATCGGTCCGAACCGGTTCACCAGCTCCTCGAACCCGGCGCCGTCCAACAGCTCCATCACGTAGTAGAACGCACCGTCCTCGGCGACGCCGAAGTCGTACAGCTCGATGGTGTGCGGCGACCGGAGGGTCGCGGCGGCCTGCGCCTCCCGCTTGAACCGCTCCACCGCTACGTGCTGTTGAGCGGCTGTGCTCGCCCCGAGCACCTCTGGCCGGATCAGCTTGATCGCCGCCGGCCGCGCCAGGAGACGGTGCTCGGCGTGGAACACCTCTCCCATTCCGCCGGCTCCCAGGCGATCACCCAGTTTGTAGCTGCCCAGCTCCCGTGCCTGGCGCACCTGGCGGCCGAGTCCGCGAATGATCTTCGCGGGAAGGACGGCCAGCGCCGCGGTGAAGTACGTGGGTGCGAACGCGAAGACGGCCTCGGCTGCGCCCATGGTGATCTCCACGCCGCGCAGCTTGGCGATGGCGAGACCCACGGGATCCATCGACGCCGCGAGCAACGAGGCGACGAAGATCTTGTGGGGTGTGTTGGGCGCGATGCTCGGGTAGACCAGGATGACGATCGCGATCCAGGACAGTCCGTCAGTTGGGGAGGGGGCCCACATTTGGAGGACCCCGATCAGGAAGGCGGTCACCACCTCGAACCCCAGGCCCAGGTCGAGCAGCAGGTTGGGCCGGTGGTGCAGCCGCGCGGCAACAAACACCATCGCCACCGACAGGACGAGCCCGGTGCCGGCGATCGCATTGCCCGGCATGGGCCACGGTCGGTCGCTCATGAGCATGGGGGTGTCGACGAACCGCGTAACGGCGTTTGCCAGGAATAGGCCGAACGCCCACAGCGAGGCGACTGCCAGGCTCGCGATGCCGACCCGCCTGCACGACTGGGAGAGCAACTCGGTGGGCAGGGACATGCGCCCGCTGCGGGTGGAGCCCGACGGCGTCGCCGCCGCGTGGATTCTCTCAGCACTCATGGATGGGCCTTCCCGGACGAACCTTACGGGATGATCTCGAAGACTATCATACGGCTGGGGGGTTGGAAAGTTCGAGCGTTGCGGCCGGGTGGGTAGAGCGCAAAGAATCGAGCGGTGGGCTAGCCTGCCTTCCGCCGCTTCGCTGCCGTCTTCTTCTTGGCAGCGCGCTTGACCTGCTTCGGCGCAGGCGCCGCGTCGCCCTTGGCCAGGCTCGCCTTCAGCGCCTCCATGAGATCGATGATCTGTGTTTGAGGCTCCTCCGCCGGCGCGGCGGTGATCTCCTCGCCCTCGATCTTGCGCTGGATCTGCTCCAGCATGCGCTTGCGGACGTCGTCCTCGTAGTTCTCGGGCTTGAACTCGTCGGAGGCCGCCTGCCGGATGAGCTGCACTGCCAGCGTGAGCTCCTCATCCTTCACGCTGCCCTCCCCGATGGGGACCTCCGAGAACGAGCGCAGCTCGTCGGCGTAGTGCAGCTGTTCCATCACGAGGCCCTCGCCCATGGGCCGCACCAGGACGAGGTACTGCTTGCCGCGGGCCGCGTAGCGGGCGAGGGCCGAGAGGCCGGCTTCCTGCATCGCCTTGCTCAACAGCCGGTAGGCCCGCTCGCCGCCCTTGTCGGGACCCAGGTAGTAGATCTTGCTGAGATAGCGCCGCTCCACCTGCTCGGCGGGGACGAACTCGGCGATGTCGACCGACTCAGTGGCCTTCTCCTCCACCGCCTTGAGCTCCTCGGGCGTGAACAGGACGTACTGATCCTTGGCGAACTCGTAGCCCTTGACCATGCCCTCCCGGTCCACGATCTCGCCGTCGGTCTTGCAGACGTATTGCTGCTTGAGGCGGGAGCCGCAGTCCCTGTGGACCCAGTTGAAGCTGACCTTGGTCTTGGGCTCGGCCGACGAGTAGAGCTTCACCGGGACCGAGACCAGGCCGAATGACACCGTGGCAGAGCCGATGGGGCGTGCACTCATGGGGTACCTTGCCAACCCGTAAGGGGCGGAACTATAAGGACTTCCGGCCCGTGTCGCAAGCCGCCGCACCGGCGCGATACGAGCTAACCCGATGTGCCGTAAGCCGTTAGAATGCGCAACTTGATGGGGAGCGTTCCACTCGGGTAATTGCGACGTGCCAGTTGGCCTGCGTATGATACGCCGTCACATGCCCAAGAAACCAAGCGCCGCCACCGGCTCCAACCGCCTGGGTGCCTATCGCGCAAAGCGCTCGGCCGACCGAACGCCCGAGCCCTCGGGCGCGGTCGTCGAGGGCGGGAGCCGGCTCTTCGTGGTCCACAAGCACGCGGCCCGGCGGCTGCACTACGACCTGCGCCTCGAGATGGGGGGCGTGCTGGAGTCGTGGGCCGTGCCCAAGGGCCCCTCGAAGAACCCCACGGACAAGCGCCTGGCAGTGAAGGTCGAGGACCACCCCCTGGAGTACGGCGATTTCGAGGGCGTGATCCCGGAAGGCAACTACGGGGCTGGGGCGGTGATCCTGTGGGACCGTGGTGTGTGGGTCCCGGTGGAGGACGTCGGGGAGGGATTCGAGAAGGGCAAGCTCCTGTTCGAGCTCCGCGGCTACAAGCTGCGCGGGCGCTGGACACTGGTGAAGATCAAGAAGAGCGAGAAGGAATGGCTCTTGATCAAGGAGCGGGACGGGTTGGTCTCGGAGGAGGGCGACGACTTTCCCCAGGACTCCGTGCTCTCGGGGCTCACCGTCGAGGAGCTGCGGGACGGCAGCGACCCGGCAGCGGCGATCGTGGCCGATCTCGCAGGCTCCGGCGTGAAGCGCCGGGCCGTGCAGCCGGCGGAGGTGAAGCCGATGCTGGCCGAGACCCGCGAGAAGCCGTTCTCGAAGGCAGGCTGGATCTTCGAGATCAAGTACGACGGCTACCGCATGATCGCCGGGCTGGAGCGCGGCGAGGCGCACCTCATCACCCGCAACGGGCACGATGCCACGGCGAGCTTTCCCGAGGTTGCGCGGGCGCTCGAGGCGCTGCCGTTCGAGCGGCTGGTTCTCGACGGAGAGGTGGTGGTACATGACGAGTCAGGCCGGCCGAACTTTCAGCGCCTGCAGAAGCGGGCGCGCCTCACCCGTGCCGTCGACATCCGACACGCCTCGGTCGAGCTGCCGGCGACCCTCTATCTGTTCGATCTCCTGGGACTCGCCGAGTGGGACCTGCGCCAGCTTCACCTCGTGGAGCGCAAGGCGGCCCTCCGGCGGGTGCTCCCCAGCGTGGGGCCGTTGCGCTACTCGGACCACATCGAGGAGCAGGGCGAGGCGTTCTTCGCCAGCGTGAGCGAGATGGGGCTCGAGGGGCTGATTGCGAAGAAGGCCGACAGCACGTACCGCATGGGCCGGTCGAGTCATTGGGTGAAGGTGCGGGCAGACAAGACGGGCGACTTCGTGGTGGTCGGGTTCACGGCGCCCAAGGGCTCGCGGGGCGGCTTTGGGGCGCTGCACCTCGCGGCCCACACCGGTGGCAAGCTGGTGTACGTGGGGCGGGTGGGGAGCGGGTTCACGACGGCCGAGCTGAAGGCGGTCGGCGAGGTGTTGGAAGCGGCGCGACGCGACGATGCGCAGTGCAGCGGGGTGCCGGTGGGCAGCGAACACCGGTGGGTGGCGCCGGCGCTCGTGTGCGAGGTGCGCTACCGCGAGTGGACCGAGGACGGTCTGCTGCGCCACCCCGTGTTCTTGCGGTTCCGGGACGATAAGCCGGCGGCGGAGTGCGAACACCCGGGGAAGGGGGAAGGGGGAAGGGAAGAGTTCCCGGAGCCGGCCCTTGCCGCTTCTTCCTCCACGCCTCCCGATCTCCAGCTCACCAACCTCGACAAGGTCTTCTGGCCCGATGAGGGCTACACCAAGGGCGACCTGATCGAGTACTACCGGGCGATCGCGCCATGGATCTTGCCCTACCTCCGGGATCGCCCCGTCGTGATGACGCGATTTCCCGACGGCATTGACGGGAAGTCCTTCTT
The DNA here is from genome assembly GCA_039591655.1 of Gemmatimonadota bacterium. GTDB lineage: Bacteria > Gemmatimonadota > Gemmatimonadetes > Gemmatimonadales > GWC2-71-9 > WVYX01. Next base: position 63,696 of record JBDHDE010000015.1, read on the forward strand.
CCAGAAGGACGCGCCGGGGTTCGCTCCGGATTGGATACGCCGGGAGCGGATGTGGAGCGAGGACACGGAGCGCGAGCTGAGCTATTTCATCGCCGACGACGAAGCCTCGCTGCTCTACATCATCAATCTGGCGTCGATCCCGCTGCACGTGTGGGCGAGCCGCGCGGAGTCACTGGAGCGCCCCGACTGGTGCATCCTCGATCTGGATCCCAAGGATGCTCCCTTCGCCCACGTGGTGCAGATCGCACGGGCGCTCAACCGGCTGTGCGAGGAGATCGAGCTGCCCAGCTTCATCAAGACCAGCGGCCGGTCAGGGCTCCACGTCATGCTGCCCCTGGGCCGGCAGGTCACCCACGAGCAGTCCCGCACGTTGGGGGAGCTGCTCGCTCGGGTGGTGGCTGCGGAGCTGCCCGAGATCGCGACCATCGCGAGGCTGCCGGCGCAACGCGAGGGGAAGGTATACATCGACTACCTGCAGAATGGGCACGGCAAGCTCCTGGTGGCGCCGTTCTGTGTGCGGCCCTATCCGGGTGCCCGCGTGTCCATGCCGCTGCGGTGGCGCGAGGTGAACGCCAAGCTCGACTTGGGGAAACACACGATTCGCAATGCTGCGGCGCGGATGAAACGCCTGGGCGAGGATCCCCTGCTCGCGGTGCTCCATCTCAAGCCGGACCTGGCACAGGCGCTGGAGCGGCTGCAGGAGCGCGGTTCGTGACCGCGCGTGGAGTCGACTGACGAATGCCCGGAGAGATTGGGTTCGAGGTCCAAGGCGCAGGGCGCGTCTCGGCGCTTCTCGCGGTGCCCGACGACGCCCGCTGTCTCTTCGTCGTGGCCCACGGCGCTGGAGCGGGCATGCGCCATCCCTTTCTGGAACGCGTGGCGCAGTCTCTGGCGGGGCAGGGGATTGCCACGTTCCGCTACCAATTCCCTTACATGGAGCAGGGAAGGAAGCGGCCCGATCCGCCGCGCGTCGCCGAGGCCACAGTGCGCGCGGCGGTGCACGCGGCGCGCGCAGCGGCACCGGACCTGCCCCTCATAGCCGGCGGCAAGTCGTTCGGCGGGCGCATGACGTCGAGCGCGCAGGCCCGGTGTGGGGCGCGCGGCGCACCTCCAGGACGTCGCGGTGCCGATGCTGTTCCTGCAAGGCACGCGGGACACCTTCGCCGAGCTGGACCTGTTGCGCCCGCTGTGCGCGAACCTCGGCTCACGCGCCACGCTACACGTGGTAGAGGGCAGTGACCACTCGTTCAAGGTGCTCAAGCGCTCGGGGCGCGCCGAGGCCGACGTGATTGAAGAGCTGGCGCAGACGATTGCCGATTGGGCTGCCACCCTGTGAGCACACCATGCCGAGCTATTGGATTCTCAAGACCGAACCCACCACCTACAGCTACGGCGACTTGGCCCGCGAGAAGAGCACCACTTGGGATGGCGTGAAGAACGCCGTGGCGCTGAAGCACATCCGCGCGATGCGCTCTGGGGACCAGGCGCTGATCTATCACTCGGGCAAGGAGAAGGCGGTGGTGGGGCTCGCCCGGATCACCTCCGGGCCCTACGGCGACCCCGAACAGGACGATCCCAAGCTCGTCGTCGTGGACCTAGCGGCTGCGGAACGGCTCCCCCGGCCCGTGGAGCTGAAGACGATCAAGGCCGATCCGGCGTTCAAGGACCTGGCGCTGGTGCGGATGGGACGGCTCTCGGTGATGCCCGCGACCGCTGCCCAGTGGAGACGCTTGCTGAAGCTCGCCGGACGATAGTCCTCAGGTGGGGAGGACATCGAGGAAGCGCCGAGCCAGAGCCGGTCCCGCCCCTTCGTCTTCGTGCTTGAAGAACACGAAGGCCTCCTCCCATGGCTGGCTCGCGATGCGCTCCCCCCACCCGCGGAGCGCGTTGTCGTCGTAGCTCTCGCGGCGCAGCCGGAGGTATCCGCGCGTGCCCGTTGCAACGAGCGGTGTCTCACCCTCCGCGGTGTCCGCCACGCACAGTGCCGCGCCGCTCGATCGCAGCGCGTCGTATACCTCGTCATCGAACCAGGAATCGTGTCGGAACTCCAGCGCGGCGGGCCAGCCGTCAGGCAGCAGCGCCAGGAAAGTAGTGAGTCGCTCCAGGTTCTTCTTCATATTGGGTGGGAGCTGGAATAGCATGGCGCCCAACTTGGACCCCAGCAGCGAAGCGTTGTTGATCAGGTAGGAGAGGGGATCCTCCACGTTCTTGAGCCGCTGCATGTGCGTGATGCGGCGGGAGGCCTTGAGCACGAACCGGAATCCGTCGGGTACCTGCTCGGCCCACTGGACGAGCACCCTCTCCGAAGGCATGCGATAGAACGTGTTGTTGATCTCCACCGTGCCGAACTTCCCGGCGTAGAAGGAGAGCATGCTGTCGTTGGATTGGTCCTTGGGATAGAAGCTGCCCTTCCATTCCTTGTAGGCGTAGCCACTGGTGCCGGCGAGTAGCCGCATCGTTCCCTCGGGAGGTTGGGGCACTCCAATTGATCGCCGCGGGCTCAGCCGAATGCAAGCCGACGGGTTGCCGCCGCCGGGACAACGGTGTATTTGGGACGGGACATCTCACGCTCGAGCGAGTCTAATGTCTGACCGTATGCGCCTCTCCGATGCGCTGCTGATGGCTGCCGGGGCTGCCGGCCTGGTGGCCTTCCTCCTGCTGTATCGTTCGGCCACACCGCAGGCGGCGGTGACCCTCGAGGTCACGCGTGGGGAGGCGCTGGCCACGGCCCGAGACCTCCTCGAGACACGGGGAGCCTCCCCCGGCTCCTTCAAGGAAGCTGTTCAGTTCCGCGGCAACAGCGCGGGGCTGGTGTTCCTCCAGCGCACGCTGGGGCTGGACGAGGCCAGTCGCTGGGCCCGGGAGGAGGTCCCGATCTGGTCGTGGATCATGCGGTGGTTCCAGCCGGGAGAGAAGGAAGAGTGGCTGGTCCGGGTGGCGGTAGATGGGACCGTGGTCGGCCTGGCGCACCTAGTCGAGGAGGCCGCTGCAGGGGCGGACCTTGAGCAGGAGGAGGCGGCGGCCGTCGCCGAAGCCTTCCTCGAGGGGCAGGGGTGGGAGCTCACCACTCTGGAGCGCGTGGAGGCGTCCAGTGAGAAGTTGGACAACCGCACGGACCATCACTTCACCTGGGAGAAGGCGGGCTCGGATGTGGCCTGGCGCCCTGACTCCGCCCAGGCCGGGTCGGGTGCGGTGCGCGTGGCGGTGGACGTGCAGGGCGACCAGGTCGGTCGCTACCGGCACTACCTGCACGTGCCGGAGGGATTCTCCCGCGACCTCGATCAGACACTCAGCGTGGGGACGTTCATTGCCATCGGCAGCCTCGGGCTCACGTTCGTGCTCGTAGTGGCAGCCCTGGCCATCACGATCGCGCGCCACCGCCGGGACGACATCCGTTGGGGGCCGGCGGCGCGGCTGGCGGCCCTGGTCACGGTGCTGTTCCTGGGGCAGGGCGTCGCCTCGTGGCCCGCCGTGAAGTTCGTGTACGAGACCGAGTTCCAATGGGTTGCGTACCTGGGGGTGCTCGTCATCGGGGCGCTGTTCGTGGCGGCGATCTACGGCATGTGGGTGCTCTTCACGGCGACGGCGGGGGAGTCTCTGGCCCGAGAGACCTTCCCCAAGAGCCTGGTGGGGTTCGTCGAGGCCGCCCGCGGCCGACTGCTCGACACGAGCGTGGCGCGTGCCAGCGTCCGGGGCTACGCCCTGGGATTCCTGATCCTGGGGTACCTCACGGTGTTCTACGTGGTGGCGCGGCGTTACCTAGGTGCGTGGCTCCCGGCCGAAGGTCCCTACTCGGAGATCTTCAACACCTACCTGCCGTTCCTGGTGCCGCTCACCGTGAGCGTGGTGGCGGCGCTCACCGAGGAGCTCACCTACAGACTCTTTGGAATATCGCTCTTCAAGCGCTATCTGCGTTCCACCGCTCTGGCGCTCCTGATTCCGGCGGTGATCTGGGCCTTTGCGCACTCCAACTATCCGGTCTTCCCCATCTACCTGCGGGGCATCGAGCTGACGATCGCCGGTGTCATCCTCGGGATCGGGTTCCTCCGCCTGGGGCTCTTGGCCTGCATCATTGCCCACTTCGTGGTGGACGCGGTGATCTTCGGAATGCCGCTCCTCACGTCGGGCAACGGAGCCTACGTGCTGTCGGGTGTCATCGTGGTCGGGATCGCCTTGGCGCCGGCGATCCTGGGAGTGGTGGCGCGCATCCGAGCCCCCGCGGCGTCGCCCCCCCAGCAGGCAGGATAGCCGACTGTGGCCGGAAGCGCCTCCTCACTGCTGCGGCGGCTGCTGCGCTTGAAAGAGGTCTACGGCAGTGATGCTGCGGACCGGAAGCGGGAGCTGCTGAGCGAGCTGGAACGGCGACGCCTGCAGACGGCGTCGGAGGTACACCGGCTGCACGAATTCCTCTGCTTCGCCCACGCATACCCGGACGACGCACGAGTGCTCGCTCAGGTCGAGGGAATGCTCGAGGCCTTCGGTGAGCGAGGCGACCTGCACCGCTTCCACAAGGCGCTTGCCGACACCGGCATCGCAGGGACCGCTACTCACTACGCCTTCTACTGGTTCACGGCCCAGTGGCTGGCCCGGCGCTGGCCGGAGGCACTCACCATCGAATGGGACCTGTTCGAGCACGCCTCCCGCCTGCAGGATCTCCTGCATCTCCTGCTGCCGTACACTGAGACTCTGACGGTTGACGAGGTGGAGCTCTCGACGCGTGAGTGGATCGAGGCGCTGAAGGGACCGCACGAAACGGACGCGGCATTCCTGATCCGGCGGTTCGCGGACCTGAAGGCGGATGCGTTCGGGCGGGAAACGGTCTTCGAGTCGCTGGACGTCCCGCTCCGCATCGCGCCGGGCGCCGACACTCCCTCCCGAACCGGCGCGAAGTATCGCAAGGGCCCGGTGGTGTACCAGGCGAAGCCGCTATCCCGTGCCCGGCCCGACCTCAAACGGGAGGTGGAGCGTCCGCCGCTGGCCGTGAGGGACGTCTCGCCCTTGGAGGGACGGAAGCTCATCGACCTCGCCCGGGAGGCGATGGTCACACGCAGCCGGGATCTCGACATCTTCGTACACGCCGACAAGCGCGACGTACGGATGGTGGACTGCGGGGATGGGCTGCAGTTCGCCTGCTTCGGGGCCGTTCCCGAGCGCCGCCTGATGCTGGATGCGGTGTACGGCTTGCTCACGCTCAAGAACGGGGTCCCGATTGGCTACGTATTGGTGAGCACGCTGTACAACTCCGCGGAAGTCGCCTACAACGTGTTCGACACGTACCGCGGCGGGGAGGCGGCGCTGATCTACGCGCGCGTGCTGGCCCTGGTGCGCCATCTCTTCTGCGTCGATGCCCTCACGGTCCCGCCCTACCAGCTCGGCCTCGACAACGAAGAGGGACTCAAGTCGGGCGCCTGGTGGTTCTATTACAAGCTCGGCTTCCGGCCCCACGACGCGCAGGTGCGGCGAGTCCTGCGGACCGAGCTGCGGCGGATGAAGAGGAACCCGGCCCATCGCTCCAGCCTCGCCACCCTGGAGGAGCTGGTGCAGGCAAATGTGTTCCTCTATTTGGGAAAGCCCCGCACGGATGTCCGCGGCCGGATCTCGCTGGGAAACATCGGGCTCAGGGTCAGCCGCTATATGGCCGACCGCTTCGGCGGCGATCGGGAAGGTGGGATGCAGGCCTGCTCCCGGGACGCGGCCCGGCTCTTGGGTGTGCGATCCGTGGGTAGGTGGTCGCCCGGCGAGCGGCTCTGGTGGGAGCGCTGGAGCCCCCTCATCCTTGCCCTCCCCGACATCCGGCGCTGGAGCACGCCCGCCAGGCGGGCGTTGGTCCGGGTGGTCCGCGCCAAGGGTGGGCGGCGGGAATCCGAGTTCGTGCGCTTGTTCGACGCCCACCGGCGGTTGCGAGCGGCGGTGCTGAAGCTGGCGGCGGACGCTGGGTAGCCTCCGGCCCCGTCGCGCTCGTCCTCACAGACTCTTATTCTTAATGTTCCGCCTCCGGAGGACGGCGCTGCCGGCCCCGGCCGCCGGACCTCAAAGGGGGCGAGGTATGGGGCTCGGCAAGGGGGGGTCATGTCGGGGGTGCACGCATGAGGATACAGGTGATTGCCCGGTTGCTGGTGGTGCTACTCGTGGCGTCCGCCGCGTTTTCCACGGCGTGGGCGCAGGACCAGGCAGTGGATACGAAGGCGAACGAGCTGTTCGACGAAGTGATGAGCCCGTTCTGCCCCGGTCGGACGCTGGCCAACTGCCCGTCGCCGCAGGCTGCGGCGCTGCGGGATCAGATAAGAGAGCGACTGGTCGCCGGCGCCACCGGTGAGGAGATCGTCGACACGCTGTACGCCGCGTATGGCGACATCGTGCTGGGTGCGCCCCGCCCCCGGGGCTTCGGGTTGCTGGCGTGGATTGCGCCGGGTGCCTTCGTCTTGGCGGGCGGTGCGGTGTTGGTGTGGTGGATAACCTCAAACAGGAATCTCGCCGCCCTGGAGACCTCGGCCGATCCCGAGCTCGATCCGGAGATGCGGGCGCGACTGGAATCGGAGCTGTCCGAGTTGTGAGTTACCCACTGCCGGCCGAGCTGTCGGGCGCGGCAACCTGAACCCGCACTCCTGAGGAGAACCGTCCCCCATGCCATGCAGACTCCCGCGGCTTCTCGGTCTGGTGTCCCTGGCGCTCGCCGTGGTCGTCTCATGCACGGTCGCGCCGGAGACGGCGGTGGCGCAGAAGCTCGTTGTGGTCAACAAGAGCGCCAGCACGCTGTCGATCGTGGATCCCGCTACTCGCACGGAGCTCGCCAGCGTGCCGACGGGGTTCGCGCCACACGAGGTAGCCGTCTCACCCGACGGGCGCCATGCGTACGTGAGCGACTACGGCACCGGCCCGCAGGCGGGTAACACGATCACCATCGTTGACATCGCAGAGGCACGCTCCCTCGGTACCGTCTCCCTCGGCGCCCACACCAGGCCCCACGGCATCACCGTGGCGAGCGATGGCACCGTCTGGGTCACGACCGAGGGCTCGCGGCACGTGCTTCACGTGGATCCCGTCGAGCGCCGGATCCTCCGGGCGATCGAGACCATGCAACAGGTTACGCACATGGTGGTCGTGGCCGAGGGCGTAGGCCGGGTGTACACCGCGAACATCGGGAGCGGGAACGTGACCTCCGCCGATGCCGTGACTGGGGAAGTCCTCTCACACATCGCCACGGGCGAGGGTGCGGAGGGCATCGATCTGTCTCCCGACGGCCAGCGTCTCTACGTCACAAACCGCACGGCGGGGACGCTCTCCGAGATCGACGTAGCCACCAACACGGTGACCCGCGCGCTGCAGGTCGGTGACTTCCCCATCCGGGTGAAGGTGCGCCCCGACGGCAGCGAGGCGCTGGTCTCCAACGCCCGCGGCAACGAGGTCGTTGCGGTGGACCTCGCGGCATGGACTGTGGCACGCCGGCTCCCCGTGGGGGCGATTCCCGTAGGCATTCTCGTCGCACCGGACAACCACACCGCCTACGTAGCCAACACCCGCGACGACAAGATCTCGGTCATAGATCTTGAGGCGTGGGCGCTGGACGGCGAGATCATCGCCGGCGACGAGCCGGACGGGATGGCCTGGGTCGGCCGGTAGGTCGCACCGACGAGCTTGCGCTCCCATGAGCCTGCTGAACTTCACGCGCCTGAAGAAGGAGCTCTCGCTCCTCGACGTCTACGTCATCGCCACCGGTGCGATGATCAGCTCGGGTTTCTTCCTGCTCCCGGGCATCGCGACGTCGCACACGGGGCCCAGCGTGGTGCTGGCCTATGCACTCGCCGGCGTGTTGATCGTGCCGGCGATGCTCAGCCAGGCGGAGTTGGCCACCGCCATGCCGCGGGCGGGAGGAGCGTACTACTTTCTGGACCGCACCCTCGGGCCGCTGGTCGGGACGATCGGGGGAGTCGGAACCTGGCTCGCCCTGATTCTCAAGAGCGCGTTCGCGTTGATCGGCATGGGTGCCTATCTCGGGCTGGTATTCCACGTACCGGTGATGGGTACCGCGATCGTGTTCACGATTCTGTTCGCCGTCTTGAACATCGTCGGCGCCAAGGAGTCGAGTGGGCTGCTCCGCGTGCTCGTGATCGTCCTGCTCACCATCCTCACGTTCTTCCTCCTGTACGGCCTTTCGGACGTGCTGGTTGGCGGCGGCGACGTGAGGGCCCAGTTCACACCCTTCCTCAGCGACGGCACCGACGGGCTCTTGGGGACGGTCGGGCTCGTGTTCGTGTCGTACATTGGACTCACCAAGGTGGCCAGCCTCGCGGAGGAGGTGAAGAATCCCGATCGCAACATCCCGCTGGGGATGGGCCTCACCCTCGCTACGGTGACCGGTGTTTATGTCGTCGGCGTCTTCATAATGGTGGCGGTGCTGGGCGTCGGGCCGTTGAGCGAGAGCCTCACGCCCGTGGCCGACACGGCGGCGCATCGTGGCGGCGGCGGTGGTCGCCTTCGCGTCGATGTCGAATGCCGGGATCCTGGCGGCGTCGCGCTATCCCCTCGCCATGGGGCGGGATCGCATCTTCCCGGATGGCTTTGCCACCACAGGACGCCTGGGGACCCCGGTTCCGGCGATCCTCCTGACGTGCTCACTCCTCGTGCTCTTCCTGCTGGTGCTCGACGTCGAGGGCGTGGCCAAGCTCGCCAGCGCGCTGCAGCTCTTGCTGTTCGGGCTCATCAACCTGGCTGTGATCGTGATGCGGGAGAGCCATATAGAGGCGTACGATCCAGGGTTCCGCTCGCCGCTGTATCCCTGGGTGCAGCTCGTCGGGCTGTTCGTCCCCGTGGTGCTCGTGGCGGAGATGGGCTGGCTACCGGTGCTGGCGACCTTAGGGGTGACCGCGCTCTGCTTCGGCTGGTACACCTACTACGCTCAGCCCCGGATCGCGCGCGAGGGGGCCATCTACCACGTCTTCGAGCGGCTGGGGCGGCGGCGCTTCGCCGGGCTCGACCGGGAGTTGCGAGACCTGATGAAGGAAAAGGGCCTCCGGGCGGAGGATCCCTTTGATCAGGTGGTGGCCCGGGGCTTCGTCGTCGACCTCGGAGGATCCGCCGAGCTGGAGGCCGTAATCCGCTCGGCGTCGGACCTCCTGGAGCGAAGGCTGCCGGTGACGGCCGGGACGCTGGTGGAGAGTTTCGGGCGCGGTGTGCGGATGGGCGGCACGCCGGTGTCCCACGGCGCGGCGCTGCTCCACACCAGGCTGCCGGAGTTCGATGCGTCGGAGATAGTGCTGGTGCGTTGCCGGGGCGGCCTCCAGGTCGAAGGCGTGGACGAGGAGATGGCGCGCCAGGCAGCGCAGGTCCCGATCCGTGCGGTGTTCTTCCTCGTGAGCGGTGAGGCGGATCCCGGTCGCCACCTCCGAATCCTCGCGCAGCTCGCCGGCCGGGTAGAGGACCCCGACTTCATGCCGGAGTGGCTGGACGGTAGGCACGAGCAGGATCTCAAGGAGACACTGCTGCGCGACGACCGCTTCCTCTCCCTCCGGCTCGAGTCCGGGACCAAGAGCGAGAGCCTCATCGGTCATGCCCTCAGGCAATTGGACCTCCCGCCAGGCTGCCTCGTCGCGCTGATCCGCCGCTATGGGTCCACCATCGTGCCTCGGGGCCAGACGGTTCTGCGGGAGGGCGACCGCCTCACCATAATCGGCGAGCCCGCCGGCCTGCGGCAGATCGCCGAGCGCTACGGCGCGGCCCACCTGACGTGAGCCCACTTGTGACCCGCTCCCTTGCCTGAGGCGATGGAGCGTCCCAGCTTAGCACAAGCTCACTTGCCAATAGCGATATCCCGGGAGGGACCGTGACGACCAACGCTTGGCGCCGCCTGGCGGGTGCCCTGGCCATTGTTGGCCTGCTCGCCGCCCCACAGCAGCCCGTCGGGGCGCAGGAGGTCGACGACCTCTCCAGCCTACCCATCGAGGGCCGCGACCTGGCGGTCGGCTCCGAGAGCCCCGGGGAGCTCACCGACGCCGACGTCGTGTGGACCGATGACTCCTACGTGCAGGCCTGGGCCCTGGAGCTCGAGCGCGGCGCCACGGTCACGGTGGACCTCCTCTCCGACGACTTCGACGCCTACCTCATGGTGACCGGGCCGGGGATTGCCGGCACTCTGTACGACGACGACGGGGCAGGCGCGTGCAATGCGCGGGTCACTCTCACCGCTTCCCAGGACGGTACGTATCGGGTGGTGGTCAACACGATCTCCCCCGGGTCGATGGGTCGCTTCCGGTTGCGGGTGACGGACGAGCCCGGTCCGGTGACGGCCGGGGAGTGCGACATCTTCGGCGAGGGCTTGGACGAGATAGAGGACCTGGACCAGCTCCTCGCTCTGCCCTTGGGGGAGCGGATTCTTGCCCTGGGCGAGGAAGTCCGGGGAGATCTGGCCGACGGAGACCACGAGCGGTGGGACGGGAGCTACGCCCAGGCGTGGGGGCTCGAGCTCGAGTTCGGGGAGGAAGCCACCGTGGATCTCCGCTCCGACGACTTCGACTCCTACCTACTCATCATCGGGCCAGGTATGGACTCACCCCTGTCGGATGACGACGGCGCGGGAAGGTGCGACTCCCGCATCACGTTTACCGCTCGGGAGCCCGGCCTACACCGGATCATCGTCAACACGTTGTCCGAAGGTGAGACAGGCCGTTTCCGGCTCAGCGCGACGGAGAAGCCGGGTCCGGTGACGGAGGGCGAGTGCGACATCTTCGGCGACCTCGACCTGGACATGGAGCTCGGGGGCCTGCTGGAGACGTCGCCGGTGGCCGGGCGGATAACCGTGGGTGAGGAGGTCACCGGAGAGCTCACCACGGGCGACGATCTCAGTTGGGACGACACGTACCTGCAGGTATGGGAACTCGAGCTTCGGACCGGTGAGCAGGCCTCGGTGGACCTCATCTCCAGGGATTTCGATGCCTATCTCATGATCACCGGGCCGGGACTCAGCGAGGTGTTGATCGACGACGATGGGGCGGGGGCGTGCGACGCCCGTATCGTCTTCACCGCGGCGGACAGCGGCACCTACCGGATCGGGGTCAACACCATCAGCGAGGGTGAGGTTGGCGCCTTCCGGCTGCGGGTGACGGAGCAACCCGGCCCACAGACCCCGGGGGAATGCAGCGAGTTCTGACCTGCGCGGGGGCGCACATGTGAATCACCACTAGTGCCATCCCGTTTGTGTGACGCGCCGGCTCCTTCGCCGACGCACGTCCCCTGATGCAGTAGATCGTAGTGGTGGGTTCCCCGAGACGAATACGAAGCGGCGGCGCACTGGGCCGAGAGCAGCGGTGTTCTTCGCTCGCCCCCTCCGGCGAGACCTTGCCGGGCGGCAAGATGCCCAATACGCCGCCGACCCCAACCCTCTCCAGCAGGCACAGAGGCACACGACGCCTGGCCAAGCATCGTGGCGCGTCCTTGAAGCGATCGTGAACTGGGAATGAAGGCCCGGGGGCGCCTTGCCCCGACCCGTCCGCTGGTACGAGCATTAGGAGGGGAAACGGCAAGGGGGACGCCATGGCGGTGAGCAAGCTCAAGGACTACCTCGACGAGCACAAGATCCGCTACGTGACCATCACGCACTCGCCGGCCTACACGTCGCAGAAGACGGCGGCGACGGCACACGTTCCGGGGAAGGAACTGGCCAAGACCGTCATCGTGAAGATCGACGGCGAGCTGGCCATGGCCGTGCTCCCGGGATACATGCAGGTCGACTTCCAGGCGTTGGCCGGGGCGGTGGGGGGATCCAAGGTCGAGCTGGCGACCGAGAGTGACTTCCGGGATCGGTTCCCCGACTGCGAGCTGGGCGCCATGCCGCCGTTTGGGAACCTCTACGGCATGCCGGTCTACGTCGCGGAGGCCCTCGCGGCGGACGAAGAGATCGCCTTCAATGCCTGCTCGCACACGGAGCTGATCAAGCTCGCCTACGAGGACTTCCAGCGGCTGGTCAAGCCGAAGGTCCTGAAGTTCGCCGCCGGCGCCGGGTCCTGACCGGCGGCGGGCAGGCATAGGACGTGCTCACGTGCCTCGCGGCGCGGGGCACGGTCGTTGGGCCGCCTCGGTTCCTACGAGGCGGCCCGTGCGTATCTAGCCGTCCCGGGGGCTCCCCTTGCGGGGCAACCCATTAGATTGCGCCAACTTTTCCGGCAGGTGGACTCCATGGGCCGTGCATGCAGCATATGGCTGGCGATGCTGGCCGCCAGCGCCTGTCTGGCGAGCGAGACTGCCCAGGCCCAACAGGCCTCCGACTGGATGGCGCCCCGGACCCGCGGCGAGCGCAGCGGCTTCCGGGAGACGTCCACCTATGCCGACGTGATGGGGTTCGTGGAGGCAGTTGCCGCGGCATCGTCGAGGATCCACCTGACCAGCTTCGGTTACTCCGTCGAGGGACGGAGCCTGCCGCTCGTCGTGGTGGGCGACGTGGCCGATGCGAGTGCGGAGGCGGTGCGGGCTGCTGGGAAGACCAGGGTGTTCGTGCAGGCGAACATCCACGCCGGGGAGGTGTGCGGCAAGGAGGCCACCCAGCTACTGCTAAGGGACCTGGCCAACGGGGCCCACGGCGAGTGGCTCGACTCGCTGGTCCTGCTCATCGCCCCGATCTACAACGCAGACGGCAATGAGCGAGTGCGTCTCACCAACCGGCCGCGGCAGCATGGGCCGGTAGGAGGCATGGGACAGCGAGCCAACGCCCAGGGGCTGGATCTGAACCGGGACCACATGAAACTGGAGTCACCGGAGGCCCGCTCCCTGGTGGGGCTCATGCGCCGGTACGACCCCCACGTGCTCATGGACCTGCACACCACCAACGGCACGCGCCGGGCGTACCACCTGCTCTATGCGCCGCCGCTCCATCCCACTACCGATTTGGGGATCGTGGCGCTCCTGCGCCGCGACTGGCTTCCGGCCGTCACGCGAGTGATGAGGGAGAAGCATGGGTGGGAGACCTACTTCTACGGCAACCTCCCCTGGCCCGGGAGCAGGGCGGAGCGCGGCTGGTACACCTACGACGCCCGGCCGCGCTACAACACCAACTACGTCGGGCTGCGCAACCGGTTCGGGATCCTGAGCGAGGCCTATGCCTATGCGCCCTTCGAGGAGCGTGTGCTGGCAACGCTGTCCTTCGTGGAGCAGGTGGTGGACTACGCCTACCGCCACGCCTCCACCGTCCGGCGTCTTGCGGCGGAGGCCGACGCGGCGGATCTCACCGGCGTGATGCTCGCCCTGCGGGCCACCCGCGAGCGCTCCCGGGACTCCGTGGAGGTCCTGCTGGGGGAGGTCGTCGAGGAGCGGAACCCGTACAGCGGCGAGGTGATGCTGCGGATGGCGGACGTGCGGCACCCCGAGCTGCTGCCGGAGTACGGCACGTTCCGAGCTACGGAGTCGGAGCGGGCCCCGGCGTTCTACTTCGTGCCGCCGGAGCTCACCGGGGTGCTCCACCTCCTGAGCGACCACGGGATCGAGTGGCGTCGCCTCGAGCGGGCGGAGTCCCGGACCGTGCAGCAGTTCGTGATCGACTCGGCAGTCGTGGCGGAGCGGGAGTACCAGGGCCACCAGCAGCGCACGCTCTTCGGTCGGTATGTCGAGGCGGAGGTGACGCTGCCGGCCGGCACGGCGGTGGTGCCCGTAGCGCAGCCCCTGGGCCGCCTCGCCTTTGCCCTGCTGGAGCCCCGGTCGGACGACGGAGCGGTCAATTGGAACGTGCTGGACGAGTGGCTGGAGGAGTCCAGCCGTTATCCGATTCTCAGGGGCCTGGAGCCCTGAGCGCAGCGCCTCACCGGTCACGCAGCCCGTTGGCGTCGAGCGCCGCAACCCCAAAGAGCAAGGAGATCCCGTGCCCGTGAGTTCGAGAGCATGCTCCACCCGCCGGATTGCGGCTGCCCTGGCCGTTGCGCTGCTCGCCGTGCCGGCCGCCGCCTCCGCCCAGGACGGATCGATCGTAGAGCGGTACCGCGACGCCGCGAATCGCATCATCGACGCCGCGCTGGCCGACAGCTCGGCATACCAGAGGTTGGCGCTCCTGGTAGACGACTTCGGACACCGCTTCAGCGGGTCGGAGAGTCTCGAGCGGGCCCTCGACTGGATAGTGGAGGAGATGCGGCGGGATGGCCTGCAGAACGTGCACGGAGAGGAGGTCATGGTTCCCCGATGGGTGCGGGGCCAAGAGTCGGCGGAGCTGCTCCAGCCGCGCCTCAGGCCACTCCCGATGCTCAGCCTGGGCAATAGCGTCGGCACGCCGCCCGAGGGTATCACGGCTGAGGTCATCGTGGTTCGGACCTTCGAGGAGCTCGAGGCCCGCGCCGAGGAAGCTCGGGGCAAGATCGTGCTGTTCAATGCGCCGTTCACCTCCTATGGCCAGACTGTGCGCTACCGGCTGCGCGGCGCCATCGCGGCAGCCCAGGCGGGCGCCGTGGCCAGCATGATCCGCTCGGTGACGTCGCAATCCTTGTCCACGCCCCATACCGGCGCAATGTCGTACAGCGACACCGTTCCGCGGATCCCGCACGTTGCCATCACCGTGGAGGATGCCGAGTTGCTCCAGCGGTTGGCGGATCGGGGGGAACGCATCGTGGTGCGGCTCACTCTGGAAGCGCAGCAGTTCCCCGATGTGCCGTCGCGCAACGTCGTGGGCGAGTTCGTGGGCACCGAGCTGCCGCACGAGGTGGTGGTGCTGGGCGGGCACATCGACTCGTGGGACGTGGGACAGGGGGCGATGGACGACGGCGGCGGGTGCGTGGCGGCCTGGGAGGCGGTGCGCCTGCTGCAGCGGCTGGGGCTGCGACCTCGGCGCACCGTCAGGGTCGTGATGTGGACCAACGAAGAGAACGGTCTCCGCGGCGGTCGCGCCTACCGTGACGCTCATCGCCACGAGCTCGACCGCTTCGTGGCGGCCATCGAGTCGGACGCCGGAGTCTTCAAGCCCCAGGGGTTCAGCTTCGGCGGCGCTGACGCGGCGTACGCCATCGTGTCCGAGATCGGCCGCTTGCTGGACCGCATCGACGCCGGTTCGGTGACCACACCGGGTGGCGGCGCAGACATATGGCCGCTGATGCGGGAGGGCGTGCCCGGTCTGGGGCTCAGGGTGGAGGGCTCCCGCTACTTCTGGTACCACCACACCGACGCCGACACCATCGATAAGTTGGACCCGCGGGAGATGGCGCTGTGCGTTGCGGCCATGGCGGTCATGGCGTACGTTCTCGCCGATCTGGAGGATGCCTTGCCCCGGGCGGGTTGAGGAACCAATAGGCCGGTAGGAGCGTTCCCCGTACTGCGTTCCGAATCTCGAGGAGGAGTCATGAAGTTTCGCACTTTGGGCCGGGTGATGATCGCCACCTTACTGGCCAGTGGCTTGGCCTGCGCCGCCGAGCAGGAGGAAGGGGGCGAGGCCGCGATGCAGATGGCAGCGCCCGACACGACGGCCGAGGCGCTCTGGGCGCACATGGAGCAGGCCGGCTACGCGGAGAACTGGACGCTGTGGCCCGACAAGGGAGCGCTCTACGAGGGCACCGAGCCCCACGGTATGCTGCTCACCACCTATCTCAACGAGCCGGCCCTCGAAGCCCTGACGAACATGGCGGGTGCCATGCCCGTCGGCGCGATCGTGGTCAAGGAGAACTACATGCCGGATAGCACCCTGGCGGCCATCACCATCATGTACAAGGCCGAAGGGTACAATCCGGATTTCAATGACTGGTTCTTCGTGAAGCGCTTGGCGGACGGCACGGTCGAGGCCTCGGGCCGCGTGGGGGGGTGCCAGGGCTGTCACGCGCAGCGGGCGGACAACGACTACCTGTTCACCGGTTCGCTCAGCGAGAGCATGTAGGCTCGCTCGTCGTGTCCCAGCCAGCCCGGGGGGCGAATGGGCAGCTGCCGGAGAGCCGCAGTCACTCCCCGCGACTCAACGCGCTGCTCCTGGTCCCTTCTGGCTGCCCCAGTCTGCCGGCTTAGCGCCACCTGGATCGTCGAGACCGTGCTTTTCGAGGCGGTAACGCAGCGTGTCCCGACTGAGGCCCAGCAACTTCGCGGCTCGGGTCACGTTGCCGCCGGTGCGGCCCAGCGCCTGCCGAATCAGCTGGCGTTCGAGCTCGTCGAGTCGGATCCCTTCGGCCGGAAGCGCCACTGCGTAGTCGTCAGTGCTCCGTGCGCTGCGGTGACCTCGGATCTCAGGCGGCAGGTGTTCTGGACGGATCTCCTGCGTGTCTTCCAAGATCAGTGCACGTTCGAGCACGTTGCGCAGTTCGCGAACGTTCCCCGGCCATGAGTAGGCCTGGAGGATCTCGACGGCCTCTGCGGAGAGAGTGGGTGAGCCGCGCTTCAGATCCCGTGCGAGGCGTTCGACGAAGTACAGCGCGAGTGGAGCGACGTCTTCGGCCCGCTCACGCAACGGCGTGAGGTGTATCGGCACGACGTTGAGCCGGTAGTAGAGATCCTCCCGAAACGTCTTTGCCTTGACCGCGGCGTCGAGATCCCGATTCGTCGCGGCGATGACGCGTACGTCCACGCTGACGTCCGTCGTGCCCCCGAGCCGCTTGAACTTGGAGTCCTCGAGGAATCGCAGAAGCTTCGCCTGTGCGCCGCGCGGCATATCACCGATCTCGTCCAGGAACAAGGTCCCGCCGTCTGCCAGCTCTGCGAGTCCCTTCTTCCGTTGGCGGGCATCGGTGAACGCACCCGGTTCGTGGCCGAAGAGTTCCGACTCGACGAGATGCTCGGGTAAGGCCGTGCAGTTGATCTCGAGCATCGGGCGCTCGCTACGACGGCTTCGGGCGTGGATCGCCCGGGCGACAAGGTCCTTACCAGTGCCGCTCTCACCCAGTAGGAGCACGGTTGCCGACTCGGTGGCGGCGATTCGCTCAACGTCGCCCGCGAGCTTCCGCGTAACCAGCGACCGACCAACCAGCTCGACGGTGGCGAACCGCCAGCGGTGGAGCTCCCGTAAGCCCGCGACCTGCTGGCGGAGATCTCTGGTCTCGAGGCCCTTCTCGATCGTGATGAGCAGATCTTCCAGGTCGAGCGGTTTCTCGAGGAACTGGTAGGCTCCTGCCTTCACCGCTCGGACCGCGACGTCGATCTCGCCGTGGGCTGTGACCATGATGATGATGAGGTCGCGATCCACCTCTCTCAGTTGCGGCAGGAGCTCGAGGCCGTCGATGTCCGGGAGCCGCAGGTCGAGTAGCACCAGCTCCGGGTTCGCTCCTGGCAGGGCGCGCAACGCCTCCGCGCCCGTCTCGGCCGTCTCGACGTCGTAGCCCGCGGCTGCGAGGTGCTCGCTGAACCACGCCCGGATCAGGGGTTCGTCGTCAACGACGAGGATGCGTGATCGTCTGGTCATGGCGCACCGATGTGTTGGTCGGCGGCGGGAAGAACGAGGGTGAATGTGGCGCCCTCTCCGAGCTCGCTCTCGACCTCGATGCGGCCACCGTGTCGCTCGACGATCCCGCGACTGATCGCGAGTCCCAATCCCGTGCCCTGGTGCTTCGTGGTGTAGAACGGTCGGAAGATCGTCTCCTGCTGTTTCGCAGGAAGACCGGGTCCCGTGTCGGAGATCGAGACGCGGATCTCGCCGTTCGCGGCCTCCGCCGAAATCGTGAGTGTCCCTCCCGGCTCCATTGCCTGAATCCCATTGAGCGCCAGGTTGACCAGTGCTTGCGTCATGAGTTCCGGGTCTACTCTCAGCCGGTCATCGCTTCTGGATGTGCGGGCTGCGATCCGTATGCGGGCTGCTTCGGCCTGGGGGCCGACGAGATCAGCGACCCGTTTGACGAGGTCGTGAGGCGCGGCCACCACCAGCCGCGGCTCCTTTGGCCGCGCGTAACTCAACAGGTCTCGGATGGCAGATTCAATGCGGCGGAGCTGCGCCTGCATTTGGGAGAGCAGGCCTTCCGCTCTTGGATCCGTCTCGAGTCGGCTGGCCAGCAGATCCATCCCGCTGACCATCCCCGCCAGCGGGTTCTTGATCTCGTGTGCGATCCCGGCCGCCAGCTCGCCCACGGAGGCCAGCTGGGCGGCCCGCCGCAGTTCCTGGTGATGAAGTTCCTCGATCTGGTCTGCCGATGTCCGTAGCTCGTTCGACATCTGATTGAACGTGCGACCGAGTTCCCCCAGCTCGTCGTCCCGATCGATCTGGACCTCGACGCCGAACTCGCCGCCTCGAATGCGGTCTGCTGCGGCCACGAGCCCACGCAGAGGTGCGACGATCGATCGGGCGACGACCCACACGACTGCAACCAGCAGGAGGGCGAACACTACCTCGAGCGCTGCCGCCAAGGCCGCGAGAGAGCGGAGCTGCCCGAAAGCGCTGGTCACCGGCAGCTCCGCGACGTACAGCCAGGGGAGGCCGGGTACGGTGACCGATGTGGCCAGCACATCGACACCCTCGTAGTTCGCATAGCGTACGACGCCACCGGGAGGCTGATTCACCAGGGGCGAAGGGAATGGAGCGTTGAACTCGAACATGGGGTGGGGGTGTGGTACAATCACGGGATACCCCAGCTCGTCGAGCACATAGATGTGTACGTCTTTCGCGAGGTAAGGGGGGATCCGAAAGAAGTCGCTCTCGCTCTCCAGGCCGACGACGGCAGCGAGCACCCCTGTGCGAGTCTGCGCGCGGTCGCGGACTGGTGTCGCAAGGAGGTGGACCGGTCCTGCAAGCGCGCCTCCACCCCAACCCTTCGCGAAGTAGCGGCGTTCACGACCGGCCCGGAACAGTCGCGAATCGGACCAGTCCGTGCCCATTAGATCGGGCCGGGTCGAGGCCACAACCTGCCCGGTCGAGTCGAACACGAGGAGCTGGCCCAGCGACTGGAGTTGCATGAGGGCTCTGGCGAGGTGCCGGCTGAGCGCCGCGCTCGCCGAGTCCTGCCGCTGTCCGACCCCACCAGCGGCATTCGCCGCGGAAATCACACGCGCAAGTTCGTTGTCCGCCGCCAGCGCATCCAGGTACAGCCGGTGCCGTTCCACCTGGTCGGCGATGAGCTGTGCCTGTATTTGCGCAATCGCGGTGAGGTAACTCCGTACCTGGCCCTCGATAATCCGCCGCGTCACGATGTACCCCACGGTGTTCGACACGAAGAGCGGCACGAGGGAGAGTACCAGGAACCAGAGCAGGATGCGCCGCCGGAGCCCGCTGCGGGGCGGGTCTGCGCGGTGCAGGTCTTCGACTCGCCGATTCTGTCGCACCGGTTGGCCCCATTTGAGATCTGCAACGTGACCTGCGGCGCTCGGCGTGCCGCCGACCGCGTGTCGGCGGTCGGGGCACTGCAGGTCTTGCCTCGCGCCCGTGGACGCGATGGGGGATTTCCCCCAGAGATTGTGTCCCGTTTGCAGAATGCGCAAGAACGGTACCCCCCGCCGGAAACTGCCGAGAGGTAAGTACTTCCGCCCCCCCGCCGTGGCTCGCGCTCCGGCGGCTGGGTGAGATGCCCCACTTCGCTGGGGGATATCACCCGGATACCTGCTCCTCGGCTGCGTCGCCGCATGCCGTAAGTGTCAGCGTCACAATTGGTTAGACGTTAGGAGCAGGATGGTACGCAACCTGCCAGTAGGGACGCAGCGGTTGCTGGAAAGCTGGTGCTCATGTTGCAGGTAGTCGCGGGCCAACGATACCAGCAGGAGAGTGCTTATGGGGCGTAAACCGTTGTTCTCGCTCGTGGTGGGTGCAGCGCTGGGTATTGCGCTCGTGACCGCACCACAACCGGTGTTCGGTCAGGGCCTGATGGTGACGGGCTACGCGGACATCGAGTTCACTGTGGCGGGCGTGGGCTCAGGCGATGAGGAGCTGTTCTTCGACAACCACCACTTCAACCTCATCTTCATGGGAAGCCTGATCAAGAACGTCTTCGCCGCTGCGGAGGTCGAGTACGAGCACGCCGGCGAGGAGATAGCCCTCGAGTACGGGTACATCTCCTACACGGGCTTCAAGAACTTCCGCATCATGGGTGGCAAGTTCATCGTCCCGTTCGGGCGATTCAACAAGGACTTGCACCCGACGTGGATCAACAAGATTCCTGGCCGGCCGCACGGTTTCCGGAACGTGTTCCCGCAGACCTACAGTGACGTGGGGCTGTGGGTCTCCGGTGGTGTCCCCGTGGGCCGATCTGGAGCTCGCGTGGTGTACGACGCATGGGTCGTCAACGGCCTCATGGGTGCCGACAGCGGGGACATCCGCGGCATGCGGGGCAACGACCGCGACAGGCTCTCAGCCGGTGGCATCGACAACCAGAAGTCATTCGGCGGCCGCCTCGGCGTGGAACTGGGCCCGCAGGGCTTCGACATCGGGGTCTCCGCCTACGCCGGGAACTACCTCGACGATCCGACGGTCAACCAGACGCTGACGCTGTATGGCGTAGATGCTGCGTGGCGCTACCGTGGCTTTGAGGTGCGAGCCGAAGGTGTGCTGGCGGACCAGACAGTGAGCGGTGGGGATCTCACCAAGAAGGGCGGGTACGCGCAGGCAGCCTACCTGATCCAGAGCGTGTTTGAACCTGCCGCGAGGTTCAGTATTCGTGACATGCCGGGCGAGGCAGATGACGCCAGCCGGCTTGCGCTGGGGGCGAGCTACTACGTGTCGGCCAACTCGGCGGTGCGGGTTGCGTACCACTTAAATTGGGAGAAGACCGGCTTCGAGGTTGAGAACAACAACCTCATTCTCCAATGGGCTATGGCATTCTAGGAGCGCCGACCATGAAAACGATTATGAAGGGGTTGTTTGCGGCCGGCGTCATGGCCATCGTGGCCGTCGCCAGCCCGGCAGACCTGGTGGGGCAGCGTTCAGGCGTGGAGATCTGGTCACAGAACTGTGGGAGCTGCCACATGATCCAGCCCGCCAATCGGTACACGGCGGGGAAGTGGGAGTCGATCATGATGCACATGCGGATCGCCGCCCGCATGACCGACGACGAGGCCAATGCCGTACTGGAGTTCCTCAGGGGCGGTGCAAAGCCGCTGGCTTCGGAGGAGCAGGCAGATGAGCCGGAGGTGCTGGCGCACCTGGCGTCTGGCGATCCGCGCGCCGCGTGGACTACCGTGCCCGACGGCGCCGAGCTCTATGGTAGGGAATGCGTCGCCTGCCACGGTGACACGGGCTTGGGCGACGGTCCTGTTGCGAACGCACTCAATCCCAGGCCGGTCGACTTGACCGAATCAGTATTCAAGACGGCCTCGGACGACCAGCTAGCTGAGATGATCGCCGGAGGCAAGGATACCATGCCTGGGTTCGGTGAGCGGCTCAGCTCCGATCAGATAGCGGCACTGGTCCGCTACGTCAGGGAGCTGCAAGCTAGATGAATCAGTGACGGCGTCCCGGAGGGGGCATGAGGACTTACCTGCCCTCCGGGATGTCGTTGTGTTAGCGAGCGCGGGGAAGGTCGGAAAGGGCCTGCGAACGGTCACTAGGGCTGGTTCCACCCAGAAAAGACTCTCCTACAGCCACCGGCCTCACCCCGCGCTCGCTGCTCGCCCCCTCAGGTCGGCAGCAACCGCCATCACGCTTCCCCTCCAGCCAGCCGGCTCAGCGTCTCCAACTGTGAACGGGTGCCTAATGCGATGAGCACGTCGCCGGGCTCGAATCGCATCTCGGCCGGGGGATTGGTGAGGATGGTGCCCTGATCGTGGCGTCGCACCGCAAGGACATTGGCGCCGGTGCGGCTCCGCACCTCTGCATCGCTGACGGTCTTGTCGTCCAGATCGCTGTCCGTCCTCACCCGGCACTCCTCCAGCCACAGCTCGAGATCTCCCGAGTGCATCACGACGTCCAGGAAATCGGTGACCGAGGGAAAGAGGAGCTGGCGCGCCATGCGCCGGCCGCTCAGCCGGTAGGGGGAAATCACATGCGTCGCCCCGGCACGGATCAGCTTGGGCTCGCTGGCGGGCTGGTTGGCCCGGGCCACGATGGGGAGGTCCAGGTTCAGCGTGTGAGCGCTGAGGGCGACGAACAGGTTGGTGGCGTCGTCGCCGGTGGCGGCCACCAGACCGCCGGCGCGCTCGATGCCGGCCTGCCGCAGGGTCTCATCATCGGCCGCATCCCCGATCACGGAGAGCGTGCTCGCCGGTGCGTCCGCCATGGCGTCGCTATTCTCCTCGACGATCACGCACTGCTTGCCCTTGCTGAGAAGATCGAGGTGCACCTGCTGGCCGACCCGGCCGTACCCGCAGATGACGTAGTGCCTACTCATGTCGTCGATGTGCTGCTGCATGCGTGCCTTCCGTAGGGAGCCGGTGAGCTCACCGCTGATGATGTACTGCGAGATGGCGGCGAAGAGATAGGTCACCGCGCCGACACCGGAGAAAATGAGGCCGGCCGTGAAGATGCGGCCCACGGGCGAGAGAGGCCGGACCTCGCTGAAGCCGACCGTGGAGAGCGTGATCACGGTCATGTAGAGGGACTCGATGACATTCCAGTCCTCGAGGACCATGTAGCCTGCCGTGCCGACCGCGACCACGGTGAGGAGTATGATGCCGAACCTCAGCAGCCGCCGGCGAATGCGGCGGCGGGAGTCGCTGACCAGCCGGTGGGGTGCCACGTCAGTCTGCCATTGTCATGGTCGTGCCAAAGTTGCG
>JBDHDE010000016.1:0-81768 GCA_039591655.1 Gemmatimonadota bacterium
GGCCTCGAGGCCGTACTTGATCCCGTGTCGCACCGCGGTGAGGGCGGCCTCCGGGGCAGGGTAGTGCCCGCCGGTCTTCTTGAGCAGTTGCTTCTTGGCAGTGGTGAAGACGACTCGCCTGCCCAGGGGGTTCTTCTCCAAGGCGAGGTCGGCGGCCCCCAGCCGGCGGCGCTTCGGTCGCCATCCGTCGGCCAGCTTCGTTGCGGCCCCGAACGCCACCCGCTCCAGAATGGCCGGGTGAACCAGCTCATCCACGATCCCCGCGCGGTGGGCGCGCTGGGCGGCTAGCTGCCTGCCAGCGAGGATGATGTCCAGGGCCTTTCTCACACCGATCAGGCGTGGCAGCCGTTGGCACCCGCCCGCCGCAGGGATGATGCCCAACTGCACCTCGGGCAGGCCGATCCGGGTCTTGGGGTGGTCGGTGGCGATGCGGTAGGTGCACGCCAGGGCCGCCTCGAAACCGCCACCGAGGCAGGAACCGTGGATCGCCGCCAGGACGGGCTTCCCGAGCCGCTCTAGGCGATTCACGAGGGCCTGGCCTTGGCGAACCAGCTCGTGCGCCTCCTCGCGGGACTCCAAGGCGACGAACTCGTCGATGTCAGCGCCGGCAATGAAGGAATCGGACTTGTCGGAGATGAGCACGACGGCCCGGACGTCCCTGTCCGCCACGAAACGGTCCAGCAGCTCGTCGAGCTCGTCCCGCACGGCCTTGGTGATCTTGTTGACGGGCTCATCCGGCAGGTTGAGCCCCAGCCGCCCGATTCCGTCCCGCACCTCGGCGCTGAAGGCGCTCATCGTCAGCGCCGCTCCAACACCATGGCGAAACCCATCCCTCCCTGGGCGCAGACCGAGATGAGGCCGAACTGGACATCGCGGCGCTTCATCTCGTTGGCCAAGGTCGTGGTGATCCGGGCGCCGGTAGCTCCGAAGGGATGCCCGATGGCAATCGATCCACCCATGACGTTGAGCGTGTCCCAATCGACTTCGCCGACGGGCTCGGAGCGCCCCAGCCTCTCCTCCGCCCACTGCTGCGACTCGAACGCCTTGATGTTGGAGAGCACCTGTGACGCAAAGGCCTCGTGCATCTCCACCAGCCCGAGGTCCTTCCAAGCTATCCCCGCCCGGTCGAGGGCCTTCGGCACCGCGTAGGCCGGCCCCATCAGCAGCTGGTCGCCGGGGTCGAGGGCGGCCACCGCGT
This sequence comes from Gemmatimonadota bacterium, assembly GCA_039591655.1. Taxonomy (GTDB): domain Bacteria; phylum Gemmatimonadota; class Gemmatimonadetes; order Gemmatimonadales; family GWC2-71-9; genus WVYX01. The sequence continues at coordinate 1,199 of JBDHDE010000016.1, forward strand.
AGGACCGGATGTAGGCGAGCGGCTCGTATCCCAGGCTCTGCGCGGCTTCCTCGCTCATCAGCAGGACGGCGCCTGCACCATCGGTGAGGGGCGATGCGTTCGCTGCGGTCACCGTCCCATGCCGCTTGTCGAACACGGGCCTAAGCTTCGCCATCTCCTCGAGATTCGCGTCGCCGCGCACCCCATTGTCGCGGCCCACGGGCACTCCCGTGGCCGGCACGAATATGGGCGCGATCTCGGCCGTCAACCGTCCGTCCTCATTGCCGGCGTGCGCGAACTGGTGGCTGCGGAGCGCAAACTCGTCCTGCGCTTGGCGCGTGATCCCATTGATCTTGGCCATCTTCTCCGCCGACTGCCCCATCGTCTCGCCGGTGGACGGCTCTGCGATGGCCGGCGTGACCGGAATGAGGTCCTTCGGCCGGAAGGTGGACAGGAGCTTGAGCCGAGCGGCAGTCGTCTTCGCCTTGCTGAGTCCGACGAGGAGATCGGAGAACCGCCGCGAGTGCAGGATGGGGATGTCGGAGAGCGTCTCGGCCCCGCCGGCGATCACCACATCGGCGTGACCCAGGGCGATTTGATCGTGCCCCAGGACGACGGCCGTGTTGGCGGAGGCGCACGCCCGATTCACGGACGCCGCCGGGATGCTCGCCGGAAACTGCGGGAGAAGGCTCACCTCGCGGGCGATGTTGGGTGCGAGCGCACTCGGCACCACCTGCCCGAAATACAGCTCGTCGATCTCCTTGCCCGTCAGGTTCGCGCGATGGACGAGCTCGACCACCGCGTGCTTGGCAAGGTCGATCGCCAACAGGTCCTTGAGTGCCGTTCCCGACTTGCAGAACGGCGTCCGGCACCCGGCCACCACCGCAACCCTGCGTCCGCTGTGCGCGCGCTGCATGGTCACCGAAAGCTAGCTCTGGCCCTGGCGGCGAGCCATCGGCACCCTTGTGGCCGACCACCCCGCCAAAGCATCATTCCATCGGTCGTCGGGCCAGGATACTCGACACCGCTTTCGAGCGTCCGTCGAGCATCTCCAGCACCTCGCGTGCCAGCACGATCTCGAACTGGCCCACGAGCGACCACAACTCGCCTGCCTTCAGGAGGTGCTCATCCGAGGTCGGTCCCCAGCCCAGGTCCCGCTGCTGCTCGAGGAAGGTCTCCGACATGAAGTAGCCGCCTGGCTTGACGGCTTCGAGGAACTGCGGCATCCGCTCGCGGTCGAGGTAGCTGAACACCATCACAACATCGAACCTGCCGTCCGGGAGGGGATCCTGCGTCAAGTCGGCCTGCACCCAATCCACGGAGACGTTGGCCTTCCGTGCGGCCTCCTCGGCGGCCTTGAGCCGCTGGGGGTCGTTGTCCACAGCCACCACCTCCGCGCCCCGCTCGGCGGCCGCGATGGCATGACTACCAGTCCCGCAGGCCAGGTCCAGCACCCGCGCGCCCGGCGTTATGATGTCGGCATGCCACTGGAACCACGTGCTCGGCATGCTCCGACCGGTCGGCGCTGACACGCTAATGGAAGCTCCCTTTTCCTACCGGACCCGGGCCGACCATCTGGAATCGATGGGGACCGAACCCGTTGATCTCCTGGTCATCGGCGGCGGCGTCACCGGCACGGGCATCGCTCGGGATGCCGCCATGCGGGGCATCCGCACCGCCTTGGTGGACAAAGGCGACTTCGGGTCGGGCACGAGCTCCCGCTCCTCGCGCCTCGTCCACGGCGGCCTGCGGTACCTCGAGCACGGTCACCTGCGCTTGGTCTTCGAGGCCAGTCGCGAGCGCCATGTCCTCAGAAACATAGCACCGCATCTGGTCTGGCCGCGCTCCTTCCTCTTCCCCGTCTATCCCGGTGGCCGTGTCGCCCGATGGAAGCTGGGAGCCGGTCTGTGGCTCTACGACCTCCTGTCCCTGTTCCGCAATGTGCGCCGCCATCGGATGCTGAGCAAGCGGGCCATGCGGCGGGCCGAGCCGGCCCTCAGGTCCCGCGGCCTGCAGGGCGGCGCCCGCTACTACGACGCCCAATGTGACGACGCCCGTCTCGCCTTGGCAAATGCCCGGGACGCGCATCGGCACGGGGCGCTCGTGGCCAACTACGCAGCCGTCGATCAGCTCGAGACCGCCGATGGCCGGGTGCGGGGGGCCCGCATCACGGATCTCGTGACCGGCGACGCACTCACGATCAGGGCGCTCTCGGTGGTGAACGCCACCGGACCGTGGTCCGATGAGCTGCGAGCGGCCGATGGGGAATCCCCGGCGCTGCATTGCACCAAGGGCGCCCACGTCGTCGTCTCGCGGCAGCGGCTCGGCAATAACGAAGCCATCACGTTCACGTCCCCCATCGATGGCCGCGTGATGTTCGTCATCCCCTGGGGGAGCCTCACCTACATCGGCACCACCGAGACGGAGACCGACGAACGGCCCGAGGACCTGCGGGCAACTGCCGACGATGTGATCTACCTCCTCAAGTCGGCCAACGCACTCTTCCCCGAGGCTCGCCTCACGTTCGACGATGTCCTCGCCACCTGGGCCGGGGTGCGGCCCTTGCTCCGCAAACAGGACTCCGAGGACCCCGGCGCGGTTTCCCGGGAGCATGCCATCCTCGAAAGCGGGACCGGTCTGGTTTCCATTGTGGGTGGGAAGCTCACGACCTACCGGAAGATGGCCGCCGAGGTCGTGGATGTAGTCGCGGCACGCCTGCACGCGCTGGACGGGCGACCCGTGCCCGACCGAGCTCGCACCCACCGGGAGCCCCTGCCCGGCGGAGAGACGCGCCACCTCGAGATCCTCATCAGGGCCACCGAGACCGACGGCGTCGCCCCCCCCACGGCCACGCATCTGGTCCACACGTACGGGAGCGAAACGCCGGCTGTCATGCGCATTGCCCAGTCGGAGCCGATGCTGGCCGAGCCCGTCGTGCCGGAGCACCCCACGATCTGGGCGGAATTGGTGTTCGCGATGCGGCGGGAGATGGCCATCACGCTGGGCGATATCCTGATCCGCCGCACGCATCTCTTCTACGCGGCGCCGGAGCGGGTCCTGGCCCAGGCACCGGCCATCACAGAGCTGGCCGCGACGGAAATGGACTGGGACGAAGCGCGCTGCGCGGCCGAACTCGAGGTCTATCAGGCCGAGGTGGAGCGCAGTCTGGCCTTCCGCCAGGACTTCTGGGCCGAGGACTAACCCTCCGCCGGCTCCCTCACCCCCGGAAGCTCCGACGCCTTCACCCGCTCGCCCCGGAACTGCCGGGCGGCGCGATATGCCTCCCGGAGCTGGCCCATGGACTCTGCGCGCTTGTCGTACAAGCGCTTCGCTGCCCGCGGCTTCCTCCTGGCGAGGGCGTAGGCGGCCAGGAGCGGGAGCCCCACCGTGCTGTCCAGGTAGCACACCACTGCGTCGGACAGCTGGTCGGGATCCACCTTGCCCCAACTCACCGCCTCGGCGGGGGTCGCCCCCGAGAGCCCACCCGTGTCGGGGCGTGCATCGGTAATCTGGAGGTAGTAGTCGTGCCCCACCTCCTCGATGCCCAGGACCTCCTGGATCTGCGGCTCCGTTTGGAGCACGAAGTTCTTGGGGCTGCCCCCGCCAACGATCAGCACCCCGCTCTTGCCCCCACTCCGCTTCGCAGCGAGGACGATGGCGGCGGTCTCGTTCACGTCGGCGGAGACGTCGTACGCCAGCTTGTAGCCGTCCAGAGCGATCTCCGCCACGTTCATGCCGATCGAGGAATCACCCGGCGATGACGTGTAGATCGGCACGCCGTAATCATGCGCCGTTGTCATCACCGACTTCTGCTCCAATCCCAGAGCCTTCTCCCGCTCGCGCAGGTAGCCGCCCAAGAGGTAGTGGTACTCGGCGGTGCTCATGGGCCGCTGGAACTCATCGGCCCTGGAGATCTGCCTAATGAACTCGTCGGTGCGGAGCAGGGCGCCGTAGTCCACGTAGATGTCGTAGATGCGCACCACCCCTTGCTCACGCAGGTCGACGTCGTCGGCAAACGGGCTGCCGCGATGCAGCGAGTAACCCAGGGGGTAGTGGGCGTCGTGATACAGGTTCGCTCCAGTGGAGACGATCCAGTCCACGAAGCCGGCTTGGATGAGGGGGATGACGGTGGACATCCCCAACCCGGCCGGCGTCATGGCACCCGTTAGGCTCATTCCCACGGTCACGTCGGCGGCGAGCATCCGCTCGACGTAGAGATGACAAGCGTCGCGCAGCCGGCCGGCGTTGTAGGCCATGAACGCGTTCTCGATCAGGTCCGCCACGCGCTCGTCACCGCGGATCGGCTGGGGTGCGATGGGCTTACCCTTGAGCAGCTGGCGCTTGCGATCGTTCATCTCACCGTCCCTTTCTCGAGCGCCGTCAGACCGGCTGCTCCTCCAAGCGTGCCCGCGCATCCATGACGATCCGCAGCACCTCGTTGGGATCGTCGGTCACATGGGCCAGGATGAGGTCCTCGGGTGAGATCTTCCCTTCGTGTTGCACCACGTCGGTGAGCCAGCCCATCAAGCCTCTCCAGTAGTCACTGCCCACCATCACGACGGGCATGTCCCGTATCTTCCGCGTCTGGATCAGGGTCAGCGACTCGAAGAGCTCGTCCAGGGTGCCGAACCCACCTGGGAAGCAGATGAACGCCAGGGAGTACTTGGCAAACATCGTCTTGCGCACGAAGAAGTAGCGAAAATCCACGAGCCGGTCGAGGTACCCGTTGGCTCCCTGCTCCTCCGGCAGCTCGATGTTGAGCCCGATGGACAAGGTGCCGGCCTCTCGGGCTCCCATATTCGCCGCCTCCATGATGCCGGGGCCCGCCCCGGTCACGATGGCGAAGCCGTGCTCCCCGAGCAGGCGGGTGGTCTCTGTCGCGAGGGCGTACATCGGGTCGTCGGGCTTCGCCCGCGCCGAGCCGAAGACGGTGACCGCCGCCCCTACATCGGCCAGTTCATCGAATCCCTCGACGAACTCCCCCAGAATGCGGAGCGCCCGCCAGGGGTCCGTGTGGGTGAATGCGTCCCGCTCCGGGGCCAGTGGAAGAGCGAACAGCTGCTCGTCCGCCGTGACCGCCGGCACCCGGGGTTTCTTGGGGGGGTCAGGATTTGAGGACTTCGATCGCCGCGGCATTGTCGTCAGAGAGGTTGTAGAAGAATGGGGAGAGGCGTACGTGCCCCGGCCGGGCGTCGGCTACGATGCCGGCGTCGCCCAGCCGGCGGACCGCCGTCGCCGGATCATTATTGGGGATCATCACAATCGCCGAGCGCGTAGCGGCATCAGGTGCGACCCGTGGCCGCAGGCCGGCTGCTTCGGCCCGGGCTATCAGATCCTCGGTGAGCTCGCGGACCACGTCCCAGATTCGCGGCACCCCGATCTCATGGATCACCTCCAGCCCTCCGAGTTGGGCGTACACGGCAGCCAGCGCCGGCGTCCCTTGCTCGAAGCGCCGCGCGTCGTCATGCCACACCATGGACTGGGAGTCGAACTCGAACTGTCGGGCGTTGGCGAACCACCCAGTGACCGTGGGAGTGTAGCGGCGCACCAAGTCGTCGCGGACGTACAGAAACACGATCCCGGGCCCACCTAGGAGCCACTTCAGCCCTCCGGTGCAGAGGAAATCGACGCCGGTCTCATGCACATCGACGGGAATCTGCCCGACGCTCTGATAGGCATCCACGAAGCACAGGGCGCCTTTGGCGTGAGCCGCCTCGGCCAGTGCGCGGATGTCTTGGATCGCGCCGGTCGTGTAGTAGACGTGGGAGGTCGCCACCAGTGCGGTGCGCTCGTCGATGGCGTCACTCAGCGCTTCGACGGGTATCGTTATTCCGTCGGGGCTCTCGACGATCTCCAGCTCGACGCCCAACTTTCCCTTTGCCAGCCACTGGTAGGCCACCGTAGGGAAGTCCAGTGCGGTGGTGACGACCTTGGGGCGCTCCCTGTAGTCCAGCACTCCCGCCAAGACCGCGGTGGCCGTCGAGACGGAGGCATGCAGCGCGATCTCACCTCCATCCGCACCGATCACCCGGGCGTATTCCCGCCTGAGTTCCGCCAGCGCGTCCAACCATACATCGTACCAGGCAGGCGCTCCACGGAGCTCCCACAGCTCCAAGAACCCCTGCACTCGCCGGCGGGAGCGAACGGACAGCGCCCCCAGCGAGCAGGAGTTGAGGTAGATCTGCCGCTCGAAGATCGGGAACTCCGACCGATAATGCGCGAGGGGCTGTGCGCGGGTGGTGCTTGCGACGGCCATAGGCGCCAATATACATGAAGGGTCAGACGCGCGGCGGATCGGGCGCCAGGGGAGCGCGTCGCACAATGGAGGCGAGACTGACGGCAGCCCAGACGCCCTCGAGAACGATGAAACCGGCGCGGCGGTCCGCGATGGCCACCGCCAGGAGCAGGAGGGCGCCAACGAGGTTGAACCACAGATAGACGGCGCCCCGGCTGGTCCACCAGTGCCGCTGCAGCGCGACGTAGGCCGCGAGGATCAAGCCGGCACCGACGAGAGAGGCGACTTGCAAGACCAGGTTCATGTATCCTCTTCCGACCGAAGTGGGAGTTGGCTCAAGCTGGCGCTGGCTCTGAGCGCCCGCGCCCTCATCAATCCGCGCCTCGCCCTGGACCTCGTTCGAACGGTCTGGGCGTTCCGCGCACGGGGGTGGTACCGTCGGCCACCATTCCTACCAGTCCCGTCCGGGGAGTACATCCGGTGGAGGATGCATACCGCCTACGGGGACGAGCACGCCGTTCCCCCACCAGACGACGTCGTTCGGTTCGCCCGCTGGCGCCGCAAGGTGATGCACCTGTGACCCCGGAGCGCCGGGCGCAGCTCGTCAAGGCACGCGCCCGGGCCCTCGGCTTCGACGGGGTGGGCATCACGGATCTCGCTCCGGTGCCACACGGAGAAGCACTCACCAGCTGGCTCGACCGCGGGATGGCCGGCACCATGACCTATATGGAGCGCCAGGCCCCCCGGCGCCTGGACCCCTCGACGATCCTCCCGGGCGCTTCACGGGCGGTCGTCGTCACCAGAAACTACAATAACCCCGACGGGCCTTCCCACCCGGTCACGGGGCGGGTCGCCAAGTACGCCCGCGGCCGGGACTACCACCACGCCCTCGCGGAGCCCCTGCAGAGCCTCGCGTCCTATATCGTCTCCCTCGGGGGATCCGGGACCACGGCCAGGAGCTACGTGGACGCCGGTCCCGTGCCCGAGCGGGAGCTGGCGCAGCGTGCGGGGCTCGGCTGGATCGGCAAGAACACCATGCTGATCGACGCGGCGGCAGGGTCCTTCATCTTCCTGGCGACCGTGCTCACCGACCTCGAGCTCACGATGGACGACCCGTTCCAGGCCGATCGCTGTGGGAGCTGCCGGCGATGCCTCGAGGCCTGCCCCACGGACGCGTTCTTCCGGGAGCGAGTCCTCGACAGCCGCCGTTGCGTCTCCTACCTCACAATCGAGCATCGGGGTGAGATCGACGGGGCGCTCGCACCGGGCATGGGCGACTGGGTCTTCGGGTGCGACATATGCCAGGATGTGTGCCCGTGGAACATCAAGTTCGCCCGGACGGCCGACGATCCTATCCTCGAGCAGGACACTACGCTCGAGTGGCTCGATCTGGAGCGGCTCACGCGGATGAGCGAGGTGGAGTTCGACACACGCTACGGCGCCACGGCGCTGGAGCGCCCGGGAGTGAATGGGATGCGCCGCAACGCGCTGATCGCGGCACGCAACCGAGGACTGGAGCTCACGTGACCGACGACCCCAAGGGCGTGACCGACCCCGCGCTGCGGGAGCGGGTGAACCGGATCCAGCGGCAGCTCACCGACGGACTGGCCGCCGTAGACCCTCACCACAAGCTCGCCGGTCGCCCGGTGACGTACCGGGTCGCCTCGGGCCGGACCCTGGAGATCGTGTTCAAGGACGTCATGGGAGTAACCGAGTCGGAGTTCCTGGGACTCAAGCGGCTGATCGGCGAGGACTGCTACTGCAGCGTGCTGCCCCAGACGGCCGAGACTCTCACGGTGCGGATCGTCGTGCCGCTGACCGCGCCGTAGCTAGGTCGCTCGGGGGTGGGCCTCACCGCCGCGAACGTCAGAAAGCCCGGTGGCTCGTGGGAGGGACCTACCTCCGCGAACTGCAGTTCGCCGAGCCTCCCAGAGGTCCCGGCCTCCCTCGCCAACGGTCTCACTCCTACTGCGAGCCACCCTCCCAACGCGCTGCACTGACGTTCGCTCCGGCAGGCCCATCCCCGCTCGCTGCGTCCCCACTGACTCCCGCTCCGGTTGATCCTGCGACTCGACGATCGTGATGGGGTGTCCTGCGTCCCGCTAGCGCCTGATGCTCGCCTCGCTCAGGAGCCGCGCGCCGCTGGCGGGGAAATCCAACCGGCTCAGAGAGTCCACCAGCCACGCTGCGCGCCCCGTGGGGTCGGCCGATACGATTCCCGGCGGTCGCTGCCAGGTGGAGCGGACCAGCGCGTTCGTGACCCTGCCCGTTCCATCCAGGTCCACGCACGCGATGCCGCCCCGGTTGAGGGGCTCGGCGAGGGAGAACGGCCCGTAGGTAAGGAGGTTGCCCAGCGAGTAGAGGACCAGTGCGTCACCGTGCCACTCCGCTGCCCGCATCACGTGGGGACCGTGGCCGATCACCACCGAGGCACCTGCCCCGATGGCGGTGTGGGCAAAGGCCACCGGGTTGCCCCGGTCCTCCCCCAGAAACCGTTCGGATACATCGAACGTGCGCTGCGCCGCGGCTCCCTCCGCACCCATGTGCACCGTCACCACTACCCGGCGATGCCGCATGGCCGCTCGCGCCACGTGTCGCCAGACGGCTCCCAAGTCCCGAGGATCGGGTCCTGCCTGGGCACTGCTGAAGCCCAACACGGCAACGGTGTCGCCGGTCGCCGTGACCACAGCAGTCGCCATGGTATCTGCCCCCGTCACGTAGACCCCAGCGTTCCCCAGATGACGCATGGTCGTCGCGAGTCCCTCGGCGCCGGCATCCAGGGCGTGGTTGTTCGCCACGTTCCCCACGACCGGACCGCCCCTAGCCAGGCGGCGGAGAGCGGCAGCCGTCGACACCGGTTGCCGAAAGGCGTAACAGCTCCGGGAGCCGGGACGGCACTTTGGCGGCGCCGCGCCCTCTCCTATGGCACCCTCGATGTTCAGCAGAATGACATCGGCATCGCCCACCAGGGGGCCCAGGGGGGCGAGTAGCTCATCCGGGCTGGGGAGCGCGGGCATGCGCCAACCGAGGCGCGCGGCGGCGCGTGCGGCCCACGAAGTATCCAGATTCGTGCCCAGCATGACGTCGCCACCGGCGCAGAGGCGCACCGTGGTCGGGGCCGTGCGAGGCAGGGGCTCGGCTACGAGCTCGATCACCCCCAAGGGGGGAACCGGGATCGCCAGGCGTCCGGAGTCCTGGACTTCCGGCGGCATGGCTCCTTCTCCCGGTGGCGTATCCCGCGCCGCACCGCCGGCCGGCACCGCGGGTTCCCCGATCTGTCGGCCGGTGCATGTGGTCACGACCATCATCGCCGTCATGGGGATGACGAACGAGAGAGCGCGTCGTGCCACGGTCCCCGCCGGTTTCACAGGCCCGTAGGGTGATCGAGGAAGTCCCACGGCAGTCCGTACTTCTCCTCCAGATGGGCCGCCAGGGCCTTCACCCCCACCGTTTCCGTGGCGTAGTGCCCGGCGTATACCACGTTGATGCCCAACTCTTCGGCATCGAAGTATGTGTGGTGCGCGCCCTCGCCCGTCACGAAGGTGTCGATCCCCGCCTCCACCGCGTCACGGATCATCTTCCCGGCTCCCCCGGAGATCACCCCGACCCGTCGGACCTCCGCGGGGCCGGTAGCGATGACCTTGGTGGCAACCCCGAGGACTCCCTCTATGTGCCGAATCAGATCGGCACGACTGCACTCCACGCTCCCGGCCACACCGATGGCCTGTCCTAGATAGTCGCCGAACCACTCCTGATTTTCGAGGCCCAGCGCACCGGCAAGCACGGCGTTGTTCCCCACCTCCGGATGCACATCCAGGGGGATATGGGCCGCGTAGAGCGCGATGCCGTGCCGCACCAGCGTACGGATGCGGCGACCGTGGCGCCCGGTGATTGGCTGCGCACCGCGCCAGAAGAGGCCATGGTGCACCAGCATGAAGTCCGCTTTAGTGTCCACGGCGGCGTCGATCGTCACCTGACAGGCATCCACTGCCACGGCGAGACGCGTCACCGTACCGGGGTTCTCCACCTGGAGACCGTTCAAGGCGTTGGGATCGTCCTCGACCTCCGAGATCCGGAGGTAGCCGTCGAGATAGCTGCAGAGATCTGAGAGGTTCATCGGTACGAGCGCGCAGCGAGCCGGCCGCCCGCGGCGCGCTCCGCGCGATCAGTCGTGAACCATGGTGTGCTAATGGTGGGAGCCCGTGAGGAGGCGCGGCAGAGGGGCCACGACGCCCGCGGGCCCGCGCGCCGCAACAGTGGCTCAGGTATAGGCCTCCGACTCCGATCCCGAGGCGGGCACCGCTTCCCGCCGCGCAGCCACCGACGCCGCCTGCTCCAGAGCCTTCGGCTCGCCCATCTGCACACTGCCGTTGACCTCGCCTCCCTCATGCACGATCAGCTTCTTCGTGACGATGTCGCCCTGGACCAGTGAGTTCTGCTGCACCTCGACACGCTCGTCGACGTAGAGGGATCCGATCACCTTGCCGCCCACGATGACCTCGCGGGTGTAGACGTCGCCCTCGATAGTGCCGCCCTTCGCCACCAGCACCTCACGGTCGGCACGGATGGTGCCTTCGACCACCCCTTCGACCTTGAGGACGCCGTCGGTGGCGATCTCGCCGACGACCCGCATACCGGCCGCGACGATCGAGAGACTACCTTCTCGACCCGCTTGGCGTCCGGAGGACTCCCCGGTGCGCTCGGCACCGGACGAGAACACTGCCATGCCTATGACTCCTCTCTGACGAGTGACCGAGGGTCGATGGATCGTCCCTCGTGGAGAACCTCAAAGTGTAAGTGGGGTGCCGTCGAGCGCCCCGTGGATCCTGACAGCGCAATCACCTGTCCCGCAGGGACCGAGTCACCGTCCTGCACCAACAGGCGCGAGGCGTGACCATACATGCTCTGGTACCCCTGAGGATGCGTCAACCGCACGAACAGGCCGTACTCGGGATCCTCACCTGCGCTCGCGACGACGCCTCCACCGGTGGCACGGATCGGGGTGCCTACGGGAACGGCGATGTCGAGCCCTGAGTGCGCCTCGCCACCCCCGACGCTGCCAACGGTGCCGCGGGTCACGATCCCCGGCACGCCCAGCGGCCAGTGCTGCGGCACCGAAGGCCCCTCCTCGTACCGGCCCTCATCCGCCGGCGGTCGCGCCATGATGGGGTAGGCAACCGGCTGGGTGGTCTGCGCCCTGGCCCGCGTCGGCACCACGTCGGCGCCTAGCATGGAGCGCACCTGATCGTAGCGGGTCTCTACCTCGTCGAGTGTGGCCGCCAGCTGGTGCACCTGCTCGTTCTCTGCGCTGAGGCGCTCGATCTCCCGGTTGAGACCTGGCACCCGGGCCGCCGTGCGGGCGATCGGCGTGTAGAGCACCGCCGCCAGGATTATCAGCACGAGGAGCGTCCCCCCGGTGACGGTGGTGACCCGGACCAGCCAGAGGGGCACACGCATCGAGCGGGACGTGAGGTCCCCGTCCCGATGCATCATGAACGTCACCGACCGCCGCTTGTGACTCATCCGCCGTACGGTTCCCCGAGGATGATCTCCAGGATGCGCGCCAAGTCGTCGTGGGAGTAGAAGTTGATCGTGACGCGGCCGCTGTCCTTGCCCCGCGCCGAGACCCGGACGTCCGTCTGGAGCCGGCCACGGAGCGCCTCTTCCACCCGCCGAACCTCCGGATCTGGGGCTCTTCCCCCCCGGATCCGGCGCGGGCGGCGCTGCGCGGCCCGTCCGCCGCGGACCAGTGCCTCGACGTCGCGCACCGACAATTGCTGCTCCGCCGCGGAGCGCGCTATGCGCTCGATCACATCTGTGTCGTTGAGGGCCAGCAGGGCGCGGGCATGACCCGTGCTGAGGGAGCCGCGGTGCACGAGTTGCTGCACCGGCTCCGGGAGCTTGAGCAGTCTCAGGGCGTTCGCGACGGTGGAGCGGTCGCGCCCGACCAATTCCCCCACCTCCACCTGGGACACACCGAACTCGTCGATGAGGCGCTGGTAGCCCCGGGCCTCGTCGATGGGAGAGAGAGCATCCCGCTGGAGATTCTCGACAAGGGCGAGCGTGAGCAGCGTGCGATCATCGACATCCCGCACCACAGCGTGGATCTCTGCCCATCCCAGCCGCTGTGCGGCTCGCCAGCGTCGCTCGCCCGCCACCAACTCATAGCTGCCCTCACCTCCGGGCCGGGCGACGACGGGCTGGAGAAGTCCCGAGCCTTCCATCGAGCCGGCGAGCTCCTGCAATGCGTCCTCGTCGAACACGCGTCGCGGCTGGTAGGGGTTGGGACGAATCGCGTCAACCGGGATCTGCGTGAGACTTCCCTCGGCACGGGCCTCAGTCACGCTCACGGGTCCGAGCAATGCCTCGAGGCCTCGGCCCAACCGGCGTTTTCCGCTCGAAGCCGTCATGCCGACACCTCCCTCATCCGCTCAGCCACCTCGTGCAGGGACCCGCCTGCATCGCCTTCCGCGACGCGTCGCAGCATCTCCTGCCCGAGGGCCAAATAGCTCTTGGCGCCCACCGACCCGACGTCGTACGACAGGATGGGTCGGCCGAAGCTCGGAGCCTCGGCGAGGCGCACGTTTCGCGGAATCACCGCCCTATAGACCTGGCGACCGAAGTACTCCTTGGCCTCTGTGGCGACCTGCCGCGAGAGATTCAGTCGCGCATCGTACATCGTGAGCAACACACCCTCGATTGCCAGATCAGGGTTGAAGTTCTGCTGCACCAGACGCACGGTGTTGAGCAGCTTCGATAGCCCCTCGAGCGCGTAGTACTCGCACTGGATGGGGATCAACACGGAGTCCGCCGCCGCCAACATGTTCAGCGTGAGAAGTCCGAGGGATGGCGGACAGTCGATGAGCACGAACTCGTAGGCCTCGCGGACTCCGTCAAGGCTGCGGCGCATCACCGACTCGCGACTGGGCCAGTTGACGAGCTCTACCTCCGCCCCAACCAGGTCCTGCGTCGCAGGAATCACGTCGAGGGTAGGGAAGTTGATCTCCCGCCGGACGACGTCGGCCAGGGCCGCCTCGCCCACGAGCGCATCGTACAACGAGCCCTCGATGCTGTCCCGCTCGATGCCGATCCCGCTGGTGGCATTGGCTTGGGGGTCGGCGTCCACCAGGAGCGTATGGCGCTCCGCGGCGGCGAGCGAGGCCGCGAGGTTAACGGCGGTGGTAGTCTTGCCCACGCCGCCCTTCTGATTCGCGATCGCGATGACCTTACCCATATGTGGTAAACCGTTGGGGGGGCAATGAGTTATGCAATATTGCCAGGCAGGCTGAGTGCGCCCGGTCCGGGGCTCGCTGAGCAATATACAGGGCGTTAAGCGGCTACGCTACACCCATTTCCCGCACCCGGAGGGCTAAGAGCGTGGTGGGAGCGCACCTCCAGCTGCCGGAAGTGAAGGGGCCGAGACACTCAAGTCGGCTAACTGCCCCCCGTTTCACGTGAAACGTCGCCGCTCGTCGTAGTGACCTACCTCCGCGACCCTGTCGGTCGCGTCGCAGGAGCGGGGGGGGAGGGAAGCAGCGGCGAGATCGGGTCCCACCCGAGCGAAAGGGCAAGAGCGAGTGGACGGGCCTGCCCGAGCGCCTTCAGTAGGGGCACATCAGTGCTGCCCACTGGGGGTGTGAGCAAGCGGGAGGGGCCTGCCGAAGCGAACGTCAGTGCAGCGCACCGGTACGGATGGGATGCACGGGAAGGGAAGCCGTTTGCGAGGGCGGGCGGGAATCCCGGGAAGGCCAGCCAACTGCAGTTCGCAGAGGTAGGCCCCTCCCGCGACTCACCGAGTCGCGGTGGTGAGGCCCACCCCCGAGCGCTTAGTTGCGAAGGCCGCCCCTCGCGAGCGCCGAGGTTTCACGTGAAACCTGACCCGCCCGTCAGGCCGGGCGGGCCCCAGACAACACTTTACCCTGTAGTGGATTACGCTGCCGATCGGCGGCGCCGGACAACCTCGAGGACCAGATTCTGAAGATCGCTGGGGGATACACCGGGGATGCGCCCTGCCCGGGCCAGGGACTCCGGGCGAACTGCCTCCAGCTTCTGCCGGGCTTCCGTGCTCAGGCTGTTGATCTCGCCGTAAGCAAGATCCTGAGGGAGGTGAAAGCTCGCCATCTCCGCCAGCTTCGCCGCAGCCTGCCGCTCCCGCTCGAGGTAGCCGGCGTACTTCAGCTCGATCTCCGCAGACATCCAAACATCCTGGTGGAATTCCGGAGTCTCCGACAGTGCCACCCCAAGGAGCTCTCGCAGCGGCACCCCGGGCCTACGGGCCAGGTCCGCCACCCTCCGAGCCTGCCCAATCCCACTCTGCCCGTTCCGACCTAGCACGTCGCCCGCCGCTTCCGGCCCCACCTTCGTGGACCGCGCCAGGTCGAGGAGCTCCTCCTCCCCCCGCAGCCGGCACTCCAGCTCCCGCCGCTCCCGATCCCGCAGCAGGCCCAGCCGCTCCGCCAGGGGACCTAGTCGCTTCAGCGCATTGTCCTGCCGGAGCAGGAGCCGAAACTCAGCACGGGAGGTGAATAGGCGGTACGGCTCGTCGACGCCCCGAGTGATCAGGTCGTCCACCAAGACCCCGATGTACCCGTCGTCCCGCCCCAGCACCAAGGGCTCCTGGTCCCGCAGGCGGCGGACGGCGTTGACCCCGGCCACGACCCCCTGACCGGCGGCCTCCTCATACCCGGTCGTCCCGTTCACCTGCCCGGCGAAGAAGAGGCCCTCGATCGCCCTCACCTCCAGCCACGGTGTGAGCTGCTGCGGCGGATAGTAATCGTACTCGATGGCGTAGCCGGGGCGCGTCATCTTCGCCGCACCAAGTCCCATAACTGCATGTATTACTTGGACTTGCGTTTCCACGGGGAGCGAGGTGGAGAGCCCGTTCACGTACAACTCCGTGGTCTCCAACCCCTCGGGCTCCAGAAAGACCTGGTGGCGCTCCGCCTCTGGGAACTTGACGATCTTGTCCTCGATAGACGGGCAGTAGCGCGGCCCCCTGCCGGCAATGGCCCCGCCGTAGAGGGCCGACTCGTGAATCCGCTCCCGGATGATCTCCTTCACCTCTTCGCCAGCCCAAGTGAGCCAGCACGGACGCTGCTCCGGACGGGCAACCTGCTCGAAGTGCGTGAAGTGATACGACGCGTCCTCTCCGTCCTGCCGCTTCAGCTTGGCGTAGTCCACCGTTCGACCGTCGATCCGCGGCGGCGTGCCCGTCTTGAACCGCTCGACGGTGAGCCCCACGGCCTCCAGTTGCTCCGCCAACTCCACTGCGGCGGGATCTCCTGCGCGTCCTGCGGCAATCGTCACCGTGGTACCGACGTGAATGCGGCCGCGCAGAAACGTCCCGGCGGTGAGGATGACAGCGCGCCCCCCTATCCGCTGGCCCCCTGTCGTCACGACACCGGCCACTCGCTCGCCTTCGACTATGAGAGCGCTCACCGTCGCCTGGAGCAGATCGACGTGCGGCCCTTCCTCGAGGAGGCCCCGCAGCGCACGGCGATACAGACCGCGATCGCATTGCGCTCGGGGCGCCCACACTGCAGGCCCCTTGGAGCGATTCAGCATGCGGAACTGGATCGTCGCCCGATCCGCCCCACGGCCCATGAGCCCGCCCAACGCATCGACTTCCCGGACGACGGTTCCCTTCGCGATGCCCCCGATAGCAGGATTGCACGACATTTGCCCGATGGTCTCCAGGTTGCTGGTGACCAGGAGCGTACGCGCATCGAGTCGCGCGGCGGCGTTAGCGGCTTCGCAGCCGGCGTGGCCGCCGCCGATGATGATCACATCGTAGTCGACGTGCATAGACGGAAGAAATTAGCGGACACCGACGATCGCCGCACCGCCGGCCCGGCTGCGGCGCCTACTTTGCCCGTACCCACCGCACGAGCTCCCTGGGACTCGGACGCTTCCCGTACATCAGGATGCCCACCCGGTAGATGCGAGCCGCGACCCACGTGACAAGCCAAAGGGTGAAGAGAAGGATCGCCACCGACGCTACGACCTCCTGCATCGGAACGGCGGCAGCAGCCCAACGCACCGGCATGGCGATGGGCGACGTGAATGGAATGAGAGACAGCGTAGCCGCCATTCCGCTATCGGGCTGCTGGATGATCCCGATCATCAGGATGGACGGGATCACCAGCAACATCACGACCGGCGTCTGCGCCTGGCGTGCTTCCGCTTCCGAACTGGACATCGATGCCACGGCAGCGAACATCGCGGCATACAGGAAGTAGCCCAGCAGGAAGTAGACCAGGAAGATCACCACAGTCGCCGCGGAGATCTCCGGCAGCGGCATCTCCTGGCCCAGCGCGGCATCCACACCCAGCATCTCCAGCACCTGGTCCCGCCGGCGGAACAGCACCCACCCGCACACGCCCCAGATCAAGAACTGGAACAGCCCAACGGCACCGACGCCAATCACCTTGCCGGCCAGCAGCTGAAACGGCTTGAGGCTGGAGATCAGGACCTCGATCACGCGCGTCGTCTTCTCCTCCACTACGGAGCCCATCACCTGCACGCCATACAGCAGGATGGCGATGTAGAGCAACAGCCAAACCGCGTAGGCCAGGAGGAACCTCGCCTCCCCGGACTCCTCGGTCACGCGGCCACCCCGGATGTTCACCGTGCGCATCTGCACTGGGATCTGCGCCCGCGCCACCAGATCAGGATTCACTCCTACGCGATCCAGCCGCTCGATGAGCACCGCCTCCTGGACGAGCCGCTGGATCATCCTCATATCGTTGAACGAGGAAACGTTCGACCCGCGATACTCCACCTGCCCGTCCTCGACGGCCTCGTCCGTCACGATGAGGTAACCGTCGAGGCGTTTCACTCCCACCGCTGCCGTGAGGGAGTCCGCCACGAATGCAAGACTCGCTACGTCCACCTCCAGTCGCATAGCCTCCAAGGCCTGCGGAGCGCTCAACAGCTCCGCCACGCGCTCGCCGAACCCGCCTGAGGTCAGGTCCAGCACCGCGATGACGCGACGACCGCTACCCCGCTCCGCCACCATGATTGGAACGACGACGAGCGCCGCCATCATCACCGGGCCCAGCACGGTGGCGATGATGAACCACTTGTTCCGCACCTTCTCCACGAACTCGCGCCGGATAACGACCCAGATCTTACGCATCGCGGTTCCCCTCCTCCGCGCGGGCCGTCGCCGCTTCCGGTCCCACCAGGTCGATGAAGATCTTGTTCAGCGTAGGCTCAGCGATCTCGAACCGCGAGACCCGGGCGCCGACCGCCATCAGTCCTTCCAGAACGCGTTGTGGGTCGGCACCCGTAGCTAATTCGAGCTCGGCATACTGCCCATAGTCGTCGGCCCTGGCCACGAGAGACGCATCGCCGATCACCCGCTCCACCGAAGCCGTCCCTTCCTCCACGGCCACGATCACGTGCCTCCCGCCATGCTCCCGCTTCACCTCCGCAAGACGCCCGTCCAGCACCTTCTCACCTCGCGCGATGATGCACACCGAGTCGCACAGCTTCTCGGCCTGCTCCATGATGTGCGTCGAGAAGAGAACCGTTGTGCCCGCGCGCGCCAGCTCGACCACGACATCCTTCATGAGCTGGGTGTTCACCGGATCGAAGCCGGAGAAGGGCTCGTCGAGAATCAGGAGCTCCGGCCCATGCAACACCGTGGAGATGAATTGCACCTTCTGCTGCATCCCCTTCGAGAGATCGTCCACCTTCTTTTGCGTCCAGTCCCCTAGACCGAGCCGCTCGAGCCAGCGGCCGGCATCACGCCTGGCCGAGCGGTGATCCACCCCCTTTGCTTCCGCCAGGAACACCAGGAGGTCCAGCACCTTCATCTTCCTGTATAGGCCCCGCTCCTCCGGCAGATACCCGATCCGGTGGCTCTGGTCGCGGCCGCTGCGGGGGAGCCCGAATAGCCTGATGCTCCCCTCGTCGGGGGCCATGATGTTCATGATCATGCGGATGGTGGTGGTCTTGCCGGCCCCGTTGGGTCCCAGCAGGCCGTACACCGCCCCCTCGGGCACCGCCAGCGACAGCTCCTGGACCGCGGTGTGACCCGCAAACCGCTTCGTGATTCCCTGTACTTCGACCACCGCATTGTCATGCATGGCCTGTCTCTGACCGAAAGGTGACTCGATTCCCCTCTCGGGGAAGGTTGAGGCGAAGCCCAACGATAAGCCGGGTCGCGTGCCCGACCAACCCCCCTCAGCGGGCGGGCGGTACCCCCGGGAACACTTCCGTAGGTGGTGCCGTTATCCACAGGTGCGACAGAACGGACACATGCGGTGTGACGACGTAGTGCAGGCGCTGGGCCCCGACCCCGAGGCCCACTCCACCTCACCCGAGCTGGCTGAGGCGTACACCCATTACGCCAGCTGCGTGGGGTGCCGGCGCTACTTCGGCTTCCAGGACCGCTTGGCGCACCGCCTCCACCAACTCCCCGGACCGGGCCAGACCCCGCCCACACTGCGGGCCCGGGTCCACGAGGCCCTGGCCCACGAGGACACCCGCGTGCGCCGACGCCGAGTCCGGCTCTTCGCCGGTGGCGGTTCCATGCTCGCGGTCGCCGCCGCGACCATCTTCGCCCTCGCCGTGCTCCCGGGGAGCGCCCGCCAGGTGGTGCTACCCTTGGCGCAGGAGGCCCGCATCGGCCTCGCGAAACCCGCTGCCATCACCAGCTCCGACACCGCCGCACTACGCGAGTGGCTCGACGCTGAGGTGGGTTACGCAGTGGAGATCCCGGCTATCTCCGAAGCAGAGCTGAAGGGTGCAGCGGTCACCGAGGTGGACGGCGTACGCGGGGCCGCCGTCGTATATGAGTACCACGGGATGCCCCTCACCTACTTCGATCTCCCATCCGATCGGGCGTTCACCACATTGGTGCGGGACGGCTCACTCCGCAGCGCAGCCGCCGACGGCTATGAGCTTGCCATATGGACCCAACAGGGCGGCACGCGGGCCGTGGCGGCGCCGATGCCGCGGCGAGAGGTCGTGAAGGTGGCGAATGAGTGCCGCGAGAAGGCGGGGGCGGGACTCTAGCCTACTCCTCTACCCGAATCCAGATCGCGCCGTCCTCGAGCTTCACATCGTACAGCGAGAGCGGCGCATCTGCCGGCTGCTCCAGCGCCTCCCCGGTGCGGATATCGAACTGCGCACTGTGCAGCCCACACTCGATGACGTACTCGTCAACCATGTCCCCGTCGCTCATGGGGAACTCGGCGTGGGAGCACCGGTCCGCGCAGGCGTAAACCTCCCCGCCCACCCGCACGAGGCAGACACTGGCGCCGCTCCCTAGCTGCACGGCGAACGGCATCGCCTCGGGAACGTCGGCTACGGCAGCGACCTTCTCGAACACCCCATCACTCATCCACCACTCCTCCTGCCGGTCGCTCCCCACTGAGAGGTCGGGTCACTCCGTAGTCACCGGCTCCCCGCTGCCGGTGAGGGCAGCGTGCAGCGTGTGCCATGGAAGATTGGCACACTTCACACGCGCAGGGAACTGCTTCACTCCCGCCAGTGCAGCGAGCTTCCCGAGGGACTGGGTATCGGCGGAGGCGTTCAACGGCCCCGTCACCATCCCGTGGAACGCCGAGAACAGCTGCTCAGCCTCGTCGGTGCTCTTGCCCTTGACCGCCGAGGTCATGAGGGATGCGGAGGCCTGCGAGATGGCGCATCCCGAGCCCTGGAAACCGACGTCCGTGATGACGTCTCCCTCGACCTTGATGTATACAGTCATCCGGTCGCCACACAGCGGGTTCGTCCCCTCTGCGCTGTGGCTGGCGTCGGCGACCTCCTTGAAGTTGCGGGGACTGCGGTTGTGATCCAGGATGATCTGCTGGTACAGCTCCCTGAGATCGCCCATCAGCCGAACACCTCGCGAACCTTGGCTACCGCGCGGACCAGGACATCTACCTCGTCCCGCGTATTGTACAAGGCGAACGACGCCCGTGCGGTTGCCGGGACGCCAAGCCGCTCCATCACGGGCTGCGTGCAGTGGTGCCCGGTGCGGATCGCGACTCCCTCCTGGTCCACGATGGTGCCGATGTCGTGTGCGTGCACTCCGTCCAGCACGAACGATATCACGCTGGCCTTCTCCTTCGCTTGCCCCAGAACGTGGAGCCCCGGGATCCTTCCGAGCGCAACGGTCGCGTAGCGCAGCAGATCCATCTCGTGTGCGTGGATCGCCTCCCACGACAGCGAGTCCAGATAGTCGACCGTGGCGCCGAGCCCGATTGCCCCTGCAATGTGCGGCGTTCCGGCCTCGAACTTGGCCGGCAGTGGAGCGAAAGTCGTCTTATCGAAGCACACCGAGCGGATCATCTCCCCACCGGCCTGGTATGGGGGCATGGCATCCAGCAGTTCGCTCTTGCCGTAGAGAATCCCGATCCCCGTGGGTCCGAACATCTTGTGACCCGACACCGTGTAGAAATCGCAGTCGAGGTCCCGCACGTCGATGGGGATGTGGGGCGCCGCCTGCGCACCGTCCACCAGGACCGGGATGTTGCGCGCGTGCGCCGCCGCGACCATCTCCTTCACGGGATTGACCGTGCCCAGCGAGTTCGAGATGTGGACCACACCGACCAGCTTGGTTCTGGAGCTCAGCATGGACTCGTAAGCGTCCAGAGGCAGCTCTCCATCATCGCTCATGGGGATGACGCAAATGCGCGCGCCGGTTGCCTCGGCCACGAGCTGCCAAGGCACGATGTTGGAGTGGTGCTCCATCTGGGACAGGAGGATCTCGTCCCCCGGCGCTAGCACCCCGCGGCCGTAGCTGTGGGCTACGAGATTGATCGCCTCGGTCGCTCCCCGCACGAAGATGATCTCGTGTGACTCCGCTGCGTTCACGAAGCACTGCAGCTTGCGCCGCGCATCCTCATAGGCCGCCGTCGATTCCTCGCTGAGCTTGTAGACGCCACGGTGAATGTTGGCGTTCCCCGACGAGTAGAACCGCTGGAGCGCATCCAGCATCGCAGTCGGCTTCTGGCTGGTAGCCGCATTGTCCAGGTACACCAACGGCCGTCCGTTCACCTCCCGCTGCAGCAGCGGGAAATCCGCACGGATGCGCCCGACATCCCACACGGGATGCGCAGGTGCGGAGGCCGGGTGCGCCATCGTGGTCACCGCGTGCGCTTCCGCGCGCTCGCAGCCAGCCAATCCCGCACGATGCGTTCCATCTCTCCCTTGAGCTCCTCCACCGAGACGGCGCTCAGGATCTCCGACGCGAAGCCGTAGGTGAGCAGGCCTCGCGCTTCCTCACGCGTCAGCCCCCGGCTCTGGATGTAGTACAGGTGATCTTCGTCGATTGGCCCGAGCGTCGCTCCGTGCGTGCACCTCACGTCGTCGGCGTAGATCTCGAGCTGCGGTTGGCTATCGGCTCTGGCCCGCTCAGATAGCAGCAGGTTGTTGTTCGTCTGCTTCGAATCGGTCTTCTGGGCACCCTGGCGCACGATGATCCGGCCGTTGAATACACCGCGGGACTGGTCGTCGAACGCGCCGTTGAAGTACTCCCAGCTGGTGCAATTCGGCTTGACGTGCTCAAGAATCGTATGGTGGTCGGTATGTTGCCGGTCGCTCAGCATGGAGAGTCCGTCGAGGGTGCAGTCGGCACCTTCGCCGTCGAGCACCGCGTAGATGTCGTGGCGCGACAGCCGGCCCCCGAACGTGAACGTGACCAGAGAGTAGCTGCTGTCCCGTCCCTGATGCGAGTGTGTCGTCGCCGTGTGGTACGCACCAAGGCCCTCCCGCTGGACGCGGTAGGTGTCGACCTTGGCATTACTGCCCACCACGACCTCGGTCACGGCATTGGTCCAGTAGGTGGTGTCTCCCAGGCCGACATAGCTCTCCACCACGGCAGCCCGGGCACCGTCGTCGACGATCACTAGGTTCCGGGGGTGCCACAGATACTGCTTCCCTTCGTCGGGTACCGCGACAAAGACTACTTGCAGCGGCTTCTCGAGCGTCACATTACGCGGGACGTGCACGAACGCGCCGTCGTACGTGAACGCGGTGCTCAATGCGGTGAACGGATTGCGCTCGTCCGCCGCGTAGCGCGCCAGGTGCCGGTCGAGCAGATCCGGATCCCGCTGCAGCGCCGACCGCAGGCTGCCCAACGTCACCCCGTCGGGGAGATCGGCCGTGGAGAGCGCCGGCACGTAGTGGCCATTCACGAAGACGGCCGCCTGCCGATCCTCTCCCCCGAGCAGGAACCGCCTCAGGACCTCCAGGGTGACGCCGTGGGTCTCCGTCGCCGGTGCTAGCGTGAACGGCTGCTGGGCGATGGGCTTCACGTCGGTGAAGCGCCACTCCTCCTGACGCCCGCTTGGGAAGCCCGCCTCCATGAAACGCGCCATCGCCCGTTCCCGCCGATCCCTCAGCCAGGCGGGAGCCCCGGCGGCGCCATTGCCCGCGAACGTCTCGAACTCGGCGGCGTAACGCTCAACGGCGCTCTGCACGTTCTCGACCTGCGTCATTGATCTCTCGGCCCCCGTCACGACGCGACCGCCGTCGCTCCGGCAATCCAGTCGTAGCCCTTCTCCTCCAGCTCGAGGGCAAGCTTCATGTCACCCGACATAACAATCTTCCCGCCCGCCAGCACATGGACGAAGTCCGGCGTGAAGTAATTCAGGATTCGCTCGTAGTGCGTCACCACTACGAAGGACCGATCGGGGCTGCGGAACTTGTTCACGGCCGCCGCCACATCCTTCACGGCGTCGATATCAAGGCCGGAGTCGGTCTCATCCAGGATTGCCAGCCTCGGCTCCAGCATGGTGAGCTGGAGGATCTCGTTGCGCTTCTTCTCCCCGCCCGAGAATCCATCGTTCACCGCGCGGTGGATCAGGCTGTCATCCCAGCCTATCTGCTCCAGCCTCTGCTCCAGGAGCTCCGCGAACTCCAGCGTGTCCAGCTCCTCGAGGCCTTCCTCCTTGCGCTTCGCGTTGAGCGCCGACTGCAAGAAGTAGGCGTTCGTGATCCCTCGGATAGCTACGGGATACTGGAAAGCCAGAAACAGACCGGCCCGGGCCCGCTCATCTGCTTCCATCTCCAGGAGGTCCGCGCCGTCGAACGTCGCCGACCCTGCGGTCACGTCGTATGAGGGATGCCCCGCCAGCACCTGTGCGAACGTGCTCTTCCCGGAGCCGTTGGGGCCCATGATCGCATGTACCTCCCCGGGCTTCACCGTGAGGTCCACGCCCTTGAGTATTTCGGCGCCTTCGATACCGGCGTGCAGGTTCTTGACTTCGAGCATTGTTGTGGTCCGCTATCCGCTTTCGCGTTGGTTGTCGAGTTGCGATGTCAGACGCCGGGAAATGACGAGTTCCCCGCCGCTGCCCTATCCCACGCTGCCCTCGAGGCTCACCGCGAGGAGCTTCGTCGCCTCCACGGCGAACTCCATCGGCAACTCGCGGAACACCTCCTTGCAGAACCCGTTCACGATGAGCGAAACGGCGTCCTCCTCGGAGATGCCGCGCTGCTTGCAGTAGAAGATCTGGTCCTCCCCGACCTTCGAGGTCGTGGCCTCGTGTTCCATGATCGCCGACGGGTTGCGCACGTCGATGTACGGGAACGTATGCGCCCCGCACTGATCGCCGATCAGCATCGAGTCGCACTGGGAGTAGTTCCGCGCGCCTTTGGCGTTCTTCATGATCTTCACCTGGCCGCGGTACGTGTTCTGGCTCAGGCCCGCCGAGATCCCCTTCGAGATGATGGTGCTCCGGCTGTTCTTGCCGATGTGGATCATCTTGGTGCCGGTGTCGGCCTGCTGGTGGTTGTTCGTCACCGCCACCGAGTAGAACTCGCCGATGGAGTTGTCTCCCTCCAGGATGCATCCGGGATACTTCCAGGTGATGGCCGAGCCGGTCTCCACCTGGGTCCAGGAGATCTTGGAGTTGTTCCCCCCGCACCGGCCGCGCTTCGTCACGAAGTTGTAGATCCCGCCCTTGCCCTCATCGTCGCCCGGGTACCAGTTCTGGATCGTGGAGTATTTGATCTGTGCGTTCTCGTGAGCGACGAGCTCCACCACCGCCGCATGGAGCTGGTTCTCATCGCGCATCGGCGCCGAGCAACCCTCCATGTAGGACACGTAGCTGTCATCGTCGGCGATGATGAGCGTACGCTCGAACTGCCCCGTTGCCAGAGCGTTGATCCGGAAATACGTGGACAGCTCCAAGGGGCACTTCACGCCCTTCGGCACGTACACGAACGAGCCATCGGTGAAGACCGCCGAGTTGAGGGCCGCGAAGAAGTTGTCCGTGGCCGGCACCACCGAGCCGATGTACTGCTTCACCAGGTCGGGGTGCTCCTTGATAGCCTCGGAGATGGGCAGGAAGATGACCCCGTACTTCTTGAGCTCCTCCTTGAACGTGGTAGCCACCGAGACGCTGTCGAACACCGCGTCCACCGCGACTCCCGTCAGGCGCTTCTGCTCATCGAGGGGGATGCCCAGCTTCTCGAACGTCTCCAACAGCTTTGGATCGACCTCCTCCAGGCTCTGGAGCGCTTTCTGCTGCTTGGGCGCCGCGTAGTAGTGGATCGCCTGGTAGTCGATGGGCGAATAGGAAACGTTCGCCCAGCTGGGCTCTTCCATCTCGAGCCAGTGACGATACGCCTTGAGCCGCCACTCGAGCATCCATCCCGGCTCGCCCTTCTTCTCCGAGATGAGCCGGATGATGTCCTCGTTGAGCCCGACCGGAGCGTACTCGGACTCTATGTCCGTGCTCCAACCGTACTTGTATGGCTGCGAGACGTGCCGGTCGATTGCCGAACCCGACATCAAGACTCCTCATGGCCCCGCTTCGGGGCGATCGAGTACTGACAGGCATTGCAGCCGTCGAAGATGTAAGCGTCCCGCTGCACGTCGCTCTGCAGGATCTCCCGCAGGAAGTCGGCCTCGGCCGCGCAGATCTCGGGGAACTGCTCTGCCGCTGCCTGGAACGCGCAGTTGTGCTCAGCCAGTCGAAGCGCGTCGGGCTCGACCGACCAGGCGGCCATGAATCCCTGCTGTGACAGCAATCGCACCACGGCCTCGACCTTCTCCTCCAGCGAGGCGTCGGCGAGCTCCGCCCGGACGCGCTCTGCCTGAGCCCGGAAGCGCTCGGCGAACATCTCTCGCACGGCATCGCGACCATTGCTCTCGGCGATGAGGGCCAGCACATGCGTGAGCGCCTCGCCGTACTGATTGGGAAAGAGCGCCTCGCCGCCTTCGCTCAGCCTGTAGGTATGGGTCGGCGCTCCGGTGCCCCGTTGCTCCCTCCCGTAGGTCACCAAGCCTTCGGCCTCGAGCTCCTTGAGGTGCCGGCGGATGGCATTCGCCGACACGGTGAACTGATCTGCGAGCTCCTTGGCCGTCGCCGGCTGCGACTTCTTCAGCTGGAGCAGGATCTCGCCGCGGAGCCCCTTGTGCCCCGCCAGGCCTGGAGTCATGGCGTTCATGGCTGGAATCCTACACAGGGGAACGGGTTTCCGCAACTAATTCAACGGTTTTGTTTGCGAATCCCTTCCCGCCAGTCCGGGCGCGGCCGATCCCAGCCAAGCGGTCCCCGGCTCCCGGGCTCAGGACCACGGAGGGGATCAGCTGGCGATCTCCATAAACGAATATGCACAAAGCGCTTATACAACGGGGTTGACGGGGGGGATCGATGGGTCTATGTTACTCGCAGACTAGTTGGCGCTGCAAACTAGTGTGCGCTAGCCGAGCGCCGCTGACCATCGGCTCGATCCATCGGCTTTCGAAGGAGGAAAGGAGCCAATGCCCGATCAGTTGAGCTTGAGAGAGGTTGAGCGAAAGGCCTGGCAATCATACCTCCAGGACGGACTGGCCGAGGTCTTCCTCGGCGCGCTGCTGCTGCTCGCATTCCTCGCCGGCATCTCGGGCGAGCGGCGCTTCTTCGTGTACATCCCGATGCTGCTCATGGGACCGGCTCTCCTCCTGGCAAAGCGCCTCATCACTGTGCCGCGCCTGGGCCACGTCAAGTTCGGCCAGGAGCGAAGGGCAAGGAAGCGGAAGCTCTTGGTGGTGGTGGCCGCGGCGGTCATCGTGACGCTCGTGCTGCTGGCAGTGACCATGCGCGGTGCACTCCCGGCGGAGTGGATCCGGGAGCACCACTCGCTGGTGAGCTTCGGTCTCGGCGGCATGATCGCCCTCGTGTTCGCGGCGACCGCGTACTGGAAGGACTACCCACGCCTGTATCTCGTCGGGTTGATCATCGGAGCGGCCTTCACCTTGACCGAGTTGTTCGACACGCCCGTCCCGCTCCTGGTGGCCGGAGGCATCGTGTTCCTCGTAGGCCTTGTCATCCTCATCAGATTCGTGCGGAAGTTCCCGATCCCGGCAGTTGCTGGGCCCACTGAGCGCGCCAAGGGGAGACCATGAGCTCGCGCCACCTGGACCTCAAGCGGTTGGAGCGCACCGCTTGGAGGTCCTTCCACCAGGACGGACTGTGGGACGTCTTCCTGGGTCTCGTGCTCCTCGCCGTAGGGATCTCGAGCCTCGTGGGCTCCGATTGGCTCAACCTGATGCTGACTCTCGCCGCCCTCGGCGTCATGGCGTCGGGCAAGCACTTCGTCACGGTCCCTCGCATGGGAGCGGTCCGATTCGGTCCGGAGCGCCGCGCCAAGAACCGCAAGGTGGCGGCGCTGCTGTTTCTCACCGTGCTCCTGGGCGTGGCTCTCTACGCCGCGGCCGTAACAAATCTCGAGGTACTCGGCTGGCAGGCGAACCGGGGCGTGTTGACGACACTCGCCATGAGCCTGGTCCTCCTGGTCATCTTCGGGGGCATTGCTTACTGGCTGGACTTCCCCCGCATGCTGCTTCTGGGGTTTGCGTTCGCGGCGGCCTTCGCCACGTCACGCCTACTCCACACCCCAGTCACGTTCCTGGTGGCGGGCGGCACGGTGTTGTTCTGGGGCGTCGCGCTCTTCGCGCGCTTCGTGCGGAAGCACCCGCTTCCGGCGGAGGGGGGCCGTCATGGACGCGACTGATCCCAGGGCGAACGGCCTGAAGCCCACTCTACACGTGGATCGGCTGGTCCACGAGCCGGGGCGGCTGTTGATCTTGACGTGCCTGTACGTAGTGGAGCAGGCAGACTTCGTGTTCTTGATGCGCCAGACGGGGATGACCCAGGGCAACCTCTCATCGCATCTGAATAAGCTCGAGGTTGCCGGGTATGTAGAGGTGGAGAAGACCTTCAAGGGCAAGCGGCCACACACCATGCTGCGGCTCACCGACGCCGGACGCTATGCCTTACAGGCGTATCGCCGGCACATGGCGCAACTGCTGGACGGTATTCCCGAGTGATCGTAGACGAATACCCGGGATGACCGCCCGACGCAGGCGCAACCAGATTCCACTCCCGCGCGTTGTGGGAACGAATGGGAGACGTGGGAACGGACGGGAGATACGGAGGAGAACGCAATGAACCTGCAAAGAGCCACGACGGTCGCACTGGTCGCGCTATGCGCCGCTGCGTGCGCCGGTGAGGGAAGCTGGACCGGCGCGATGAGCGACAGCGCCGGTGTGACGATCGTCTCCAATACCGACCGGGGCATTTGGACCGAGTCGAGCCAGTGGACCCTGGAAGAAGAGCTGAGGATCGGCGAGGTCGAGGGTGACCCCAACTACCAGTTCGGCCAGATCGGGATGATCGGCGTCGCCTCCGACGGCCGCATGTTCGTGCTCGACCAGCAGGCCCAGCACGTCCAGGTGTTCGATGCCGACGGCCACTACATCCGAACCCTCGGGGGGCCGGGCGCAGGGCCGGGGGAGCTCAGCCAGGCTGCCGGGTTCTGCCTCGTGGCGGCGGGCGACACCCTGTGGATTCCCGACCTCATGACCCAGCGCATCAACCGCTGGGCGCCGGCCGGCGAGTTGCTGCCCAGCCTGCCCCTGGCAGTCGGCCAGATGCTCCCCGCGGTATTCCGCGCCACCGCGGCGGGCGAGATCGTGTATCAGGTGCGCCCCCTCCCGCTGCCCAACGCGCCGGCACCGGACTCGATGGATACCATCCTCCTGATGGGGCCCGAGGGCGGCCCCTCGGACACGCTCATGAGGTTCCCCACGGGTGAAGGGTACAGCGTCAGGGGCGGCGCCCCCGAGTTCAACGTGTGGTATCCCGAGCCGGCCTGGGACGTCACCGAAGGCCTGCAGGTGATCTACGGCGTCAGCGACGTCTACCGGTTCGGCGTCTATGCAGCAGGCGGCACACCCGAGCGTATCGTGACCATGCCCTTCGAACAGACGCCGGTGAGCGAACGGGAGAAGCAGGTCATCCTGGACTTCCTCGAGCAGCTGGCGCGGGACCAGGGGGCGCCCCCCGAGCGAGTTCAGATGTTCCTCGCCATGGTGAACTTCGGGGAGTTCATCCCGGCTTTCTCGGCGATCCTGTCCGGTCCCAGGGGAACGGTCTGGGTGCAGCACATCCAGTCGGTGGCCGACCTGACCGAGGAGGAGATGGCGGACTTCAACATCCAGGACCTGGGCGCACCGGACTGGGATGTCTTCGACGCCGACGGCCGTTACCTGGGCGTGGTCTCCATGCCGCAGCGGTTCTCGCCCCGTGGCCTGCGCGAGGACAAGGTCTACGGCGTGTGGCGGGACGAGCTGGACGTGCAGTACGTGACGCGCCTCCGGATCGTGGGAATCCCGGACGCGGAGGGCTAGCCGCCGCCCTCCCGCTGCAGCAGGTCGCGATAGGCCGCCGGCGTGTCGACGTCCTCCAGCACCGCGGGGTCGTCGACGGGAATCACCGCAACTCGCGAGGGGTCCGCGCGCACCACGGCGCGGGCCCCCTCATGCTCCGGTGCAGACAGCAACTCATCGAATACCGGCCGGCCGAACAGCACGGGGTGCCCCCGGCGGCCGCCGTAGCCCGGGACCACAATGGGCTGGCCTCCGTCCCTGAACTGCTCCACCAGACGCGCTACCGTCTCGGGCCGCACGTGGGGCCGATCCACGTGCCAGACGAGCGCAGCCTCAACCGGGTGGTTAACGGCGGCTTCGAGCCCGAGGCGTATGGAGCCGAGCGGACCGCTCTCCGGCGCCGGGTTGCAGATCACGGTCGCATCAGCCAAGTCACTATCAGATAATAGGTTGTAGACATCCGGACCGACCACGACGACCACCGGGGTGAGCCCCTGAGCCCGGCAGCACTCGATCACCACCGCGAGGAAGGTGGACCCCCGGAAGGGGAGCAGGGCCTTGGGGGTCCCCATTCGCTCGGAGGCCCCGCCTGCCAGAACAATGGCTGCAATCATCGGAAGACCATAGATTGGGTAGCCCGCGACCCTACGTGCGAGGCTAGCAATGGCAATCCGTCCGGTCCGACTCCTGGGCGACCCGATTCTGCGCGCGAGATGTGAACCGGTCAAGAACACTCGGTCCCCCGCCGTGCGCGTCGTGGCCGACGACCTGCAGGATACGCTGCGCCATCTCAAGGAGAAGCACGGGATGGGCCGGGGGCTGGCGGCCTCTCAGATCGGCGCGCCAATGCGGATAGTGTACGTCGAGACCGACGAGCCCCACATCCTCATCAATCCCGAGATCGTCGACATCGGCACGTACGACTTCCTCGTGTGGGACGACTGCTTCTCGATCCCCGACCTGCTGGTGCACGTTCAGCGCGCCTACCACGTCAAGGTGACGTTCAGCGACCTCACGGGGAACAAGCACACGATGGAGGCCGAAGGCGAGCTCGCCGAGCTGCTGCAGCACGAGATCGACCACCTCGACGGGGTGCTGATCGTGGATCGCCCAGTCGGCCTCGATCCATTCTGCTTCCGGTCCGAGTGGGAGACGCACTACGCGGCGCAGGGTCGCTGCAGTGATCCGGTGCCACGGACGCTGGTGCCGGCGTAGAGTCCTCCGCTAAGAGAGCAACTCCAAGAACTCCGCAATCACCCGGCTCGTCGCAATCGGCTGTTCCATGGGCGTCAGGTGACCGGCTTCCGGTATCACGGTGTACTGGGCTCCCGGAATGCGATCGGCCATGGAGCGGGATTGCTCCTCCGAGATCATGTGATCTTCCTTCCCGGCGACGACGAGCGTCGGTACGCTGATCTCCTCCAGGAACGCAGTAGAGTCGCGGCGTTCCTTCATCGCCGTGAGCGCACCCACGATCCCGGCCGGGGGATTCCCCGTGATCATCGTGCGCACGTGCTCCACCACCTGCGGCATGGCCGAGAGCGAGCTAGGAGCCAGCAGCTTGGGCAACATGGGCTCGGCCAACGCCCCGGAGCCCTCTCGCTCGACGAGGCCGATCATCTCGTCCCGGGTTGCCTTCCCTTCGGGGCTATCGGCCTCGGCCCGGGTGTTGGCGAGAATGAGCCCCCGCACCAAGTCGGGATGATTGCGCACGAACTCCAGGGCGATGTATCCGCCCATGGAGAGCCCGCAGATCACCGCCTCCTCGACCTCGAGCTTATGGAGCAGCTCGGCGAGGTCCTGCGCGTACTCCACCATCGAGTAGCCGGCGTCGGGCGCGTCGCTGAGCCCCATGCCCCGCAGATCGGGGGCGATGCGGCGCCAGCCCGTGAGGGTTGCCATCAGGTGGCGCCACATCGTGCGGTCGAGGGGAAAGCCGTGGAGGAACACCACGGCGGGACCGTCACCCTGGATGTCCACCGCCGTCGCGACACCCCGCACCAGGAAGTGCTGCACCGGGCCCGCGCGCACCGACGGGCGCGTTCCGAAGAACTCCCGGATCGCGCCGGGGACGGCGGTAGGCTGCCCGCTCTCGCCGATGCATACGAACACGAAGTCCGCCTCGGCTACGAGGGTGCCGTCCTGCTCACGGCGCGCCGTCTGATGCAGCGAGAAGCTGGTGCGCCCGAGATGGGTGAGCGTCGTGTCGAACCGCAAGAGGTCGCCTGGGAGGGCCTCGGCGGTGTACTCGATGGTGGCCTTTCTCACCGCAGGCCAGGCCCTGGAGCGGGCGAACGCGTCCATCCCCGGCCCCCGCGTGAGGGACTCCCAGCGGGCGCGCTCGAACATCCGCAGGTAGGCGGCCTGGTTGACGTGCCCGAACGAGTCGCAGTCGTCGGGGTAGACGCGGATCTCAACCGGCTGAACCGTGCTCACGTGAGCCACCTGGTCGGAAAGGTGGGTAAACTTACCTTATGGGCCGAATCATGAGGAGAAGGCCCGGGCGGTGGGACGCCGCAGGCCTGGCATGGTCGGGCCGCCTGCTGTAATCTCGAGGAAAGTTCTCAGAACGACGGGAACGAGCAGCAGTCTTTAATCGCAGTCGCGACACTGTCATTATGCTGTCGTTAGACTACATGCCACACGTGGCTGTATGACAACGACTTAACATTTTTCCACACTGACTAGACAGTGTGTTGATAAACTAGCCAGGTTCCCGCGATCATGCCCACTAGACCGTCACCGGCGCAGCCTCCCCCGATCTCCGACCCGGGGGAGCTCGAGTCTCTCTGCGCCCGACTCGCCGCCGAGCCGAGGATCGCGTTCGACACCGAGGCGGCCTCCTTCCATCGCTACGTGGACCGGGTGTACCTGATCCAGGTGAGCAGTGACCACGAGACCGCTCTGGTCGATCCTCTGACTCTGCCGGACCTCAGTCCCCTGGGCGCCCTCCTCGCGGAGCCTGACTTGGAGGTCGTATTTCACGACGCCGACTACGACTTGCGCATCCTCGACCGCGATTACGGATTCCGGGCCAACAGGCTGTTCGACACCAGGATCGCAGCACAGCTGGGCGGCGAGCCGGCCGTGGGGCTGGGGCGCCTGCTGGAGAAGTACTTCGGCGTGCAGGTGGACAAGAAGTACCAGCGTGCCGACTGGTCGCGCCGTCCCCTCACAGATGGCATGATCGCCTACGCCGCCGATGACACCCGCTACCTACCCGCCCTGCGCGATCGACTCGAGGGACGGTTGGCAGAGCTCGGCCGCCTGGAGTGGGCGCGGGAGGAGTTTCGCCGCCTGGAAGCCGTCCGCTGGACCCAGGCTGCAGCCGATGCCGACGACGCCTTCCTGCGCATCAAGGGCGCCGGGGCGCTCGGTCGCCGTCAGTTGACCATCCTGCGCGCCCTCTACCGGTGGCGCGAGGCTGCCGCCGAGCGTCTCGATCGGGCGCGGTTCCGCGTCTTGAGCAACACCGCGCTCCTCGCTCTGGCCCAGGCAGCTCCCACCAGCATGCGCCTGCTCACCTCCGTAGATGGTATGCCGACTGCAGTGGCGCGGCGCCACGGCCGGGAGATCCTCGAGGCAGTGAAGCTGGGCAAGAGCGCGCCCGAGAAGAAGCTGCCCAGCCTGCGACGGGGGAAGCGGCCCAAACCGGATCCGGGCTACGACCAGCGGCTAGAGCGTCTCAAGCGGCTACGCAAGGAGCGGGCGGGGACTACGGAGCTCGAGGCCGGGTTACTCTGTCCCAACGGAACGCTTCAGGCAATAGCGCGGGCGGTGCCCGCCTCTGCCGAGGCGCTCGACGCCGTCGAAGAGTTGCGACGCTGGCAGCGCGACGTGATCGGCGACCGGGCGATCCTGGACGCCGTGGCGGGCGGGTAGCTCCTAGAGGCCCAGGTAAGCGCGCACCTTCGGGTTGATGCGCTCAGGCGTCCAGTAGGGCTCCCACACGAGCTCGATGCGCACGTCCTTCACACCATCGAGGGCACGGATCACTTCGTCCGACTCGCTCATGATCTGGCCGGCGGCGGGGCACCCCGGTGACGTGAGCGTCATCTTCACATCGACCTTCCCCTCTTCGATCAGCACCTCGTACACCAGGCCGAGATCGACGATGTTGATCCCGGCCTCGGGATCCTTCACCTTGCGCAGCGCGTCGACGACTACCTGATCGTCGAGCGTCGGGCTCGGAGTCTTGGATTCGTCAGTCATGTTGCGTCACTCGATCTCGGGGACAGCCGACTCCTATCACAGTGGCTGGCGGAGCGGCTCTGCGCAACCGCTAGTACATCGGATCCCCGCCACCGTTCCCTGCGACGTGGAAACCCACCTCCCGTGGAGGTCGCGTGGCTAAGGTACCGGCCCCCACCTCCGCGCGATCAACCCGTAGATCCTCTCCGCCAGGGGCATGACCCCAGGAACGGTGGTGATCCCGCGTACCAGCCAGCCGCCCCGCAGATAGCGGGCTGCCTCGCGGCCCGCGGCTGCTCCCGCAAACACCGCCCCGTCGGGCCGCACGAAGTGGGCCGCCCCTGGCGCAGCCCCTCGATCCCCCGGCCAGTGAGCTCCAGCGCCACGGGCTCCTGCAAAGGAAGCACCCGAATCAGGTCGCCCCTGTCCAGCTGTTTCATCCAGGTAACCCACCTGCGGCACAACCCGCAGCTGCCGTCGTATACCAGCGTCGGCCTCACGGGCTTGCGGGGAGCGTCGCCCACGCGGCCGGCCGTCAACACGGGCCGGCAGCCGCGAGGGAGTCCGCCGTCCCGCAAATCTCCGCCCGCAGCGCCACCGCCGCATCGGCCACGCGGCCACGGATCTCCTTCAGTTTGGTGATGGATCGCCGGGT
Source organism: Gemmatimonadota bacterium (assembly GCA_039591655.1). Taxonomy (GTDB): domain Bacteria; phylum Gemmatimonadota; class Gemmatimonadetes; order Gemmatimonadales; family GWC2-71-9; genus WVYX01. The sequence goes on from JBDHDE010000016.1 coordinate 34,877, forward strand.
GCGCGGCGCGAACACGCGGTTTGTCAGGACGATCACGTAGAGCTCGCGCTCCGGATCGATCCACATCGATGTCCCCGTGTATCCCCCATGACCGTAAGCATCCGCCGAGAGCAAGGCCCCGTGGTTGTCGGTAGTGGAGGTGTCGCACATTTCCCATCCGAGGGCCCGGTTCCCAGGGCCTCGTCGCGTGAAGTGTCGCACCACACCCGGTTGGAACACTTGCTCACCGCTCCCGGCTCGGCCCTGGTTCAAGAGAACGCCGGCATATCGGGCGAGCTCCGCGCCGGTACTGTAGAGCCCCGCATGTCCCGAGACACCACCCAGACGCACTGCGTTCTGGTCATGCAGCTGGCCCGCGATAGCGTGCCCGCGCCACAGGCCTACGGGAGCAATGGTGCTGCGCAGCGCTCTGGCGGGTCGGAACAGCGTGTGGACCATGTCGGCGGGTCGGTACACGCGCTCTTCCGCGAGCTCGTCGAGAGACCGTCCCGACGCGCTCTCCACGACCCAACCCAGCAGCATCGCATTCAGGTCGCTGTAGACGACGCGGCCACCCGGATCGTGGCGCAGCGGCTCCGTCATCACTCGATGCCGCGCTTCCTCCGGGCTGGAGGTCTCCTCGTTCAGCGGCAAGAACGCGCGCAGACCGGTGCGATGCTCGAGGAGATGACGTACCGTGACGCGTTCCTTGTTCTCACCGACGAACTCCGGCAGGTACTCCTGCACAGCCCGGTCTAGGTCGAGGCGACCCTCCTGGACCAGCACCATCGCCGCTGGCGTCGCCGCAATCACCTTGGTGAGGGAGGCGAGATCGTACAGCGTGCTATCGGGGTCGGGGGTGCGCGAGTCCGGCGACCAGGTGAAGTGGCCGTAGCCCCTGGAGTAGAGCACACGGTGCCGGGTACCCACCACAACGACGCCTCCGGGAAAGACGCCCCCCGCCACCCCGTCCTCCATCGCGCGGTCGATGTCCCGGGTTGCCCCGCCCTGGAGGGTGAAGGCGAGAACGAGCAGGAGCGCCGCCGGAGTCCTCAGCCGACGCAGTCCAGCAAGAGCTCGACGTGTCCGCAGCGTGCGCTTAGATAGCTGAATGGGCTGCCACCGCCTGGAGTCCATACTAGTTTAACCCCGTCGGGTGCATCGACGATGCCTGAGAGATTCCCGAGGGAGCCCGTGTACCGAGCATTTCACAGAGTCATTCTGCTGACTGTCGTCCTTCCCGCCGGCCCCGCTCTCGCGCAGGAGGCGGCAGTCGACACGCTGACCCTCAAGGCGCACACACACTTCCTGGCCCACGACCTGCTTCGCGGCCGCGCCACCGGGACGCAGGGCGCGCGTCTCGCAGCCGTCTACATAGAGGCGCAATGCCGCGCGCTCGGCCTCCATCCCGTGCAGGGGGCGTACACCCAGCAGGTGCCTCTGGAACGGGCGCTGATACTGCGCGGGACACGGCTGGAGGCCACGGCTCCCGGGGGGTCCCTGGAGTTCGCCTATCCGCAGGATTTCACTCCGAACGTCGGCACCAGGGCAACGCTGGGGGACTTCGCCGGCCCCACGGTGTTCGTGGGGGACTCCCGCCGTGTCACCGAGGGCGGTCTCGCCGAGGTGGGCATCACCGGCCACGTTGCCGTCACTCTGGGGCCGTTCCTTGGGGCCGCGGTCGATACGCTGGCCCGCCGGGGGGCAGCCGGCATGATCCATCTGGTGGGCGACGCCCAGAGCTACCAGCTCTACGCCCGGAGTCGCGGGGCGTCACGGCTCTACCACGCCGAAGCCGACGTGCGCTCGTCGTTCATGCCAGAGTTGCCGTCGATCATCGCGGGGCCGCGAATCGCCCGGCTGCTGATGGCCGGCGCAACGCGGGGGAGGGATCAGGAGATCCCGCCCCAGCCGCTCCCCTGGGCGGTGACGGTGTTCCTGGAGCTCGAGCGCAGCACGGCCGAGACTGCGAACGTCGCCTGTATGCTGCCGGGCTCACATGCCGGTGCAGCCGATACGGCGATCGCGTTCACCGCACACTACGATCATCTGGGCATCGGCGAGCCTGATGCGGACGGCGACTCTCTATACAACGGGTTTTCCGACAACGCAGCGGGCGTGGCAATGCTGCTGGCCATCGCCCAGACGCTGGCGCGAGAGGATGCCGAGCCGCTGCGGTACTCTACCCTGTTTCTCTTCCCCGGCGCAGAGGAGCGCGGGCTCCTGGGATCGGATTACTACGCGGCACGACCACTGTGGCCACTGGAGCAAACGGCGGCGGTCATCAACCTGGACGCCGGTGCGCCTCCGGCGCCGCCGGTGAGTTGGCGCCTCGCAGGTGTCGACAGCACCGGTCTGGGCGGCGTGGCAATACGTGTAGCCGAGGAGCACGGCTGGCAGATCACGACGTCTCCCGCGCGACCCAACTCCGATTACTATCCCTTCGCCCGGGAAGGCGTGCCCGCTCTGTTCATCATCCCGGGTCCCGCGCCCTACGAGGGCCTCTCATCCGACAGCTCGAAGGTCCTACGGCATCGCTGGGACGCCTACCATCAGCCGGGAGACGAGTGGGCGGAGGACTTTCCCTTCAGCGGGTTGGCTCGATACGCGGGATTCGCTCTCGAGATCGCCCGCGCGATCGACGACGGAGCCGCGCTCAGGTCGGCGCCGCGACCCTAGCGGACCCGCTGCGGTTCCCTGACCGAGCCGGGAGGGAGGGCGTAGAGCAAGCCGGCGGTCCTCAGATCGCGCAGCGTCAGGTCATGGACCGCGGTCATGGGGTACATCACGTCGGACCGGTCGTCCGAATGCCCCAACCCCAGCAGATGCCCGATCTCGTGGACCGCGACGGTGCGGACCGCTTCAGCCGAGAGCGGCCAGCCGTTGTGGGAGTGGGTGGCCAGCGTGAGGACTCCGTTGACGATCAAGCCGCGGTTGCTCCACCTGAGATCCGCTTGGCCGGTGCGTTCGTTGGGGAACCGCTCGATCCACCGCACCGTCACCTCCGCCCCCGCCGAGTCTCGCACGAACCGGAAGCGCACCGGTATCCAGCTCCCGCGCTGCCAGCGGAAGAAGGCATCCTCCACGGCCTGGCCCATCGCCACCGTGTAGTCCCCAACCTCACCCGCCGGCAGGTACACCGCCACCGGCCGGTCGACCCGCTCGGGCCAGCGACGCAGCATCGAGTCATTCTCCTGGAGCATCGCGGGCAAGTACGTGTCCGACTCGGCGATCCGACGCCGCACGGCGGCCCGGACCGCACGGACGCTATCCCAATCGACGGTGACGCCCTGGACCACCGTAACGGTCTCCCGGGCGGCTCGTAGCTGACCCGGCCGCCGCGAGCCTCCCAGCGCGCGCTCTGCCAGATAATACGTGACGGCGGCCGTCACGATCAGCAGGAGAACGAAGACGATCCGGCGACCCATGACACCTAATATGCGACCCCCCCGGTTGCCGGCGCCACCGGCCTTCCGCTGGCATCCGGCAGCTTCGGGCTCTATCATTAGCTGCTCTAAGCGAGTACCGGACACCAGCTTGTAGCAGTGACCAATACAACGATCAGTCCCGCTGTACGTGGTTGGGGAGAGCCGTGCGGGGCAGGGGGAGCGGCGTGATCGCACCACCCGCCCGGGCCATCATTCGGTTCCGGTTCCTCATCATCCTCTTCTGGATCGTGGTGGCCGTCCTGGCTCTCCCACGCGCGGCGGCCGTCCACGAAGTGCTAGAGGTCGAGGGCGAGACCGTGCTGGGCTCCGACTCCAGGGTGGCGGCCGACCTCATCCGCGAGGCGTTCCCGCGTCCCATCGGCGAGTACTTCGCCGTCACGCTCACCGGCCCGGTCCCCATCGACAGCGCGCCATATGCCGCGTTGCTGGACTCCCTGACGCGGACCGCCGACGCCGAGCCGTACATCAGTCGGGTGATGTCCTACCTCACTTCGCCGCGCGAAGAGGAGTTCCTGGTCAGTCCCGACCGGCACACCACGTTCTTCATCGCGGCAGCGAGCCCGAGCACCAACGGCAGCGCCACGGATTTCGTCCCGCCCTTCCGCGAAGCGATCCACGGAACGGTCGAGCGCATTCCCTGGGCGTCCGCCTACCGGGTCCACGTCACCGGCGGCCCGGGCCTCGACTACGACATTCGCACGGTGAGCAAGGAGGATACGGAGCGCGGGGAGCGGAAGGCGCTGCCCATCAGCGCCGCGATCCTCGTTCTGGCGTTCGGCGCGTTGGTGGCCGCCTTTCTCCCACTGGTGGTCGGCGTCTTCGCCATCGAGTGCGCGCTCGCTCTGGTGCACTTCGCGGCCGGCTTCTATCCCATGTCGGTCTTCGTGCTCACCATCGTCTCGATGGTTGGGCTCGGTGTGGGCATCGACTACTCGCTGCTCATCGTCACCCGCTTCCGGGAGGAGCTGAACCGTGGCCGCGGCGCCCGGGAGGCGGCCGAGCGTGCCACTGCCACGGCGGGACGCGCGGTCGTCACCAGCGGCCTCACCGTGTTGTTGGGCTTCGCGGGCCTGTTGATTACGCCGATCTCGGAGACGCGGTCCATCGGGCTGGGCGGGCTCTTCGTCGTGGCCGCAGCGGTGCTGCTCTCGGTGACGCTGCTGCCCGCGGTCCTGTCCATCATCGGGCGGGGTATCGACCGGCCCCGGTGGATCGCCAAGCGGCTCGCGTGGTACCACGCACCGACGGGATGGGAGCGCTGGGCCCGCTGGCTGGGCCACCACCCCTGGCGCGCCCTGGTCATCGGCGGGGTGGCGGTCGCCGCCATCACCTGGCCGCTCGCCAAAATCAAGATCGGACTGCCGCGCTCCGGCTGGTTCCCCGCGGAAACCGAGTCCAGTGAGGGAGTGGCGGCCCTCGAGGGGATCGGCGCGCGAGGCGCGCTCCAGCCGGTGCGTGTGGTGCTCCAGGCCCCGGAAGGGCAGAACGTCCTCAGCACCCGCTACCTCCGGGGCCTCAAGCGGCTGTCGGACACGCTCCGCGCCGACCCGCGGGTGGACCAGCTTCGGGGCCCGGTGGACATCGAGCCGGGCATGTCCATCCTGCGCTACACGATGCTGTACAGCAACATGGAGCGGGCCAGGGAGCGCTCGCCCGAGTTCTACTCCGCCTATCTCTCCGAGGACAACCGCACCACCCTCATGGATGTGCTGCTGTCGGATACCACGTCCCTGACGAGCTCCATGGACGTAGTGCGGGACATCCGTGCCATCATCGACGGCGGCGTGCGCGGGCTCGACTCCGTGACGGTCTACGTCGGCGGCTTCCAAGCGGGGAGCGTTGATCTCCAGGATCGACTGCTGGAGCGGTTTCCGACGATCATCGCCTTCGTGCTCATCGCCACAGCCGTGATGATGTTCATCGCGTTCCAGTCCATTCTCGTGCCCATCAAGGCCGTGATCATGAACTGCCTCTCGGTGGCGGGGGCCTTCGGGCTGACGGTGCTGGTGTTCCAGTACGGCGTGGGATCCAGCATCTTCGGCCTCGAGGAGGCCACGGAGGCCGTATACGTCGTGGTGCCGGTGGTGGTGTTTGCGGTTGTGTTCGGCCTCTCCATGGACTACGAGGTCTTCCTGCTCTCGCGCATCAAGGAGGCGTTCGATCGTACGGGGCGCAACGATCAGGCGACGATGGAGGGCCTCACGGCGACGGCATCGGTGATCACCAGCGCGGCCGCCATCATGATCATCGTGTTCGGCACATTCGCCTTCTCGCGGGTGCTGCCGGCGCAGCTCCTTGGGTTCGGCCTCGCCGCGGCGGTCCTGCTGGACGCAACCCTGATCCGCATGGTGCTGGTCCCAGCCATCATGCACATCGCGGGGAGCTGGAACTGGTGGCCCGGTGTGCGGAAGGCAACGAGCGCCCGCGTGCGGGAGGCTGCTAGCGAGGCGGCGGTGGAACCCGAGGGCCAGCCAACTGCAACGCCCGCGCCAGACGCGCACCCCTGAGATCCCAGTGCCAGGCTGCTACGCGCTCGCCGGTTCGGGGGTGCTTCAAGGGCCGATACTGCAGCCACTCATCCCGCAGGCCTAGGCGGCGTCCTGCCCGCAACAAGGCCTCCCGATCCGACGAGACGAGGTGCGCCCACCGTTCACCCCGCAGCTGGAAGGGGTGAAGCCAGAGCCCGCCATCGAGGGCGTGGGCCACACCCTGACGCCATAGAGCGAACTCCCGCCAGGTGCCCTCAGTCGCAGCGAAGGTTCCGGTCCTCCGTCGCCGCACCGACGGCAGCGGCTGCACCAGTGAAGACGTAGCAGCGAATCAGAGTGCTGGCGTGCTGCGCGGTCGCGGCCCATCCCGAGGCCGTGGCCTCGTTCACCCTGAGAATCACCCCGTCACTGGTTTCGAAACCGCGCGAGCGCAGAGTGTCCAGGTCGGCCGTATAGACCCTGTGATCGTAGAAATACGATGCCTGCGCGAGCCCCAGGTTCCGCAGGTCATCTCTCATCGCGGAGACGTAGGCCCGCTCTCGCGCGCCGCGGAACCACGGGATCAGCAGCGCAACCACCAGGCCCACGATCACGATGACCATCACCACTCGGAGCTTCATGCCTTCGCATCCAACCAGTTGGGGCCCACACCGATGTCGACGAGCAGGGGAACGCTGAGCTCCGCCGCGCTCTCCATCCCGCCACGCACGATGTCTCTCGCTCGGTCGACTTCCGCCAGCGGCGCCTCCACGATCAGCTCGTCATGGACCTGAAGCACGATCGCGCTCTTCAGCCCTGCCTGCGGCAGCGTCGCGCTGAGATTGATCATCGCCAGCTTGATGAGGTCAGCCGCCGAACCCTGAAGCGGTGAATTCATTGCCACCCGCTCTCCGAAGGCGCGCACGCTGTAGGTGCGATCCTTCAGCTCCGGAACATAGCGCCGCCGGCCGAACAGAGTTTCCACGTACCCCTGCTTCTTCGCCCGCGTCACACAGTCGTCGAGAAACCCACGTACGCCCGCGAAGCGTTCGAAGTACAGCTGGATGAACTCCCGCGCCTCCTCTTGCGAGATCCCGAGCTGGCGGCTCAACGCGAACGGGCCCTGTCCGTAGATCGTAGCGAAGTTGATCGTCTTGGCCCTCGCCCGCATCTCGGGCGTCACCTCGCCGGGCGACACCCCGAAGATGATCGCGGCCGTCTCTTCATGGATATCCCCGCCGCGCGCGAAGGCATCGATGAACGCGGGATCCTGCGAGAGATGCGCCAACAGCCGCAGCTCGACCTGGGAGTAGTCCGCCACGATGAACACCGCTCCCGGACCTGGCACGAAGCAACGGCGGATCCGCTCCCCTCGAGGGGTGCGCACGGGGATGTTCTGCAGGTTGGGATCGGCCGAGGCGAGCCGTCCGGTGGACGCCGCCGTCTGGCTGAAGCTGGTGTGAATCCGTCCGGTCGCTGGATTGACGGCTTGGGGCAGCACGTCCACGTAGGTCGAGCGCAGCTTGCTGAGCTCCCGGTAGTCGAGGAGGAGACCCGGAAGCTCGAAGCCTGTCGCAGCCAGTTCCGCCAGCACGTCGGCATCGGTGGACGGACCGGTCTTGGTCTTCTTGAGCACCGGCAGGTTGAGCTTCTCGAACAGTACGTGTCGAAGCTGCGGTGTCGAGTTGATATTGAACTCGGTGCCGGCCGCACTGTGAATCGCCTGCTCCAGCTCCTGCAGCTCGGCGCCGAACTCCCGTGAGAGGGCGGCCAGCCCTGCGGTGTCCACGGCGATGCCGCGCCACTCCATGTCCACCAGTACGCCGACCAGTGGGAGCTCGATGTCCTCCAGCAGGGCTTCCATCTTCACGCCCGCAAGCTGGGGGCGGAAGAAGTCGCGGAGGCGGAGCACCGTATCGCTGTCGCCGCAGCAGTAGTCGGCAGCCTTGTCGGGCGGGACCTCGGCGAAGGGGCGCTCCGCCTTGCCCTTCCCCACGAGCGCCGAGTACTTGGTGAGCTCCAGGCCCAGGTGCTCCCGGGCAAGCACATCGAGGCCGTGGGAGCGGCGCCCCGGATCCAGCACGAAGCTCGCGAGCATCGAGTCGTACGCCGCCCCTGCGAGCTCGACGCCGGCTCGCCGCAGCACCAGCCAATCGTACTTGATGTTGTGACCGGCCTTGGGCACCCGGGAATCCTGCAGCAAGTCCACCAGCGGCCGCATCTGCGAATCGGCGAGTTGGGGGAGGTTCTCGGGCGGGGCGGCGTCGGTGAGCTCGCCGTCGGGCAGCCGGTGGCTGAGGGACAGGTACCACGCGCGTCCCTCACCGGCTGCCAGCGAGAGCCCCACTAAATCCGCCCGCAGCGGATCCAGATTCGTGGTCTCGGTGTCGATGGCCACCATGCCGCTCTCCCGGCAGGCAGCCACGATCTCTTCCAGGTCCGCTGGGTCGGTCACCAGCCGGAAGGAGGTCTCCTCAGCCTGCGGCGCCTCGTGGGTTTCGAGCGTCCTGAGCAGCGCGTGGAACTCCAGCTCTCCGTACAGCCCCCTGAGCGCGTCCAGATCCCACGACGCTGCCTGAAGCTCTGCGAGATCGAGCTCCACGGGAACGTCCCGGCGGATGGTGACCAGCTCCCGGCTCAACCGCGCATTGTCCGCTTCGGCAGCGAGGGCCTCGCGCACCCGCTTCGCCTTCACGTCTCCGGCGTGCGCCAGAATCGCCTCCAGGTCACCGTACTCCTCGATCAACTTGCGCGCCGTCTTGTCGCCCACACCATGCACGCCAGGGACGTTGTCGGAGGAGTCGCCTACCAGCGCCAGATAGTCCACGACCCGTTCCGGCGGCACGCCCAGTCGCTCGTGTGCGTTGGCGAGGGTCACCCACTGCTCCTGGATGGCGGAGGGCCCACGTCGGCCCGGGTTGAGCAGCGTCACCCCGGGACCGATCAGCTGGTAGAAATCCTTGTCCCCTGAGACGATGGCGACCGCGACCCCTTGCGCCGCGGCCTGGTCCGCGAGCGTCCCGATGACGTCGTCGGCCTCGTAGCCCTCCACGGCGACCAACGGGACCGCCATGGCCTCTAACAGCTCCTCGATGCGCTCCACGGACCGATCGAAGTCCTCCTGCAGCTCGTCGTCGAGCTTCTCTCTCGTGGCCTTGTACTCGGGATAGACGTCCTCGCGAAACGAGCTCCCGGCGTCGTGCACCCAGGCGAGGAACTCCGGCTCGTACTCGGCGAACAGGCGGTGGACGAAGTTCGCGACCCCCCAAACGGCCGACGTATTCTCGCCACGCCCGGTGCGGAGCGGGCGGCCGATCATCGCGAAGAACGCCCGGTAGATGAGGGCGTAGCCGTCGATCAGGAAGAGGCGGGGCTCGTGCTGGGCCGGCATGCCGAAAAGAAGATAGGCCGAAAGGAGCCGCGCCGCCTATGGCGGATAGAGCGCCCTGTAGAGCTCCCGGTTGCGCAACACCGCACGCACGTAGTCCCGCGTCTCCAGGTAGGGAATCCGCTCCACCCAGCGGAAGGGATCGCGCGCCTCTGGGTAGCGCAGCCACCGTGCCACGGGACGGGCGCCGGCGTTGTAGGCCGCTAGGGCGGGGGCAAGCCGGTCATAGGTGTCGAGCAGGGACGAGAGGTGGGCCGAGCCGAGATGGAGGTTTGCGTCAGCAACCGCCAACAGCGACTCGTCCCACTCCACACCGAGGCGCCGGGCGATCCACGTGGCCGTCGTCGGCATGAGTTGCATCAGACCGCGGGCGCCGGCACGGGACGTAGCATCGGGCACGAACGTGGACTCCTGCCGGATGAGTGCGGCCAGCAGATAGGGATCGAGGCCGTACTCCAGGGCTTCCGCCTCGATCAGCTCGCGCATCGGCCAGGGAAAGACCGCGCGTACCACGTGCGGGTCACTGAGGGTGAGGCTGCCGGCGGCGCGCCAGCCCAGACGTACTCCCTGAGACAGCCAACCCCGGTCGATCAGGCCCGCTGCCAGGTCCACCAACTCCACGGGTGGCAGCCGTGCCCGCTCGAGCTGGTAGGCCACCAACGCCTCGGCTTCCTCCGTGAACGTCGCGGCGCGCAGCAGGTCCAGTTGCTCGAGGGTGCGTTGCACCCTCGCCGCCACCTCCCGCTCCTCGGGTGGCGCGAAGACGGGGGCGGGCAGGCCCGCTGCCTGCCGCGCCCTCATGCCGTAGTAGCCCAGAGAATCCCGCCGCGCGAGCTCCTCCCAGCCCGCCCGTGCGGCAGCACTGTCGCCCCGGGCCACGTCCAGCCGCGCCAAAAGGTATGCTGCCGCACCCCATTGGTGGCCCTCCACGGCGACCTCTTCCCCATACCACTGGGCGGCCAGCGTCGTGTCCCTGCGGGCCAATGCGCGGGCGGCGAGGGTGAGGCGGGAGCGGCCGGCGTACTCGTCTTGGGGCCACCGCACAGCCACGGACCGGTATAGGCTGTCGGCCACCACACTGCGACTGGCCCGGCGCTCGCGCTCTGCCACGAGGTACAGGGCTCGCGGCGCCATGTAATGATCGGCGTGTTGCTCGGCAAACTCGGCCAGGGCTCGGTACCCCTCGGCGGCGCGACCGATGCTAGGAAGCAGCCGCGCACGGCGATACGCGGCCACCGCGCCGTGATCTCCGCCGAGGGCGGCCGACTCCTCGTACACCCTCACGGCGGCGCGGAAGCGACCCGCATCCCGCTCCAGATCGCCCAGCACCCGAAGGGCGTAGGCGGTGCTGTAGCCACTCTCTACCGCGGCCCTCAGGAGATCGAGCGCAGCGGAGCTTTGCCCCGAGCGCACGTAGGCCCTGACGAGCACGATGCGCTCCTCGTCGCTCCGCGGCGCCATCCCACCGGCCGCCAGCGCGATACCCTCGCGAACCACGGCCCTGTCGCGGGCCGCCAGGGCGCGATACACCAGCTCCCGTGCACTGGCGCTGTCCCCCACACCCAAGGCCAGCCGGGCCGCCCATGGGGCCAGCTCGGGCCTGGTGAGTGCCGCCACCGCAGCGGCGCTGTCGCCGGCCGCCAGCAAGATCTCGGCGCGCGCCTGCTCGACGAATCGCTCGGCTCCCAGGGGTGCCCGCCGCAGCACGGCGAGCGCCCGCGATGCATCGGCGGTCACGCGGGCCCAGCGAATCGCTAACCAGGAGGAGATCTGCGGAAGCTCGGTGGCCGCTACCTCGTAGGGAGCCAGGGCTGCGTAGCGATCCCCCGCGCGCTCGAAGGCGTCGCCGGCCCGGGCGTAGAGCACTCCGCGGCGCACACCTGCGGCCTGCGCTGCGGCCTGGAGGAAGAGGGTCCCCGCCGTTTCGTAGTCGCCGGACTCGTGGGCAGCAGCCGCGATCAGTTGCAGGAACGGAGGCCTGAGGGTATCGGCGGCATACGCCGCCACCAGCCGGCGCGCCTCTGCAGAGCGACCGAGGGCCAACTCCGCCCGGGCCAGGGCCAAGATCTCCACCAGCGTGGCTGAGCCCTCGGCTGCCACAGGCCTGAGGGTGCGCGCCGTGTGCCACGCGCCGGGGGAGACCGTCCCCGGCACCGGTTCGCTCTGCGGGTGCGCGCTGCCGGGCGAGGCGAGCGCAACGACGACGAGCGGGAGAAGCCGCCGACGCAGGGTCAGCCACCCCGCTTGATGCGCTGTATCACCTCTTGGAAGGCGGCGCGAGAATCCGGCGTCAGCTCGTAGTGGCCGAACCCGCTACGATCGTGGAAGATGACGGTCAACCGCTCGCCATTGTAAACCCACCGGATGTATCGCAGCCCCTCTCCCTGGACGTCGGTACTGGAGTCGAACGTCTCGTCCGGTGAGCCGATGGAGACGTACACCTCTCCCCGGTCCGTGAGCCACCCCTGCTGGCTGCCTTCGCGATACAGGTCGTTGGCGACCTGGAGGCGGCGGAAGTATGCCTCCATCGCTTCGTGCTCCGGCGTGAGCGGGTCCGGATCACTGGCCTGCCAGAACGCCTGCCACAGCGCGGCCCGCTCTTGCACCGGCGCTTCCCCCAGGTCCTGGAGGATCTGGTCCGGCCCGAAGTAACGCAACAGGGACAGCGTCTCCTCGAAGTTCGCGACCACCCACTCCTTGGAGAAGCTCACCAGTACGTCGGCCCGGACCGGCACTCCATCGAGCAGCGCGGCCTCGAACTGTAGCTGACCCATGGGAAGTCGCCCGGGCGGCACCTTGATCAGGGCGGTCCGGATCACCCCGGTGGCGTGGAGCGGCAGTGTGTCGGTCCAGAGCTCCGTCACCGGCTGTTCCACCGACAGGGCCCGCAGGGTGAAGGACGCACCTTCCGCGACATTGTAGGCTTCGACGTAGAGCCCCAGGGTGTCGGTCCCGTATGGCACGGTAGCCCGAGGGTTGACCACCACATCGGGGACGAACCTGCGCACCGGCCGGGCCTCCCCGGCGTAGATCGGGATGAGGTCGGAGAGGCGTCGCTCGCCGTCGTAGCGGGGCAGCTCCAGTGTGTCGCCCACCTGGCTATAGCCGGTCCCATGACGATCGCGCATGACGATCCTCACCTCGGCTTGGCCCGGCGGCAGGGTGAGGTATTGCTGGAAGATCACGCTTTCGTCACCGCCCTGGGTCTCCTCGAGCGTGGCCACCCGCACCACCTCGTCGACGGAGACGTCCCGCAGCGTCACCCCACCGCGACGGATCAACACCTCGACGCGGTAGCGGGCCTCGAACACCTCCCCTGCGCGGCGAAACGTGAGGGCCCGGTTGGGCAGCGAAAGCCCCATGAGGACCAGCGTTGAGTCGGGGACGCTCCCGGCGAAGGAGTAGATCCCCGCGACAAACGGAACCGGATCGGGCGCCACTAGGAGCCCCATGCTGAGATAGGCGGCCGTCACGTCGAACAGCCGGGGCACGACGACGTTGGGGCTCGCCTCGGGCTCGCTCCCGACGCGCTGCCATCCGCCGCACGCCGCGAACCCGAAGACCAGCAGGATCGTTGCGACCCTCAACCACCGAATCGACTGGTACATGGTGTTCCAGACCTCGATCGCTGACTTGCCGAAGCTCACGGTGGACGCTTACTTTCGCCCACCTCATGCCGCACGAGAATCTCGCCGGCCGGACCATCGCGGGCTACCGCCTGCTCGAACGAGTAGGCGAAGGCGGCACCGCGACCGTGTATCGGGCGGATCATGCCGAGCACGGGCACTGCGCCATGAAAGTCCTTCGGGAACGCATGCGCAATGACCCCACCGCCGTCAAGCGGTTCCTTCGGGAAGCCGGATACGGCTCGCGGGTCGAGCACCACGCCGTGGTCCAGACCTACGACTATGGGGAAGTCGACGGGCTCCACTACCTCGCTCTGGAATGGGCCGCCGGCGAGCCCCTGTCAACGTTCCTACACCGCTCGGGACGCCTGGCTCCGCCACTGGTGGCGCGCATCGTCACCCAGTTGGCCGGCGGTCTGACCGCGGCCCACGCGCAGGGGATCATTCACCGGGACCTCAAGCCGGAGAACATCGTCTACGATCCGGAGTCTCGCAGCGTGAAGCTGCTGGACTTCGGGATTGCCCGCGATGCGCAGCTCGACGCGGCAGAGCGCCTCACCAGAACCGGATTCTTCGTGGGCACGCTACACTATGTCGCCCCCGAGGCCTTGTCGGGCGAGCTGGTGGACGAGGCTGCCGACATCTACAGCGTCGCCACGATCACCTACTACTTGCTGACCGGGCAGCACCCGTACACCGGGCGCTCCCCTCGCGAACTGTTCCAACAGCTGCTGACCCAGCCTCCGACCGGACTCAACCAGGCGGTGCGAGGCCTCAGCTTCCCCAAGGAGCTCGAGCAGGCCGTGATGCGCGGCCTGAGCCGGGACCCTGCGGGGCGCCAGCGAAGCGTGCAACAGCTGGCAGCCGAACTCACCACCGGCTCGGAAGGGCTGGAATCGGAGCCCCATGCGGCGGGCGACGGGGGTGGGGGTTTCCTGGGGTCGATCAAGTCACTATTCAAGCGTGGCCGACCAGCAGGTTAGTAGTTGTAGGAGCTACTACTAACCGTGGAGGGCCGACGGGGCCCCGTGTCCATGAGCACCCCCCAAACAGACCGAACCGCCGACCTGGCGCGGCTCCTGTGCGAGAAATCGGTGGAGATCGGCAGCTTCACGCTGGCCTCGGGACGCTCATCCACCTATTACATCGACGCCCGGCGCACCACGATGTCGGCCCGCGGGCTCGCGCTCGTCGGCGATCTGGGGCTGGATGCCATCAGGCACGCCGGTTGGTCTCCCACGCTGGTCGGGGGCCTGACCCTGGGTGCCGACCCGGTGGCCTACGCCATCGCCCGGGCCAGCCTCCAGGCACCCCCGGAGCTGGACGCCTTCACCGTGCGAAAGGGGGCCAAGCGCCACGGCACGGGCCGGCGCATCGAGGGCTGCTTCACCGCGGGTGCCTCCGTGGTCGTGGTGGAGGACGTGATCACCACCGGTCAGTCGGCGCTCAAGGCGATCGAGGCCGTCGCCGCCGAGGGCGGCACGATCCTCGGCGTCCTGGCGGTGGTGGACCGGGAGGAGGGGGGCCGGGCTGCCATCGAAGCCGCCGGCTTTCCGGTACGCGTGCTGGTATCCCTCGACCGGCTTGGCCTGCCGCCGCAGACCTCCGATGAGTCGCGATGAGCTGACCCACGGGAACGCGCAGGAGCGCAGCCGCTCCAAGCGCACCTCCCTCGCCCAGCGGCTGCGAGGATGGGCACCGGAGGACGCCGCCGAGGAGCGGCGTCTCAAGGACTTCGAGACCTTCCGCCGGAGTCTCACCCGTCGTTGGGGCATCGTCGCGGCTCTCGCCGTGCTCCTCGGAGCAGGTTGGCTGCTGGGACCCGTCACGGCGTCCCTCACCACCATTGCCGCGATCGTAGCCGGCGCCGCGGCACTCAATCTCGCCCTCATCGTGCTGTACCGTCGTCGCTGGCATCAGTGGTGGCAGGTCTACGCCCTCGCTCTGGTAGACGTGCTCGTGGTTTCCGTGGCCGTCGTCTTCTACGGCCCGGGGGGCCTGATCGCCGGCCTCTACCTCGCCGTCCTGCCCTATGCCTTCGACCAGGGGCGCGGGGTCGGCGAGTTCCTCGTGGTGGCAGCCTCCGCGGCGTATGTCGCGGCAGCAGCACTTCACGGGCGGGCCTTTGGCGACCTGCCCGGCGGGCCCCTCACACTTCCCGCGCTCGTCTACGTAGAGGCCGCGGTCTTCCTCGTGGTCGCCATCGTGCTCATGCGGATTCCCGCCACGCTCATTCGGCGCATTCGGGCGACGCGCACCGTGATGGCGCAGGTGGAGGCCGGCAGTCTCGGCGTGCGTGCTCCCGCGGAGCGCGCCGACGAGCTCGGCTTTCTGGAGGAATCACTCAACCGCATGCTCCAGGAGATCGCCACGACGATCTCCGTCGTGCAGCGGGAGGCGGACGAGGTCGCGACCTTTGCCGAGGTCCTCGCACGGGACGCCGAGGCGATGCTCTCCTCCGGCAAGACGGTGGCCGACACGGCCTCGGAGCTCGCCGAGGCAATGAAGGAGCAGCGCCAGCTCGCCGACGAGGGCCGTGCAGAGGGAGCGGCCGCGGCCAAGGAGGCCGGCTCGTTGCGCTCCAAGGCAGAGGTCATGGAGTCCGATGCCCGCCGGCTGGTGGATGCCGCCGAGCGTGGCCGGGACCGAGTGGGGAAGGCCAGCGAGACCCTGCTCGGCCTCGGCAGCGAGGTCCGCACCACCGCCACGACGGTTCACGAGTTGCTCGGCTTGTCCGAGGGCATCGGCGACTTCGCACAGACGATTGCCAAGATCGCGCGACGCAGCCGGCTGCTGGCCCTCAATGCCGCCATCGAGGCAGCGCGGGCCGAAGAGCAGGGCGAGGGCTTCGCCGCAGTCGCCGAGCAGGTGCGCTCCCTCGCCAACGAAGCCGCCGAAGCCGCACGGGATGTGACGGACGTGGTCAGCGAGATTCGCTCGGGCATCGAGACGGTTGCCGGCGCCATGACGTCGGGCGAGAAGCGGGTGTACGGCGTCGGCGAGGTCGCCGAGGAGGCACGCAGGGCTCTGGAGGAGATCCACCAGGGAGCTCACAAGGCGGCGGAGCTAGTGGAAGCGGCAACGGGAAGCTCACAGTCACAGTCCGACCGTATGGCGGTGCTCGCCGAGCGGCTTTCCCGCGTGGCGGAGATCAGCGCCCACTCGGCGTCAGGTGCAGGCACGGCCGCCCAGCAGGTTGCGGCCCAGATCGCCGCCATGGACCGCATCAACCAGGGCAGCATGCAACTCGCGCTGTTGGCCGAGCGGCTGCAGGACAGCATCGCCCGGTTCTCGGTGATGCGGCCCGAGTTAGTCACTCACGAGCACCCCGCGGTGGATTCACCGCGCGCCTGACCGCCCACCGATCACCCCGTCCCGTCACAGTCCCAGTCCGAGATCGCCCACCCCATTCTGGAGGGGTCGGAACGTGCGGAAGCCCGGGCGGAAGGGGACGATCAGACGCGCGATGAAGTCATCCAACGCCGCGTCGAACGGATACCGCTGCCGGAACTCGCCGGCGGTCACGCCCAGCACGGTCCTCAGGTGCCGACCGAAGCTCTGCGGCGAGGAGTACTCCAGGCGATACGCCACGTCGGCGACGGAGAGCCCAGGTGACTCCAGCAGCCCTGCCGCGTACACCAGACGCACGGCGGACAGATAGCGCTTCGGTGACGGCATCCCCGCCCGGAAGAAGCGGGACATGAAGGTGCTCGCACCGACCCCGACCCGCCGCGCCAGCGAGCGCACCGTTGTCACACCGGGGGCGAGCCGCACGAGCACCTCGAAAAAACGCCGGCACTCCACGGCCGCGTCTCCCAGCGCCGGAGCGACACGGCTCAGGATGAGCGACTCGGTGACCCCGGTGGGCCGCGCCAGGAGCTCGCGCAGCCGTACCCACCCCTCCCGCGCACCGAGATCGATCATGCGTCGCACGCCGCACGCGCCCAGCTCGAGAAGGCGCTCGGAAGCCACCGCGTCATGGCGCGAGAGCACCGCCACCGTCGGGATTCCGGGAAACCCCCTGACCAGCCTCGCCACACCCGGCAGCTGCTCCCGCGCTATGCGGCTCGGCGAGACCAACACGGCACTCACGCGATTCCGTCGCACCGTTCTCAGAGTCTCAGGCAGCGTGTTCGCGTGCACCGTGGCGAACCTCCCTTCAGCGGCCACGTCGAGCCTGGGGCGCTCTGTCGGGTCGAGGAGCGTCGCCACCAAGGTGCGTACCGGACCGGCCATGTCTTCTCCGACGAAAAAGGGGCGGCACGATCGGGCGAGCCGCTCAACCCTCCGTCAACCTTCGACAGCGCTCCCTGCAGTCGGCCGGCTATGGCCGCAGGCTCTGGGGCGCTATCTTGTGATAGGGGTGGTGGAGTGTGACGGTCGCGGCCCGCCGCAGCGCGGGCTGAGGAAAGTCCGAGCTCCACAGGGCAGACTGCCAGGTAACACCTGGGCGCCGTGAGGCGACGGACAGGGCCACAGAAAACAAACCGCCCGCTGCAAGCGGGTAAGGGTGAAACGGTGGGGTAAGAGCCCACCGCGCGACTGGCAACAGTCGTGGCACGGCAACCCCCAGTCGGAGCAAGGCCAAATAGACGGCGAGGTCCGGCCCGGACCGCTCGAGCCGTGGGTAGGCCGCATGAGGTGGCGGGCGACCGCCATCCCAGATTGATGACCGTCCGGCGCCTCGGCGCCGAACAGAACTCGGCTTACGGCTCCACCACCCCTGGCCTCCGACGCCCTCGTGGCATATCATTGCGCAGCCCTAGACTTTCTGTCCCCATATGCCCGAGAACCCTGTAACCACCCCGGAATCCACCGAGCGTCCGTACCCGATAGACTGGGAACAGGTCGCCGAGCTCCGCGTGTTTCGCACGACGGAAGAGCGGTGGCAGCGCCTCATCGGCTGGCGCTCCGACATGAAGCGCAAGGGGTGGAAGCTGCTCCAGGTGAGTGCCCAGCAGGGTGAGATGGTGGCGGTCTTCGGGCGCACCAAGGACGAGCTCTTATCGAACAAGAAGGCGGTATCATGAAGGGGCACACCCTCCCGTTGGTGGTCCTCGCGGGCGCTGCGCTTGCTGGCTGTGGCACTTCCGGATCCTCTGGAGCCGCTGCTCCGGGTCCGGCGGCAGCACCCGCACGGTTCACCTATCAACCCGCCTCGGTGCAGTACGTGTCGAGCTCCCACGGCCGCGTGGAGCAGGAATTCGGCGGTCAGGTGACTTCAACCGAGGTCGGCCTGCGTTACTTCCTGAGCCTGGCGGCCGTCGAGGACGGTGACGTGACCCGGGTGACACTCACCATCGACTCGGTGCCGGTGGTCATCGGGCCGGGCGTGCCGCCGGGCATGGCAGAGCGCAGCGCCGGCAGCACCTTCACCGGCATCCTCACCTCGGAGGGCGAGATCCTCGACTTCCAGGGCGGCGACACGACTATCGTGCTGGTGCGGCAGTTGGCCGACCGCCTGGAACGTATCTTCCCCCGGATCCCGCCCGGGGGCGTCGCTCCGGGACAGGCGTGGACCGACTCGGTGGAAACCGAGTCCGGCTCCAGTGGTTTCGACCTGCTGATCGAGGTGGTGTCAGAGAACCAGGCCCGTGACTGGGTGGAGCACGCCGGCGCAGCGGCACTGCTCGTGGAGAACGTCTCCAACTACGTGATCTCCGGTGGCGGGATACAGGGCGGCACGGAGATCTCACTGGATGGCACCGGCATCACGCGCGGCGAGTACTACCTGGCCGCCGACGGCCGGCTTCTCGGTGGCGTCTCGGCGGACTCGATGAGTGCCACGGCCATGGTGGTGGCGGCGGGGACGATGATCCCCATCACGCAGGTGCGGCTCGACTCTCTCTCCATCGTTCGGTAGTTGGCGCGCACACTGACCCTGACCCTCCTGGCGGTGGCGCTCCTCGGCGACGCCGCCGCTGGTCAGGTGGTCCGCTCGCGATCGGCTGCCTACCTGTATTCATCGAACGTTGACGACGCCCGGGCGCTGTGGGTCAACCCCGCCGGGCTCGCGGTGGTGCAGGAGGCGTCCGTCATGGCGGAGTTCGCGGTCGACGTGCCCGACACGGGTAGCGCCAGGTTGGGCCAGTGGTCGGTGGCCTTCAACTCCCGGGGCTTCTCAGCGGGCTTTCAGCAGGACCGCTTGCTCGACGGCACGACGGCCCAGACCGTTCGCCTCGGCATCGGGCTGGGTTTTCACCGCGGCTCGCTGGGCGGTTCGTTCAACTTCTACACGGGCGTGGTAGACGACCGGGGCGGTGACATCGGCCTCACCTACGTCTTGATACGATCGGTGCGGGCTGGATTCGTCGTTAAGAACATCGGCCGCCCCACGCTGGTGGACTCGGTGGCACCCATCACCGGCGTCTTGGGCCTCAGTTGGCTCGCGGTTCCGGCGCACCTGGAGATCTCGGCTGAGGCACACTTCCGGGAAGACCTCGCGAACGTGACGCAGCGGAGTAGCTTCCGGGCCGGCCTGCAGCTCTCCACCGGGGGCAAGCTCCCGTTCGGCGCCATCGCCGCATTCGACCTGGGGAGCAACGGCAAGGTGGACGCATGGAGCGTCGGCATCTCAGTGGGGGGGAAAGACCGGGGTGTCCTCCTCGGCACCGCTGTGCCGAGGAGGTTCGAGCGCTTCAGTCTGACGGGAGTAGCGAGCCGCCGGGCTCCAACCCAGCGCCCTTAGGGCGGGCCCTTCAGTCGACCAACCGCAAGGGCATCACCAAGCAGAGATACGACGCCGGGTCGTCCCACCCCACCGGCTCCACCGTCGCCGCACGCTCAGCCGCCTTGAACGTGAGCCGCACCTCGTCGGTCGGCATGTACTTCAGGACCTCCAGCACGTAGTTGGCGTTGAAGCCGATTTCCAGCTCATCCCCGTCATACGTGACGGCGATCTCGTCCTGGGCCTCGCCGAGGTCCGGCGTGCTCACGCTCAGCTTCAGGGCGCCGCCGGTGAACTGCAGGCGCACCCGGTGCGTCTGATCGCTGGCCACGACGCCCACGCGCCGCAGCGCCGCGGCCATCCCGTCCTTCTCAACGGTGCACGCACGATCGTTGTCCCGCGGGATGACTTGCTCGTAGTTCGGGTAAGGGCCTTCGATCAGGCGCGTGAACACCAGCGTGGTGCCACTGCGGAATCCCAGGTGGTTGTCGCTCTTCGCGATCTCCAGTTCGTCCGACGGCCCGAACAGGCGGCGCACCTGATCCAGCGCCTTGGGCGGCACGATGAACTCCGCTGTCGCGCTCGCTCCGCCCACCGGGACCTCCATCTTCGATAACCGGTGCCCGTTGGTGGCCACCATGCGCATCACGTCACCCTGGAGCTGCCATAGCACGCCATTGAGGATAGGCCGGCTCTCTTCCGTCGATGCGGCGAAGCTCACGTGATTGATCAGCTTCTGCAGGTCGCTCGACGTCACGGTCCAGCTGTCCTCGAAGCTCACCGGCGGGAAGTTGGGGAACTCCTCCCGTGGGATCCCCAACAGCTTGAAGCGCGAGCGTCCGCACTCGAGGTTGACCCGTTGCTCACCCGCGCCCGTCATCCGGATCGCCGCGCTGGGCAGCTCGCGGACGATCTCGACCAACTTCTTGGCCGGGACGGTCACCGCGCCTTCCTCATCGACCTCGGCGGCCACCACGGTGCTCACGGCAATGTCGAGGTCCGTACCGGATAGCCGCAGGCCATCCGCCGTCGCTTCCATCAAGATGTTGGAGAGAACGGGAAGAGTGGTCTTGGTCGGCACACTGGCCGCCACTGCCACCAGACCTTCCTGCAACCGTTCCCGTGTGATCGTGAACTTCATGCCGCTCTCTTCTCGCCCGAGTGGAGAAGTATTACTACTAGTACGTTATAGAGTAATAACTAGTAGTACTAGTAGGGTACCTGGAAACCTTGAAAGAACGCCCAACCTATTCGGTTCGTGTCGCTTGCGGCTCAGACCGCATGTGAGTTGTGGGGATCGTGTGTGGACGCACCGTCGAAAGCGCCGATCTTTCCCCACGTCCCACACCCGTCCACAACCACCATCCACAAGGTTTCTACGAAACCTGTACCAGCTCGCGGCGCGCGTGTTCCACGCGATCGCGGAACCTCCGGTCGCCCTGCATTTCCCGCTGGACCTTGTCGAGGCTGTGAATCACGGTCGAATGATCGCGGCCGCCGAAGGCCTGCCCGATCTCGACCAACTGCATGCCGAGGAGCTCCCGTGCGAGGAACATCGCCACCTGGCGCGGGACCGTCAGTGTCTTCGTGCGCGCCTTGGAGCGGAGCCCCTCCGGGGTTACGCCCCAGCGGCGGGCCACGACCTCCTGCACGCGGTCCACGCTGGGGACGGCGGCCACCCGGTCGGTTGCACCCGCATCCTGCCGGATCTTGTCCGCCAGGGCCTCCCGGGCCAGGTCGACCGTCACCTCCCGGTGCTTGAGCGAGGCGTACAGCAGGAGCTTGATGATGCAGCCTTCCAGCTCCCGCACCGAGCTCCGGACGAACTCGGCGATGAAGCGCAGAACGTCATCGGGGATCGTGAGCTCGAGGTGATCCTGCTCCGCCTTCTTGCGCAGGATGGCGATGCGGTGCTCGAGGTCCGGCTGCCCGATGTCGGCTACCATGCCCCACTCGAACCGGCTGACGAGGCGCGACTCGAGTCCCGGAATCTCCTTGGGCGGCCGGTCGGCGGTCATGACGATCTGCTTCTCCGCCTCGTGCAACGCATTGAAGGTGTGGAAGAACTCCTCCTGCGTCATTTCCTTGCCTTCGAGGAAATGCACGTCGTCGACGAGGAAGATGTCCACCTCCGTCCGGTACTGCTTCCGGAACTCCACCATCGTGCGGCTATGGATGCTCTCGATGACCTCGTTGATGAACTGCTCGGCGCCCATGTAGACTACGCGGCTGTTGGGGTCCCGCTCCAGTCCCGCGTGGGCGATGGCCTGCATCAGGTGTGTCTTCCCGAGCCCCGTCGCCCCGTAGATGAAGAGCGGGTTGTAGGTGCGGCCGGGCGCCTCGGCCACGGCATGCGCGGCCGCGCTGGCGAGCTCGTTGGATTTCCCGATAACGAAGGTCTTGAATGAGTACCGCTCGTTGAGCGGCCGGGTGGCGCGACGGCGCCGCAGGCCCTCTCCGGGGGTTGGCGCAACGAAGAAGTCCATCTGGGGACGCTGCGCGCGCTCGTCCTGGACCTTGAACGTCACCTTGAGGGGGGAACCGAGCCTCTCCTGGGCTAGCTTGCCCAGCAGCTCCGCGTGCTTGGACTCGTTCCACTCGACCGCGAACTGGTCCGGGGCCCCCAAGACCAGCTGATCCTCGTTGAGCGCAATGGGCTCGACGGGGTCCAGCCACGTACGCACCGTGGGGTCGGGAAGTTCCGTGCGCGCCGCCTCCAAGAGGCGGGACCACGCCTGTTGTGCTGTCTGTTCCATCTACTGTAGCGGACGACTGGTAGGCGGTTCGATAGGGCTCCAGATGCTACCGCCCGGATGTGGAAAAGTCAACCTTGACCCCAAGTAGGGGCCAACGCTAGCTTTCGCCCCCGCAACTGAAGGGCTTGACGGCATGAAGAGGACGTACCAGCCGCGCAACAGGCGGCGGAAGAATAAGCACGGATTTCGGGCGCGAATGGGGACCCGCTGGGGCCGCGCGGTGTTGAGCCGACGGCGCAAGAAGGGCCGCAAGCGGCTCACGGTGCAGGTGCCTTCGAAGCACGGAGGACGCTGACGCCCGAGGGCCTGCCTCGCAGCTGGCGCTTGACGCGCAGATCAGATATCACGGCGGTGATGCGGGATGCCCGCCGCCGCCGCACCCCGAGATTGGACATTTCCTGGCGAGCCAACGAGTTGGGACACCCGCGCCTCGGCGTCGTCGTGCCACGACACCGCCACACCATTGTCGAACGCAACCGGTTGCGCCGCCGGCTCAGAGAGATCGCGCGACGCGACCTGCTACCGCAGCTGGCCCCTGTCGACGTGGTCATCCGCTCCCGGGCGGCGGCCTACGGCGCCGGGTTCCCGGATCTCGCCGACGACCTCGGCCGGTGGATTCGCTCGCTGTCCGGTTGAGCCGCCTGCCTCGCCAGGTGGTCGTGGTGCTAATCCGCGCCTACCAGTTTGTGGCGTCCCCGTTCCCGTCGCCCTGCCGCTACGAGCCGACCTGCTCCACCTACTCTCTGGATGCGGTCCGCCGCTACGGCGCGGTGCGGGGCTGCTGGCTGGGCCTGCGGCGCATCCTGCGCTGCCACCCGTTCCACGCGGGTGGCTACGACCCGGTGCCGTGAGGGCCCGCTGAATGGACCGGCGCACGCTTCTGGCCATCGGTCTCATGCTGATCGTCGCGGTGCTGCCCGCGATCCTCCTCCGGCCCGATCGCCAACCGGCCACGACGTCGGCGCCGGGTGACACCCTCCAGCCCCAGCCGCGCGAGACGACGGCCGTAGCAGCGCCGGCGGCGGTCCCCGAGGTCGCACCTCCTCCCGTGGTGACGGCCCCATCACCGGACACCACGACTGAGCAGGTGATCAGCGTCGAGTCGCCGCTCTACCGGTACGACTTCTCGACCCGGGGTGCGCACCTCGCGGGTGCCGTCCTCAAGGAGTACCGCAGCTTCGCCCCCGGGGACTCGGGGGCTGCGCAGATCATCCCCGCCGGCTCGCGCTGGCTCGAGTACAGCCTGGTAATCGAGGCCGACACGCTCTCCCTGGCCGACTGGAGCTTCGCGCCCACGGCCACCGAGCTCGACGTGACGGCCGCCGGAACACAGCTCGGGTGGGTCGCGGTGCGAGGCCCCCTCACAGTGGAGCTCACCTACACCTTCGACCCGGACGAGTACCTGTTCGACGTAGCAGGCCGGGTCCGCGGGATCGAGAGCGGCCTCGTGGTGATCCGTCTGGGGCCGCGGCTCGCCATGGTGGATGCGGACAGCGTGTGGGACATCCGATCCTACGGAGTCGTCACGAAGGCCCGCAACACGGAGCGGCTGAACTTCCGCTCGCTCGATCCCGCTGAGCAGCGCGCGCTGGAGGGGCCGTTCGAGTGGGTGGCCATCAAGTCGAAGTACTTCCTCGGCGCGGTGCTGGCCCTCGGTGAGGGGCAACCGCAGTTCGGCGGTGCGTTGGCCACCGGTGGGCCGCGCCCGGGGAATCACGCCGTGCACACCGACGTGGTGACCTCGCTGCCGGCGCCGGGCGGGCAGTTCGCGTTCTCCGGGTACTTCGGACCGCAGGAGTTCCGCCGACTCTCCGGGATGGGACACGACCTGGAGGACGTGAACCCCTATGGCTGGATCTTCCGGCCGATCATCATGCCGTTCGCGAACCTGATCGTGCGCATCCTGCTGTGGATGCACGACACCCTGCAGGTCGGCTACGGCTGGGTGCTGATCATATTCGGACTGCTGGTGCGCATCGTGCTGTGGCCGCTGAACCAGAAGGCCATGCGCTCTAGCATGGCCATGCAGGCGATCCAGCCGGAGCTGAAGGCAGTTCAGGAGCGCTACAAGCAGGATCCGCAGCGGATGCAGCAGGAGGTGATGAAGCTGTACCGCGAGCACGGGGTGAACCCCCTGGGAGGGTGCGTCCCCATGCTGATCCCCATGCCGGTGCTGTTCGCCCTGTTCTTCGTCTTCCGGGAGACCATCGAGTTCCGTGGCGTGCCGTTTCTGTGGCTGCCCGATCTGTCGCGCCCCGACCCGCTGTACATCATCCCCATCTTCATGGGTCTCTCGATGTTCCTGGTCATGCGGCTGGGACAGCTCGGGGTCCCGCCCAACCCGCAGGCGAAGATGATGTTGTACGTGATGCCGGGCTTCCTCACGTTCATCTTCCTGAAGCTGTCGGCGGGCTTGAACCTGTACTACGCGGTGAGCAACGTCGCATCGATTCCGCAGCAGTACCTGATCGCGAAGCGTCGGCTGGGGCAACGGACGGCCAAGAAGCGGGAGTGAGGCGCCCGCGCTACCGAAGCCAACGTTCCAGGCGCCGCCTGTCTCCCCCCCAGCCATCTCCGTAACTTTTCTCTGTGCTCTCGGACACCATTGCAGCCCTCTCCACGCCCCCGGGCAGATCCGGTATCGCGCTGATCCGGATCTCCGGAGAGAAGGCGCACGCAGTCGCGGCAGCGGTGCTCGCCGATTTCAGGGCCGAGCCGCTGCGCACGGCGCGGCTCACGAGAGCCGTGCATCCGCAGACGGGGGACCCCCTCGATGAGGTGCTGTATCTCGCGTACCGGCGACCCTCGTCTTACACCGGCGAGGACATGGTGGAGGTCACGACCCACGGTGGGCTGCTCATCCCGGCAGAGGTGCTGGGTGCACTGCTGGCTGCGGGCGCCCGGACGGCAGAGCCGGGGGAGTTCACGCGCCGGGCTGTGCTGAACGGCCGGCTTGATCTACTGCAGGCCGAGGCGGTCGGGGATCTCATCGAGGCTACGGCGCCGGCCCAGCGCCGTGCGGCGCTCGGCCAGCTCGACCGCGGCCTGTCGCACCGTATCGGGGAGCTGCGCGATGGGGTGCTGGAGCTGGAATCGCTGGTGTCCTACGAGATCGACTTCCCCGAGGAAGACAGCGGCCCCGTGCCGCCTGAGCGGATCGCTGACGCCATCGCGCGGCTGCGCCGTCGGCTCGGGGATCTGATCGACACGGCGGGCGAGGGAGAGCGGTTGCGGGAAGGCGCCCTGGCGGTCATCGCCGGACGCCCCAACAGCGGCAAGTCTTCGCTGTTCAACGCGCTCCTCGGGAGTGAGCGGGCCATCGTCACGCACATCCCCGGCACCACCCGGGACGCCATCGAGGCACCCGTGACCTGCAACGGGTTCCCGTTCCGTCTCATCGACACCGCCGGCCTGCGGAGTACCCAAGACACCGTGGAGCGTCTGGGGATCGAGGTGAGCCAGCGGTATCTCGACGCCGCCGACCTCGTGATCTTCTGCGTCGAGGCGGGACGCGACCTCTCCGTGGAAGAGCGGGACTTCCTCGGCGCCGTGCGGGTGCCGGCAGTCACCGTGCGGACCAAAGTCGATCTGCTGGAGGCCGGCGCCCGGCCCCCCGCATCGGCCCGGGAGGTTGCCGTCTCAGCCGAGACGGGAGAGGGGCTCGTGACGCTGCGGGAGGCCCTCGCCGGGCACGCGTTCACCACCCTCGCGGGACGCGGCGACGTCGAGCCGGTGGTGACCCGGGCTCGTCAGCGGGCGGCGCTGGAGCGGGCGGTGGCAGAGGTCACGCAGTTCGCGGCGGCCCGCGCCTCGGGACTCGAGAGCGCCGTTGCCGCTACGCACCTGCGCGCGGCAGTGACGGCACTGGAAGACGTGATCGGGATCGTGACGACGGAGGATGTGCTGGAGCGTGTGTTCGCGACGTTCTGCGTGGGGAAGTGATTAGCGTCGGCTCTCCTCGTCGGGCCCCTCCAACACCAGCCGCCACACCTCATCCACCAGCCACTGGAGCCGCTCCTGGGCGTACTCCAGGTCGGACCGTCCCATCTCCGGCACGCTGCCGGAAACGTCCCGTACGTGTTCCAGGAGCTCGTCGAGCACCTCGCGCAGGACCCGCTTCCTGCGCCTGTCGGGCAGGGGCTTCTCGCCGGCGCGGCGCGGCGTCTGGTCCGGCGGCTTGCGGTTCACGCGGTCTGCACGTCGCGGGAGCGTTGATCGACGACGTCACACTGCAGCGCGTCCGCCCGGAGGGCGCGCGCAATACCCTGTTCGGCCACGATGGCCTCCACCATGCGGTAGCCGAGGTAGTAGCCCGAGCGCTCCGGAATCACCTTCCCGTCGACGATGCGCTGGGCGGGTGACATGCCCCCGGAAAGGAAGCGCAGCCGGTAGCCGAGACCGCGGGAGTCGAGCTCGGGCTGCACGGCGTGGAGCAGGAATGCCTCGAGCTGACGCAGGCGGCGGTACTGGCGCCTGGGGTACCCCATGTAATCCCACGGCTCGAACCCTGGGGCCACCGCGCGTGAGGCCGCGACGGCGAGGCCCTCGTTGACCATGAGCTCGCGCAGCGTGGCCTGGCTGCCGGTCTCCCAGTAATCGTACGAGCCGTTCATGCCACGGATGACGGCCGCCAACTCGCTCTGCGAATCCGGGGATGTGTACCGCACGGTGTGCGCCACCTCGTGAGCCACCCACAGCCGGATCTGCTCGGGCGCGAGGCCGAGCCCGAGAGACTCGTGGTTGGGCCGTCCCGTGAAGTGCTCGAGGCAGATGAACGCGATGCCCCGGCCATCCACCACCAGCTCACCTGCATTGGCCCCGCCCACGCCCACCATGAGCACCACGTCGAATTGCCGGTCCACCTCGAAGACCTCCTCGCACCGCTCCATGGCTTCCTGCGCCAACGCCGCTACGTCGGCGCCTGCCAGCAGAGCGTGGAGGTCGCGGCGCTCGGCGGTTAGCGCGCGGCGGATGACCTCTTCGGCGTGGGGGCTCTCGAGATTGAGGATGTAGTTGTGCCAGTAGGCGGAGAGAATGCCGCGGTGGTCGTCCAGGTGACGGCGATACGCCTCCAACGGGTCCGGTGCGTCGAGTGCGGCGAGGAATTCCGGAACGAGGTTGATAAGCATGGAGGCGCACACAATTTGAAGCGCCGCCGTGTGACTGACAAGTGCCGTTTAGCGAAGCTCGACGTCGACGTGTGTCGAGTCTGTCTCTCGGTTCGCGACACCGGCGCGCACTGTCACGACAATGCGATAACGCCCACGCGGCACCTCACCCGGTTCGAAGATCACGCGCTCCCGGATGATGGAAGTGGCCTCCACCTGTCGCTGGAACGTGATCCTGACCTCGTCACCGCCACGCTGCGGCACGAAGGCGTATTCGACCTCGTAGCGCGCCACGCCGCCCGAGTCGGCCGGCAGGTCGTAGATCTCGGTGTACAGCGCCAGGGGATCGCCGGACGGGAGGCGGCGTGTGCCCGGCATCGCCCGGGCCACTTCCTCTCTGGTGAACCCGGTGTCGGCGAGCACCCCCACCAACACACTGGAAACGGTGAGCCGGTCGCGCCACAGGCCGGTGACGGCGAAGTCGGTGCGCAGCCTGCCCAGGCGCTCGTCGTGCCGCACGTCCACCCCGAGATGGTACGCACCGGCGGGAACGTGGAACACGAAGGGGCTCGACCCCGGCACCCGGGCGAGCTCGGTCCACTCCACGTCCCACACGGCGGCGGTCCCCGCTTCGGGCGCCGCCCCCACGTACACGAGCTGATAGCTGCGTACCGCGCCCCGGAAGGTGGCCACCCAGCCGTGCACGTCGAGCTCCGCCTCCACCGAGGTCTCATCCCGTTCCAGCATCAGCACGCTGTTGTGCAGCTCCGCCCTGCTGGTGGGATACACCACCATGTCGCCGCCATCAATGCGTGCGAAGGTGATGGACGCCCATCCGTCTTCGAGCTTGTAGGTCCACAGCTCCACCTCGGCCGGCGTGGGCCCCACGGTGCGCCACAACCGGTCGGGCTTGCCGAAGCGAACGTACATGAGGCCGCGCCCATCCATCCGGTAGCGGCGGTAGCGGGTGAGCGAATCGGGCTCCGGCACGTCCCGCAGGTCGACACCGAGTCCGGCGGCCTGCACTTGGTCCTCCAGTCGCGAGTGTCCCGGGAGCGGCTGGCCTACGAACCCGAAGCTTCGGGAGGCCGCCAACACCGCGCCGGCCATGCCCCCGCCGAACAGGGCGCGCCTCAGCACGGAGCGGTGGAATACCGATTGGGGATGCCTGAGCTGGTACCAGCTGCGGGCGTGGGCCAGCCGCACGAAGTGCTCCGCGATGCGCTCGTTCACTGCCGTGTTGAGATCGGGCTCCCGGCGGGCCCAGAAGGTGCGAAAGAACGCCTCGCGCCGCTCGGCTGCCGTACCGGCGTACATGCTCTCCTCCTGCGGCGAAGCGATGACCCTCACTTGCTGCCACAGGATCCCGAGCGAGTCCGTCGCGGCCTGAGTCAGGGCCTGCTCGTAGCGCTCCAGGCCGGCCACGGTGTCTCCCCTCTCGAGCGCGGCTTGCGCCTGCACCGCCCAAACCGCCGCGTCGTCACGACCGGCGGCGACTTGCTCGGCAAGGATGGCCTCGGCGGAGTCGTAGGCCCCCGCCTCTACCAGTAGCCTGGAGCGCAGCAGACCCGTCGCCGGGTCGTTCCCGTGCCGCGACAGTATCGAAACAGCTCGGCGCAGGTGTCGCCGGCCGTGGTACAGCTGATCCCACATCTCCCATGTGTCGCGATAGTCGGGGTCCAGCCGCCAGACGTGATACAGCGCGTCGCGAATGAGGCGCTCGCCGTCGTCGCCGCCCAGGAACTCTCCCACCTTGGCTTGGAGGTAGCGCGGCTCCGGGTTGGCGCTGTCGAGGGCTGCGGCCCGCTGGAACAGGTCCCAAGCCTTGAAGCGGCCCACGACGGGCCACGCCAGGTGCACGCGGCCCAGCAAGGTGATGGCCAGCGCGTCGTCCCGGTTCCCGCGGACGGCGCGCTCGAGGATCTGCCGGGCCGCTCTCAGCTCGCCTTCCACCAGCAGCGACTCCGCCCGGGCGTACGGCCCCACGGTGTCCTGCAGGGGCAGCGACCCCGAGAGCGCCAGGACGAGGAGGGTGCCGCCGATCACTGCGCTTGCTCCTCGTCTACCGCAGCTCGACGTCCGCCAGGGTCGTGCGCTCCTCACGACCCACCACGCGCTGGCGCACGGTCATGGTGATCAAGTATTTGCCCCGCGGTACTTCGCCGGGAGCTAGGATGACGCGCTCGACAACCGTGGGCGTCGCCCGCGCCTGGCGCTCGAACGCGACCCTCACGGCCTGGCCCGCGCCCACGGGCACGAACGCGTACTCCACTTCGTAGGCGGCGAGGCCGAGCGAATCGGTGGGCAGTCCGTAGATCTCGCTGTACAGGGCGAGGGGGGCACCGGCCGGGAGCCGCCTCGTTCCCGGCAGAGCGCGGGCGGCGTCGTCCCGGGTGAAGCCGGTGTCGGAGAGCGCGCCGATGAGAAGGCTCGAAACGGTGAGGCGCTCGCGCCATAGGTCGGAGATGCTGACGTCGGCCCTGAGCCGCCCGAGCTCCCCGTCTGCGCGCACGTCCACACCGAGGCGGTGTTCGCCGGCGCTCAGCCGGAACACGAACGGGCTCGTGCCGGGCACGCGGCCTACCGGCTCCCAGTTGCCGTCCCACACGGCGGCCGCGCCGGAGTCGGGAGTCACGCCCACGTACACCATGTGGTCACCCGGTGCCGCGCCGCGAAACGTCGCGACCCAAGCATGAACCTCGCGGGGTGCCTCGACCGATGTCGTGTCGCGCTGGAGCAGCTGTACGCTGTGCTCGACCTCGCGGCGATTGGTGGGGAAGACCACCATGTCGCCGCCGAACATGGCGCTGCCGTCGCTGGACGTGGCGCGGGCAAATACGCCGACCATGGGCTCGCCGCCGACCTCGTAGTACCAAGCCTCGACGTCCCCGCCGGTGACGTAGCGCCGTTTCGGCTCGCCGAAGCGCAGGTACACCAGTCCGCGTCCGTCGAAGCCGAAGCGGCGGTAGCGTGTGAGCGAGTCGGGCTCCGGGAGTTGACGCAGGTCGGTGCCCACGCCGGCGGCCTGGAGGTCGGCCTCCAACCGGGCCGACATCGTCGGTAGCAGACCGGGGACGCCGAGAGACTGCACCCGTTGGAACACCGCCGGGGAGAGGTACGCAACGATGTTGCGGCGCTCCCGCGAGCGGTGAAAGGCTGCCTGAGGATGCAGCAGCCGGAACTCGCGACGCGCCCGCCTGAGGCGCACGAAGTGCTCGACGAGGCGCTCGTTCACAGCGGTACCGAGATCCGGTTCGCGCCGCTGCCAGAAGGCGCGGAAGAAGGCCTCCCGGTCGGCGGGCGCCGTCGCCGCGTGCGCGCTGTCCTCTTCGGGGGAGGCGATCACCGCGAGTTGCCGCCACAGGATGCTCAGCGAGTCCGTTGCCACTGCGTCCAGCGCCGCATCGTAGTATGCCGAGCCGTTGACCGTGTCGCCGGACTCCAGCGCACCCTGGGCGCGCAACGCCCAGACCGCCGCGTCGCGGTGTCCCGCGGCGACGAGACCGGCCAGCAGGCGCTCCGCATGCTCGTACTGGTTGAGCGCGATCAGGAGCTGCGCCCGCCGTAGGTCCGCCGTGGGGTCCCCGTCGTGCCGCGCGAGGATCTCCACAGCTTGCTCGAGCTCCTCTCTCCCGTGGTATGCATGGCGCCAGATCTCCCAGGTGTCGCGGTAGGACGGGTCGAGGTTCCAGATGCGGTATAGGCCATCGCGGATGGCCCACTCGCCGTTGCTGCCTCCGACGGCGAGACCCACGTGCGCCTGCCAGTACGGGATCTGGGGGTTGGTGGGCGCGAGCTCCCAGGCTTCCTCGAGGATATCCCACGCCTCCCACGACCAGTCGCTCTGCCCTGCGGTCGCGAGGCGCACCCGGCCGAGGAGGACCAGCGCCGTGACGTCTTCGCGATCGCGCCCCAGGATGCGCACCAGGATGGCCTCAGCGCCCCCCAAATCCCCGCTCACCAACAGCGACTCCGCCCGGGCATAGGTCGTCGTGTCCTGTTGCGGAGTCTGGAGCAAGGAGGCCGAGAGGGCGAGGGAGAGCAGCGCAGTGCAGGGCATGGCCGCCTCGCGCCTACCGGAACTCGACGTTCACCAGGGTGGACCACACGAGCCCGTACCGCACCCGGTCCCGTACGGTCACGATGATGCGGTACTCGCCGGGTGGTACTTCCCCCGGCAAGAGGCGGATGCGCTCCGCTATCACCGGGGCGGCGCGCACCTGCCGGTCGAACCGGATGGTCACCCGCTGGCCGCCGCGCTCCGGGACGAACGCGTACTCCACCTCGTACCGGGCTCTTCCCAGGGAGTCGGCCGGCAGCTCGTAGATCTCGGTGTACAGGGCGAGGGTGTCCGCCGCCGGCAGCCGCTTGGTGGCAGGCATCGCACGGGCGACGTCCTCTCGCGTGAACGCCGTGTCGCCCACCGGACCGACCAGGATGCTGGAGAGGCTGGCCCGCCGCATCCACAGGTACGGTACTACCACAGGCTCGCGCAGCCGGCCGAACCCATCGTCGGTGCGCAGATCGACGGCAACTTGGTGGCGCCCCGAGCTTGCCTGGAGGACGAACGGGCTCGTACCGGAGACGCGGGCTACCTCGCTCCACTCGTGATCCCACAGTGCTACGGTGCCGGAGGGTGGGGCAGCGCCCACGTAGACGAGTTGCTTCCCGCGCTCGGCGCCCCTGAACGTCGCCACCCAGGCGTCCGCGTCGAGGGTCGACTCCACCGAGCTGGAGTCACGTTCCAGCATGAGGGTGGCGTTGTGCAGCTCGGTCCAGCGGGTGGGATACATCAGCATGTCGCCGTTCATCTCCACGAACACCACTTGCGCCAGCCGGTCGCCGAACTCGTAGTGCCACACCTCCAGCTCCAGTCCCCGGGTGAAGCGGCGCTTCGGCTCCCCGAAGCGCAGGTACATGAGTCCGCGTCCGTCCAGGCGATGACGCCGGTACTGGGTCGACGAGTCGGGCTCCGGTACGTCGCGTACGTCGACGTAACTGGTGCGGTCTCGGATTCGGGCCAGTGCGCTGGAGGTGTCGGTACCGGTGGCCGCGTCGTACAGCGGAGCGTCGTGCCACCCCGTGGTGATGTTGGCCACGGTCCGGTGTATGCCGCCCGCGCTGGGGGAGAAGATGCTGCGGTACAGCGGTGACCGATGGTACATGGCCTGGGGGTGCTCCAGTTGGTACCAGCTGCGCACGTGTGCGAGCCGTATGAAGTGCTCGGCGACGCGCTCGTTCTCCCGGCTGGTGACGTCGGGCTCCCGCCGGGCCCAGAAAGCCCTGAAGAAGCGAGCCCGGTCCTCGGGTGTTGTGGAGATGTAGCGGGCCTTCTCTTCGGGGGCGGCAATGCCCTCCACCTGGTGCCACAGCAGGTGCGTGGAGTCCGAGGCGGCACGCGCCAGCGCCTCGTCATAGTACGGTTGGCCGCGCTCCACGTCGCCCTGCTCGAAGGCGCACTGCGCCCTGAGCGCCCACACGGGTGCGTCGTCCCGGCCGCCGGCGATGAGCCCCGCGAGAAGCTCGTCGGCCTCTTCGTACCGGCCGGCTTCGGCCAGCAACTGCGCGCGGCGCCAGTCCGCAGCGGGGTCGCCCGCGCGCCGCGCCAGGATGGAATCGATGCGTCGCAGGCGGGCTGCGCTGTGGTACATCTCGTACTGCCAGATCTCCCAGCTGTCGCGGTAGTCGGGATCCAGCTCCCAAAGATGGTACAGCGCATCCCGCATGAGCCGCTCGCCGTCGTCGCCGCGCAGGGCGAGGCCGACCCGGAGCTGCCAGTAACGCGGTTCCGGGTTGTCGGGATCCATCCGCGCCGCCCGTTCCAGGAGATCCCATGCGGCCCACCGCCCCACGGTGGGCCACGCGAGGTGCACTCGCCCCAGCAGGGTCAGCGCCCCGACGTCCGGATCGTTGCGGTTCACGTGGGGCTCTAACAGCTCCCGAGCCGCCGCGAGCTCTCCCGCCACGAGCAACGACTCCGCCCGGGCGTACGGCGGAGCGGAGGCTTGGGGGAACGCTGCGGTGAGCGCCAGGGCGAGGAGTTGTGCGGTCACCCCATGATCCGTTCCAGTGTCGCTGCCTGCTCCGGCAGGAAGCCGTAGAACACGATCTCGTCGAGCTGGCCGGCATCGTGCGACTCGCGGATGGCGTCGCGCATAACGGTCGCGGCCCGTTCGAACTCGAACCCGCCGATGCCGCTCCCCAACACGGGGAAGGCGACGCCCTTGGCGCCGTGCTGCAGGGCCAGCCCGAGGCTCGCTAAGGTGCTCTCGCGGATAGAGCGCTCGGAGACGGCCTCGTCCCCCATGGCTGCGGCGTGAATCACCCACTTGGCCTTCATCTCGCCCGCCCCGGTGATGGCTGCCTCACCCACCCGGATCGGGCCGTGGCGATCGCACTCCTGCTGGATGGAAGGCCCTCCGGCGCGACGGATCGCTCCCGCGACGCCCGCGCCGAGCTGGAGGTGATTGTTGGCGGCGTTGACGACCGCGTCCCCCTCGTAGGCCGTGATGTCGCCCTGGCGCACCGAGAGTGGCGAAGGCATCACTCGTCGTCGCGCAGCTCCCGGCTCATCTCGTCCAGGAGCCGGCGCTCGTCCGGCGTGAGGCTGCCCAGCCCGCTCTGCGAGATCTTGTCCAGCACCCGGTCGAGCTCGTCCTGCCGCTCGTGGGCGGGCTCGCCGTTGCCGGCGTTCGCGGCGGGCGACGCGGCAGGGCGCGGCTGGCGAGAGCGACGCTGCGGCACCACGTGGGCAACTTCCCGGGCCCGAACCGCGGCACGGGCTCGCCGCATCACGGCCTTCTCGCTCCTCAGGTAGATGAAGCCGAAGAGGAAGCCCCCGAGGTGAGCTAGGTGGGCCACGCCGTCGCTGGCGCCGCCGATGGCGGCCACGAGGTTGACCGTTGCGAGAAACACCACGAGCCACTTCGCCTTGACGGGGACGGGGAGCGGGAAGACGTAGATGGGGGCGTCGGGCCAATGCATCGCGAAGGCGAGCGAAACGCCGAACACGGCGGCGGAGGCGCCCACGAACGGAGTGACCGGTGTCAAGAACGAAACCGCGAACGAGAACGCTGCCCCGCCGAGGCCGCAGATGAAGTAGTACAGCGCGAACGCGGTCCCGCCCATGCGCTCCTCCACGGCGGGGCCGAAGATGAACAGCATGAGCATGTTGAACGCGAGGTGCAGGAACCCCGCGTGCACGAACATGTAGCTCACGAAGCCCCACCAGCGCCGTGCCGCCTCGGCCGGGCTGAACGCGAACAGCTCGTAGAACCAGGGGCCGGTGAATACCGTGATGGTGAGCAGGTACACCACCGCATTGGCGATGATGAGACCCCGCACCCATGGGGTGAGCGAGAACATCGAGCGCGGCCGCATATCTATGTAAATGTAGACCTTAGGCTCGCACTTTGTTCCGGCTTGCCACCCGTGCCAGCGCCAGGCGGCAGATCCGGTGGCACAGCTCCTGGAAGGAGATGCCCATCGCCTGCGCCGACTGCGGCAGCAGGCTGGTAGCGGTGAGTCCAGGGAGCGTGTTGACCTCGAGGCAGTACGGCGTGTCGTCGGCCGCGAGCCGGAAATCCACTCGGGAGAAGTCGCGCAGCTTGAGGGTGTGGTGCGCCAGGCGGGCGAGCTGCCGCAGGCGGTCGGCCAGGGCGCCAGGAATGTCCGCCGGGAAGATCTCCTGGGTCATGCCCGGCGTGTACTTGCACTCGTAGTCGAAGATCTCGTGGCTGGGAATGATCTCGCCTACGGAAAGGGGCTCGCCCCCGAGGATCCCCACCGTGAGCTCGCGTCCCGCGGCGTACTCCTCGAGCATCGCTTCGTCGTCGTACTCCAGGGCGAGATCCACGGCCCGTTCCACGTCGTCGGGTCCGTCGACTAACGTGAGTCCCACGGTGGACCCGGCCTTCGAGGGCTTCACGATCAGCGGGAAGCCGAGGCCCGTGATCTCCTCGGGCGTCGCCGGCCACATGTACCATGGTGCGGTGGGAATCCCGGCGTCGCGGAACAGGCGCTTGGCAACGTCCTTGTCCATCGCCAGGACACTCCCCACTGGATCGCTGCCGGCGTAGGGCAAGGCCGCCGCGTCCAGGAGGCTCTGCATCTCGCCGCCTTCCCCCTGGCGTCCGTGGAGCACCGGGAAGATGAGGTCCACCTCTCTGAGCACCGTGAGCCGGGCGAGCTCCCCACCCAACTCTCGTTTGGCGAGCGCCGCGAGTTCCTCGAGGGTGGGCGGCTCTCTACCCACGGGCACCAGCCGCTCCCGCTCTTGATCGGGAGAGAGCGTACCGTCCACGGTATCCACTACGACGACCTCGTAGCCCCCCGCGCGGAGCGCCGCCACCACCTGGCCGGCGCCCGCTAGGGCGACGTCGCGCTCCGGTGTGGAGCCGCCGGTGAGAACGGCGATGCGGGTCATGCCGGTCGGTACTCCACTCGGTACTGCGGCGTTTCCCACAGCTCCACCGCGTCCACCCGGGCCGTGGGCGCCGTTTCCGCGAGCTGCTGTGTGACCCGCCGGCAGACGACGACGGCCACCTGCTCCGCCGTGGGCGGCCCCTCGCGGAACGGCTCCAGGTCGTTCAGGTAGGCGTGATCGAAGTCGGCCACAGCGGTGCGCACCGCGCCCTCGATGGTGCGGAAGTCCACCGCCATCCCCCCGTCGTCGAGGGCGTCCGCCGCCACCTGGACCGTGAGGCGCACACGCCAGTTGTGGCCGTGCATGCGCTCGCACTTCTCCACCCCGGGCAGCGTGTGGGCCGCGGAAAAGCTCGTCTCGGCGGAAAGGAGGTATTGGGCCGTCACCGAATCCCCGCCATGTGGTGCAACACGTCGTAGCGTGTCACGATCCCGCTCAGGCGACCGGCCCTGCGCACCAGCACGGCCGGTGTCTCGCGGGAGAGCAAATCGGAGACCTGGTCGATGGATGCGTCGGCTTCCACTACCGGAAAGGGTTGCTCCATGATCTCCCGCACCGGCTGCTCGAGCACCACCGGGTGCGCGATGGCCCGAGCCATGAGGTTCGACTCGTTCAGCGCACCGACGCACTGCTGCGCCTCGACGATGGGGAGCTGGGAGATATCGTACGTCTCCATCAGATTGAGGGCCTGGCGCACAGTCTGGGCGGGGGCCACGGTCACGAGCTCCGGCGCGCCGTCGGCCTTGACGGCGAGGAGGCCCTCCGCGGTCACACGCTCCACCTCGAGCATCTGGTTCTCCCGCAGCCACTCGTCGTTGAACACCTTGGAGAGATAACGCTCGCCCGTGTCGCATAGGAGGGCCACGATCAGAGCGTCGGGGTCGTGCAACTCCCGTGCGATCTTCAGCGCGACGCTCACGATGAGCCCGGTGGAGCCGCCCACGAACAGCCCCTCTTCGCGGGTCAGTCGCCGGGCCATGTGGAACGCGTCCTTGTCGCTGACCGTGTGGAACGCGTCCACGACATCGTAGTGCAGCGTGCCGGGGATCTTGTCGCCGCCGATCCCCTCCACCTTGTAGGGATGGCCCTCCCCCACCTGCTTGGTGTCGGCGTACTCGGCGTATACCGAGCCTTCCGGCTCGCCCACCACGACCTGGACCTTGGGGTTCTTCTCCTTGAGGTAGCGTCCGGCTCCGCTCAGTGTGCCCCCCGTGCCGGCGCCACCGATAACGTGGGTGATCTTCCCGTCGGTCTGGTCCCACAGCTCGGGACCGGTAGTGCGGTAATGCGCCTCGGGGTTGGCTTCGTTGTAGAACTGATTCGCCAGGATCGCCCCGGGGGTCCTCTCCGTGATCGCCTTGGCCTTCATGACGTAGTTCTCGGGGTGGTCCGGCGGCACTGCGGTGGGTGTGATGATCACCTCCGCGCCGAAGGCCTTGAGCAGCCGTACCTTTTCGGAGGACATCTTGTCGGGCATCGTGAAGATGCAGCGGTAGCCCTTGAGCGCCGCTGCCAGCGCCAGCCCCACTCCCGTGTTCCCCGAGGTCCCCTCGACGATGATGCCTCCCGGCTTGAGCACTCCCCTTCGCTCGGCGTCGTCGATGATCGCGATCCCGATGCGGTCCTTCACCGAGCCGCCGGGATTGAAGAACTCCGCCTTGCCGTAGACCGGTGTGCGGATCCCGGCCGTCACGCGATTCAGGCGGATGAGTGGAGTCCACCCGATGGTGTCGAGAACGTTGTCGTAGGGCTTCCTGTGGCGCTCGCTCACGATCCACCTCCCCCCGATCCGTCGGGCAGCCGGAAGTGCACCGGCTGCAGAAACGACGTGGTCACCGGCGTGCCGTTGCTCTGCGCCGGTGCGAACCGCATCTGGGCTACGCCGGCTAAAGCGGCCGAGTCGAGTCCGGCGTAGCCACTTCCCTCGGCGACAAGGGTGGAGTCCGGAACGACGGCTCCCGTTTCGTCCACGAAGAGACGCAGGACCACGGTGCCCTCCACGCCATCCCGATAGAGGTCCGGCGGGTAGCTGATGGGAGACTCCGCGTTCACCACCACCGGCACCTCGAACCCGCTTCTCGACTGTTCCGACGCCTCGTCGGGCACCGCGGACTCCTCCGCTCCGCACGCTGCCAGCAGCGCGGCCGCTATCCACAAATGGCGCATCACTAATCCTCTGCCCTTCGTTTGAGTTCCGCCAGCCGCGACAGGGCCTCGAGGGGCGTCATCCGCTCGGGGTCGAGCTCCTGCAGCTCCTTGACGAGAGGATGCTCTCCCGGCGCGAACAGGGCCAGCTGCTGCGCGTCGGGAGGGGACGGCGGAGCAGCGCCGGCCACATGGTGACCCGATTCCAGCAAGGTGAGGATCTCCCAGGCCCTGTGCACGACGCCCCCGGGCAATCCGGCCAGGCGGCCCACATGAATCCCGTAGGATCGGTCGGACCCGCCGGGCTCGAGGCGGTGCAGGAAGACGATGTCGTCGCCCGACTCCTGCACGGCCACGTTGTAGTTGCGGGCGTGCTGGAGCTCCTCGGTGAGCTGGGTGAGCTCGTGGTAGTGTGTTGCGAAGATCGTCTTGCACCCCACCTGGTCGTGGAGGTGCTCCGTGACGGCCCACGCGATGGCGACCCCGTCGTACGTCGCGGTGCCCCGACCGATCTCATCCAGCAGCACTAGGCTGCGGTCCGTGGCGCCCCGCAGGATGGCACTGGTCTCGCTCATCTCCACCATGAACGTGGAGTGGCCGCGCCCCAGCGCGTCGCTGGCTCCCACGCGAGTGAACACGCGGTCCACGACTCCGATTCTCGCCGCGGACGCCGGCACGAAGGATCCCATTTGGGCCAGGATCACCGCCAGGCCGGCCTGGCGGAGCACCGTGGACTTCCCGGCCATGTTGGGTCCCGTGAGCAGTATGACCCGGGCGGCGTCGTCGAGCCTGATGTCGTTGGGGATGAAGCGCCCCGGTGGCAGCGTCCGCTCGACCACCGGGTGTCGGGACTGCGTGAGCTGGAGCTCCTTGTCTGCGGTGACCTCGGGGCGGGTGTAGCGCTCCCGCTCGGCGGTCTCTGCCAGCGCGGCGAACACGTCCAGCGCCGCCACGGTGCGCCCTGCACGCCGCAGCCGCGGCAGCCGCTCGCCGACGGCGCGGCACAGTGCACCCACCAACTCCCGCTCGCGCTGGAGCGCCTGCTCCTCCGCTCCCAAAACCCGTGCCTCGTGGTCCTTCAGCTCGGCGGTGACGTACCGCTCGGCGTTGGTGAGCGTCTGGCGCCGCTCGTAGTGCGCCGGCACCGAGTCCCTGTGGGTCTTGGTGACCTCGATGTAGTAGCCGAAGACCCTGTTGTAGCCGACCTTCAGCGACGAGATACCGGTGCGCTGCCGCTCGGCCGCCTGGAGTCCGGCAATGGTGCGCTTCCCGCCGTCCCGTAGGTCGCGCACCTCGTCGAGCGCCGGGTCGGCCCCGGGGCGGATCGTGTCACCCTCGCCGAGGCTCGCCGGGGGCCGCTCCACCAAGGTGCGGGTCAGCTCGTCGCTGAGGTCCCCGAGGAGGTCGAACCCGTCGGCCAGCTCCTCCAGCTCCGTGCTTCGCTCCCGGGAGCCGAGTCCGTCCAACGCCGCCTTCACGTCAGGCAGCCGTGCCAGGGATTCCCTGAGGCCACCCAGGTCCCGAGGGCTCGCGCGACCTGCGGCGGTGCGGCCGGCCAGGCGCTCGACATCACGCACCCCGTCCAGCGCATCCCACAGGCGCTCCCGGCCCCGGGGGTCGCCGACCAGCACCTCCACGGCGTCGAGCCGTGCGGTGATGCCCTCCACCGTTCGTAGCGGGGCGAGGAGCCACTGGCGGAGCAAGCGCGCGCCCATCGGCGTCACGCTGCGATCCAACACCTGCAACAGCGTCCCGCCTTCCTCCCCGGGGCGCATGGGCTCCACCAACTCGAGGTTGTGCCGCGTCATCTCATCCAGCGGCATGGTGGCGCCCACCCGCCGCACCGAGGGCGGCGCGAGCTGGGGCAGCCCCCCGGGCTGCAGCTCGGCGGCGTAGCGCAGCAGTGCCCCCGCGGCGCGCAGCGCCGGCCGGTCCGCGTCGCCGATGCCGAGGCCCTCCAGGCCGTGCAGCCCGAAGCGGCCCGTTATCTCGTCCGCGGCCTGCTGGGCGTCGAACTCCCAGCGCTCCCGAGAGGTGATCATGGGGCTCGCGCCGAGTGCGGGGAGAGCCTCGTCCTCCGGGACCACGATCTCCCGGGCGTCGTAGCGTGCAAAGGCGGCCGCAAGATCGGAGACCTCGACCGTCTCGAGGATGAACTCGCCGGTGGAGAGGTCCAGGGCCGCTACCCCTACCGCGTCCCCTGGGACGATCGCGACGAGGAAGTTGTTGCGCGCGCCGTCGAGCCACTCCCGGCCCAGGATCGCGCCGGGGCTCACAGTCTCGATCACCTCGCGCCGCACCAGGCCCTTGGCGTGCTTCGGATCCTCGACCTGCTCGCACACCGCCACCCGGTATCCCCGCTCCACGAGGCGGCGCAGGTACTCGTCGGCGGCCTTCACCGGCACTCCGGCGAGGGGGATGTTGGCGGCCGCCCCGTTGTTGCGTGTGGTGAGGGTGAGGCCGAGCTCCCGCGCGGCGAGCTTCGCGTCGTCGAGGAACATCTCGTAGAAGTCGCCCATCCGGAAGAACAGAATCGCGTCGGTGTGGCGCGCTTTGATCTCTCGGTACTGCTGCATCAGGGGTGTGTCGGGTGCGGCAGGGGTGCTTCGCCTCCGGCTCACTGCTCCTCCACCACGAAGGGATTCCCCCCGAAGCGCTGCTGCAGCGGACGCACCTGTCGTTGCGCCTGATTGCGTTCGGGGTACCGCCCGACGCGAACCTTGAACAACGCGCCGTCGCGCACGACGTGGGGCTCGTACCCGGCTGCATGGAGTTGCCGCATGAGCTCGTCGGCCGCCGTGGCGCTCTGCACCGCGGCCACCTGAACCGTGTAAACCGGGTTCGTGCCCGCCGGCACCGGCTGCGCCTCTACGGAGTCGCTGAGCGTGTCGCCGGCCTGGAGGATCCCACCGCAACGTTGCAGGTGATAACGCGCGCGGTTCGCCAGCTCCACGTTGTCGCCGGCGTTGAATGCCGCGTCGTTGAGGCTGCGGCACCCGTCCGCTGCGTCCCCCAGCTCCAGCTGAGCGCGTCCCGCCCAAAAGCTGGCCTCTGCCGCCACCTCGCTGAACGGGTAGTCCGTGAGGACGCGCTCCGAGGAGCGCAGCGCCGCCTGGTAGTCGCCGGCGGCAAACGCAAGCTGGGCCAAACGCAGGTGGGCGCGGTCGGCCCAGGCGGACCGGGCGTACTCGATGCTCACGCGGCGGAAGTAGAGCATCGCGCTGTCCAGGTCCAAGGCGACGATGCCGGCGGAGTAGAGCATCTTGGGGTAGAGCGAATCGGCGGGAGAGGTCCCGGCGAGACGCGTGCGTACCAGCGACCGGGCCGAGTCGGCCTGTCCCTCGGTCGCGAGGCGTACCGCCACCACGAGGGTGGAGTCCTCCTGGGCTGCGATGGGGGTCGCCAGGGCGAGCAACGACAGGGCAACTAGAGTGCTTCTCATGCCGCCGCCTTCCGTGCGCTCAGTGCGAGGAGCATATCGGTGACGCTACCGGCCTCATCGCTGATGGTGGTGGACTTGAGGGCCCTGTCGGCTTCCCATGCCGCGCGCAGTGCCCGGTCCAGCTCCGGAGCGCTCCACCGGTGCGCCGCCTCCGTCCACCGGGAGGCCTCGTCCCGCCAACTTCCGAGACCCATGGGGCGGGCGCGACGGATCTGCTGAAGCACCGCCTGCTCCACCCGCCGCGGGGCGAGCCCCTGGTCCATCAGGGCACGGGCGAGCCTCACTCCGATGAGCGCCGTCCCCAGGAGCCCCACCAAGCGCACCCCGTTCACCCCGGAAGCCGACAGCACGCTCTCCAGCATGTCCAGGGCCTGGGGCACATCTCGGAAGATCGCTGACGCTACCCAGTCGTGCGCCGTCTCGCCGCGGCGCACGCCGACGAGGTCTGCCACGTCGGTGATCCCCAGGGGCCGATCCCCGTCCGCCGCGGCCGCGAGCTTCTCGATCTCCATGGCCAGATGCGACAGGTCGCCGCCTAGCGCATCCACCAAGTGCCCGACGGCCTCGGGCTCGAGGACGAGCTCGGCCCGCTCGGCCCGCATCTTGACCCAGCGCCTGAGCCGCTCCGGGTTCAACGCCTCCACGGCGACCTGGGCGGCGTGGCGCGCCACGCTGGACTGCGGCTTCTGCCCGGCCCCGTGGACCAGCACCAGCACCGTGGTGGGCGAGGGGTTGGCCAGGTACCGGTCCAGAACCTGCCACACCTTCGCGTTCTTGCGCCACTGCTCCAGGTTCTTGACCACCACCACGCGCCGCTCGGCCAGCATTGGCGGCGTCTCGACCAGCGCGTGCAGACTCTCTCCGTCGAGGTCCCCGGCGGAGCGGACATCGAGGTTGAAGTCACGGCTCGCCGGATCCACGGCGTGCTCCACCACCTGGGTGACGAGCTCGTCCTTGAGGACGTCCTCCTCGCCGGTCAGGTAGTAGACGGGTGCGAGCTCTCCGCGGCGGATCTGGCGATACGCGGAGTCGAACGAGAGGGCCGCCGCCATATACGGCGGAAATTACCGACGGGAGAGGGTGGGTGAAAGCCTGGGTGTGATCCGGTGGCGGGCGCTAGCGCGAGAGGGCCGCGGTGTGCAGTACCAGCGGCCCCTCGGCGGCGCCAGGTGTGTGCCACTCGCCCCCGAACGCGGGTACGGCGAGGTGGCCGAAGCTGACGAACGGCGGGCCGGGGTTGGCCACGGCGACGGGGAACGGGCGTGGCGTCTCCGGCGGCTCGCCCCGCGCCTGGGTGCTGCCCGTGCCGGCCTCCCACAGGAAGAAGGCCACGGCGGTGAGCAGCATGAGGGCGACCATGATGCCCGCCGGCGCCGGTATGACCGGTTCGTCCCGCACCGGCGGCGCCTCCGCCAGGCGCCCGGCCAACTCCCTGCGGAACACCCGCGATGGCTCCAGGTCGCTCAGCGTCTTGAGCACCGTCACTCCCCGGGCCACGCGGGCGTCGTACTGCATACAGCGGCGGCAGGTGATGAGATGCTGGCTCATGTCCAGGTTCAGCACCGGGTCGCCGATCAGCCCGTCGCGGTAATCCGAGTAGAGTTCTAGGAAGTCGGTGCAGCGCATAGTGATGGATTCCAGTCATGGCGTGGTACCGCGGGGGGAGGTGGAAGTTCCCCGCCCCGCCGCTGGGGAAGGGGAAGGGGCCGGG
This sequence comes from Gemmatimonadota bacterium, assembly GCA_039591655.1. Taxonomy (GTDB): domain Bacteria; phylum Gemmatimonadota; class Gemmatimonadetes; order Gemmatimonadales; family GWC2-71-9; genus WVYX01. The sequence continues at coordinate 78,041 of JBDHDE010000016.1, forward strand.
AACGAGAAGGAGGACGGCCGACCCGCGCCGTCCTCCTGGGTTCCCCGCTCCAATCCGCGGAGGTGGGGAGTGAGGATCGCCTAATCCAGCAGCGGCCCGATGATCTGGGCGAACCGGTTTCGCGCCCGGTTCAGGCGGCTCTTCACGGTGCCGAGGTTGCAGTCGGTGATCTCGGCGATCTCCTCGTACGTCTTGCCTTCCAGCTCCCGCAGCACGAACACCACGCGGTGATGCTCGGGGAGCTGTGCCACGGACCATTCCACGAGCTCGCGGAGGTGGCGCTTGCGGTAGAGGTCTTCCGGCCGATGGTGCTTGTCCTCGAACTGCAGTGGCCTGTGGTCGGCCTCCCAGTTCTTCTTGATCGTCTGGAACAGCACCAGGGGACTCCGGCTCCTGTTGCGGAGCTCGTTCTTGGCCAGGTTCGATGCGATGGTGTAGATCCAGGTCGAGAACTTCTTGCTCTGGTCGAACCGGTGTAGGTGCCGGTGCACCCGGATGAACACCTCCTGGACAAGATCCTCGGCTCGCTCCCGGTCGCCGATGGTGCGGAAGACGAAGTTCAGAAGTCGCTTCTGGTATCGATCGACGAGCTCGTTGAACGCGCGCTTCCTCCCCGCCAGATACGCCGCCACCACGCTCGAGTCGTCGAGCGCCCGAAGCTCTAGGGTTTCCGCCCCTGGGGCGGACGCGGGCTCGACCCGCTTCAGGGTGTGAGGAGTTGCGGTCATGTGAAGCTCCCGGGCCTCCCTTCTTGCGAAGCGGCGGCCCTCATTCAGACGACAAAGGGTCCGCTAGAGTGCCCTCCTTCCGGTGTTAGGTATTCGCACGAACCATACCCGCTGGGACAAGGTGTCCCGTGTCACGCTAAGCCATTGTCAAACAAAGGGATGCGGTGTGGCTACCGCGCCACACTCACTCGCCGCCGAGGGTCCCGCTGTCCCCCACCGGGGACACTGTCCCCTAGAGATTGAGCCGGAATCCGGCCACCCACAGCACCCCGGCGATGGTCTTGGCATCGACGATCTCGCCGTCCCGGATCAGCTCCAGGACCCGGGTTAGGGACAGGGGCCTCACCTTTATGAACTCGTCACCCTCCTGGTTCGGTTCCCCAAGGGTCAGGCCGGTGGCCAGGAACAGGTGGATGCGCTCGTCGGTGAAGCCGGGCGTCGTGTAGACGGTGGTCAGGTGCTCCAGGCCCTCGGCCGACGCGCCGGTTTCCTCGAGGAGCTCCCGGTGCGCGCATGCCGCCGGCTCCTCGCCGGCCTCCAGAGTACCGGCGGGGATCTCCCAGATCGTGCCGCCCGCCGCGTGGCGGTGCTGCTCGATGAGCAGGATGGTGGGATCAGGGCTATTGGGCTGTGAGAGCAGCGGTACCACCGCTACCGCCCCCGGATGGCGCACGATCTCCAGGTCGGACTCCCGGCCGCCGGGATCCCGCATGGTGTCCACGTCTACCTTCACCAGCCGGCCGTCGAAGGCGCGGCGGGTGTGGACGCACTGGGGCAAAGCGTCGGTCATCGCGGGGTCTCCTGGTGATGAGGATTCCTGGGAGCGTCTGTGCGTTGCGGGAAGGGGGAAGGGGCCGCCCCAACCCGTGGCCGTTCCCGCTTCATAGGGCGAGGTGGGGTGGGGTCGGCCTCAGGCCTTTCGTGTGAAGATCACCAGCAGCTTGTCGCCGCCGACTTCCGCCAGGGAGTGGTAGCCCCACCCCATTCTGGCGCGCTCGTTCAGGAGGTCGGTCAGCATTTCCTCGTCCTCCCGGGCCTTCCCCTGTAGCCGAACGATGACCGTCTGGTACTCAACCATCCCTGCCTCGGATCGAAGGTTGGAGGGAGCGCGGCACTCGGAGAATCTAGCGGCTTTGCTGCCGCGGAGTGACGTCTGACCTTGTTGCCGGCGGACGTGCCCCTTAACCATTGCGGCATGTACACCCGTCGACCGCAACCGCCATTGAGTGTCGGCCGGGTGGTCCGCACCATCTTGGGGACGGCCACGGCGGTGCTTCTCGTGATGGGGTTCGTGGTGCGGGACGACCCCCGGTGGCTGGTGGCGGCCGGCACCTGCGGCCTGATCTGGTGGGGCTGGGATCTCCTGATGGAGTACGTGTTCACTCCCATCGGGGAGTGGATCACGGGGGCGTTCATGGGCGGCTCCATCGGGGCGCTGCCGCCCCAGGCCCGGCCGAACCTGGACGAGGTGACGCGGCTGCTGGAGGGCTACCTGCGCAAGCGTGCCAGTCGCAAGGTGGAGATCAACGCCGCGATCCGGTTGGAGGAGATCTACCGTACGGTGAAGCAGGATCCCGGGAGAGCCCGAGCCGTGATCCGGCTGGTGCGGGCCCGCTACCCCGACGCCCCGGAGCTGGAGCGCTACGCAGTGGAGCGGGACTTCGAGGAGCTGGATTTTGACGCGCTGGAGGCCGAGTTGGAGGCGGAGCAAGGACGGCAGGGGGAAAACAGTGAGACGGGTGGCGCGGTAGGGTGAGGGCCGCTGGAGCAAGCCGGGAAGTCTGTCCACTAAAGCATTTATTGGTATTCCGTCATATCATTTAGTCATACCTCCCAGGGCAGGTCCGAGGGCGCATCAGGTGTGCGGCGCCACTCCCCCGAATCGATCTCTGCATCATCTGGCGCACGCCACGCGTCTGTTGCCGCATGCCGCGGACGGGCGCTGCAACCCACCTCGCCGCGCCCAATCCCATAGTGTATAATTCCCGCTCGTCGGCCAGGTAGCTCAGTTGGTAGAGCAGGGGACTGAAAATCCCCGTGTCGGCGGTTCAATTCCGTCCCTGGCCACTCCGCAATACAGCCCATCAATGAAATGCAGGCACCCGGCGGCCTTCCCGGGGCAGCCTTCCTTGGCACCGGCTGATTACCGCGCTCAGCCGAGGAAACACGTGAGCGGCCATGCCTCGCTGTTTGGAAGGTGGGGAGGGCCCCGGGCCGGAGTCCCTCGCGGCCCCCGGGGCGTAGCAGACCCCTCAGTTGCCGCCCTGCTCCACCCCCAGTGTCGTGACGTGCAGGTTCAGGTTGTGGTTGACCCGCAGGCCCACGATTCCGTCCGCCATCAGGTCCGAGCGCGGTACACTGGCCACCTTCTCGCCGTTCACGTAGAAGTCCACGTGCCCTGCCCCGGCCTCGACGGTCAGCACGTTCTTGACGGTGCCCTCCCCGCCGTCGTGAGCCAGAATCGCCTGGTGGTGGGTCCACGGGTGGACGACCTGGGTGTCGTGGCCCTTGCGCTGCTTGATCAGGAAGCTGCCGTCCTTGCGGATCAGGAAATAGGTGTAGGACTGGCCGTCGGCCTCCAGATCCGTTCCACCGAAGAAGACGCCGAAACCCTCGCGGCGCTCCCCGGGGAATAGGAAGATCTCCGATTCGATACGGTAAGCCCCCTGGGCAGACTGCGCCGGGTCGTACAGGATGGCTGCCGGTCCCGTAGTGACGTGCCACCCGGGTGGCATCGACACGAAATAGATGGCAGAGTCCGCCGCCCCTTCGCGGTCGAATCGGACCTTCCACTCCTCGGGCCGGTGGAACTCTTGGGCCCATGCCGCGGGTGCGGCGAGGGCGAGGGCGAGCGACAGGGTGGCGACGCGCATGAAGACCTCCGCAGTGAAGCGAACACACTAACGGTGCATCCCGCAGCGCTCAAGGCCCCCGACGGGACGTGATCTCACTGGAGGCGCACATCCACTTCTGAGCAGGGAGTGACCGGGGCTCGCGCGG
>JBDHDE010000017.1:0-46813 GCA_039591655.1 Gemmatimonadota bacterium
GGCTTCCTCGCTCGACTGTTCATCACGGCCTTCGGCCTGTGGATGGCGGATACCATCCTGGGGAACATCCGCTTCGAGGGCGTGTTCTCGCTGTGGCTCGCCGCCTTCCTGCTGGGGGTGGTTAACGCCTTCGTGCGACCGGTTGTCGTGTTCCTCACGTTCCCCATCACCCTCATAACGCTGGGGCTGTTCCTCTTCGTGGTGAACGGCGCCATGTTGATGCTGGTCGCCTGGATAATGCCCTCGTTCCAGGTGGAGGGCCTCGGCTCTGCGATCCTCGCCTCCGTCATCGTGGGTCTGACCGCGTGGGCGGCGAACGCCTTCGTGGGGAACCAGCGTGTCGAGGTGTGGAAGGTCCGGGCGAAGCAGAAGCCAAACCAGTAGCGCACCGCCCCTCACTACCCATTACGAACCCACCACCACCGCCACCACGTCCCGCGTGCGGCGTCGATTGTCGAGGTTGAGCAGCAGGATCTCCTGCCAGGTACCCAGCTGCAGCTCACCGTCGACGATGGGAACCGCGATGCTGGTCCCCATGAGGGCCGAGCGCACGTGGGAGAAGCCGTTCCCATCCCCGTAGGCCTTGTTGTGCTCGTAATCCAGGGTAGCCGGCGCGATCTGGTCCAGGGCGCGCCGCAGATCCTGGAGGGCACCCGGTTCGTACTCGATGGTGGTGATGGCGCCGGTGGAGCCCGGCAGGTGCACCGTCACGATCCCCGTACGCACGCCCGCCTCCTGCACCAGCGTGCTCACTTCCGGTGAGATGTTGCGGTGGCCGAACTCCTCCTCCAGCGTGAACGTCCAGCGACATGCCATGGTCATGGCGGCTGCCTCCGTGTTTCGATCTGAGCGCGTTCGGGCGCTCGCGCGCCCACCATTCCCGACGCCGAGTCTTCGGTAACCTAGCACCCGCCTGAGAGGGGCGACACCAAATGGCGCGGCAGGAGTCGCGCGTGATCCGGCTCGCCGCCGGTTCGCTGCCTTCGGCACGGATCCGAGGTGGGCGGGGTCACAGCGGTTCGACCCCGGAGGCTTCTAGATTGCCGCTTGAACGCCGGACCCGAGAGTGTGACGCAGATCACACCTCCGTCCCGCACCGAAACGATGCAAACAAACCACGCCGGGGATGACCCCAAGGAGACCAATCATGACAACCGAGACTCGTAAGCCGCGCCGGACGCTATGGATGACCGGGTGGGCCGTTGCCAGCCTGGTCGCGTTCGCGCTGGCCGGCTGCTCGGACGGTACGGATCAGGGCGACCCGTACGACCCCGACACGGCGCAGGAAGCGGCGCAGAGCGTCGTGGACGAGCTGGAGGGCAACCCCGCCCTGCTGAGCCTCAGCATCATGGGCGACGCGCTCCCCAGCTTCGCTGCTGCGCCCCTGGCCGCCACCCTCCCGGTGGCGCCGCCGGCCCCCGGAGAGGCCAAGCACTGGCTCGACCAGCGGCGTCAGGTCATGGACGACTGGGTGCCGTACGAGGGCGAAGGAATGCTGGAGGTCGTGTTCCCGCAGGACGTGCTGGGGAAGACGTTCGTGTATGACTCGGCCACGGCCATGTACGTCGTGGACGATGGGGCGACCGGCGCGCCCGCCGACGGCATCCGGGTCATCCTCTACGCGGTGGATCCGATCCTGGAGCGGGTGGTCTTCCCGCTGATGGCCATCGGCCATCTGGACCTCGAGGACGCCTCCACGCCCAGCGCCGACGCCCTCCAGATCACCGCGGTGGTCCAGGGCACCACGGTGCTCGACTACCTGGCCAGCGCCGAAGTCACCACCAGCAGCATTACGTTCAGCGCCGTTGGCGAGCTGACCGACGGCTCGACCGTGGTCACTTTCAACCTGTCTTCGACCTTCTCGGAGACGACGGGCGCGTCGGTCGACTGGACCGTTACCGCGCCGAACGCCTCGGTGCGACTCCAGGTCACGGCCCAGCTGAACGCCATCGCCCTCACAATGACCCTCACCCACGGCAACAACTCGCTGGTGTTGCACGTGGAGGGTGACGATACCTCGTTCGGCGGCACGATCCGCCACAACGGAGAGCTGATCGCCAACATCACGGAGGACATCGAGGGTGGCGTCATCTTCACCGATCCGGACGGCAACCCCCTCGAGGGCGCAGAGCTCTTCGCCCTGGCCGTGATCTTCGAGGCCGCCGGCGACGTGCTGGACCATTTCGAGGACCTGTTGGAGCCGGCCGTGGCCGTGCTACAGATTCCGGTCTTCGCGCTGGACTGATAAGATGTAGGGCATGCGCCTGATCCGACCGGCCCTCGGCGTGCTCGCAGCCGCTTTCGCGGCGGGCTGCGGCCCGTCGGGGCCCTCGGAGGCGCTGATCTTCATCGATGGGCGAGCAGTGGCCGCCGCAGGCGACACGCTGCTCGCCTTCTCACGTCAGGGCTCCCCGGACGTGACGGTGCGGGACCGCCGCACCGGAGCCGTGTACGCCCGGGGGGTGAACGTGCTCAGCGGTCCCCACCACATCCAGCAAGACGCCGGGCGGTGGTACGTCTCGGACATAGAGCAGGGCAGAGCCTCCGTCGCGGTGTTCTCAGCCCGATGGGAGCTGGAGCGGCGCATCCCACTGGAGGGAATCGCGTCGGCGCCCCACCAGTTCGCCGTGCTCCCCGACCAACGGATCGTGGTCGAGGCCCCGGACGGGCGGCTCGTGGGCGTCGGCCCGGACAGCGTCCGGACCTTCGCCCTGGTCGAGCAGAGCTCCCGCACCGGGCTCGTCATGGGCGCGCGCGGCGGGGTGCTCCATGCGGTCCCATCCCATGCCATCACGCTGTACAACGAGCGGGGGAACATCCGGTGGCGCCTCCCCTGGCCGTGGCACGAGCGCGCATACGTCAGCGACATCGCGGAGGACGGCCAGGGACGGATCCACGTGCTGGCCGGGGAGGGGGGCGAAGGAGGACGCGACCAATTCGTCGCCTTCTCGCTCTCGCCGACGACGGGCGAGGTGATTCGCTGGTCGGAGCCAGGTCTCTCCGCCACGTTCGTGGTGGCACGGTTGGGAGAGTACTCGCAGGACAGCCCGGAGAGATGGCTGCGACAACCTGAGGACTAGTACTTCATCCCCACCGCATCGGCGAACTGCTTGAGGGCCTTCTCCTGGTCCTTGGTGAGCTTGTCCGGCACGGTAATGGCGATCTCCACGAACTGATCCCCGCGCCGCCGGTTCTTCTCGATCCCCTGCCCCTTGATGCGGAACCTGCGCCCCGGCTGGCTGCCCGCGGGGATCTTGAGCACCACGTGCCGCCCATCGATGGTCCGCACCTTGAGCTTGGTGCCCAGCGCCGCTTGTGCCAGGTTCACCGGCACCGTGCAGTAGAGATCCACCCCCTCGCGCCGGAAGAACCGATCGGGCTGCACCTGGAAGGTCACCAGCAAATCCCCTGCGGCGGCGCCCCCGGGGTCGCGCTGCCCCTGGCCCTTGAGGCGCACCCGCTGGCCAGAATCGGTACCCGGGGGGACGGTCACGAGTAGACGCTTGCTGACGGAGACCTCTCCCTGCCCAGCGCACTTGCCGCAGGCCTCGCTGGGGATCTTGCCCCGGCCGCGGCACGCCGGGCAGGGACGCGTCACGGCGAAGCCGCCCTGTCCGAAGGTGACTGCACCCCGCCCCTTGCACTCCTGACACTGATTCAGCTGGGCCCCCGGGGCCGCGCCTGACCCGCCGCACGTGGGGCAGGCCTCCGTCACCCCCACGGTGACCGGGACCTTGCCGCCCAGCGCCGCCGTCCGGAAGGGGATCTCGGCCACCACCTCGATGGGCTCCGCCGCGGCCGCCCGCTTGCCCTTGCCGAAGATGGACGAGAAGAGATCACCCAGCCCGCCGAACCCCGGGAACCCTCCGAAGTCGAACTCCTCGAAGCGCTGCGAGCCAGCGCCCTGCGTGCCGCCGCGAGGCTGAAACCCTCCCGCGCCGAACGCCCCGAACCGGCGCATCGTGTCATACTGCCTGCGCTTGTCCTTGTCGCTCAGCACCGAGTGCGCCTCCGAGATCTCCTTGAAGCGCTCGGAGGCCGCCTTGTTGTTGGGATTGGCATCAGGGTGGTACTGCTTGGCGAGGCGGCGATACGCCTTCTTGATCTCCGCCGGCGTCGCCTTGTCCGGCACGCCCAGAACCTGGTAGTAGTCCTTGGCCGCAGGCATGGCCTAGGCCTCGCTCTCCGCAGCCATGAAGACCACCACCCGGGCCGGTCGAAGGAGCATGCCGCCGAAGCGGTAGCCCACCTGGAGCACCGCGCCCACGGTGCCGTCCTGCTCCGCGGCGGGCGCTGGCATCGTCCCGACGGCCTCGTGCTCGTTGGGGTCGAAAGTCACGCCCTCGGTGCCGACCCGCTCGAGACCCATGCGCTCCAGCTCGGCCATCAACTTCCGCTCCACCAGGTCCACTCCGGCGATCACGTCGTCGACCTTCCCATGGTTCGCATCGTGGCTCGTCACCCGGGCCAGGTCGTCCACCGCCTCCAGCACGTCCCGCACGAGATCCGCCTGGGCCTGGGTGCGCATTTGGGTGCGCTCCCGCGTGACCCGCTTGCGGTAGTTGTCGAACTCCGCCGCCAACCGGAGGTGGCGGTCGTTGAACGCGTCGAGCTCCTCCGTGAGGCGGCGGATGGTCTCCTCCGGAGCCTCCACCACCCCGCCGGCCGGAGCGCCCGCTGCGGCGCCCTCCACGGCCTGCGAGGGCCCCCCCTCGGGCTCTACCGCGGCGCCCGGCGCCACCTCAGGATCCACCGTGGGCTCCCCCGGGTCGGCCGGCGGCACTTCCGTGCCCTCCGGCCCCGGAGTCCGCGCCTGCTTCGCTTTGTGTGACTTCTTTCTTCTTGGCATGCTCTCGTGACGTTGACGTTCGTGAGTTCACCGTGGCCGGCCCCGCGCGGGGCCCCCGAAGAATAGCGTGAAAGACAAGAACCGTACCAAAATCCGCTGCCGAATCGGCACACCGTCCCCGGGACCTATGCCTCCTGGAGCACGCGCCGCAGCAGGTCCAGCGCCGCCTGAGCGCTGCGCCGCCGCACTTCGTAGCGCCCCCCGGGCAGCCGGCGTGTCACGGCGCGCTCGCGCTCACCGGCGCAGGCGGCGAGCCACACCGTCCCCGGGGGCTTCTCCGGCGTCCCGCCGGCGGGCCCGGCGATCCCCGTGACCGCTATCCCAGCTCCGGCATCGAACCGCCGGACCACACCCCCGACCATCGCCCGGACCACCGGCTCGCTCACTGCTCCATGGGCTCGAATCAGGTCCGCCGGCACCTCGAGGTCCCGGACCTTGGACTCGTCGGCGTAGCAGATCACGCCGCCCAGGAAGACCTCCGACGAGCCCGGCACCGCCGTCAGACGTCCGCCGAGGAGACCCCCGGTGCACGACTCCGCCACGGCCAGCGTCATGCCACGGGCCCGGAGCGACTGCAGCACGACGGCTGCCAGGTCGGTATCCCCTGTGCCGTAGTAGTGCACCCCCAAGGCCGGAAGCAGCACCTCGACGGCGCCCGCCAGCGCCGCTTCGGCCTCGGTCTCGGGAAGCCCCCACGCCGTGAGCCTAAGGTCCACGCCGATCCCCTGGGGCAGATACGCCAGGGTCACCGGGGCGAGCCGCTCCTCCAGGTGCCCCAGCGCCGTCTGCAGACCCGATTCGGTGATGCCGGTGGTCTTGAGGGTGCGGGACCGGGTCACTCGCGGCGTCTCCCCGCCACCCGCCACCCGGGCGCGGAGCCGAGGCACCACCTCATCCTCCAGCAGACGCCGCATCTCGCGGGGCACCCCAGGCAGCAGCACCGCGACCCCGGGGGCACCCTCCAGCCACAGCCCCGGGGCTGTGCCATGCGGGTTGGGCAGGATCTCGGCCCCGCGAGGAACCTCAGCCTGGCCCCGATTGCTGGGAGGCATCGGCCGCCCCGGCCTGAGCTCACCCCAGCGCCGCTCCATGGCGGCGAGGTACGCCTCGTCGAGCTCCAGAGGCGCGTCGAACAGCTCGGCCACGGCCGGCTTGGTGACGTCGTCGCTGGTGGGCCCCAGGCCACCCGTCAGGATCACGCAGCCGGTGCGCTCCAGCGCTCCCGCCACGGCTTCGCGGATGGCCGGCGGGTGGTCCCCCACGGTGGTCTTGCGCACCACACTGGCTCCCACGTCGGCCAGGGCGCGGGCTATTGCGGCGGCGTTGCTGTCGAGGGTGTAGCCGAGGAGGAGCTCCGTACCTACGGTGACGACCTCAACTTCCATCGCCGCTGGCACTGGAGGCGGTGGGCGTTCCCCGGAAGAGCGACCGGTACCGGTAGATGTACACGCCGAGGGAGTAGGCGGTCAGCAGAACGGCAATGGCCAGCGTGATCGCCACCACGGTGCCGTGGAAGCGCTCCCAGAAGGAGCCCATCCATCCCCGCTCCCACCCGAACGAGGTCCGCATGTCCTGCCAGGCGAACCAGGCGATCGTCGCGCCGATGAAGATATCCTGTACGATGGTCTTGATCTTCCCGGCGCCCCCGGCGGCGATCACCACACCGCGCTTCTGCGCCACGTGGCGAAACACCGTCATCGCCACCTCACGCCCGATCAGCAAGATGGCGACCCACAGCGGGAAGCTGCCCCACCAGGGGATCTCGTACTGCACCATCCTGCGGGTGATGAAGAAGATCGGGATGAGTGTGGCGATCAGCAGGAGCTTGTCGGCCAGGGGGTCCAGCATCTTGCCGAGATCGGTGGTCTCGCCGCGACTGCGGGCCAGCTTGCCGTCGTAGATGTCGCTGATGGCGGCGGCCACGAAGACCAGGAACGCAAGGAGTTTGGGAACCCAGCCGTCGATGAAAGGCAGCAGGGCGATGACCGGGGCCAGCGCGATCCGGGTGACCGTGAGGATGTTCGGGAGGGTCCAGACCATGTCCCTGCTCCCTAGCTCAGCGCCTTGAGCACCAGCTTCGCTGCCGCTTTCAGGGTATCGAACACGCCGTCGCCCGTCGTCGCCACCGACTCGAAGTACGGCGCTCGCTCCACCCACGTTCCGTCTACCTGATGGATCAGCATCTCACCCTGATGCCACGGATCGGCCATGGGGCGCTGCCGCGCCGGCTGCTCCACCGGCCACCCGGGGTTGAGCTGCGCCTGGAGGTCCCTGATGGGAGCGGCGTTGGGCAGATCGCGCTTGTTGTACTGGACCACGAACGGGATCTTGGTCACATCGTACGAGTACTCGCGCATGTTGTCGTACAGGTTCTGCATCGACTCGAGGTTCGCTTCCATCCGCTCGATCTGACTGTCGGCGACGAAGATGACACCGTCCACACCCTTGAGGATGAGCTTCCGCGAGGCGTTGTAGTACACCTGGCCGGGCACGGTGTAGAGGTGGAATCGGGTCTTGAACCCGCGGATGGTACCGAGATCCACGGGCAGGAAATCGAAGAACAGGGTACGCTCGGTCTCCGTCGCCAGAGACACCATCTTGCCCCGGGTATCGGGCGAGACCTTGTTGAACACGTGCTCCAGGTTCGTGGTCTTGCCACCCAACCCGGGCCCGTAGTACACGAGCTTGCAGTTGATCTCGCGGGAAGCGTAGTTGATCATCGACATATCGGCCGCGCCTCCCTAATCCCCGAACAGCTTGTCGATCTCGTCCTCCGCTCCCTCGAGCACCCGTGGTGGCCGCTCCGGGCCGGACGGTGCTGCACGACTGAACATCTCCTCGAAAACATTACTGAGCTCACCCACCGTTTGCCTGACCCGCAGTCGCACCATGCCTACGGTCGTCCTTTGGTCGAATAACACCACCAGGATCACCCGCCTCGCCACGTCGGCCAGGTACATGGACTCCCTCTCGCCCTGGTGGAACAGGGACGCGAACTCCGGCTCCCCGATCATCTTCGCTAGCTGGTCGTTGGCGCTGAAATCGGCGGCCGTGAGCGAGGCGAAGGCCGCCGGATCGAAGGAGAGCTGCTCGCCGGCATTCGCCAGCAGCTGACCGGTGCGGTCCACCAGCAGGGCGCACCGGGCATTCGACTCCCGCAGCAGGGCGGTCAAATGCTCCGTGATGCGGTGGTAGTCGCTTTCGTTCAGCGACCACGTGCCGGCACCCGTCATCGGCTCCTCGTCCTAGCCAAGTCTCGCCTCCATGCGCCGTACGATTCCTTCGGCGCGGCGCCGCAGCATCGGATGCTGCTCCCACGCGAGATAATCTCTCAGGAGGCGCACCGCCTCCACGCTGGGATGCCCGTTGAGATAGCCCAGGGCCGACAGCCGGCGCAAGGGGTGTGCGCTGAACAAGTCCCGGCGGTGCCGGCCCATCGAATGCTGGGCCAACGCCGCCCCCACGGCCGCACCCAGTCCCAGCCCAACGAGCAGGGCCCGTCCCCGAGGTCCCATCACGTAGTCATCTCCCGACGGGCGGCCAGCGCCTGAGCGATCGTCACGCCGTCCGCGTACTCAAGATCGCCGCCCACCGGCAATCCCAATGCGATGCGCGTCACACGCAGCTCAGGGCGCTCGATCACACCGCGGACATAGGTCGCCGTGACCTCCCCCTCCATGGAGGGATTGGTGGCCACGATCACCTCACGCACCGTGGTGCCGTTCGCGAGGCGGGACTCGAGCCCGGCAATCCGCAAATCGTCCGGCCCCACACCGTCCAGGGGCGAGAGGTGGCCGCCCAGCACGTGGTACAGGCCGCGGTACTCTCCGGTCCGCTCGATGGCCCCGATGTCCGATGCCTCTTCCACGACGCAGACGACGCTCTTGTCGCGGCGCGGGTCTGCGCAGATGGCGCAGGACTCGCCCTCGCCGAGGTTGCCGCACTCGGCACAGGGCCGCACCCGCTCCGCCAGCGTCACGAGCGAGGTAGCCAGCCGACGTACGGTCTCCGCCGGTTGCTTGAGCAGATAGTAGGTGAGGCGCGTCGCCGTCTTCCTCCCGATCCCCGGGAGCTTCGTCAACTCGCCGATCAGCTCGTCGATCGCCGACACGGCTCTTACAGCGGGAATTGAAACGGTAGCGGCAATCCGCCGGTGAGTTTCTTCAGCTCGCTGCGGTAGAGCTCATCCGCCTTGCGCTGCGCGTCGCTCACGGCGGCCAGCACGAGGTCCTCCAGCATCTCGATGTCACCGTCCGCCGCCGCGGCCGGGTCGATGGTGATGCTGCGGACCTGGCCCCGCCCATCGGCGGTGACCTTGACCATGCCACCGCCGGCCGAGCCCGTCACGCTCTGCTCGGCGAGCTCCGTCTGCATTTGGGTCAGCCGGCCCTGGACCTGCTGACCGAGTTGAAACAACTGCGAGAGATCGGCCATATCCCTGTCAATCCAAGAGTTACGCGTCCAACGGCCCTCGTCGCTGCAAGCTACGTGGGGGACGATAGTGCCGCAAGCTACTCGAGTAGCTCCAGATCGAGGGCATCCGCCATCGCGTCGAGTGCGGCGTCCTGCGACCGGTACTGCTTGAGCCGCTGCTCGCGATCCCCGTCGCGATCCAGGCGCCGGGGCTCCTCGAGGGGCGGCGCCTCGACCGCCGCCGCGGCCGGACGGTAGCCGATCCGCGCCTGCTTGCCCAGCACCTCCCCGATCGCGGCGGCCAACAGGTCGCGGCTCCGCTCGAGCCCCTCCAGGTGGACCTCGCTGTCTGAGACGTCGAGGGTCACCTCACTCCCCTGAACCGCCGCGGGGGTGGCGTGGCTCAGCGCCTCCCGCACCATGCGGCGCCGCTTCCCCACCGCCTCAACGACGGCCGGCCACGCTTCCACCAGAGCCTCCAGGGTTAGGGGACCCTCCAGCGGCCGTGCTCGCGGCGGGGCGGGCGGGCGCTCCGCTGCGGGGGCCGGCCCACCTCCCTTAGCTCGATCGCGGCGCGGCGGCGCTGCGGGTGCTGGGTTCCCGGCGGGCGGCGCCGTGCCGCCCCGCAGGGCTGCCATCACCTCGTCGAGCTCCACGGTTCGATCGAGCAGCGTCCACTGCAGCAGGAGGGTCTCCACGTGCAGGCGGGCGTGAGGGCTGCGCCGGATGGCCCCCTCGGCGTCCCGCAGCAGCCTGAGCATGCGCAGCACGTCGCCCTCCCGGTACTGCGGCGCGTGCCGCTCCACGGCCACCCGGAGGGCATCGGTCAGCCCCTCCGGCTCGCCGCCCAGGATCTTGACGAGCAGCGCGCGCAGGGCCTCCCCGGCCCCACCTATGAACTCCGCCAGGTCCGCTCCCCCCTCCACCAGGCGCGCGACGAACGGGAACACATCCTGGCGGCGGCGCTCCGCCACTAGGCCGAGGAGCTCGGCGTAGAGCTCGTCGTCGATCAGGCCCAGGGCGTCGCGCACCCGGGCGGCGGTGACCGGCCCCTCACCGAAGGCCAGCAGTTGGTCCAGCACGGAGAGCGCGTCGCGCATCCCCCCGTGGGCAACCCGGGCGATCAGCAGCAGGGCGTCGTCCTCGACCTCGATGCCTTCCTGTGCCGACACGTACTCGAGGCGCTCGATGATGGTGTGGGGACCGAGGCGGCGGAAATCGAAGCGCTGCAGCCGGCTCATGACCGGGGCGGCGGTATTGGCGATCTTCTGCGGCTCCGTGGTGGCAAACACGAAGACGACCCGGGGCGGCGGCTCCTCCAGGATCTTGAGGAGTGCGTTCCAGGCCTCCCGGGTGAGCATGTGCGCTTCGTCGATGATGTACACCTTGTGCCGCTCGGGACCGCTGGCGGCATACATCGCCCTCTCGCGCAGATCCCGGGCGTCGTCGACCCCCCGGTTGCTCGCGGCGTCGATCTCGACGACGTCGAGGTTGGCGGCGCCGGACCAGATGCGCCGGCAGGAGTCGCAGGTACCGCAGGGCTCGCCCGCGTGGGTCCCCTCCGTCTTCCGCTCCTCGCAATTGAGCGCCATCGCCAGGATGCGCGCCGCGCTGGTCTTGCCCACACCCCGTGGGCCAGTCAGCAGATAGGCGTGCGCCACTCGGTTCTTGGCCAGCGCGCCGGCGAGCCCAGCCGCGACGTGGGACTGCGCAACCAGATCCGAGAAACGGGTGGGTCGGTACTTCCGGGCGAGTGCGGTATGGATCATGGCAAGGAAGTAAGTGCCCCAGGCACCCCGAGGCGACGCGCGACATCGCTTAGCGCTGCTACCTTCACGGTCCTGACGCGGTTCACGCGCGCGAGCCCCTCGGACCTGGGGCTCCGTAAGCTACCCAGCCCGCCCTCCCAACACCACCGGGAAACGGCAAACGGGATAGGGGAAGCGGTCACCCCGACGCTACGGGAAGGGGGAGGGCCGTTCCCCCCTCCCCTATCGATGTCCTCCCCACCGCTGCCAGGTCGAGGGAATGAGCAGCACCAGCAGGGTGTAGAACTCCAGCCGCCCCAACAGCATCAGCACCGACAGCACCAGGTGCTCCGGCGCACCCATGAGCCCGTAGTGCGAGGCAGGGCCGACGGCGCCGAGCCCCGGGCCGATCGACGACAGCGCCGCGAGGGCAGCGCTCAGGGAGGTCACCAGGTCGACACCCAGCGCGGCAAGCACGAGCGTCCCGACCCAGTGGGTGAGCACGTAGAGGGCGAGGTACGCCAACACGTTGTGGAGCGCGTCCTGGCGGACGGGACGCCGTCCGAGCTTCGTGACCACCACCGCCCGGGGATGCAGGATCTTGCGGATCTCGCCGAGCACGTGCTTCACCACCACAGCCGAGCGTACGACCTTGAACCCGCCTCCCGTGGAGCCGCCCATCCCCCCCACGAACATCAGGCCGAGGAGCAGCACCTGGCAGACGGCGGGCCACACGGAAAAATCGGCGGTGGCGAAGCCCGTCGTGGTGTGCACCGCGGTCACGTTGAACACCGTGCGGCGCGCCAGCTCCTCACCCCACCCCCCGTCGAACAGCCCCAGGAAGAGGAACACAACCACGTAGCCGGCCCCCAGGGTCGCCACATACCACTGCCACTCGTGATCGGCCCAGTAGCTGCGCCACCGGCCGGACAGGAAGCGGTAGTGCAGGGTGAAGTTCGTGCCGGCGACCACCATGAAGATCACCGTGACCCATTGAATCGCGCCCGAGAACGCGCCGACCGAGGCCGTCCGCGTGGAGAAGCCGCCGGTCGCCAGACAGCTCATGGCGTGGTTCACGGCGTCGAACGCGGACATCCCCAACAGCAGGTAGATGACGGCCAGCACCGCGGTGAACAGGGCGTAGACCCCCCACAGGAGCCTCGCCGTCTGCGCGATGCGGGGCTTCAGCCGGTCGCTGGGAATGCCCGGCGCTTCCGCCTGGAACAGCTGCGCCCCGCCCATCCCCAACAGCGGCAGGATCGCCACGCCCAGGACGATGATGCCCATACCGCCCAACCAGTGCGTGGTGCTGCGCCACAGCATGATGCTGCGTGGCAGCTCCTCGATGGCTGGGAACACGGTGGCGCCGGTGGTGGTGAACCCGGACACCGACTCGAAGAACGCGGCGGTCGCCGTAGGCACCACCCCGGTGAGCACGAACGGCACGGCGCCCGCCACCACCACCGCGATCCACCCCATCCCCACGACGGCGATGCCCTCGCGCATGTTGATCGAGTAGCGCTTCGGCGTGAGCCACCAGAGGACGCCACCCACGAGCGCGGTACCGAACATGGCCACGAGCCAGGGCCCGCCCAGGCCCTCGGTCATGCCGAACACCACGGCGGGCGCCATAGCCGCCGCGGTCCATACCAGGAGCGCCCCGACCAGGTGGAGGACTTCGAGGATGTTCACGAAGGGAACAGGGTGCTCACCGCTGGCAGGGCGTCGGGCAGCACGAAGAGGATCGCGGAGTCACCCGCCTCCAGCGTGTCGGTCCCGCGGGGCACGGTGACCTCGGTGCCCCGCACGATGGCCGCTACGATGGCGCCCTGGGGAAGGTTGGCATCCGCCAGGCGCTTGCCCGCCACGGGCGAGCGCTCCGAGACCTCGTACGCGATCGCCTCGGCGTCACTCCCCTTGAAGGTGGCCACCCGGGTCACGCTCCCCCGGCGCACGTAGCGCAGGATCGCGTTGGACGCCGACAGCCGCGGACTCACCGCCGCATCCAAACCGATTCGGCGCGCCAGCGGGATGTAGTCCCGCTTGTTCACCAGGGTTATTACCTGCCTGGCACCGGCCTGCTTCGCCACCAGGGACGAGAGGATGTTCTTGTCGTCCCCCTCGGTGAGGGCCACGAACCCGTCTACGCCGCTCACCCCCTCCAGCTCCATGAGCTCCACGTCGGTGGCATCGCCGTGGAGCACGAGGGCCCCGTCCAGCTTCTCCGCCAGCTCCTGCGCCCTGACCCGGTCCGCCACCAGCATCGTGACCTGGACCCGGTGCTGGTGCAGCAGCTGCGCCAGATAGAACGCCTCCACGCTGCCGCCGGCGATCATCACCCGCCGGACCTCGGCCTGCTCATACCCCAACAGCTCGATGGCCCGAGGAATCTCGGCCGGCGTCGCCGCCACGTAGATCTGGTCCCCCACCCGGATCTCGGTATCGCCCGTGGGAATGATCGTCTCGCCGTTGCGCTCGATGGCCACGGTGAGGAGCGGCCGGTCGCCCTCCTCCGCCGCGATCGCCGCCAGCCGGCGGCCGGCGATGGGGGCTTGCTCGGAGACGGTGAACCCCAGCAGCTGCACGGCACCGCCCGCGAATACGGCGATGTCGGTGGCGGCGGTGGACTGGAGCAGGCGGACGGTCTCGAGCGCCAGCTCCCGCTCGGGGTTGATCAGCATGTCCACGCCGAAGACGTCGGGCTTGAGATTCCTGGCGTCCCGGTAGAAGTCGGGGTTCGAGACGCGCGCCACCTTGAAGATGCCGGGGTGGGTTCGGGCGCTCATGCAGCTGACGAGATTCACCTCGTCGATGTTGGTGACGGCGAGGAGCAGCCCGGCGCGCTTGATCCCGGCACGCTCCAGCACGGCTGGGCTCGTCCCACTCCCCTCGACTACCGCGACGTCGATGTGGTTGGCGACGTACTCCAACCGGCCGGGCTCGACATCGACGACGACGACGTCGTGCTGCAGGTTGGACAGGCGCTCGGCGACGTAATACCCCACCTCACCGGCGCCTACGACCACGATGTGCATGGCAGCCTTTCTAGCGACAAGCGACGCCCCAATTAGGCACGCGGCGTCGCGTTGGGCAACACTTGGCCCCGCCGCTGATCCGGTTCACTGCAAGACTCGAGCGACGGTCTCCGCCGCCCACAGGACCTCCTCCCGGGAGACGTCGAGATGGGTGACCGCCCGCAGCCGGGTGGGGCTGAACGGCACCAGGAGCACCCCGGCCTGCGCGAGCCGGGGCAGCACGGTGTCGACGGTCAGGCCGGCGCCCACCAGGTCCAGCATGATGATATTGCTGTCCGGCGCCAGCGGCTGCACCGCCGGGTGGCCCTCGAGGTGGCCGGCGAACAGGCGGGCGTTGGCGTGATCCTCCGTGAGACGTGACATGTTGTGCTCCAGGGCGTACAGCCCCGCCGCGGCCAGGATGCCCGACTGACGCATCGCGCCGCCCAGCCGCGTGCGCACCTCACGCCCCCGACCCATCAGCTCCGCGCTCCCCGCGAGGCAGCTCCCCACGGGGCAGCCCAGCCCCTTGGACAGGCAGGTCATGACGCTGCTCGCGCCCCGGGCCAACCGCGCGGGCGCCACCGCCTGTGCCGCCGCCGCGTGCCACAGCCGCGCGCCGTCGAGGTGCAGCGGCACCTCCCGCTCCCGGGCCAGCGCAACCAGTCCGTCCCACACATCCACGGGCATCACCTTGCCCCCCGCCGCGTTGTGCGTGTTCTCCGCCGCCACGACGCTCACCCGGGGCACATGGGACGACGCCGGACGAAACGCCTGCTCGGCGAGCGCGGGCGTCAGCAGACCGTCCGGCGTCGCCACCGGGCGGATCTGGGCACCCGTGAGCCCCGCCACCCCTGCCATCTCGTAGTGCACCAGGTGGGCCTCGGCCTCGAGAATGACTTCGGTCCCGGCCTCGGCGTGCAGCCAGATGGCGGTCTGGTTGGCCTGGATTCCCGAGGGGAAGAACAGGGCCGCCTCCATACCCAACAATTCCGCGATCCACGTTTCCAACCGGCCGGTCGTGGGATCGCCGTCGAGCACGTCGTCCCCCACCTCGGCCTCGGCCATGGCGCGGCGCATGGCCGCCGATGGGCGGGTGACGGTGTCGCTCCGCAGGTCGATCACGCGATCGGGTGCCATGCCAGGCCTCCGTCAGGGCCGGGGACGCCGTACGCCGGCGCCGGGCCCCATCACTCGAGAATGGCGCGCTGCTCCCGCTGCCGGCGCATCAGGTCGTACGTCTCGGCCACTTCCCCACCCAACAGGAAGAGACAGGACATGAAATAGAGCCAGACCACGAACAGGAGGAGCGCGATGGCGTTGGCGTTGGAGATCAGCCGATCGATCGTGGCGAACTCCGTCAGGTACAGGCTGAACAGCTTCTTCGCGATCTCGAACCCGAGGGAGGCCACAGCCGCCGCCACTACCGCAGTGTCCCACCGCATCAGGCGGGTAGGCGCGATGATGTAGATGATGAAGAACAGGAACAGGCCCACCAGGTAGGTCGAGATTCCCACCACGAATCGACCGACGAACGGATAGTCCGCCACGATTACGGTGAGGAGCGCATTCGCGGTGAACATCACCAGCGTCACGATCACCAGGAAGAGGTCCAGCCCCTTTCCGACCAGGTAGGAGCGGGACTCATGCGTATCGAAGATCTCGTTGAGGGCCGACCGGACGGCGCTGAAGAACCTGGTAGCGAACCAGACAAAGAGCGGGATACCGTAGATGGTCAGCTCGGCACGGCTGTCCACGACGCCGGTGACCAACTCCTCGGCGCGCTCCAGGGGGCCCTGCACACCGGTGCCCTGCGGGAGCATCTGGTCGAGCAGCCCGAGGATGTCCGCCATGGCATCCGCGCCGCTGTGCACGAAGTAGCCCAGCGCGGCAAGCAGCAGCAGGACGAACGGGAGAGCCGCCAGGAGCGCGTCGAACGTGAGCGCGCTCCCCAGAAACAGGATCTGGTCTTCGTACGCGCCGATGAACACTCGGCGCAGGAAGCCGAGGGGGGACGAGGCCCACCCTCGGCGCGGGGGGGCACCCACGCCTTATGCCGTGGGGTGCCGCCTACGCCTTCTCGTCCTCGGACTCGTCGCTTCGCCGCGAGCCCCGCGGCGACCGCGAGTCGGCGAGCCGGCGCTCCAGCTCGTCACGCGCGGAGGACACGGCTGCCTTGCCCGCATCGAGCGCATCCTGGGCGCCGGCGCGCTTGTCCCTGACTGTGCGCCGCGCTGTCTCGAAGCCCTCCTCGAGCCGCTCCTTGGCCCGATCGTAGCCTTCCTCCACGCGCTCCTGCCAGTCCTCGGCCCGGGTCTGCGCCTCGTCCCTGAGCTGCCGTCCCCGATCCCGGATCACCCGGCGGGTCACCTCACCGCTCTGGGGAGCGAAGAGCAGGGCCGCACCGGCACCGAGGAGGAGTCCCAGCAGGAACCCGCCAACGCCCCCGCTCGACTTCTCGACGATGATCACCGCTCCGTCGTCACGCACCTGTGGCATGGTTCCTCCATGGCCGTACACGGTTGTCCATCTTGATATTACCACCCCCGGGAAACGCCGTCAAAACGGCACCGTCACCCCGTCGTACGCTGGTGATACCCCCTCCGGGAGCCGGGCTTCCAGGTCGGCGTGGGAGAAGCGGTGGGTGAGGTGGGTGAGAAGCGTGCGGCGCGCCCCCAATTCGCGGGCGAACTCAACGGCCTCCGGAATCGACAGGTGGGTGGGGTGCGGCCGGTCGAACAGCGCGTTCACCACCAGGACCTCGACCCCCCGCAGCTGCTCCACGGTGCGGGGCGGCGCGAGCTTCACGTCGGTGAGGTACGCCGCCGGGCCGAAGCGATACCCGAACACCCGGGAGCCGCCGTGGTCGCACTCCAGGGGGAGCACGGCGACCCCGGCCACCTCGATCTCCCGGCTCGGCTCCACCGCCTCGGGGACGAGCTCCGGCTTGCTGGTCCCCGGCGGCACCTCCACGCGGTCGTCGAAGATGTACGCGAACCGCCGCTCGAGCCCGGCAATGGTCTCGGCGGGTCCGTACACGGGGATCCGCCCTCGCTTGACGGACATCGCCCGCAGGTCGTCGATCCCGTGGATGTGGTCGGCGTGATCGTGGGTGTAGAGCACCGCGTCCACGGCACCGATGCCGGCGGCGACGAGCTGCAGCCTCAGCTCCGGCGGTGTGTCGATCAGGATCCGGATGTCCCCGACCTCCACCACCGCCGCCGTTCTGGTACGTCGGTCCCTCGGGTCGGAGGAGGTGCACACCGCGCAGTCGCACCCGATGACGGGAACGCCGAACGACGTCCCCGACCCCAGGACCACCAGGCGGCCCGTCACATGGTCTCGACTTGGAGGAGGTTGGTCATCCCCGGCACGTCGAACGGCACCCCGGCGGTGACCACGATCCGGTCGCCGCGCTGCACCAAGTCCCGCGCCAGCAGTCGCTCCCGGGCGCTGTCCACCATCGCTTCGTAGGTCGGGGCGTGCTCGGCCAGCACCGGACGCACCCCCCAGACGAGGGTGAGGCCGCGGCAAGTGGCGGTCTCGGTCGAGACCCCGACGATGGGGGTCACCGGGCGGTGGGCGGCGATCTTACGGGCCGTGAACCCGCTCTTGGTGAGGCACACGATGAGCGGCGCGCCCAGCATCCCGGCCGCAATCCCAGTCGCGTAGGCGATGGCGTCGTCGCTGGAGCGGGGCCCCTCGGGGCCGGGCGCCGCACGGGGGGGCGCCTGCAGATCCCCCTCGGCGAGCGCCGCCCCCTCCACTTCCCGGATGATCCGCGCCATGGCCCGCACCGCGGCAACGGGGTGGGCGCCGATGGCAGTCTCGGCGGAGAGCATCACGGCATCGGTGCCGTCCAGGATAGCGTTGGCCACGTCGGAGGCCTCGGCGCGGGTCGGTCGCGGGCTCCGCACCATCGATTCGAGCATCTGGGTCGCGGTGATCACCGGGCGGGCCCTCTCCCGCGCCCGGGCGATGAGGCGCTTCTGGGTAAGCGGCACCTCCTCGAAGGGGAGCTCCACCCCCAGGTCGCCCCGGGCCACCATCAGCGCATCCGCTGCTTCCAGGATGCGGGGTAGATCCTGGATGGCTTCGGCCTTCTCGATCTTGGCCACCAGCTGCACCTCGGACGGCACCAGCGCCCGCACCTCCGCGACATCCTCGGCCCGCCGCACGAACGAGATCGCGATGAAGTCGACGCCGTGCTCCAGGGCGATGCGCAGATTGTCACGATCGCGCTGCGTGACGGTGGGGGCGCTCACCTGCACCCCCGGGAGGTTCATCCCCTTGTGGCTCCTGAGAAGGCCGCCGTGGCGCACCACGCCGTGCACCCGGGTCCCCTTCACCCGCATGACATCCACCGCCAACAGCCCGTCGTCCATCAGGATGCGGGCCTCGGGCCCCACGTCCTGGGCCAGGGCGCCGTAGGTCGTGGGGAGCTCTCCCCCCCGGGCCTCACCTTGCGGCGCGAACACCACCTCGGCGCCCTCCTCCAGCGTCACGGGCTCGGCCAGCGCCCCCACACGGATCCGCGGCCCCTGGAGGTCCAGCAGCACACTCACGAACCGCCCCACCCGCTCGGCTACCGACCGGACCCGGCCGATCCACTGGCTCCACTCCGCCGGGTCGCCGTGGGAGCTGTTGATCCGGACGACGCCGACACCGGATTCAATGAGCTGAGTGAGTACTCGCTCCTCACACGAGGCCGGCCCGAGGGTGGCTACTATCTTGGTCCTGCAGAAGTGGTTGCGTTGCATCATCACCGGGTCACCGGTCGTCCCAGGGCCTCTGCCAGCGCCGGCAAGGCGACGCCTGCCGCCGCGGGCCACCACAGATCTGCCCGGGGGGTGAGGGGCGTCTGTTGCGGGTTGATTTCGATCACCGTGGCGCCCCCTGCCAGGGCCACACTGGGCAGATCGGCGGCCGGGTAGACCACCGAGGACGTGCCGATGACGAGCATAGCGTCGCACTGCCCTGCCAGCGCCCAGGCCCGCTCCACCGCCTGAGGCGGCAGCGACTCCCCGAACCACACCACCCCGGGGCGCACCGGGCCGCCGCACACCTCGCAGGCGAGCGGCTCGATATCGCCCTCTGCTGGGAGGTCCAGGGCCTCGAGGCGGTCGGCCTCGAACGGGTGCCCCTCTGGACAGCGGAACGCCTCCAGCGATCCGTGGAGCTCTACGATATCCCGGCTCCCCGCACGCCGGTGCAGCCCGTCGACGTTCTGCGTTACCACCACGAGGCTGTCGAACGTGCCATCCAGCGACGCCAGGGCCAGGTGCCCTGCGTGCGGCTCGACCCGGCGCGCCAGACGCCAGCGGTACACGTACCAGCCGAACACACGTGCGGGATCACTGCGGTAGGCCTGCGGGGTGGCGAGCTGCATGGGATCGTAGCGTGCCCACCAGCCGGTGAGAGCGTCCCGGAAGGTGGGCACCCCGGACTCCTGGGACATCCCGGCTCCCGTGAGTGCCACCACCCGCTGGACACCGCTTACGAGCTCGGCGGCGCGCCGGCACTCATCCATGGTTGCCGCCTCCGGTAGGGTATTCCACGTGCCCACAAAGCGTCCACACGGGCTCTCAACATGCGTGTGGATTGCCGCAGGCGCTATGGTGGGAGCTCCATGAGCCAGAGGTTGGCGGGACCGCCGAATTGGTCGACTGGCTGCTCCACCTCCGCGACCAACCGGCGACTCCCGGGCACGGCGGCGATGCGCAGCACCCAGCCCCAGCCCGGGGGCACGCTGGCGGAGTCCAGTACCCCGGTGGAGGGGTCGAGCACCTCGACCCAGGAGCTGTCGGTGAGGACCGCCACGGCCAGACCGTCCACCTGCACCAGATCCAACACGCCGCGGGAAAAGAACCCCACCTCCACCCACTCCGACGATCCCAGAGCCTGGTGCAGCAGACGCGTGCGGTCGGACTCCACCACCAACCAGGTGCCGCCGTCGGGCGCGGGCGCGTACGCGACTGCCGAGTCCGCACCCGGGACCACAGTGGCCTCGCCGGTCACCAGGTTCACGTCCATCAGGGCCTTGGGTACGAGGGTGGTGTCGGTGAAGCGCTCGGCCCCACCACCCTTAACCTTGGGGATGTAGTCCTCGGCGGCGAGGAACCGGATCGTGACCGAGTCGCGCCACGACGGGTTCATGACGGCATTGACGAGACGGTTATCAGGCAGGCGCAGATACGTCTCCCAGCTGAACTCGACGTCCGCCGGATCGTCAATCGGGGCCACCCGCAGCTCGCGGTCGCTGGCGGCGAGGACGGCGAACTGGTAGCTCTTCTCGTACACGTAGGCGATGCGCGCGCCGTCGGGGGAAACGACCGGCTCGACCCAGGTCACCACCGAGTCGTCCGGCACCGGAGGCGGCGGCGGGCAGAGTGTCGCCAGCAGCGTGCCCCCCTCCGGCGGGAGCAGCGCTATGCACCGCTCCCGGCTGCCGACCTCATCGGACAGGCGGGAGTAGGCCAGCACCCCTGCCGCCACCGACGGACTGCGGTCGGCTCCGCCGACGCCGTCGAACGTCAGGCGCCGGGGCATGCCGGCACTTACGGGGGGCAGGGCCTCCGGTGGCTCGTAGTCCGGCGGCGTCGTGTGCTCGCACGCCACCGGCCCGGCGAGGCCGAGCAGCAGTGCAGACAGCGCCGGCCGGATCGTGCGGCGGCGCATCAGAACGCCACCTCAACGCCCAGGCGCAACAGCCGCGGCGCCCCGTAGGCAAAGATCGGTTGGAGGAAATCCTGTGCCGCCCGGCGGTACATCGGCAACAGCTCCCCCTCTCCTGCTATCAGACCGTCCCCGTTGAGGTCGGCATGGGGCCGGTACCGTGGCGACTCGTACGCAATCGACCCGGGATTGGCATCGTAGGCGTCTCGGGCCGCCTCCTCGATCTGCGGCTCTCCGGCGTGCGGCGTTCCCGACTCCCGGCGCACCGCCACCACGTTCCGGTGGTTGGTCACGTTGCGCACGTCCACGTAGACTCCGAGGCTCAGGCCGCCCAACCTAAAGGCACGGCGGATCAGCAGGTCCAGCGCGTACTGGCCGGGCAGGCGTTCGCTGTTGGGGGAGCCGATAATCGAGTCGCCGCCCGGCGTGGTGCGGCTGTAGGGGAGACCGGACCCCCAGCGGAGCACCATCCCGCCTTCGAACCCGCCGAGCACCGGGCCGAGCCGCTCGGGGATCCGTCCCCTGGCGGTCACTATCAGTGAGTGCCGCCGGTCGAAATCCAGGGGGAAGGTCACGCCAGCCGGCAAGACCGTGTCGCCCACCGGCGTGATGCGCAGCCGGCGGAAGAAGTCCTCAGCATTGGTGGCCGTGGCCTCCGCCTTCTGCAGCACGTACGAGACGCTCCCTCCCCACCCGCCGACGTAGTCCCGCTCCAGGGAGAACTCGATGCCCCGTACGTCTCCGAAGTCGGCGTTCCCGAACACGGCGCTGTCCACATCGACTCCGATGGGCACAGATGCCACCAGCCCATCTAGGCGTCTCACGTAGACCCCGAGCCGGATGCCGGTGTTGAGTGCGGGCCGCACGCGCACCTGGAGCTCGTATTGGGTGGCGGTCTCGAACCCCAGCGCGGGGTTGCCCCGGCGAAACCGGCCGGTGCGCAGGGTGTCGTCGAAGGCGGCGTCTGTGAGGTACTGGTAGTCCGGCGGCTGGGCGAAGCGTCCCCAGCTCGCCACCACCAGCGCCCCCTTCAGTATGGCGGAGAATCCCACGCGCGGCCCGAGGGCCACCTTCGTACGCAAGTCTAGAGTGGTATCCAGCTGGGCGCGGGGATTGAAGGCGTCCACCCGGAGCCCAACGGTGAAGGCGACGTCCTTGAGGCGCTGCATCCACTCGCCATAGCCCGAGGCGTGGAACGGAGAGAACTCCGAGCTCACCGGGGCCGGCGCTCCCCGTGCCACCGTCTCGTACGCCTCGAGCCGAGTGAACGTCTGCACCTTCTGGCTCACATACTCTCCGCCCAACCTGATGTCTGTGTTCCGGCCGGGGCCTAGAAAGACGTCGAGGCGGGCCCGTCCCTCGCGAAAGCGGTTCCAGGCGAGCTCGCCCCGCGGCGAGTCGGTCATGAAGAACGCCGGTACGCCCCAGGGCGTCTGCTGCGCGAAGGCCGGGATAGCGAATCCCGGAATGCGTCCGAGGGCGGCCACCGTATCCCGCGTACGGGCGATCTCTTCGCCGGCGAAGTCCCACTTCGAGAACGTGAATGCCCCGTAGCGGAAGTCCGGCGGCGAGAGGAGCGGTGCCCGGTGGGATTCCTTGTCGAAGTAGCTGGCCCTCAAGTCCACCACTGCGGTACGCGTAGCCTGCGGCCGGGTGACGTGCTGGAAGTGCGCCATGGCGAACCCGCCATCCGTGCGCTGGGCCAGCCCGCGCCCGGACTCGTACTTGAGCACCGGGTCGAACAGCTGCCGCTGCACCTGGGAGAGGACGCCCTCGACGCGCAGGGTGTTTCGAGCGCCCACCGGAACCGTGAGCTTGCCGAACAGATCGTAGCGCTCCCCGGCATTGTTGGGGAGCACCCAGGGCTCCGCGGCACGGGGGTCCAGCGCGTCGGGGGGGGCCGGCGCATTCACCGGCTCGTGGTCCAGCCGCCCCTGGGCGTCGATGGCGGCGAAGAACCTAACACCTCCGAAGACGGGGCCTCCGAGGGCCGCAACCAAGCGGTCGAGCCCGTAGTCCCACCCGTTGCCCAGAGGCCGATCGGTCTCGAGGGCGACGGTCCCCTCCAGCCGCTCGCCGCCCTCCCGGGTCACGGCCAGCAGCATGCCCGAGAGCGCCTGCCCGTACTGGGCCGAGAAGCCGTTGGTGACCAGGGTGGCTTCCCGGATCGCGATGGCCGGGATGGCGATGCCGGTGAGCCCGGATGCCGCATCCAACTGGTTCTTCACCGGCATGCCGTCGAGCACGAAGACCTCCTGCCCGGCCCTGCCGCCGCGAATGGACGCCTGCACCACTCCCGCCTTGAGAGCGATGGCCTCATCGAGACTGGTGACGGGAAGCTGCCGCAGGTCCGCCGCGGTGACCTGCTGTACAGTGGCGGCAATGCGGGGATCGAGTAGAGGATCCGGTTCGGCCTCCACCGCTATCCCCGGGAGCTCAACCGCCTCCGGCGCG
The DNA here is from genome assembly GCA_039591655.1 of Gemmatimonadota bacterium. Lineage (GTDB taxonomy): Bacteria > Gemmatimonadota > Gemmatimonadetes > Gemmatimonadales > GWC2-71-9 > WVYX01. Next base: position 23,154 of record JBDHDE010000017.1, read on the forward strand.
AGCTGAACGTCCAGAACCAGCGTGGCGCCCCCGACCACGACGAGGCTGTCCCGCACCACCGGTCGGTAGCCCACGGCACGGACGGTGACGCGGTGGACGCCGGGGCGCACTTCGCGGACGCGGTACCGGCCGTCGGCGTCGGTGAGCCCGCCGTACTGACCGCGGCCCACCTCCACCCTCGCGCCCGGGATCGGCTCTCCGCTCACCGCGTTCGTCACGCGTCCCGCGACAACACCCCCGGTTTGCGCCGCGAGCTCTACAGGCAGCAACACGGCGCCCAGGAGGACGAGCGCGAACGCGAACCTCACCGCGAACCCCCAACTGCCATCCGTGTCCCCCTCGCTCATCGCCCTGCGGTCCCTACGGTGGCTCGATGGGCTCTACCCCGGAACGGTCGAGGAGATCGCTCTAGGACCGCCCGGCGGCCGTCACGGGATACGTTCGGGCGACGTAGTCGTTCAGGATCTCGAGGAACTCCTCCACGATCCTGTCCCCCTTGAGCGTGATCCTGAGCTCGCCGTCGACGTACACCGGTGCTTTGGGCTCTTCGAAGGTGCCCGGGAGGGAGATCCCGATGTTGGCGTGCTTCGACTCGCCCGGGCCGTTCACCACACACCCCATCACCGCGACCCGCATCTCCTCCACTCCGGGATGGTCCCGCTGCCACACGGGCATCTGCTCGCGCAGATACGACTGGATCTGCTCGGCCATCTCCTGGAAGAAGGTGCTGGTGGTGCGGCCGCACCCGGGGCACGCCGTCACCTGCGGCATAAACGACCTCAAATCCATCGCCTGGAGAATCTGCTGGGCCACGCGGACTTCTTCGGTGCGGTCGCCGCCGGGGGCCGGCGTGAGGGAGATGCGGATGGTGTCGCCGATTCCCTCCTGCAGCAGGATGGCGAGCCCGGCGGTGCTCCCCACGACCCCCTTGGCCCCCATGCCCGCCTCCGTGAGCCCCAGGTGCAGCGGGTAGTCCGAGAGGGGCGCGAGCTTGCGGTACACGGCCACCAGATCCTGTACCTGGGACATCTTGACCGAGAGGATGATGCGGTCGTGCGGCAATCCGACGTCCTCGGCGAAGGCGGCCGAGCGCATCGCGCTCTCGACCATGGCGCCCAGCGTGACGTCCCGCGCATCCAGCGGCTCGTCGAGCGAGGCGTTCTCGTCCATCAGCTCCGTGAGGAGATTCTGGTCCAGGGAGCCCCAGTTCACCCCGATGCGGATCGGTTTGTCGTTGGCGACCGCCACTTCCAGGATCTGCTTGAAGTGCTCGTCGCGCCGCCTAGCGCCCACGTTGCCGGGGTTGATGCGGTACTTGGCAAGAGCCGTCGCCATGTCGGGGAACTTGGGCAGCAGGATGTGCCCATTGTAGTGGAAGTCGCCGATGATGGGCACGGTAACGCCCTGGTCCGCCAGCCGCTGCACGATCTCCGGCACAGCCCGGGCCGCCGGCTCGTTGTTCACCGTCACGCGCACCAGCTCGCTGCCGGCTTGGGCCAACGCGGCGACCTGCTCCACCGTCGCGGCCACATCGGCCGTTTCGGTGTTGGTCATGGACTGGACCACGATGGGGTGGCAGGACCCCACCGGCACGTCCCCCACCCAGGTGGTGACGGTTGTGCGGCGTACTACTGGACACATGGGGCGAAATGAGACATGGGGCGAAATATAGGCGCGGGCGGCGCTGGGCGTATCCAACCCGCCCGCCGATGGCCGACGTGCGACCGAGAGCGGCGACACTCCTGTGGGGCGGCGCTTCCCCTTTCCCCGTTTCCCCCTCCCTAGCGCCGCCTCACACCAGCAAGTGGCACAGGAACGCCGTTGCGACCCCCAGGTAGTTCCCCAGCGCGTACCCGATCAGCGCCAGCATGATGGACACCGGCACCAGCTCTTCGCGGTGGAACGCGGCGGCGACCGGCGCCGAGGCGGCGCCCCCCACCGACGACACGCTGGCGACCGCCGCCATGCTGACGTCGATGCGGAACAGCTTGGCGCCTGCGATGACGAACACGAAGTGGATCGCAACGCAGATGAATCCCGCGATGATGAACCACTGCGCGCCGCCCAGCTCCCTCAGGTCCGCCTGGGCGCCCATCATCGTCATGTAGATGTAAACGAAGGTCATGGAGAGCGGTTCGGTGCCGGGGACGTTCTTGAGCTTCGTCGCAGAGAGCCCGATGCCGAAAGTGGTCACCAGCAAGATGGCCCAGGTGCGCTCGGTGAACACCGGCTGCAACTCGGGGAAGAGGCGCGCGAGCTGGGTTGCCGCGAGTATGGCGATGAAGCCCCACCCTAACAGCGTGAGCGCGTCACGGAAGTGCACCTCGTGGGTCTTCTTCTCCACTTGCTTGGCCGCGTCCGAGAAGTGGGCCACCTGCTTAGCGGACACCCCCGTGAATCGGTTGAACGAATCGGCCCAGCGCTTGCACGTGATGATCAGCGGGAAGTAGAAGACGTAGACGAGGTTGTCCACCAATACGACCATTCCCACCATCTCGCCCGGTGTGTTCAGGCTGTCGGCCACGGCCGCGAGGTTCCCCGTGCCGCCGATCCAGCTGCCGGCAAGCGCCCCGAAGCCCATCCAGGTTCCTTCCGGCACCCCGCTGCGGAACATCGCGAAGGCGATCACGGCGCCCGCCACGATCCCCACCGCCCCCATCACCATCACCGCCGCCCCGCGCCACGCCACTCGCATCGCCTCCCGGACGTTGATGTCCAACAGCATCAGCACGATGAACATCGGCACGGCGAAGGACCGGAACGTGGTGTAGATCGGGCTGGACCTGGGAATCACGTTCAGGTTCGAGAGGACGATGGGCGCGATGAAGATCCATACTATGGCCGGAAGGATGTCGAAGATCTTCCACCGGGTCGTGCGCTCGAGCCAGAGGAAGAACACCGGGACCATGATGATCACGGTCATCACGCCGACGAGATCGTCGAACAGCGGTTGGGATTCCATCACTCCCCTCGAATCAGTGTGGTCTCGCTTGGTGCATCACCGGTGGACGGCGCGCCGCAGGTAAGAACGGCGCCCCGGAGCAGGTCCGGGGCGCCGCAGTGGTATCCCGGGCACGTCATCCGGGGCTCAGCAGGTGTGCTCCCAATCGATCCGGAACTCGCCGCCGCACTCCTCGCAGGTCATCTGGAGAGCATCCGCCGGCTCGATGTGCTGCCGGCCGCGGCAGGCGGGACACACGCAGTATGTCATGCTCATGTTCATATCGCTGGCCCGCCGGGCACCGCGCTCGGTCTCCCTCCAGGACACGACGCTCCACCTCTCCGGCTTCGCCTCGGCGAGCTCCAGCAGGCCGCGGTTCACCGGTACGGCGCGCTTGTTGACGTCGAGGATCACCAGCTCCGGCTTGTTGTTGTTCACAACGGCGTACCACGCTCCCCGTCGCAGCCCGTGAGCGCCCACCTGCTTGACCCGTGCCCAAAGCTTGGATTCCACGGCCGCTCCCCCTCGAGCTAGCGTGCCAACCCCATCACGATGGCGAGCGGAATGGCCACGTACAGCACCAGGTCCCGCACCAGGTAGAATGCCACCACCAGCAGCACCAGGCTCCACCCCCGCTTGCGCAGGAGCCCCCGCCAGCCGAGGGACCGCCGCTCCCCGCGCAGCGTGCGTAGGAACCCCACCAGGCGGCGCCTCATGGCCTATCCATCACCGTATGGACGCGATTCCATCCCGACCAAGATACGCGCATGCCGGTGCCGACGAAAAGGGGCGCGCCGACTGCGCGCCCCCGACCAATAGCGTCCCGCGCGGTAGCCGCGCTAGCCGCACTCGCTGTAGCCGCATACGTGGCATTTGACGCACCCTTCGGCGAACTCGAGCTGTGAGCCGCAGTCAGGGCACGCACCGGCGAGCTGCTCCGCTTCGAGGTGCTGGAACTCGAACATGATGCCGCCGTCCCCAGGGACGGGGCCGCGGCCGGCCGGCGCCGCCGCATCGCGCCCGGCCGCCTGGGCGTCCAGCAGATCCTGCTGTACGCCCTGCTTTTCCTGCATCCACCGCTCGATGGCGATACCGATGGCGTCGGGCACGGACAGCACCTTGTTGGGGCCCAGCCCCACTGCCCGGTCGGAAGAGATCATCCGGAGCTGCCGGTGGATCTCGGCGAGGGGAATCCCGGACCGCAGGCCCAGGGAGATGAGCCGGCCGATGGCTTCCACGTCCGCCATCAGCGCGCCGCCGGCCTTCCCGAGGCTCATGAAGATCTCGAAAGGCTGGCCGAGGTCGTCCTCGGTGAGGGTGACGTAGAGTGTGCCCAGCGGGGTCTCCAGGCGCCGCGTCGTGCCCTTGAGCAGCTCGGGTCGAGACCGCTTGGCGCGGCGCTGCAGGTTCTCCGACTCGACCTCGTGCAGTTGCTTCTTGGTGCGGAGCAATTCGGCTTCGAGCTCGGCGACGGTTGCCTTGAGCTCCACGACCTGGTTCTTGAGAGCCGCGGCCTCCTCGGGCACGACGGACTCGGCGGCGTCTCCGGCAGCCTGCTCCTTGACCTTCTTGGCGGTCTTCCCGGTGGACAGCACCTGCATCTCCCGGCTGCCGTCACGGTACACCGTCACGCCCTTGCAGCCGAGCTCGAACGCGAGCTCGTAGATCTCGCGGACGTCGTCCTCGGTCGCCTGGTGCGGGAAGTTGCACGTCTTGCTGATGGCGCTGTCCGTGTGCTCCTGGAATGCCGCCTGCATGCGGATGTGCCACTCGGGCGACACGTCGTGGGCGGTCACGAACACCCGGCGCCACTGCTCAGGCACCTCGGGGAAGTCGATGTGGCCCTCCTCCGCGATGCGGCGAACCAGCTCCTCGGAGTACCAGCCTTCACGCGTGGCGATCTCCACGAAGTCGTCGTTCACGTCCGGCATCAGGACGCCCGCCTGATTCCGCATGAAGGCCACGGCGAAGAGGGGCTCGATGCCCGAAGAGCAGCCGGCGATGATCGAGATCGTCCCGGTGGGTGCCACCGTGGTCATGTTGCAGTTGCGCAGCCGGCGCATTGGCCGAATGCGCTGCCCCGTCACGTCCCTGGCGCAGTCCCCGTCCGGCCCCCAAATGCTGTGCTCCCACTCGGGGAAGACGCCCCGTTCCTGCGCCAAGCGTTCGCTCTCGACCTTCGATTCCTCGTCCACGAACCGCATCAGACGGCGCGCCCACTCGATGGCCTCATCGGAGTTGTAGGGCACACCGAGGCGAGCTACGAAGTCCGCCCAGCCCATCACTCCGAGACCGATTCGGCGGATGCGGTTGGCGAGGTCGGTGATCTCCGGCAGCGGATACTTGTTGACGTCGATGACGTTGTCGAGGAAGTGCGTGCACAGGTGTACCGCGCGCCGCAGACCGTCCCAGTCGACTTCGCCGTTCTTCACGAACACCCCGACATTGATGGAGCCGAGGTTGCACACGTCGTACGGCAGGAGCGGCTGCTCACCACACGGGTTGGTGGCCTCGTAGCTCCCCAAGTGCGGCACCGGGTTGTAATGGTTCGCCTGGTCGATGAAGAACACTCCCGGCTCGCCCGTCTTCCAGGCACCGTGCACGATCTTGGCGAACACCGCGCGGGCATCCAGCGTGCCGACCGCCGCGCCGCTCCGGGGGTGAATCAGCTCGTACTCGCTTCCCGCCTCCACGGCCTTCATGAAGGCGTCGGTCACGGCCACCGAGATGTTGAAGTTCGTGATCCTGGTGATGTCGTCCTTGCAGGTGATGAACTCGAGAATGTCCGGGTGATCCACCCGCAGGATGCCCATGTTGGCGCCGCGACGCGTCCCCCCCTGCTTCACCACGTCGGTCGAAGCGTCGTACAGCGACATGAACGACACCGGCCCGGAGGCTACCCCCATCGTGGACCGCACGATGTCGTTCTGGGGCCGCAGCCGCGAGAAGCCGAAGCCGGTACCGCCGCCGGACTGATGGACCAGGGCCATGTTGCGCAGCGTGTCGTAGATCCCCGCCTTGCCCGTGGAGAGCGCATCCTCCACCGGCAGCACGAAGCACGCCGAGAGTTGCCCCAAGGGCCGACCCGCGTTCATCAGAGTGGGGCTGTTGGGCATCCACACCCGAGTGGCCATCAGCTCGTAGAACGTCTCCGCCACGGCCTCCACCGCCCCCGGGCTGGCCCCGTAGGTCGCGTCGGCTGCGGCTATGGTCCGAGCGACCCGCCAGAAGAGGTCCTCGGGCCCCTCCACGGGCTCGCCCTGGTCGTCCTTGACCAAGTAGCGGCGCCTGAGGACCGTGATCGCGTTCTCACTGAGTTGCGGCGTCACATGCCGCTCCGATTCACCCGCAAAGCCCATGGAATCCCCACCTTGAGGTGTTAGCCGATCCAGCTAATAAAGCTAATGCACAACCTTGAAGAGCAGTACGGCCGGAAATGCGGCGCGGAGTGGCAAGGTAGGAGTGTACCGTGCGCCTCGCAAGTGGCCGGAAGCGCCCTCACCGGGCGGGACTTCCGCGTTTTGCACATCACATAGCTGTTATTGTGCCTCGGGTGGCCGCTCGAACGCTCCGGCGATGCTGGCGTCCGCGCCCAAAGAAACATCCCCGAGGACCACGGCCCCCGGGGCGATGTAGGCGCTGGGATGGATGCGGCCGCGGATCGGGATTACCGGGGCCGCGGCTGGATGGTGAGCCGGAGCCAGGCGTCCACCGGCCGCCCGTTCTTGGTGGCGGGCTGGTAGGTCATCTGCTCCAGGGCGAAGTGGCCGGCGGCCCTGGTGAACTGCGGGACGTTGGAGTAGCGGTGCCACTGGATCGTCTCTGCCGTGCCGTCCGCCCGGACCTTAACCCACAGGACCACCGGGTCCGGCCGCTGCTGCACCCCCTCGGGGATCAAGACCCGCGGCACCAATGTGCCCCGCGGCTCGGTGTCGAAGCAGCTGCCGTCCTGGTTGTACTCGGCACCGGGCTGCGAGCAGTAGTCCACCGGCTCGCGCTGCGCCGGGGCCTGCGGTTGGGACGGCGGCGCCTGGGCCACCTGGAGGGGCCGGAGCGTGACGGGCACCCGCACCGTGTCGCCCCGGGCCACCGCCACAGTGGTGTCGAAGTCCTCGGAGCCGGTCTTCCGCACCCTGATTCTCACGCTTCCCGGCGGCACCGGGAACGTGGTGCCCTCCTGCTGGTCGCCGTCCACGAACGCCTGGGCCAGGGGGGGAACGCCGCGCAGCACCACCAGGCCGGTGGGCGGCAGCTCGCTGACGGGCGTGGCCGCCGTATCCCCGGCGGCTCCCGTGTCCGCCGCCGCCAGGCCGGCGGAATCCGCGGCGGCGATCCCCAGCGAGTCCTGCGCCGCACCCAAGGAGTCCTCGCCGGCCACGGCGGTGGACTCGGCGGGCAAACCCTGCTGCGGCTGTAGGAACGGGAGGGGCCACTGGGCCCCCATCCCGAAGTACCAATAGCCGCCGGCCCCGCCGGCACCCAGGGCGAGCATGGTCAGCATCCCGACGAGGACGCCGCTGCGCTTCCTCCTCTCGGGCTTGACCTGCGCCGCCGGGATCGGAGTAGTGGGCGTGCTGGGTCGCGCGTCCGCCGGGATGCTCCTGGGGGTCGTGGGTGGCGGCGCCGGCACCTCCGACGTTGCCACCTCGGAGGCCGCGGTGGATGGCGTGGCCCTGCGCTGCGGCGTTCTGAACCGGCCCTCCATCGCCGCGATCAGCTCTCCGGCGTCCTGGAACCGCTCGTCGGCGGACTTCGACAGCATGCGCCGGATGACGCCCATCAGCGAGCGTTCCTCGGAGGTGTGCAGCTCGGGCGTCGGCACCTCCTCCATGATGTGCTTGTACCCGATGGAGAAGGCGTCCTCACCGTCGAACGGCACCTGACCCGTGAGGCACTGGTACGCCACGACGCCGAGTGAGTAGATGTCGCTCCGCCCATCCAGGGGCTGCGCCCGCGCCTGCTCCGGGCTCATGTAGTGCGGGGTGCCTATGGACATCCCGGTGCCGGTGAGTCGCGAGCCGGTCGCCGCCTTGGCAATGCCGAAGTCGGTGAGGACGGAGTGCCCCAGCTCGTCGAACATGATGTTGTCCGGCTTGATGTCCCGGTGCACGATGCTGTGCTGGTGCGCGTAGCCCAGCGCGCCGCCTGCTTGCACCAGGATCTGCCGGATCTGGGCCGGCGTGAGGGTGCCCCGCTGGGTGAGGAGCGTCGACAGAGCGCCGCCCCTCAGGAACTTCATCACGAAGTAGATGACACGACCCGTCTTCCCGACGCGATAGATCGGAATGATGTGGGGGTGCTCGAGCTTCGCCGCTGTACGGGCCTCGCGTTGGAAACGCTCGACGAACTCCGCGTCGAACGCGAGTGAGAAGGGAAGGACCTTGATCGCGACTTCGCGTTCGAGGTGCCTGTCGCGGGCCCTGAACACGATGGCCATGCCCCCGCGACCCAGCTCCTTCTGGATCTCCCACTCGTCGGCCAGCGCGTCGCGGACGACGTCGAACTCGCTCTCGTCGGAGCGGTCGGGCTGCACTGCCGCGAGGGGCGTAGTCGTAGCGAGGTCCAGCCCGCAGGAGGGGCAGAACCTAGCCTGATTGTCGACTTCCGTACCGCAACGCGAACAGTACATCCATCTCTCCCAGAATTCTCAACCTACGGCCCGCGGCAAAACACTGTCAACCGCCGACCTGCACTACCTCCAACGGTGCTTCCCGCTCGATCTCGACCTCGCCGGCCGGGTCCTCCACCACGATACGCAGCGTGTATTGCCCCGGCTTCAGGTCGCTTATGTCCACTGTCTGGAACACCGGCGTGTACCGGCTCTCGGCCACGCCTTCGAACGTCAACGCGATGGGCGGTCCGCCGCCGCCGAACAGACGCCCTATCCAGCTGAAGATCGAGCCGCCCCCCTCCTTGCGAACCTCGAGTCGCGTCCGGTAGGTCGCGCCCCGCTCGAGACCGTGCACCTCGTAGTAGACCTGCAGGTTCGCCGCCACCGGGTAACCCGGCAGCGGGTTGAGACTGACCTGGAGCTCACCCGTGGCCCACGTGAGGCCGGATCCAGCCCGGCCCACGACCAGGTCGCTCATCACCAGCGAATCCGCCCCGAAGTCCGGCACTACGACGCTGTCACCGGTATGCACCTCGCCCGCCCCGCGCCACGGCTGCCCGATGGCGACCCGCAACGCATAGTCCCCCTCGGGAACCGGCGCGGTCAGGAAGCCCGCCAGGTACTGGCCTTCGACCAACGGCTCGGCCACGCTGAACACGCGCAGCGTATCGACGTACGTCACCGCGGCTTCGCCGGGCTGCGCCACCACCAGGCGCATTTGCACCGGGTAGGCGACGCGATCACCCAAGGGCTGCGAGGCGACCGAGGTCGCCGGGACGGCGAACACCACCAGCACCCGCCCGTCCCCGGTCGCCGAGTCACCCAGCACGAAGTACTGGACCCTCGCGTCCATGGGGACATCGAACCGCAGCCGATAGCTGTCGGTGGTGGTCCCGATCCCGATGGAGCGATCACCCATCTGTCGTTCCTCGGCAAGCACGCGGCCCTGTCCCGCAGCGCTGGTGGTCGTCAGACGTTGGTAGACCGGATCCATCGTCATACGGGATTCGAACAGGCCGTGGAACCGGGGATCGTTCCGCCCCGCCGCCTGTAGCTCGATGGAGGCCTCCAACCCGAACACGTCGGTGAGGCTCTCTACCAGCTTGTAGTCCTGCACGTCGGCGTGCGCCACGAAGTGGAACAGCAGATTTCCGTCCGACCGGAGGTACATCCACGACTCGTTCGGATCCACGTTCGGCGCGTTGTAAACCGCCCGCTCGTCGGGCTCGCCATGCCGCATGTACACGACCCCGCGGTCGTCGAACACCTGCTGCTCGGTCCGATAGGGGTTGACGACGTCGTAGCGCCGGTGCCGGCTCACCAGCCGGAAGTCCCGCAGCGAGCGGAAGTACCGCCGGTAGTGCTCTGTCAGCCGCTCCCCCGGGGCGCGGGCGTCGGCCGCCTCGCGGCGCTCCCAAAACTGATGGAGCCACGCGGACCGGTCCTCCGCCGGCACGAGGTCGAACTGCGCCAGCTCCTCGGGCGTCGCGACCCAGGAGATGTCCTGGCGATGCAGGGCCACGGCGTCCGGTGTATGGGCGAGCGGCGCCCCCTCGTAGTACGTGTATTCCGCCTCCTCCGGCTCGTTCACGAAGTACAGCGTCCGAGCCACCTCCAGAAACCCGATCCCCGAATCCCCGCCCAGCTCCAGGTAATCGCCGAATGCGACCAGGGCTGAGTCGCCCTCTCCCATCGCGCGCTCGACCCTGCCGCGAGCCAGCTGGAGGGCGGGTACGTCGGCCGCCTCCGTCCGCGCAGCTTCCCGCACCGCTTCCAGCGCCAGCTCCATTCGAGGCCTGATCCGCTGCCGCATCGCGGTCTCTGCCAGGTCCACGACCGCGTCGGCGAATGCGGGATCGGCCCGAGCCGCCCGCCCGAACGCCTGGGCCGCTTTGGAGAGATAGTCCAATCCCAGCACCTGCCGGATGTTCTCCAGCGCGATGAAGGAGTGCTCCCCCATCGACAACTCGGCGAGGCCCAGCCCATACCAGGCATACGGCCACTCCGGCTCCAGTTCGGCAGCCCACTCGAACTCGGAGCCCGCGTCGTCGTAGTGCTGCTTCTCTCCGGTGATCTCGCCGAGTCGATAGGCCAGAAAGCCGAGCTTGACGTGCAGCAGCGCGCTGTCCCGTTCGATCCGCGCCACATCGATCATCGCAGACTCCAGTTGCCGCAGCTCGAGGCTGTCCTCGACAGCCGCGATCGAGTCACGGAACCACTCGATCGAGTCCCGCTGCGCCGGAGTCTGGGCGGCGGCGGTCACCGCTCCAATTAGCCCAGAAAAAGCCATCAAAACCGTGCGGAAGCTCACACCGATATATACCCGAAGATTGGCCACCCGTTCAGCTCTCTGAGACCGTATGCGACGGCAGAATCGCGCTGACGCGACTGTGTCTGTGGAACCCACAGCGAACGCGGCCCGTTCCAGATTCCGCGCTCCCCGCAACGCCCCGCGGGGGGCATCGCCGGCTCAGCGACCCTCGGTCGACCGGGAGGAGAGGAACGCACGGAGCCCCTCCACGATGCCCCTGGCGTAGCGCTGCTGACCCTCCCGGCTCGCGAGGACCGCCTCTTGGTCGGGGAGCATCAGGAACAGCCCCTCGGTGAGGGCCGCCGGCATCCAGGTGGGCCTCACCAGGGCCAGGTCGCCGCGTCCCACACCCAGGTCGCGGAAACCGAGCTGGGCCACGAGGGCCCGGTCCAGCGCCCGGGCGAGAGGCACGCTGCGGGGGTGGAAGAAGTAGACGCTGGTGCCGTTGTTCACGAACGGGTTGACCCCGTCGGGCAGCGCGTTGGCGTGCACCGACACGAGGACGTCGGCATCCGCCAACTCGGGGCCCCGGGTTCGCGCCGCGAGGCCCAGGGAAGATTCCGTGGCCCGCGTGAGGTACACGCGGGCACCGCGGGCCTCCAGCATCGCCTTGGCCGCGAGGGCGACCGCCAGATTGACCTGGGACTCCGGCGTCCCTGTCGGCCCCACGGCCCCTCCCGGCGGATGCCCCGGATCGAGGGCGATGAGCCGGCCCCGCAACGGATGCCGGCGATCGATCGATGGCGGCCGGCGGATCTCGAGCACCAGGTCGCGTCCCGACCACCGCGTGCGGTACCCCCACACCTGCTCGCGCAGCGCAACCCGCACGACGGTCACGTCCTCGGCGGGCTGCTCAAAGGTGACCAGCTCTACAAACCGGTCTGTTCCGGAGTACTGGATCCAGTCAACGTCGGCCGCCACACCGTAGAGGGTCACGCTCAGCTCCCGCGCCGTCTCGTCCACCCGATACGGAATGCGGCCCGGGAGCGGCATGCGGAGCACCACCGAGCGCTCTCCCGGAACGATCCTGAGTGACTCAAGCGTACCGTGGGACGCAGGGTAGCCGACGGGGATGGGCTGCACGTCAGCGGCGTCCACCCACGCCACCGTGCTCCGGGCGAGCTGCAGTCGCAGTTGGCGGTTCCACCGGCCGCTCACCGCGGCGACGGTGCCGGTAGGAAAGAACCAGTGATACGTGCCATAGGGTGAGGGGCGCCCCGCCACGATGCTGTCGGTCGCGCCCGTCCCGGCCGAATCGTCATTCACCACCACGAGCCTGGGGACCGCCGGATCGAGCACCCCGAGCCTCAGGGGCCAGCGGGCCCGGGCCGTGTCGGCCCCCAGTGCCACCTGGAGCCAACCCCAGGCGGTGTCGGCGGCGGCCGGGGCGCTGTCCGGGGCCAGGACGTTTCCCGGGTCCGGCCCCAGCGGTCCCGCGAGCCAGCCCACATAGCGGGTGCGGTTCACCGGCCGCTCCCCAGGGTACACCGTGCCGAAGGCACGCTCGCCCCAGGGGAGCTCCTCGGGGACCGGGTCGGGGATGAGCCGCACGGCGACGCTGTCACTCACCCACAGCCGCACGTCGGCGCCCGGTGCCGCCTGCACCGCCAGCGGCACGCCCTCACCGGCGCGCACCCAGCGATCCCCCGCCGGCCGGAACGAGGTGGTGTCGATCCACACCGAATCCCGAGCCGGCTGGAACCCGCGGCGAATGGGAGCGAGGAACGTCATGCGGGCCGTATCGGCCCCGGCCGATGCCACCAACTCGAAGCGGGCGAGCGAGTCATCGGGCAGGGGGACCCACGCGATCCAGCCACCGGTGGGATAGACCGCCACCGGCCGGCCGTTCACAGTGAGGCGGGCATCGCCCCGCCCCGTGGAGCCGAGTATGAAGGCCGAGTCACGAGCGCCGACGGCATAGGTGGAGTCCGCCGGCACCACGAGCCACGTGTCGGGCCCCGCCCGCAGCGGGACCTGTGGGCGGGGATAGGCAACGCGCAGCGCGAGGGGCCCGGTCACGACGGGGGGTGGGGGTAGCGGGTCGTGGGGCCCCAGGGCGCCCCCGGCACATGCAGCGCCGAGGGAACCGACGACCCAGACCACGGCGGCGCGGAGGGTGCGCTGCATGGTGGCGGAACCTAAACTGTACCAACGAGCTACGTCAATTTCGCTTGGTTGACCCCTATTTTGGCGGCGTGTAGATTGGCTGACCGCCGCGCTAAGCGAGCGCCTCGCCGGATGGGAGCACTAACCGTGACGGGACCCGCCGATAAGCCCCCACTGGGCGCCACTGCCCCGCGCCGCTCCGCCGAGACCGTGTGCCCTGCATGCGGCGGCGCCGTGGTGCAAGGCCTCCCCTACTGTCCGTACTGCGGTGCGCGCGTTCGGACCGCCCCCGTCGGTTCCGCCTGTCCCCGCTGTGGAGCGGCGACCGCCGATTACATGAAGTTCTGCCCGGCGTGTGGGCAGGAGACGGCGGCGCGACCGTCGCACCCGGCTGCGCCTCCTGCCGTCCCCGAGGGACCGCCGTCGCAGTTCGCCCTGGCGCTGGTCGACGAGTCGGGAACGGAGGTGGCCAGGTACAATCTCTCCCAGGGCGACACGACGATCGGGCGGGAGGGTGCCCTCCTGGTGTTCCCGGATGACGTCTTCATGTCGCCGCTGCACGTGCGGCTCACCATCCGGGGCGACGAGCTCGTGGCCCGGGACCTGGGCAGCCGCAACGGGACCTGGCTATTCATCGCCGAGCCGCACCTCCTGGTCGACGGCGACCGGCTCCTGATCGGCTCGCAGGTCCTCGAGTACCGCCGGCTCGGCTACCCCGGGCCGCACCCCCCGGAGAGCGACGCCACCAGGCGCATGGGAAGCCTGGTGCCGAGCGCCGACATCGCCTGCCTCACCCAACTCAGGAGCGACGGCTCCACGCGCGACACCATCCACCTCTCGCCCGGCAGGAACCTGCGGCTGGGGCGGGACCAGGGCGACTACACCTTCCCCTACGACCCCTCGATGAGCGGAGCCCACGCCGAGATCCGCTCGGAGGATGCGGACTTCGTGGCGGTCGATCTCGAGAGCCGCAACGGCGTCGGGGTCGCCGCACGGGGTGAGGCGGTCCTCGCCGCGGGCTCGCGGTTCCTGGTTGGCGACAAGATGCTGCGCGTGGAGAGCCGGTGAAGAGCTGCCCGGTCTGCGGGTCGGAGTGGCCCGACGACACCCGGTTCTGCCCCAAGGACGGCTCCACGCTGCGCGGCACCGAAGGCACCGACCTCGTGGGGAGCGTCATCGCCGACCGCTATCACATCGAGGAGAAACTCGGCGAGGGTGGCATGGGCACCGTATACCTCGGCGAGCACGTGAAGATGGGCCGCAAGAGCGCCATCAAGGTGATGGCCAAGTCCACGACCGGCGACGCGGAGGCCGTGGCGCGATTCAATCGGGAGGCCGCGAACGCAGCGCGTATCGGTCACCCCAACGTGTGCGCCATTTACGACTTCGGGGAGACCGACGACGGCACCATCTACCTCGCCATGGAGTTCATCTCCGGCGAGTCGCTCAACGATCTGCTGAAGCGGGAAGGGGTGCTGCCTCCGGCCCGGATCGCGCCCATTCTCGAGCAGGTCGGCGCCGCCCTGGAGGCCGCACACGATCTGGGGATCGTCCATCGCGACCTCAAGCCGGACAACATCATGCTCGCTGCCGGGCGGGACGGCACCGACGTCGTGAAGGTCGTGGACTTCGGCATCGCCAAGGCGATGAGGGGCGAGGAGGGCCAGAAGGTCACCCGCACGGGGCTCGTGGTGGGGACCCCGGAGTACATGAGCCCGGAGCAGCTCTCGGGCGACGTGCTCGACGGGCGCAGTGACATCTACTCCCTGGGACTGCTGTTCTACCGCATGCTCACCGGCGTACTCCCGTTCCAGGCCGACAGCGCCCAGGAGATGATGATCAAGCGGCTCACCGACGCCCCGCAGTCGCTGGCAGCGGCGGCTCCAGGCGCTGTGTTCCCCGCGCGGGTGCAGCAGGTGGTAGATCATGCGCTCCAGCGGATGCCGGCCGACCGCTACACCAGCGCCACCGAGATGGTGCGGGACGCGGTGGACGCGCTGTGCGGGATGTCGGCGACGGCGGCCGCTGTCGATACGGAGATCGCCACGGAGGTCATGGACTCCGCCGGCCTGGCCCGGACGCGGGTCTCCGGAAGCGGCGCGCCGACGACCCCGAGAACACCGGCGCCGATCCAGAATCCTACAGTGCGCCGCAGGCGGCGACCCGTAGTGGCCCTCGCCGCTGCCGCCATCGTCGTGGCGGGCGGCGGCATCGCCGTCGTAGTGTCGGGCGGCGGCGAGCAGGCACCGGTCGGAGCGGACGACGCGGGCAGCGTCCCGCCTGCCACGCCGGACAGCGGCGAGCCTACGGCGGGACGGGCGGGCGGAGCACCGGCTGAGACCCGCGCGGATCCGGCGCCGCAGCGGCCCACCCGGCAGCAGCAGCAGGAGGCGGCAGGAGAAACCGACCGGCCACATGTGACCGGCATCGTTGACAGCGCTGCGGTGGACGGCGAATTACTTGATATGATCGAACTGATCGACGATCGTGCGACACGCGCCGGCGCGATGCATCGGGCCGAGGAGATCTACGACACGCCGAACATGCCGCCCGTGCTGCGGGCGTCCGCTGCGAGCATGCTCGGCTTCGGCCACCAGCTGGACGGAGGCACCTCGGAGGCTTGCCGTTGGCTGGGCGAAGCGATGCGGCTGGCGCCCGACAACACCGGATACCGCAACCTGCACCAAAGGACGGGCTGCGCCTCGTGAGATTCTTCGGCTCGAAGGGCTCCGGAATCCGCGTGACCCTGTTCGGCAAGACCGACGTGGGACGCACGCGGGAGCACAACGAGGACACGTTCCTCGTCGCCGACCTCTCGACGAAGGACGCCTCACTGCTTCCCAACGTCCGAGATCACGAGATCGGGCCCAAGGGCTCGCTGCTGGTGGTGGCGGACGGCATGGGCGGCGCCGCTGCGGGTGAGGTGGCAAGCAGGATGGCCACGGAGACCATCTTCGAGCACATGGTGCGGTCGTGGGCACACGACACGGAGAACACGCCGCAGCAGTTCGCCTATCGCCTCAAGGAGGCGGTCGAGGAGGCCAACACACGGATTCACAGCCACGCCAAGACGCACCCGGAGATGCGGGGCATGGGCACCACCACTACCGCAGTCGGCGTGCTGGGCGATCAACTCTATATCACCCAGGTGGGCGACTCACGGGCCTATCTGATCCGGTCAGGCGATGGCATCCAGCTCACCAAGGACCAGTCATTGATGCAGCGGCTGGTGGACGCAGGGGAGATCACCGAGGAGGAGGCCGAGAAGAGCGAGCGCCGCAACATCATCCTCCAGGCCCTCGGCCCGGACCCCAAGGTGCGGGTCGACCTCACCAACCAACAGGTCCGGCGTGGCGATCTCCTGGTGCTGTGCTCTGACGGCCTCTCCGGCCAGGTGACGCGGGAGGAGATCGCCGAGATGGTCTCGAATCCGGGCAAGGACCTGCCAGACATGTGCGCCGAGCTCATCGACCTGGCCAACGAGCGCGGCGGTCCGGACAACATCACGGTGGTGGTCGCCCGGCTCACCGGTGAGGGGCTGCTCGAGGCCGAGGGTGAAGACTCCGTGGGCCACCAGGTCTACCCGCTCCTCGATCCGGAGTCCACCACGGAGCCGGTTCCGGTCTACAAGGGCTCCCAACCCCCCGTACCCGAGAACAAGGCCCGTATGATCGCCGCGGGCGTGGCGGCCGCGGCGATCGCCGCCCTCGCCCTCTTCGTCGCCGCGAGCGGCTTTTAGATCCCGCCGTGAAGGCCCAGGTCAAAGTCCTCACGGGCGCCCGGGCCGGGTATACCGAGGTATTCTCGAAGCCGTACATCGGCTTCGGCCGTCACCCCGCCTGCGACCTGCGCTTCGATCCGGAGCGTGACCTGGACGTCTCGGCGCGACACGCCGCAATCGTCGGCCAGGACGACCGCTGGCTCGTGCGGGACCTTGGGAGCCGCAACGGCACCCTGGTGAATGGGCACCGCATCACCCGCGACACCAAGCTCGACGACACGGACCAGATCCGGCTCGGCGAAGAGGGCCCCATTCTGGAGTTCCGGCTCGTGGCCGACGGCACGCCCGACGGGGTGATGGCCGCCGGAACGCGGGCGGCGCACTCGCCGGCCGCCGCCGCCGTGGACCAGGGTCAGGGCCGGGTCAGCACCACGGAGCGCATCCGCGTCGAGGTGGGCCGCCAGACCCGCAAGCTCCGCGGGGTGGTGTTCGGCCTGCTGGCCTCGATCGTCGTGGTCGCTGCCGTCTTCATGTTCGCGAGCCACCAGCAGGAGCGGCGACGGGCGGCGGAGATGGCGGGGATCCAGGCGCGCACGGACAGCCTCCTCGGCGCCGCCGACGACGCGATGCATGCGTTGCAGGGAAAGGTCGAGGGGCTGGCCGGAGCGCTGCGCCACTCGCAGACCGAGGTCGGACGGCTCCGCGAGCTCCTCGCTTCCGCCCAGCAAGGGGGCAGCGACGAAGAGGTCGAGGCCCTCAAGCAGCAACTGGCGGACGCGTCGCAGGCACTGCAGTACCAGCAGACGGCGGCGTTCGTCGACTACGGCGGCATAGTGGAGCGCAACCAAAGGGCCGTGGCCATGATCTGGGTGGAGTTCGCGCCGGGAGAGGTCGTCACGGCCACGGCCTTCGCGGTGCGCTCCGACGGCGTGCTGCTCACCAACCGGCACGTCGTGACCGGCCAGGACGGCTCCCGCCGGCCAGACCGCATTGCGGTGCGCTTCGCGGACTCCAGGCAGAACTGGCGGGCGCAGATCGTGGGCCTCTCTCCCGAGGCCGACATCGCGGCCATCAAGGTGGACATCACTGGCGGCGTGCCGACGGTGCAGCTCAACGCCCGCTCTGATACCGTCCGCCAGGGCGACCCCATCGCCCTCATTGGCTTTCCGCTGGGGACCGAGCTGCCCATGTCGGGGGAGTTCGCCCGGACCAGCTTCTGGGCCGGGTCGGTGAGCAAGATCCTGGACGACCTGCTCCAGGTGGACGCCTACGGCGCCGAGGGTGCCAGTGGCAGCCCGATCTTCGACCGCAACGGCGAGGTGGTGGGAGTCCTCTACGGCGGGCAGGAAGGCTCGGGCGGCAGGATCGTTTTCGGCGTGCCGTCGCGCTACGCGGTTGGGTTGCTGGAGACGATCGACTAGCGCAGTCAGCCCAAGGTCACCGTCCCCAGCACCCGGGGGGCCCGGGCCCCGGTGGCGCTCGGCACGTTCCCCTCCAACCCCTCCAGGCTGCGCCACCCGAGGTAGGCGAACACCGCAGCCTCTTTGGCGTCGCCGTCGAAGAATTCGTCGTCGAACCGCCGCACCGTCCAGCCGTCGAGCAGCTCGGCGAGACGGGTCATCAGCGTCGGGTTGCGCGCCCCACCGCCGGAGACGAGCACGTCCCGCTCCCCTGCCGCGGGGAGCCACCGTGTGAGACCGAGGGCCACCGAGCGTACGGTGAGCTCCAGCGCCGTGGCGATGGCGTCCTCGCCGGTGGCGCTCCCGCGGCGCTCCCGCACCCGGCGCAACAGTGCCGCCGCATACGCGTCGCCGAACGCCTCCCGCCCCGTGCTCTTGGGCGGCGGAGCCGCGAAGTAGGGGTGCGCCAGAAGCTCAGCGAGCACACCCTCGTCGGCCGTTCCCCGGGCCGCGCGGCGCCCACCCTCATCGAACGCGGCATGGGGATCGAGCAGCCGCACCCCCGCGTCGATCACCGCCATACCGGGGCCGGTGTCGAACGCCACGACGCCGTCGGTGACGCCCCGGCGCGGCACCCATGTGACGTTGGCCATACCTCCCAGGTTCAGCAGCGCCCGACCGCGCTCCCCATGGCCGAAGAGCACGGCGTCGGCCAGGGGAACCAGGGGAGCCCCCTGCCCTCCGGCCGCCACGTCGCGACTGCGAAAATCGCTCACCACGCGGACGCCGAGGCGCTCCGCGATGGTGGCGGGACAGCCCAGCTGCAACGTCGCGCGACCCGGCTCGTGCCACACCGTCTGTCCGTGGGAGGCCGCCAGGGCGATGTCCCGGACTGAGCTCCCCGCCGCCTCGAGCGCATCGAGCGCGGCATCGGCGATCCAGTCCCCCAGATCTCTGTGGAGCAGAGCGAGGTGGCGCGCCGTGCCCTGCGAGACGGCCTCGAGAATCGCGCTGCGCTGCTCGGCCGTGTACGGTCGCGTGTGGAACGCCACGAGGCGCAGCGACCCGGGGTCCTGGATCTCGACGAGCGCCGCGTCGACGCCGTCGAGCGACGTACCCGACATCAGCCCCAGGACCAGCGCACTCATGTGATCACCGGGGGTGGGTCCCCCGCGGCGCGGCGCACCCATCCCTCGGCCTCGGCCAGGAGCTCTCGGGCCCGGTCGGCTCCGACTTCGCGGCGCACCATTACGATGGCAAGCTTCACATCGCCGCCCGCCCCCTCGATGGCCCCCCGGGCCTCTTCCCGGCCCACCGCACACGCTTCCATCACGATCCGCTCGCCGCGGTCGCGCAGCTTCTCGCTCAGCGCCATGAGGTCCACCATCAGGTTGCCGTACGCCCTACCGCTCCTGATCATGGCGCCGGTCGTGATCGTGTTGAGGGCCAGCTTGGTCGCCGTGCCCGCCTTGAGCCGCGTCGAGCCGGTGAGCACCTCGGGGCCCGCGCGCAGCACGATGGCGACGTCGCACGTCGTCGCCAGCTCCTGCGGCGGATCCGAGCAGGTGAGGAACACGGTGCGCGCCTCGAGCTCCCGGCCCCGGCGGAGTGCGGCCTGGACGAACGGAGTCGTACCGCTGGCGGCGATCCCCATCACCACGTCCCGCGCCGACACGCCGTGCTGGTCCATCGCCCGGGCACCGGCGGGGCCGTCGTCCTCGGCACCCTCCTGACTGCGGTCCAGGGCCGGGCGCCCGCCGGCGATGACGCCAACGACCATCTCGGGCGGCGTGCCGAACGTGGGCGGGCACTCGGTGGCGTCCAACACGCCTAGCCGACCGCTGGTTCCCGCGCCGACGTACACCAGGCGGCCGCCCGCCCGGAAGGCGTCCACCACCAGCTCGATGACGTGGGCGATCTCCTCCCGCGCCCGGTGCACCACCTCCGGCACCGTGCGATCCTCGGCGTTCAACAGATCGACGATCTCCAGAACGGAGGCCACGTCGATGCGCTCGGTGCGGGGATTGCGCCGCTCGGTCAGGCGCGGATCCAGGAAGTCGGGCGTCGGCATCGTGCTCCCGGGTGAAGTGCTACATTTGGATTCAATCTCCACGGGGCTCGCGCCCCGGTCAACGAGGCACGCATGCGACGACAGAGCTTCTGGGGACGGGCGGTGTGCTGGGCGGTGCTGGCGGCCGTCGTCGTCCCTGCCTGCGGCCGGCACAGCCCTGCCCCGGCAGTGGCGCTCCCCTCGCCCCACATCCCCACCGACTGGCCGGTGATCGCGGAGGCGCATGCGGTCCCCGCCTCCCGGGCGGTGGTCTCATCGATGCATCCCATTGCCAGCGAGGTGGGAGCGCAGGTCCTGCACCGCGGCGGCAACGCCGTTGACGCGGCGGTGGCGGTGGGCTTCGCGCTCGCGGTGGTGCACCCGTCGGCCGGCAACATCGGGGGCGGGGGGTTCATGGTGATCCGCTTTGCCGACGGCTCGGTGCAGACCCTGGACTACCGCGAGGCCGCCCCGGGCCGCGCCACCCGCGACATGTACCTCGACTCCGCCGGCAACCTCACCGACAAGGGCGTGATCGGCCATCTGGCCGCCGGCGTGCCCGGAAGCGTGGCAGGGCTCACCGAGGCACAGCACCGCTTCGGGACGCTCCCGCTGGCCGAGGTGCTGGCGCCGGCCATCCGGCTGGCGCGGGACGGTCACGTGCTGGACGAGCCCCGCGCCCGGGGCCTCAGCCGCGCCGCGGAGCACCTGCGGCGCTTCCAGGGCTCGCGCGAGACGTTCCTGCTGCCCGGCGGGGAAGCGCCCCCCGAGGGCTACCTCTTCGTCCAGCCGGACCTCGCCCGCACGCTCCAGGCCATCTCCGACAGCGGTCCCCGGGTGTTCTACGAGGGGTACATCGCCGATCTGATCGTCGCTGAGATGGAGCAGGGCGGCGGGCTGATCTCGAGGCGGGACCTGGCAGCCTACGAGGCCGTCTGGCGCGACCCCGTCGAGATCCGCTACCGCGGCCATACGGTCTACTCGATGGCTCCGGTGAGCTCGGGTGGGGTCACGATGGGCGAGATACTGAACATCCTGGAGGGGTACGATACGCTGCCGGAGTTCGGCAGTGCCGAGCAGGTTCACCTGCTGGCCGAGGCCATGCGGCGCGCCTTCGTGGATCGCAACCACTATCTGGGCGACCCGGCCTTCGTCGAGATGCCCCTCGAGCAGCTGCTCTCCAAGTCCTACGCCGCCGAGCGGCGCCGCTCCATCGACGCGACCCGTGCCAGCGCCACGCCCGAGCTGCGCCCCGGCGCGGGCGATGGGAACCACACAACGCACTACTCCGTGGTAGACGCCGCGGGGAACGCAGTCAGCGTGACGACGACCCTCAACTTCGGCTACGGCAGCAAGGTCACCGTGTCCGGCGCGGGATTCCTGCTCAACGACGAGATGGACGACTTTACGAGCGCGCCGGGGCGGCCGAACATGTACGGGCTCATCCAGGGGGAGGCCAACGCTATCGTGCCCGGCAAGCGCATGCTCTCGTCGATGACGCCATCCATCGTGCTGGCCCCCGACGGCGAGCTCATGATGGTGGTGGGCACGCCGGGCGGCCCCACGATCATCACCACGGTTACCCAGGTCATCTCCAACGTCATCGACCACGGCATGAGCCTCGCCGAAGCCATAGGCGCGCCGCGGATCCACCACCAGGCGCTCCCCGACACGATCCGCTACGAGCGGGGAGGGCTCGCACCGGCGGTGGCGGCGCGCCTCGAGGCGATGGGCCACGCCCTCGCCGAGCGCGACGGCTACAGCGGGGAGGTGGCAGGGATCATCCGGTCCGCCGAGAGCTGGATCGCGGTGGCCGACCCGCGCTCGGGAGGAGGTTCGGCGGGCTACTGACCGGGGCGGGCCAACCCGGGTGCGCTGCACCGGCAGTGCACGCCCCTGTGAGGCTCGTTGCTCACGCAGCCGGTGCGGCGAGGTGCCGCCTGGCGCGAGCCGTGCAGCCCCGGTAACTTCTCTACCCGGCGTCGTATGTCGTTCATTCGGTGAGGGTTACACGACGCCGCCCCGCGAGGGTCAACGAGCTGTATGGCATTCAGGGCAGCAGCGGTGAGAGAGGTCGATATCCCATGAACATCGAAGCACTGGCATCCACGGCGCAGGAGATCGTCTCCCCGGGCCGGGGCATCCTGGCCGCCGACGAGAGTTCCTCGACAATTGCGAAGCGGTTCAAGTCCATCAAGGTGGAGTCCACCGAGGAGAACCGGCGCTCCTACCGCGAGCTGCTGTTCACCACGAAGGGCACCGGCGAGTTCATCGGCGGGGTGATCCTGTTCGACGAAACCATACGGCAGAGCGCCAAGGACGGCACGCGGTTCGTCGAGGTGCTGCGGAAGGCAGGGAGCATTCCGGGGATCAAGGTGGACACCGGTGCCAAGGCGCTGGCGGGATTCCCCGGCGAGAAGATCACCGAGGGGCTCGACGGGCTGCGGGACCGGTTGAACGAGTACTACGACCTCGGCGCCCGGTTCACCAAATGGCGCGCCGTGATCACCATCGGTGACGGAATTCCCACCCGGTTCTGCATCGACGCCAACGCCCACGCCCTGGCGCGCTACGCCGCGCTGTCCCAGGAGGCGGGACTCGTGCCCATAGTGGAGCCCGAAGTGCTCATGGACGGCGACCACACCATCGACGTCATGGAGCACGTCACGGCCACCGCGCTGGAGAGCGTGTACTTCCACCTGCACGCGCACCGGGTGGTGCTCGAGGGCACGCTACTCAAGCCCAACATGGTGCTCTCGGGTAAGGACTGCCCCACCCAGGCGGGGGTGCAGCAGGTCGCGCAAGCGACGATCCGAACGCTCAAGCGTTGTGTTCCGGCTGACGTGCCCGGCATCGTGTTCCTCTCGGGCGGCCAGACCGACGAGAAGGCAACGGCCCACCTGAACGCCATGAACCGGATGGGCAAGCACCCCTGGGAGGTGAGCTTCAGCTACGGACGTGCGTTGCAGGCACCGGCGCTCAAGGCGTGGGTTGGCAAGAAGGAGAACGTCCCGGCGGCCCAGCAGGCGTACTACCACCGCGCCAAGCTCAACGGCGCCGCGCGGTTCGGCAAGTACACTGCCGCTATGGAGGGCGCCGCGTAGGGCCTACAACCGCTCCCTGAGGACCTCCGGCGTGAAGCCCTGCAGCCAGCCGGCCAGCAGGGTGAAGTAGCCCGTGACGAGGAGGACGCCGACGAACACCAGGATGCCGCCGGCGATCTTTGTGGTGAGCGGGATGTACATGCGGAACTTCTTGAACCAGTCGATGAACTTCTCGACGGCGACCGCCGCCACCAGGAACGGCACGGCGAGCCCCAGCGAGTACGCCAGCAGCAGCAGCAGCCCCTCCCCCAGCGTGGATTGGACGCCGGTGTACATGAGGATCGATCCCAGAATGGGGCCGATGCACGGCGTCCAGCCGGCGCCGAAGGCAATTCCCACCAGCACGCTGCCGAGGTAGCCCACCGGCTTGTCCTGCAGGTGGACCCGGCCCTCCCGGGCCAGCGGCCCCCAGCGGA
>JBDHDE010000018.1:0-53347 GCA_039591655.1 Gemmatimonadota bacterium
GCCGCCTCTGCCGGTAGCTCGCTGGCGGGAAGCCCGAAGTCGAGGGGTCCACGGGTGAGCCGCTCGGTCACACGGTCGTCCGGCGGTGCCGGGCGCTCGCCTGCTGCATCGAGTGCGCCCCCCAGCACGGAATCCGCCCGTGCGAACAGGAGAGCCTTGTTGGCGGTGCTGAAGAAGCCGAGCTGAACCTGCCATCTGTCCACCGTGTAACGCACCCGCGGGGCGTCGTGGAACTGGAGCACCGACCCCAGGGCCCGGCGTTCCCATTCGACGACGTGGGCCATCACGTTCTTCGCCTCGAACCACTCCTCCCCGAAGCTCTCCCGGGACACTCCCGACAGCATCCTCTGCATCTGCCGGGCCGCATCCGCCACCTGGCCCAGGGACCTCGCGCCCACGAGGTACGTCAGATCGAGCGCCTCCGCCTCGCTGAGATCCGACAAGTACAACGCCGTCGCCGCCCCGATGATCTCGCTGCGCTCCAGCTCGACCGGGTCCACCTTGTCGGGCGTGTCCTCCGACGTGTGATGGGTGTAGTCGGGACTGTGGCCGAACATCATGCCCGGGATCTTCCGGTCGATGAACATCATGTGGTCGCTGCCACCGCCGTACGGGGTCACCGCAAAGTTGAACCGCGACAAGCTCCCCCGCGGGCTGCGCACGCTCATGCGGTCCACCATCTGCGCCATGTTCTCCACGACGTCGTTGAGCGCCGAGGGCATCGAGGCCGGTGTCCGGGTCATGATCATGCGTGAGTGCAGCAGCTCGGGGTGCTCGCCCACCATGTCCATGTTGATGTTGGCGAGCACAGTCCCCCCCAACTCGGGCCCGACCATCTCCGGGTGAGCGTCGATGTACGCCATCGTGCCGTACCACTCCGGCACCCACAGGAAGCGGAGCGAGCGCTTGGGTCGCGGCAGCCTCCCCTCATCGATCAGCGCCTTGAGGGCGCGGGCCATGTCCAGGATGGCTGCGGAGCCGCTGGCATTGTCGTTTGCCGACTCCTTGGGGTGGTCGAGGTGCGCGCTGAAGATGATCTCCTCGTCGGGCAGCTCGGAGCCGGGGATGCGCGCCACCACGATGTCCATGAAGTAGGGCTCCAGCCCGATCCCCTCAGCGCGCCCATGCAGCACGACCCGCTCGCCGCGCTCCAGCATGGCACGGAGGCGCTCCCCCTGCCGCTTGGTGATGTTGAACCCGAACGTCACACCGTCCAGCTCTTCACTGCGGGGCCACATCCCGGTGTATTGCAGCATGTCGGGGAACAGCTTGGCCCGGTTGTCGTCGAGGTAGCAGACCACCGCGGCGGCGCCGTGCTGGAGCACCGCGACCCGGTGCACCGAGCCGCCGTACCCGGTGGCGAGGACGAACTTCCCCCGGACGTCCTTCCCCTCGTAGTCGGCGTCCTGCGTGCCTCTCCCGACCCACACCAGCTCGGCTGTCACATCTCCCGGATTCGAGTACGTGATGAGACTCATCGCGATCTCGGGGTACCCCACGATGCGCTCCTCGTAGGGCTCCACCATGCGGAGCTCGGCCAACGAGATGTCCCAACCGGAGGGGGACTGCCAGGTCTGGTAGTGGAGTCTGCCGTCGGACGGGAACGACTCGATGTAGGCCTCGCCCTCCGTGAATCCGTAGGCGTGCAACTGCTGCAGCACGTACTGCGCCGCCCCACGGTAGCCCCGGGAGCCCTGGATGCGGTGATGGCGGGTGATCTGAATGACGTGATCCTTGGCGATCTCGCCGCTCAGTGCCTCGTGCAGCAGGTCCCGCCGCTCTTGGTCGAGCAGCGGCGCGAACTCCTGGGCCCGGGCCATGGACGGGACTGCGACGGACGCGAGCAACACAGCCGCAGCGAGCCGGATCATGAGGTCGTCTCCTGTTGTGTGGGGATCAGCTTTGCAACGATACCGCGGCGTACCGGGAAAGGCGACGGCTCCGTCCGGCATAGCCGGGCGGAGCCGTGCGATTGTGATGTCCGATGTGAGCCGGGCCCACCGCCGGCATCCAGCGACCGTTGGGCCCGGGGGCGAGCGTCTACGGCGCCCCGTCCCCCACGCGAACCGCGCAGAAGTAGCCCCGCGACTCCCGGCCGGAGACGCCGCTGCGCCAGTCGCCGGCGAACCCCTCGGGGGACTCGCTGCGGAGCCACAACACCATGTACGCACCGTCGAACGCTAGCACGTCGCGGCGGTTGCCCGCCGCCCCCAACCGCACCAGGATCTCCGCGAAGGTGCGGCCCTCGGCCTCCCCCCGCCGCTCCAACACCATGGCGCCGGGCTGCGTCGGGTCGAGGGAGCCGAGCTCGCCCGCATGCACTGCCCCCACGGCGTCGAGATCGATATCAGCGGTTCCGTAGAGAGGCACCGTCAGGCCGGGATCGGGGTCCGCACCGGGGACGGTGTACTGCCGCAGCGCTTCCTCTTGCCGGTGCAGCCACATCCCGCCGCTGACGGCGCGGCCAGCACTGTCCCCACCGGTCGCCACTAAGGTCAGTGCGTACTCCCCTGCCTGCCCCTCCATGGTGGCTGTGGGTGGCAGTGTCTCCTCCAGCTGGACACACTCGGGCCGGCTCGCCTGCTGGCTTGCCTGCCCGTTCCCAGTCTGCGCCGAGCAGCCGCCTGCCAACGCGGCAACAGCGAAGAGTCCAACGACTTCCTTGAGGCGTCGCATCGCAAACACTCCTACCTGATCTGCCGCACGACGCGACCGGTCGGGTCAACGCCGTACAGGGGACCGCGCCAGAGGTCGTCACCCAGGTCGATCCTCTGGAACCCCGCCATCGCGGGCGGTGCTGGCGGGACGGTGTACGCCTGGGAGCCCGCGAGGTTAACCTGGTAACCCAGATCCCACAGCGAGGCCGTGGTGATACGGCTCAACGGGTTGGTCATGCCCGACGTCACGAACGGGGTCATCAGCTCGAGCCCCAGAACCGTCTCACGCCAATGGCCGTCGGCTTGCCCGAGGGCGGCAGTGTTCTCCACGGGCACGCTGTCCCCGGCCACGTAGTCATCGCCGCCTAGCGCGTCAAACTCCGCGTTGGCCCTGGGACCGCTGAAGTACGTGTCCACCCCGGGGCTGCTGGGGAGGGAGGGATTCACCAGGAATCCCAGGTTGTCCCACAGCGCTCCCACACCGATCGCGTGGGCCATCTCGTGGAGGACCACCTGGGGGAACACCGACAGCCCCACGTCGGCGCTGTCGAACCGCATGATGCCGACCACAGTTAGCTGGCCGGTGGTCCGAACCAGGCACGGACCTGCCGCTCCGAGGACGCCAAACGGCCCATCGATGGAGTCGAGCACGGCATACAGCCGCAGATCGTCCACCACGTCGTTGATCTCAGGGTGCGGCACGCCACAGGCACCTGCCGCAACCGGACTCGACGAGAAGTTGACGTCGGGCAGCTCCCCGATGATCAACGTCTCCCAGGTGCCCTCGGCGCTTGTGAACGGGGCCATGGTCGGGGAGGTCCAGTTGGTGCCCAGGAACACGATCTCGATGTCGTACGAGCTGTTCACCCCCGATGCGGTGAACGTCGCCGGATCTCCGGTGATGCCGGTCCCCGCTACGTCGGCGTCGAGCGTATTGGTGGCGGGGCTTGCCCCCAGCTCCCAATCCACCGCTCGCGCTATGCCGCTGGCGTCGGTCGCCACCATGCTGGACGCGCCGCCGGCCACCGTGCCACCGCCACCGCTCACCGAGAACGTGACGTTGATGCCGGGCAGCGGACTGCCGGCACCGTCCTTCACCAGCATGGCCGGTTGAATGTTCACCGCGAAGCCCACCAGGCCCGCCTGCCCGTCACCTTCGAGCTTCTCCGCGCTCGCCGGCGTGCCCGGCTGGAACGCAGTGGCGGTGAAGCTGGCGCTCCCCGACCCGGACCCCGGTGTCGCCGTGACGGAGTGACCGCCGGTCGTCGACCCCAACGTCCAGTCGGTCTGTGTCTGCCCCGTGGCGCCTGTGGCACCACTGGTGGGATTCACCGAGCCGCCGTTCATGGAGACGGCGAAGCTCACCGTCACGCCCTGAATGGGGGTACCCTCGCTGTCGTTCACCTGCACCACCAGCGGGTCGTTGAGGGTCTGGACCACGATCCCCGTCTGGGCGTCGCCGGAGACCTTCTGCACCTGCGCCGGCACCTGCGCGACGGTCACCGACACCGTTGCGCTGGCGCTACCGGCAGAGGCCGTGATAGTGGCGTTGCCGTTGCCCGCGGAGGTGACCAATCCCAAATCGCTCACGGTCGCCACTGATGTGGCGTTCGACGACCAGCCAACCGTCTGGCTCGACATGATGTTGCCGTTCTGGTCCCTGACCGTCGCCGTGAGCTGGTCGGTGGCCCCTACGGCGACGAACGAGATGGAGGTCTCGTTCAGCTCGATCGTGGTGGGGACGGGCGTTGGCGCCGTGCCGCCGTCGCTGCAAGCCCAGACGAGGGCGGCTGCTGCCAGTAGTCCGCCGGTGATATGCGTGAGACGTCGCTTCATCAAGGCACCGTGGGGGTGGGGGTTCTTGCCAACGTATGCCCCGCCGGGGGCTCGGGCAACACACAGAGTGGCCCGAGCCTGCCGCTGCGCGCGGTGAGCCAGCACACATGACCCTGGGTCAGATCTGAGATCCCGCGACCACTGAGGGGAACGGCAGAGGTGACCACCAGCTACCGAATCACCAACTGCATTGAGTCGACCGAGACCAGCGCGTAGTCCGGGGCCGAGGCCTCCAGCAGCTGGCCGGCATACGCGCTCCGCGCCCCCACGTCCGATACAGAGACACGCACAACGGGCCCGGGACCGAAGTCACCGGTCACCACCCCGCGCATCTCCCGCTCGCTCAACCGCGTCGTGAAGCTGCGGCACCCGCCACACGCCGCCGTGAGGGTGTCGAGGGTGTTGGGCTCCACCGCCGTCACGGTGAAGGAGATCGCGCCCAGGTCTGCCACGGGGCTAGACAGCTCCATGACCACCTCTCCCGCCTTGGGACCGGAGTCGCACCCAGCTGCCAGGACCGCGGCAACGCCGATGAGTGCGCCGCGCAGAACTCGCATCACTCCCTCCCCCGTAGCGTCGCCAGCCCCTCGGCGAGCGCGCGCGCGGTTAGCGGTGCGTCACCACTCTCCACCCAGGCCAGGAAGTCGCCCACGTCGTAGCCCGCGTTGCGATTGCCCAGCAAGTCGAGGTAGCGCCGCTCGTCTGCGGTGAGCGTCTGGCTTACCCCGAGCACCTCGTTCACCACGGCGGCGGCCGCCAGGACCGGCGCCGCGATCTCCAGCTGCACCGCCTGCTGCTGGGCCTGCGATGCCGAGGTCACCTGCACCGCGACCACAAAGGTGCCGGTCTCGGCGGGGATGCCCGTGAGCATGCCGTCACTGCCCAGCACCATTCCCCCAGGGAGTGCGCCGCCCACCAGCAGCCAGTCATATATGCCGATGCCGCCACTGGCCTCGAACGCATACTGGTACGCTGTGCCCATCAGACCGGCGGGGGGGGCGGCTGGGGTCATGACCAGGGCCGGTGCCGTGTTGCTGATGACGACGCGCACCGCCCCCCAGGGGGCCGTGGCGTCGAGCTGCTCGATGGAGTCGATGCTGACCTCCGTAAGAGCGCCGTTGTTCCGCCGACTCGCCGGGTTGGTGTCCCAGCGGAACAGCGTCTTCCCCGTCACTCCGGGGAATGGATCTCCGGTGTCGCCGCGGTTCGAACCCGCCTGGAGATGACCCATCCCATCCGCCTGGACCAGGCGCACCGCCTCGGGCGGGAATGCGTTCACCGTGTTGCTGTTCGACCGGCTGCGGGCGAGCGCCGAGTCGATGTGCCACACGAGGAGCCCCCGCTGGTGCAGCATCGAGTCGGACCCGATGCGCTGGCGGTTCTCCAACAGGAAGTACTCATTGGATCCGGGGATGGGGATGGCGAACGCCGTATCCGAGTTCTCAACGGGTTCGATCTGGAGCGTGGTGTCGCGGTCGATCAAGACCTCGGTCACCCAACCCAGCTGCGCCCGGGACCAGGCCATCAGGTGGGCCGGCCGGTTCGCCTTGTTCCAGCCCCCCGACCCCATGAGACCCCAGTGGCCGATGGCTTCGCTGGGTCCGCCGCCGGTGTTGTAGAGGTCCGGCAGGTCCAGCAGGTGGCCCGTCTCGTGGGTGATCACCCCGGGGGCCTGCGGCTCGTCGGGGGTGCACCCGCCGTCGCCGCCCTGCCCGCCCTGGATGATGTAGTCGTCCACCCTGATCTTCCCTCCACCCCACGCATCATCCCCAGTCACCAGCGGGCTCCCGGTCCAGCCGCTGTACACCCACCGGTGGGCCCAGATGTTGCTCGCGGAGGGCGGGTACACCACCAGGCACGCCCCGTCCACCTCCGGATGCAGCAGCACCACGGCGTCCACGTAGCCGTCGTCGTCCCCCGAGTTGGGCACGCCGTCGGGGCCGTCGTTGTCGAACTGGCCGTAGTCCACTGTGTCGTCGTGGGCGGCGACCATCTCTTCAATGAGCTGCGCGACATTCCCGTCGAACCCGAGCCCATTGCTGCTGCCCTCGTAGTACGTCCCGTTCTCGAGCACCCGGGTCCACTCGAACACGGTGCCGTTCACCCGCAGGGAATCGCCGGAGACCTCCAGGTAATACGTGTGCACCGTGTAGGGCGGCGCTGGCGCGGTGCCGTACAGCCGCGACTGCATCGTGGCACGGGGCATGGTGCCGACCAGGCTGGCGGAGTCGGTGTCGGCGTAGAGGATGAGGAACGCTGGCAGGTAGACGTCGCCGGCGACCACCGCCTGAGCGGCAGCGCTCACTGCCGCCAGCTGTCCTCGCTGGACATCCAGGGTCCATTGCGCCCGGAGCGCGCGGCGCCGCTCCGTGACCCTCCGGGCCCGTAGCCTCCAACCGTTGTTAGCCGAGAAGCGGAACGCGTTGGGATGCCGCGCCAGCACCTCGTAGTAGCCGGCCGGCGGCCTCGCACCGCCCAGGGCACGTCCCAGCATCTCGACGTCCGTCTGGGCGGACATCGTCCCGGGAACGAGCACGAGGGTGCTCAGCGCCGCGGCGGTCCATGCTGTGGTCCGAAGGGTGGTCATTCTGCTGCCTGTCGTCGCTCCAGTGCGCCGGGAATCTAGCAAGGTCCCTCCAGTTACAGGTAGGCACTGTAGCCCAATGCCGCCTGGCGGCGCCGTGCGGCCGCTCACGTCCGTCCCGGTCGCAGCGGGAGGCAATTCCGGGTCCCAGTCCCTAGTCCCGGTCGCAGCGGGAGGCGATTCCGGGTCCCACTCCCTAACCCCTTCCCCACCATGAGGTTCCCACGCCTGGGCCTTGTGCGGCGCCATGGGCGGGGGTACAATCGTAGTGCCCGAAACCGGGGTGCCGGCGGCGGGCTGAGGGCGTTTCCCTTTCCATAAGTCGAGGACCCGTGGACACGCAGACGTTGCAGCAGGTCGCGCTGTTCCAGAAGTGCAAGAACTTCACGACGGCGCGCGAGGTGCAGGCCGCCGGGCTCTACCCGTACTTCAAGCCCATCTCGAAGGCGGAAGACACGGTGGTCGTCATAGAAGGCGAGGAGAAGGTGATGATGGGGTCCAACAACTACCTGGGCCTCACGCACCATCCGCGGGTGCTGGAAGCCGCCAAGCGGGCCCTCGAGCAGTACGGCTCCGGCTGCACCGGCAGCAGGTTCCTCAACGGGACGCTCGACCTCCACGAAGTGCTCGAGTGCCGCCTGGCCGAGTTCTTCGGCAAGGAGACCGCACTGGTGTTCTCAACCGGCTACTCGGCGAACCTCGGGCTGATCTCCGGGCTGGTAGGCCGGGGCGACGTCGTGCTCATCGACAAGCTGGACCACGCCTCCATCGTGGACGGCGCCAAGATGTCCTACGGCGAGACCGTCCGGTTCGGGCACGGCAACCTGCAGCAGCTCGAGCGGCTGCTCGAGAAGCACCGCCGCCGTGGGATGATGATCATCGTGGACGGTGTCTACTCCATGGAGGGGGACATCGCCGACGTGCCGAACCTGCTGAAGCTGGCGCAGCGTTACGGCGCCGCTCTCGCCATCGACGACGCCCACGCTGTGGGTGTGCTCGGTCCGCGGGGCGACGGCACGGCGCCGCACTTCGGCCTGGCCGACGACGTGGACCTCGTCGTGGGCACGTTCTCCAAGTCCCTGGCGTCCATCGGCGGGTTCGTGGCCGGCTCCGAGACCGTGATCCACTACCTGAAGCATCACAGCCGCCCGCTCATCTTCACGGCCGCACTGCCGCCGGCCAACACGGCGGGCGTACTGGCGGCGCTGGAGGTGATGATCGCGGAGCCGGAGCGGCGCGACCAACTGTGGGTCAACACCAAGCGGTTCCAGGAGGGGTGCCGCAGCCTCGGGTTCGACATCGGCAACACGGAGACGCCCATCGTACCCGTGCTCATCGGCACGCTGCACAACACGTTTGCCTTCTGGCGCAAGCTGTTCGACGCCGGCGTGTTCACCAACCCGGTGGTGCCGCCCGCCGTGCCGGCCGACGAGTGCCGGCTCCGTGCCAGCCTCATGGCCACGCACACTCCGGAACAGATCGACTTCGCGCTCGATACCTTCCAGCGGCTCGGCCGGGAGATGGGGGTCATTTGATCGAGCGACCGGTCGTGCGGCCGGTGGAATCGGCCCGCGACCTCGAGCGCTTCATCGCTTTTCCATACAGACTGCACCGGGGGGATCCGATATGGGTCCCCCCGTTGCGTATGACCGTGCGCACCCTGCTCTCCCGTGAGAAGAACCCGTTCTTCCAGCATGCCGAGGCGCAGTACTTCCTGGCGGAGGGCAACGGAAAGGTCGTCGGCCGCATCGCCGCCATCCACAACCGGGCCCACAACGAGTTCCACGAGGATCGGGTGGGCTTCTTCGGCTTCTTCGAGTGCGTGGATGATCAGGCCACTGCCGATGCCCTCTTCGAGGCGGCCGCATCGTGGTTGCGGGAGCGTGGCCTCACCACCATGCGGGGCCCGACGTCCTTCTCTACGAACGACGAGTGCGGCCTGACCGTGGACGGATTCGACACGCCGCCCACGATCATGAACCCCCACAACCCACCGTACTACGTGGATCTGGTGGAGCGCGCCGGATTTGCGAAGGCGATGGACATGCACCAGTTCCGCACGGTGAGCCCGGATCTCCCCGAGCGTCTCCTCAAGGGGGCGCGGCTCATCAGCGAGCGCAAAGGCATCCGGCTGCGGCAGATGGACATGAAGCGCTTCAAGCAGGAGGTGGACCGCATCAAGCCGATGTACAACGCGGCGTGGGAGAAGAACTGGGGCTTCGTCCCGATGACGGATGCGGAGATCGACCACCTTGCGAAGGAACTGAAGCCGGTGGTGGTGCCGCGGCTGGTGGTGTACGCCGAGCGCGAGGGGGAGCCCATTGGGTTCGCGCTCGCCGTGCCCGACTTCAACGTGGCGCTGCAGGCCAACCCATCGGGCCGGGTGTTCCCCGGGATTCTACGAGTTCTCTGGGCGTCCCGCAGGATAAAGCGCATCCGCATTCTGGCGCTGGGCCTCCTCAAGGAATACCGCCGGACGGGGGCGGACGCCCTCATGTATCACTGGATCTGGGAGAAAGCCTACGGATTGGGGTACCGCTGGGCGGAAGCGGGGTGGATTCTGGAGGACAACGCCCCAATGGCCAATGCGCTCGTGCGCATGGGCTTCGAAGCGTACAAGACGCTGCGGCTGTACGACCGCCCCCTGTGAGAGCCTTCGTCACGGGAGCCACCGGCTTCGTCGGGTCTCATCTCGTCGAGGCGCTCCTCGATCGCGGCGCCGAGGTCGCGTGCCTCGTGCGCGACCCCGCCAAGAGCGCCCGCCTCTTCCCCACCCTGGCCCCACAGACCGTCATCGGCGACCTCTCCAACGAGCGGGCGCTGCGCGACGGGATGGAGGGAGCGGACGTCATCTTCCACCTGGCCGGGATCACTGCCGCCCGATCCCCTGAGGAGTTCTTCGCAGTCAACGATCGCGCCACCCGGCGGGTGTTGGACTGCGCCACCCGCGCCGCTCCCGGCCTCGACCGCTTCGTGTACGTGAGCAGTCTGGCAGCCGCCGGGCCCACGGTCCGTGGACGAGCGCTGACCGAAGCGGATCCGGCGAGACCCGTGAGCGCCTACGGGGCAGCCAAGCTCGCGGCCGAGAACGCCGTGCGGGAAGGAGCGCTCCCGTGGACCGTGCTGCGGCCGCCGGCGGTCTACGGGCCGCGCGACGTGGAGCTACTGCGGCTGTTCAAGTTCGCGCGCTGGGGCATCGCACCGGTGTTCGGCGACGGGAGGCAGGAGCTGACGGCCATCCACGTGCGGGACCTCGTGGAGGCCATGCAGGCAGTGGTCGCTGCGACCGGTGCTGCCGGCGGGACCTACTTCGCGACGTACGCGGAGGTGGTGACGGCGGAGACCCTGGTACGGCAGATCCACTCTGCCGTCCGCGCCGCCGTGGGGAAGCCGGACGACGAGGGCGGCGCGCCATGGGTATTGCGCCTCCCGCACTGGGCCACCCGAGCCTTTCTGACCGTGAGCGGCACAGCGGCCCGCCTGACCGGACGGGCAACGGTGCTCTCACCGGACAAGGGAGACGAGTTGCTGGCTGAGTCCTGGAGCTGCTCACCCGCGGCCCTCGAGCGCGACACCGGATGGCGTGCCAGCACTCCATATGCCGAGGGATTGGCTGAGACGGCGCGCTGGTATCACGAACACGGGCTTCTATGACCTGGCTCAAGCATCTTAACCTGGTGGACAAGCTCATCGCCGCGTACCTCGCGTTCGTGACGGTGATGGCCCTGGCGCGACTGGGGATTGCCGACCGGACGACCTTGTGGATCGTACTGGCGCATGGGCTCACGGCGGTGCTGCTCTACCTGTTCGCACGGCTGCGCCCGGAGGACCGCACGGGAAAGGTGATACACGATCTCTATCCCCTGCTCCTGATCCCGGCGCTCTACACCGAGCTAGCGTTTCTCAACCTCGGGCTCGGCCTCGAAGCAGTCTTCGCCAATGATGCGATCGTTCAGGGTTGGGATGAGGCGTTGTTCGGCGAGCAAGTCTCCTACACCTGGATCCGCCGCTCGCCCTCGGTCTTCTGGTCCGGCCTACTGCACGTGGCGTACGTGACCTATTACCCCATCGTATACCTGGGCCCCATCTTGCTCGTCGCCCGGCGGCGGCAGCAGAGCGCACGGCAGGTGCTCCTGGCCACGATGATAGCCTACCTGACCTGCTACACGGTGTTCATCCTGTTCCCGGTGGCGGGACCCAACTTCGCCTTCGACCACCCGACGGGACCGGTGCGTGAGGTGTGGAGCGCGCGGATGGTGTATGGACTGCTGGGCGCGGGATCGTCGGTGGGCACGGCCTTCCCCTCCTCCCACGTCGCGGCCACCTTCGCCGCCGTGTTCGCCAACTGGCGTGAGTGGCGGCTGCTGGCAGCCATCTTCATCGTGCCTGCCACGTTCATGGCCGTTGCGACGGTGTACTGCCAGATGCACTACGCGGTCGATGCCCTCGCCGGCCTAATCATCGCCGTGCTGATCTTCCTCATGGGCAGCCGACTCAAAGCCTAAAGCACGTCTCACGATCACCCAGTGCTAGTCGTGTTGGTGACCGGCAGGCTCCGCCGGGGCAGCGCCCGGCTCCATCGCCATGATCTCCTCGTAGCGGCCGCGCACCTCGCGCAGGTAGTGCGCCCGGTCGAGCTGATACAGCTCGTCGGCGACGTCCACCCGCGGCCACATCATCGACTCACCAGGCATGAAGACCCCCGCCACCAGACCCATTCCGCCCGAGCGTAGGGTATCGGCAAATGGATTATGGTACATGACGCTCACCCGATAGACGTGATCCGGCTTGATGCGGGCGCCCAACGTGCGGTACAGGTGGCCGATGGTGACGCCCACGACCTTCTCGCCCTCGTCGGTGAGGGCCCGGCCCTCCCAGATGACCTCGTTCTCCGTCACGTCCTCGAACGTGATACCGGTGGCGTACTCGTGGAGATGGCCGCCGATGACCATGATCCGCCCCGCCATGGCAGGGCTGGCCTCGTAGGCAAACGTGGACTCCCCTGGCGGGAGATCGAATGCTTTGTCTCCTGCCGGGAACCCGACGTCTAGTTGGAAGGGATAGACGTTGGCCAACGGCCAGGGTCGACCCGGCCTCACGTACTTGAGCGCGACCCGCACCGTGACACCCGGTTGGTCGACTGCCGTGGGGTTGTGCAGCATTGCCGAGACCACCATTCGCATCCCCTCAGCCACCGGATAACCCATCAGGAGCCAGGGCATCGACTGGTCGCCCGTCTCCTTCCCCACCGCCAGCATCCGCTGGGAGATCGGGAGGAAGAGCTCGCGGTTGTCCGGGTTGATCAGATTGAAGTGGTGCACGAAGTCCGTGGGCAGCGGGGCGCCGTCCCGGTCCAGCACCTCGTATGAGAAGCCGTACAGGTAGCCGCTCGTGGGAACGCGCAATTCGGTGACCGGCGGGAAGACCGCGCCGTGGCCGCCGTGCCCTCCATGATCGCCTTGGCTTTCCTGCCGGTTCGGATTGGCCGCCTCGTCGGCCACCATGGCGCCGGCGGGAAGGTCGATCGGCCCGATGAGCACCACGAACTCCCTGGCGTCCTCGTCGTGGACCAGGCGAACCATGCTCTCGGACTCCTGCGCCGCGCCGACCCGTACGGCGACGGCGAGCGCCAGACCCAGCGCCGCGATTCTCCAAACCTTCGACATCATGCTCCTCGTTGCGCAGTGGTAAGCGCTAATGCAACCACGGACCCACCGGGAAAGCAAGCCCAGAGCCTTGAATTTTCCGGTCAATGGGAGACATTGAAGGACCATGCGTTGGTCCATCGTAATGACGGCAGGGATCTTGTGGGGGGCTGTGGCATGCGTCCCGGGGAGCCCCATCTATGTCGGCCCCCCACTCGTGACTCTCGAGGGGCACGTGTACGTCTTCGAGTGGCGTGCGCCGATTCCCTACGCCGAGGTGTGCGTCTTCGGCGCCGATACACTATGCGTGGAGGCGGACCGTAACGGACAGTACAGGGCCGAGATGCGGCGATCCATGCTGCTCGAAGGAGGGGCGGTGACCGTGCGCTTCCGGATCCAACGTCTGGCCCCCGCGTACACCACACTCCACGGCCTGGAGCCCGGCGAGAAGACCACCGTGAACTGCGCCATCAGCAACCGCCTGACCCTCAGCAATGCGCCGATGGAGTGCCTGCCCGCGCCAGACCGCTAGCCCGATGCCAGTACCGCCGCCGTGCACCCGCCTCGGCAGACACTGCCGGGAGCTGACCGTAACCGTCCGCATCGCCGATCTGGACGACGACAGTCAGACGCTGCGGGATGCCGCGGCCACCTGGCTGCTGGCACACACCGAGCGGATCACCATGGGCAAGCCGTACATCGAGGGCGACGAGCTCCTGGTGGACGCCACGGTTCATGTGCAGTGCAAGTACCTCACGACGGTAGGCGCAGCGCCGGATGGGAGACGCGCCCCGGTGCGCTGCGCGGCTCACGGCTTCCGCGGCCGCATGCCTTCCAGCACCCAGCAGTCGCCGGAGGAGCGGGCCGCCTTGCGCCGGGGCAACGGAGCGTTCTCCGTCGTTTACAGGGGCCGGCAGCGGGTGCTCGATCTTCCGGTCAAGCGGGCTGCCCGGCGGGCCTTGCCCGTCGTGCAGAACCACAACCCCTGCATAGACGCTCCCTGCCGCACGGGGGACAACAAGCAGGGAGCCGCCTGCTGCCGGGATCTCACCCTGGAGATCGCCCTGCCGGAGTCCGCCACGCGGATGGAGGCCCTGCTGAAGGCCCGGAAGTCGCCGTACCTCTGCAAGGTGACCCGGGAGGGTGACGACACGGTGGAGGCAGAGGTGATCTCGGCATGCGGATACCTGGAGCGCGACGGCATCACCTGTGGGCTGCACGACCGGACTCTGCCCAACGGACGCCTTGCCAAGCCGTCCATATGTATGGAGTGGCCCGACCTCGGTCCGGATGACGAGGGGCATCCCGGATGTCGGCTCACCTGACCTCCGGCCGCGGCAGATAACCGCCATGGGCTTCGCTCAGACCGTCCCCGAGATCTCTCCTGGCGACCTCGCCCGCGCACTCGAGGCGGGCCAGGCCGTCCAGGTCCTAGACATCCGTGCCGCGGTGCGGGTGGCGGCGGGGCGTATCGACCTCGCGCCCGAGAACCGATTCCACAACATCGTGGGCTCACAGCTGGTGACGGCGGGATCCCCCGATCGCATGGGGCTTGATCCCGGCCTCCCCGTGGCAGTGGTGTGCGGTCACGGGAACGACAGCAAGCATGCGGCGCTCTACCTCAACTATTTGGGATTCCAGGCCAGCTCGCTGCGGGGCGGGATGGCGGGATGGATGCAGCTCGCGATGCAACGGGACCTGCCGCCGCCGTCGTCGTTGGATCACCTGGTACAGTTCGACCGTGTGGGCAAGGGGGCCCTGGGATATCTCCTGGTGAGCGACGGCGCCGCCTTCATCATCGACCCGCCGCGGGATCCCAGCGCCTACCTGGCCGCTGCTGCCGAGGCCAGCGCCAAGGTCGTGGGGGTCGCCGACACCCACTGCCACGCCGACTACCTGAGTGGCGGTCCCGCTCTGGCGGCGGCCCTGGAGGTCCCCTACTACCTGCACCCCGCCGACAGCAGCTACCCCTACGACGGAACGCCGGGACGGCTCAGCATTCGGGAGCTGACCGACGGCAGCGAGATTGCCCTGGGGCGCGCCTCCGTGCGCGCGAGCCACACTCCGGGACACACGGAAGGCAGCGTGACGTTCCTGGTGGACGACGAGGCCGCCTTCACCGGTGACTTCATCTTCGTGGCGTCAATCGGACGGCCCGATCTCGCAGGCAAGACCGCAGAATGGACCGAGCAGCTATGGGCCTCCCTGGGGCGGGCGCGGGACCAGTGGGACGCCGATCTCGCTGTCTATCCGGCGCACTATGCCGTCGAGGAAGAGCGCAACCCGGATCGCTCGGTGGGGGCACGCATGGGCGACCTGCTGCAGCGCAACGAGCCCCTGGGAATGACGGACCACGATGCCTTCGTGCACTGGGTTCTGAGCCGGACGGGCGAATTCCCCGAGGCCTACCGCAAGATCAAGGCGGCCAATGTGGGACTGTTGGAGGTGAGCGAGCTGGAGGCAGAGGAGCTGGAAGTGGGACGCAACGAGTGCGCGCTGGGGTAGCGGCCGCGCACGACCGATCTCACGGCGTATAGCTCACCAGCAGCTCCCCCCGTACCGGGCGCCCCTCAACGGTGCGGGCGGGATAGAACACCCACTGGCGCAGCCGCTCCAGGAGAGCGTTGCGGAACGTTGCATCCCCGATGGACGGCTCGATCTCCACCTGCGTAACCCGACCGCGGCGGTCTACCCAGAAATGGAGCGTGAACTGGCGCCCCTTGATCGATGGGGGGGCCTGCTCGAACGGGTAGAGAACGGCCCGCGGCTCCGGCGCGAGTGCAACGCCCCCGCCACCTGATCCGGGCCCGGAGTGCCGGCCCACACCGGTTCCCTGCCCCGAGCCCACGCCCCCACCGCTCCCCGTGCCCGTGCCCGGTCCCACACCGGTGCCCGAGCCGGCGCCATCCGCCTCGATGACCACAACCCGGCGGGGCTGTCGGGGAAGCTCCAGCTGCGCGCTCTCCGGAGGGAGGGTCTCCAACTCCGGATGGGGGAGGCTCAGAGCGGTCTGTGCCGGCTCGGGCTCGGGAGCACGTGTCGTCGGCGCCGAGGCCGGTGCCGGCGGAAGCTCGATGTACTGAATCCGGCCACTCCCGCCGCCCCCGCCGCCGCCAACGGGCCCCGGACCGGTGCCATCTCCGGCGTAGGCCCCCAGGGCGCTGCCACCCACGACCAGCAGAACGATGGCGGCGCCGTGCATGGCAGCCGACAGTCCCACGCCGGCACCATAGCGGCGATCGGACCGGGGCGGGAGGACGGTCGGTTTGCGTCTCAGTCGAGCCATGGTCAACTAGTATACCCGCCGTGGTGCCGGGATGTCCCCTGGCCGGGAGTCAATGCAGCGCACGTCAGGAGCCCCAAGAAGGTTCAGCACCAAGCGCACCGGCGTTAGCGGCGCCGCACCGCCTCCCTCAGCCGCTCGAACTGGTCCGGCGCGAGGAAGTACACGCGCTCGAACGCCTCATTAGTATAGCTCTCCTCGGCTCCCACGGCGTCGAGGAACACGCGGCGGTACCGGCTGGCCAGCGTCGGCGCGTAGAACTCCAGGATTAGCGAGCCGCACCGCACCGCCGCCCGTCGCCTGAGGTCATCCAGCTCGAAGTCATCCAGGTCACCGCCCCCGAGCACCCGATCATCCACCAGCAGGAAGCACAACTCCTTCAGGAAGGCGAACACACTCGCCTCCGGCTCGTCGGTGCCGAGCGGCATTTGCACCGCGACCACCTGGTCGTCCACACGGAACGGGTCGATCTCGACGATCCGCCCCTCCGGACCGATGGGCGGCGACGGGAAGACGACTCCCGCCGTGAGCTTGCGCCGCTCCAGGTAGCGCCCCACGTGGGGTACGAACAGCGTATCCCACATGGCCTGGATGGCCTGGTAGCGACCGGCCTGCTCGGCGTTGAAGCTCTCCCAGTACTCCCGGTAGAAGATGTCCCACTCCAGCTGCGCCAGCTCCACGAGCCGCCCGAGCAGCCGGCGGCCGCTCCCCCGCTGGAGCGCCTGGTCCAGGATCAGGATCCCGAGCCCCAGGTTCGGTCCCATGAGGCCCGGCTGCCGCCCACCTCCCTGGGGACCCCGGGGGACGCGATCCTCGGCCACCATGCGGAAGGACTCCAGCATCTCGCGCAGGTCGGCCCGGGGGAAGTAGAGCGGGGCGAAGTGGAACACGTCGAGATCCTCACGATCGGTCAGGTCCTCGCGCAGCTCTGTCGCCGCCGAGTCCAGGGGGGTGGCCTCGATGCCCCTGGCCCGCTTGGCCTCCCGGATCCGGCGGGCGTAGTCGGCGCTGTACAGGCCCAGTGGGCCGGGCTGATCCGCCGCTATCACGGCCAGCGCGTGGAACCAGAGATCCACGTGGGGCTCGGCGCGGACGATCCACCGGGTCGGCCCCTGGGTCGCCTGCTGGCGAGTCTCCGGCGGCGGCTCGGGGGGCTCGATGCTCAGCAGCAGCGCCTCCTGCACCGCTCTGTCGACGGGATACGCTTCGTCGAACGACGCGGGCGTTGCGGTGCTCTCCGCCGTGGCGGCCGCCGCAGCCAGGAAGACTGCCTCATATC
Organism: Gemmatimonadota bacterium; assembly: GCA_039591655.1. GTDB lineage: Bacteria > Gemmatimonadota > Gemmatimonadetes > Gemmatimonadales > GWC2-71-9 > WVYX01. The sequence goes on from JBDHDE010000018.1 coordinate 17,285, forward strand.
GCTCGACCTGCTCCGGCGCGTAGGCGTCCAGCAGCAACGCTCCGCAGCGCACCGCGGCGCGGCTGGCAGCTGCTGGATCCTGAGTGTCCCGTCCGGCCTGGGCCGCCTGAGCGGCCGTGCTGAAGCACAACTCCCGAAGCGCGGCGTAGACGCTGGCATCGGGATCGTCGAAAGAGGGCGGTGACCACACCGCCACCACGTTGTCGAGGCGCCGAAACGGGCTTCCCTCGTAGAGGCGTCCCTCGGGGCCCAATGCCGGGGAGACGAGCATCGTCCCGGCGTCGAGACTGCGCTCTTCGAGGAACGGCGCCACTGCGGACTCCACCCGCTCGCTCCAGCGCCGCTGGACCTCGCCGTAGTGGGCCGAGTCGGCAGCGACGGTGCGCTCCCAGTACTCCCGCAGGAAGACCTCCCACTCCTGCTCCAGCGCCCGCACGAAATCACCGAGAACCTCCCGGTCGTCACCGTCACGGAAGACAGCCGCGGCCTGGCGGATGCCGAACCGTGTCCTGGCATCGAAGAACTGCGCCTCGCTCAGCTCCCGCCGGGCCACCGCGTCGAGGGCGCGGAGCATATCCTCGGGACTAGCCTGGGGAAAGTAGAGTGGGATGAAGTGGAACACCTGGAAGACCCGCTGCTCCTCGAACTCGAGGCGCAGCCCAGCGGCAACGCTGTCCAGCGCAGTGGGATAGACCCCGGCCTCCTGCTTAGCCGCCCGCACCCGCTCGGCATAGTCGCGGTTGTACAGCGGGAACGGCCCGCCCGCACCGAATCCCACCACAGCAAGCCCGTGGTACCAGAGATCAGCCGCGGCGCTCGCACGCACGGTCCAGCCGGTGTCGGCCGCAGCGGCGGCGCCGCCCTGCTGTCCCGCCACGCTCGCAGGCAACACCGCCGTGGCTGCGACGGTCAGGAGCGCGACTTCAAGCAACCGGTATCGCATTCGCATCGCCTTGTTGCAACTCCGATCCCGCTCTGGTGTTCCGCTCCTGGTGTCTCGCATCGCCGACGCGGTATCGGCTGCCCCGGTGCGCCACGGCAACTGCGTCGCGGGGCACCCCGAACCCCAAGGGGAGGAATGTTAGCGCCTCCCGGGCGAATCGGAACCGCCGCAGGCCCCACGGCGCCCGCCGGCTGGCCCGGCGGCCAGGACCGTGTGCAAACCCGCCCCCCTCGATCGTCATCCGGGTCAGAACGAACCGTGAGGCAACCATGAGGACGCTGAGAGCACTGATAACGGCAAGCCTACTGGCCGCTCCACTCCACGCCCAGGGGTGGATCGAGCCACCCCCGGACGCCCCTGTCGCGTTCGGCGTGGTGAAGGTGCGGACCGCAGTGTCGGTCCAGGTGACCGGCCGGGTCGCCCTGGTCGAGGTCGAGGAGTGGTTCCGCAACGACGGGCGGGGGCTGGGCGAGGGCGATTACCTCTACCCCCTGCCCGGCGAGGCGGTGTTCAGCAACTTCTCGCTGTTCCAGGGAGACCAGGAGCTCCGGGGGGAGACGATGGATGCCGACCAGGCCCGGGCGATCTACGAGGAGATCGTGCGGCGCAAGCGGGATCCGGCACTCATAGAGCTCGCCGGCCACGGTCTCATCCGTGCGCGGGTCTTTCCCATCAACCCCGGTGAGACGCGCAAGATCACCCTGCGCTACACCCAGGTGCTGGCGCGGGCGGGCGACGCATTGCAGTTCCGTTACGCCGCCGGAGGGCGCCATGGCCGGTTCGACTCCGGTGAGGGCGGCGTCCAGCAGCGACCGAGGCCAGAGGCGGCACCCCTCACCTTCACGCTAGTGGCAGACAGCGGCGCGGCGTTTGGCGATCCGTTCTCGCCCACGCATCGTGTGCGGGTGACCCGGGAGGAGGGTCGCCTCGAGGTGCGGCCGGAGGGGGAGCTCTCCGGAGACTTCGCCCTGTTCCTGCCAATGGCCCGTGCGTTGGTGGGAATCACCATCGCCACCCACCGACCCGCCGGGGATGACGGCTACTTCATGCTGACCCTGTCTCCCGGACGTGCTGACGGGGCCGTCCAGCCTCGGGACTTGACGGTGGTGCTGGACGTCTCCGGCTCAATGTCGGGGACCAAGATCGAGCAGGCCAAGGCGGCGCTGCGCCAGCTGCTGGCCTCTCTCGGAAGCCAGGATCGGTTCCGGCTGCTGGCCTTCAGCAACGGGGTTCGGGCGCACCGCTCCGAGTGGACGGATCCCACCAGGGACGAGCTGGCCGATGCTCGGCGCTGGATCGCCGGGCTCCACGCCGACGGCGGCACCAACGTCGCCGGCGCCCTCAGCGAAGCGTTCCGGCTGGAGAGCCCCGCGGAGCGGCTGCCCATCGTGGTCTTCTTGACCGACGGGCTGCCGTCGGTGGGCGAGCGGAACCCCGAGCGGATCGCGGCCCAGGCCGAAGGAGAGCGCGGCCGTGCCCGGGTCTTCGCCTTCGGCGTGGGCTACGACGTGAACACCTACCTGCTGGACCGGCTCTCGGCGGCCGGACGCGGCGCCACCCAGTATGTGGAGCCGGGCGAGGACGTAGAGCAGGCGCTGAGCGTACTGGGCGCCAAGATCCAGCATCCGGTGCTCACCGACATCGCCGTGGGTGAGGCGCCGGTGGAGTTGGTGGAGATCCACCCCGCCACGCTCCCCGATCTCTTCTCCGGCGAGGAGTTGGTGGTATTCGGGCGGTACCGGACGAGCCGCACGCGCTCCGGTGAGCTGACCGTCTCCGGTCGGCGCAACAACCGTGCGGAGCGGTTCACCACCCGGGTGACGTTCCCCGAGCACGAGCTGGCCAACGACTTCATCCCCCGGCTCTGGGCATCGCGCAAGATCGGGGCACTGGCGCAGGAGCTCAGGCTGCACGGCATGAACCAGGAGCTGGTGGAGGAGATCCGGCGCACCGCCCTGCGGTACGGACTCCTGAGCGAGTTCACCTCGTACCTCGTCCAGGAACCCGAGGAGTTCGCCCAAGGGCCGGTCCCGAGGGATGTGCGCAGCCTGGCGGCGCCGTCGGCGGCCGTGGGCGAGGGCGCCGTGGCGGCTGCGAAGCAGGACCGGGCGCGCCGCGAGGCCAGGACAGAGATGGAGCTGGCGGACGCCGACGAGGACCTGCTCAGTCGCGGACACCTCGGTCAGACGCGACACGTGGCCGGTCGGCTGTTCGCGGAACGCCACGGCGTGTGGACCGATCTGGCACACCGGGACTCGCTGCGCACCGTGGAGATCGCTCCCTACGGGGACGCCTACTTCGCCCTGTTGCAGCACCTGCCCGAGGTCAAGCCGTATTTCGGCGCGTTCGGGTCGGTTCTGGTGGCGGGCGAGCAAGTCAGCATCCGCCTGGCGGATGGCGGCCGGGAGTCGCTGTCGCAGGGAGAGCTGGACAGGCTGGTCCGCGAGTTCCGCGGGCCGTAAACTGGACGACGTGAGCGTCGACTGGGCGGCAGTGTACCGCACGACCTTCGAGGACCTGGTCCGCTTCCTCCACCGCAAGGTGTGGGATGCGGACCGGGCCCACGACCTGGCACAGGATACATTCGTGCGCGCCCTGGACCATGAGCCGGAGAACCCGCGGGCGTGGCTCTTCACCGTGGCGGCGAATCTCGCCCGGGACGAAGCGCGCTCGGCGATCCGCCAGCGGCGCCACCTGACGCTCATCAAGTCGGAGGAGGCGGCTCGAACGGTGCCCGATCCCGCCGAAGAGTTCGAGCGGGAGCAGCGGATGCAGCAGGTGCGCCGGGCCCTGGATCGACTGGGCGAGCGCGATCGCGACGTGCTGTTGCTGTGGGACGCAGGCCTCAGCTACGCGGAGATAGCCGCCGAGACGGGCCTCGCCCAGGGCGCCATCGGTACCACGCTGGCCCGGGCGCGCCGCAGGCTGGCAGAGGCGTATGACGAGTTGGAGGGAAGAGATGTCGCACATCGATGAAGGCGTGCTGCACGCCTACCTGGACGGCGAGGCGGAGGCGCTGATCGGCCCCGACGGCCGGCCGGCGGACCGCGAGGGCATCGAGCGGCATCTGGCCGAGTGCGCAGAGTGCCGCAGCCATCTCGCAGATGCCCGGCAGCTCAGGGACCGGGCGGCGTCGATCCTGGGCGCCTCGGGCCCCGCAGCCGTGTCGCCTCCCCCGTTCGAGGACGTCGTGGCCCGCTCCCGCACCCGGAGCCGGGGACGCCGGGTACTGCAACTCAACCGGCTGACCGCTCTGGGATGGGCAGCGGTCGTGGTGCTGGCCGTGGGCGTGGGCTGGATCGCCCGGGAGACAGTGGGGTTCCGTGAGTCCCAGACTGTACCGGCCGTCGGACCCGAGACGGCTCCGGTGGACCTCGCCCAAGCCCCTGAGCGGCCAGAGCCGGAACCCACGATCGCGGCTGCCCCCGCCGAGCAGGAGGCCCGGGGTGCAGCCACCGGCGAGGCCGGAGGTGAGCGTCGCGACGCCCCGGCGGTGGCCAAGTCGGAGCCCCAGCCCCCGGGCCGGGCCGAGAGGGCGATCACGGAGGACGCCACGCGGCTCGCCGAAGCCGATGAGGCGGCGGCGGCGCCGCCGGAGGCCCGTGCGATCCCGCAGGCGGCGGCGCCCGAGATGGAGGTGGCCGCGGTCCCCGCAGACGCCCGGGTGGCGCAGCAGCACGACTCGGCAGAGCGCTTCGCCGATGTCGACGCGGCAGAGGACGCAGTCGAGGCGCTCAACCGAGCCCGGGAGGCAGCGGAATGGACCACCGCAGGCAAACAGGCCGCCGAGGACCACCTCGGCGGGCCGCTGCTCACTGTCCCGGATCTCCCGGTTGTCGCCGTCAGGATCGGTGCCGTGGATGGGGAGCCGGCCGCCCGGGTGCTACAGCGGCTGCCGTCGGGAGAGTCCCTGGAGCTGCTCCAGGTTCGCGCGTCGGAGGGGGCCCGCGGTGCGGTGGCCTACCGGAGGGACCTAGAGCAAGCCGACTCCGCGGCGCCCGCCGGGGCAATGGCGAGCGTGTCCCAGTCGATGGTCGTCCGCCGGGGCTATGTGATCACCGGCTGGGCCGGCATCCCCGCGGACTCGTTGCGCGCGCTGCTGGAGAGGATCCAGGAGTAGCGCCGGCGCGGGGGCGCCTGCGCCCCGCGATCAGCCGCTACTCGACCCGCGCGGTCTCGCCCCGCCGCCGCACGCGAATCAGCTCCGCCACCACCGCCACCGCGATCTCCTCCGGGGTATCGGCGCCGATGGGCTCACCAATGGGTACCCGTACGCGCTCCAGCGACTCCCGGGGGACGCCGGCCTCTTCCAGCGCCCGCCAGATGACGGCGCGCTTGCGCATGCTCCCCAGCATCCCCACGTAGCGCGCCGGTGAGGCAGCGGTCCGCTCCACGATGTAGGCGTCCATGCTGTGGCCCCGGGTGGTGGCCAGGACGTAGTCATCCTCATCCAGCGTGAACCGGTCCAGGACCGCCCGGAAGTCGTCGGCGATCACCTCATGAGCCCACGGCACCCATTCCTTGTTGGCGAAGTCGCCACGGTCGTCGGTCACCACGACCCGGAATCCTGCCCCGGCTGCCACCTGCGCAACGGCCCGCCCGACGTGCCCCGCTCCGAAGATCAGCACCCGGGGCACCCGCTCGATGGGCTCCACGAACAGCCCGCGCTGCTCATCCACCACCGCCGCGGCGGGCCGGGTCGCCCCCTCCGGCCACACCGGCTCATCCCATCCCGCCGAGACCACCTCGTCCCCGATCACCGCCTGCTTGCGCGGTCCATCCGGCCAGTGCAGCGCGGTGAGCACCAGTGCGGGGAGTCGCCCCTCCACGGCGACCGCCAACGCGCCGTACAGTGCTGCCATCTCGTGTGTGGGGACCAGCGGCTCGAGAAACAGCTCCACGGTGCCGCCACAGGAGAGACCCACGTCGCCGGCCAGATCGGCGTTGAGGGTGTGACTCACCAGGGTCGGGAGACCGCCCTCCGCCGTGCGCAGCGCCTGTTCGGTGACATCCGCTTCAGTGCAGCCGCCGCCCACCGTTCCCCAGCGGCGCCCGTCGGCGGCGACGACCATCTTGGCGTCGTGGGCCATAGGCAGGGAGCCGCGATGGCGTGAGACCGTGGCCATCGCCGCCGTCTCACCCGCGACGGCCAGCTCGGACGCGGCCCGCCAAACCTGCGCCGGTTGGGGATACTCCGTCATGCGCGCTCCACCAAGATCATCTCGGAACCTGCAATGTATCGCGGCCAGCTATCCGCCGGAACGAAACGGGGCCCCGCAGGACCCCAGTGTGCTACGATTGCGCGGCTTCGCCTGCTAGTGATGCCCGGTCTCCTCGGCCTTCTCAAGGAGCCTGGGGCTCACCATGGGCAGCGCCCGGGCGAACAGCCCGTAGGCCATCAGGAACAGCCCCAGGAAGCCCAGCGAGATACCGTACTCCGGGAGCCCGAACACCGGCGGCTGCTCGGTGAGCGACGGCTGCACCAGGAGGTAGCGCTCCAGCCACACCCCGAGGAAGCTGATCAGCAGGAAGAGCGAGAAGGTGAAGGCCGTGACCTTCGACTTGACCCAGATAAGCCCCCAGAAGGGGATCAGGAACACCATGAGCCCCACCAGCACCGAGACCGGCCGCCAATCGGCCCACAGGCGGTAGAAGAGGAACGACGTCTCCTCCCGCAGGTTGCCGTACCAGATGACCAGCACCTGGCTGAACACCAGGTAGGCCCAGAAGACGGACAGGCCGAACACCAACTTTCCGAGGTCGTGGAATTGCTGGCGGCCGATCACGTCCCGCATCTGCAGCCGGCGCCGCCAGTAAACCATCATCAACCCCAGCATGGTGAGCCCGGTCAGGAGAGCGCCCATGAAGAAGAAGGCCCCGAACAGGTTGCTCAGCCAGTAGGGCGCCAGCGACATCACCAAGTCGAAGGCCAGGAGCGAGAACAGGTAGGCGTAGAGCAGGCAGAGCACCGGTGCCAACAGGCTGAGCCGCCGCTCGATCCGCTCCAGCTCATCCGCCGTCCCCCGGTACCCGCCGGCGAGCCGCTCGTACAGCCGCTGCCGCCACCCCGACACGTGCTCCTTCAGCTGCGCCACGTCCGGCTTCAGATCGTAGTACACGAACGCGCCGGCCACCACCACGAGCGCCAACAGGGCGACAAGGTCGCGCCAGAACACCCAGGAGACGGTGAGCCAGTTACCCCGTGCAGGCGTGGGATGCTCGATCCATGGAAACAGCTCGTACCTCCCCAGGAACAGCACGAGGAACAGCACGACCGAGACCGGCAGGAACGCCACCGCGGCTTCGGCAAACCGGATGATCGGTCCCGACCACACGCCCTTCGTGATCTTCTGGGTGGCCGCAAAGACGATGGCGCCGAGGGACACGCCCGTGAAGAACAGGAAATTGACGTGGAACATCCGCCAGGCGCGGCCGGGATCGTCCCCCATGAGACCGACGACGAAGAGTGCCAGGCCCAGGACGGCGAGGATGGTGCCGCCGGCCAGCAGCGCTCCGCTGGGCGCGTCCGTGCCGCGCCGGCAGATCTCCTGGTGCGACTGCTCCGCGCTCACCGCGCCGCTCCCTGTAACACCCGCACGTAGTTCACGATGTGCCAGCGATCCTCGACGCTGATCTTGCTGCCGTACTCCGGCATGAGGGCGCCGAACCCGTTCACGATGACCGCGTACATCCAGCCGTCACTCTGATCCCGCATCCGCTGCTCGGTCAGATCGCGCACCGCATTGGCCAGCGCCGGCGCGACGGGCCCGTCACCGCGACCTTCGACTCCGTGGCACAGGCCGCAGTAGATGTCGTAGCGGTCGCGTCCCCGCTCGATGGAGGCGGCCGTGCGCTGCACAGGACTGCGCAGTCGCCCGAGCGCCACGCGATTCTGAGGAATCGCCGGCGGCACGACCTCGGTACCCGTGACGGGAACCGTCCCCGACACCGGCTGCAGCGGCATCTTGTACGGTTGGATGGCGATCCCGGTATGCATGACCGAGAACCACGGGATCGCCGCAACGAGGTCGTCGGGGCTGGGGAACCGATGCCATTGCTCCCGGGTGCACCCTGTCACCAGGGCGAGCAGCACCAATGCGGCCCAGCCGGCTCTAGGTCTCAACCCGTACCTCCAAGGCGCCCGATGCCCGCAACAGATCCTCCACCGCCGGACGACGCTCCACCGGACACGGCACGAAGATGCCGATCTGATCGTCGGTGAACCGCCCGTCGAACGCTCCCGGCTGCCGCGTGCGCCAGCTGTTGTACAGCAGCCCGAGAATCGTGGCGCCGGCGCCGAACAGGATCGTGAGCTCGAACGCGATGATCACGTAGGGAATGACCGAGCCGACGGGCTTGCCGCCCACCACCAGCGGCCAGTCGTAGGACATCCACAGCGTGAGTGCGAACCCGGTCGCGCACCCCAGCAGCCCGCCGATGAGCGTCCAGAGGCGCACCGAGCTCACCCGGTGGCCCACCGCCTGGAGGATCTCCACGTTGGGCACCGGCGTGTAGACGGTGAAGTCCTCGTATCCGGAGTCCCTCAGGCGGCGCACCGCCTCGGCGGCAGCGTCCACGTGCTTGTACGCCGCGAGCACGCCGCCCGGACGCGCCGTCATGACTGCGCCCTCTCTCGACGAGGCATCGGGATGATCTCCTTCACCTCGGTGATCGAGACGGTGGGGAAGTTCTTCGCAAACAGCAGGAACCACATGAAAAACCACGCGAAGCTACCCGCTAGGATGGCCCACTCGACCCAGGTTGGGGTGTAGTGGCCCATGGCGTACGGCTCGTACTCATGGGACAGCGACACCACGATGATGACGAACCGCTCGAACCACATGCCCAGGTTGACGAACAACGAGAGCACGAACATCGCCGGAATGCTCCGGCGGATCTTCCGGAAGAACAGCAGGACTGGCAGGAACCCGTTGCAGATGATCATGGTCCAGCTGGCCCACCAGTAATCCCCGAACGCCCGATTCCAGAAGGCATCGCGCTCGAAGGGATTGCCGCTGTACCAGGCCATGAAGTACTCGATCGCGTACGCGTAGCCGACGATGAGCCCGGTGAGGAGCAAGAGCTTCGCCAGGTTGTCGAAGTGTTCCTCTGTGATGTACCGCTCCATCTTGAACACCTTGCGGAGCGGAACGAGCAGGGTGACCACCATCGCCACCCCAGAGTAGATGGCGCCCGCCACGAAGTAGGGCGCGAAGATCGTGGCGTGCCAACCCGGCACGATCGCCATCGCGAAGTCCCACGACACCACGCTGTGCACCGAGAGCACTAGCGGCGTGGCCAGGGCCGCAAGGTAGAGGTACGCCCGTGTGTAGTGCCGCCACTGCTGGTCCGTGCCCCGCCAGCCGAGAGAGGTCACCTCGTAGAGCTTGCGGCGCCACCCGGTGGCCTTCTCCCGCACCGCCGCCAGGTCGGGTACCAGACCCACGATGAGGAAGAGCGTGCTCACCGTGAAGTACGTCGATACGGCGAACACGTCCCACAGGAGCGGCGACTTGAAGTTGACCCAGAGCTGGCGCTGGTTGGGATAGGGGAACAGCCAGTAGGAGTACCAGATCCGGCCCACATGGATCAGCGGAAACAGCCCAGCCGTCATCACGGCGAACACGGTCATGGCCTCGGCGGTGCGGTACACCGAGGTGCGCCAGGCCGAGCGGAACAGATAGAGGATCGCCGAGATCAACGTCCCGGAGTGCGCGATGCCGACCCAGAAGACGAAGGTCGTGATGTAGACGCCCCACAGCACCGGCGGCGCGTACCCCGCCACCCCCAGGCCCCAGCGGATCTGCCACAGCAGTGCGAATACCCCCACCGCCAGCACCACCAGCACGAGACCCAGCAGGACGTAGTACGTCCGGGACGGGCTTCCCAGCGTCGCCACGACATCCCGCGTGATCTCGTGGTACGTCGGCTGGGTCAGCTGCTGCCGCTCCGGTTGCGCCACGGTCGCCATGGGTGACTAGGCCTCCACCACGTTCCGCACCTTCTTGAGGAACGTCACACCCGGCCGGGTGTTCAGGCCGCCGAGCACGTGATAGCCGCGACCATCGTGCGCCAATCGGGCGACGGCCGATTCCGGGTCGTTGAGGTCGCCGAACACGATGGCCTCCGCCGGGCACGTCTGCTGGCAGGCGGTGAGGATCTCACCGTCCTGGAGCTCCCGGCCGGCGAGCGCCGCCTCGTTCTGCTTGCCCCGGATCCGCTGCACGCAGAAGGTGCACTTCTCCATCACACCCTTGGCGCGCACGGTCACGTCGGGATTGAGCAACCAGTGCAACGGGTCAGGGAAGGCGAACGCCGGATCGGTCTCGGCCTGGTGGTCGAACCAGTTGAAGTACCGAACCTTGTAGGGGCAGTTGTTGGAGCAGTACCGCGTGCCCACACAGCGATTGTACACCTGGGCATTGAGGCCGTCGGGCGTGCGATACGCCGCGAACACCGGGCAGACCGGCTCGCATGGGGCGTTGCCGCAGTGCTGGCACATCATCGGCAGGAACCGCGACTCCAGGGGCTCGCCTTGCTCTCCGCCCTCGAAGTAGCGCTCGATCCGCAGCCACGACATCTCGCGGCCGCGGCGCACCAACTCGGGGCCCACGGTCGGGATGTTGTTCTCCGCGTGGCATGCCGTGACACATGCGCTGCACCCGGTGCAGCGCGACAGATCCACCGCCATGGCCCAGTGGGGAAGCTCGCCGGCGTAGTCGCCATGCCGCGTGTCGGCGTACTGCGCCTCCTGCACCTCGTCGAGCAGTTGCTCGATGTGCTGCGGCACTGGGGCGGCGTGCTCCCCGTGCTCGTCGTGCTCGCCGTCGTGCTGTGCCTCGGCCAGCGTCAGAGCCTGCGCGATGCCCCGTCCGAGCTGGCGCGACTTGCCCTCCGTCTTGGCTAGCCAGCGGTGCTCCCCGGTCTTCCGGATCGCCGCGCCGGCGTAGTGGCTCACGCCCCCGGAGACCGTCACGTCGGTGGCGAGCAGATCGTACGCGTTGGCGCCCCGACCCTCGGCATAACGTCCGAATGCGGTGTGCCCCTGACCCAGCGGCATCGCCACGACGTCGCGACGCAGGCCGGGATAGAGATAGGCGGGCGCCTGCACCGCCCCGGCGGAGGTGGAGACCTCAACCACGTCTCCCTCGGCGATCCCGTACTCAGCGGCCGTTTCGGGGTGGATCTCCACCCAGGTGCCCCACGTCACCTTCGTCACCGGATCCGGTAGCTCCTGGAGCCACGGGCGATTCGCACCACGTCCGTCGTACAGGGCGGGCGACGGATACGCGATCAGGGTGAGCTGATCCCCTGCCTGCGACCGGGTCGCGATGTCACCCAGATCAGCAGCGGAGCGGGCCAGCCGCGCCCCACGGGCAGGAACGTCGCGCCACACGCCGCCGTGCTGCAGCGCATCGGTCCAGAACGCCCTGAACGGCCGCCCGTCGCGCAGTTGCTGCTGCAGCCGGCGCCACTGAGCCTGGAGGTGGTCCTCGTAGCTCGCCGCTGAGAGGCGAGCCGCAATGCGGCCTCCCATCTGCTGTGCTACCCGGAGCAGCACGTCGCCGGTCTGCCGCGTGTCGAACACGGGTTGCATCACCGGCTGCTGTAAGGCGTAGACCCCTACCCGCGGCTCGAAGTCGTTCCACTGCTCCAGCGGATCGTGGTCCGGCAAGACCAGGTCTGCCTCGACTGCGACTTCGTCCAGGAACCGGGCGAAGCTCACGGTGAAGCCCACCTCTCTCATGGCACCCGCGAAGTCGATCCCCGCGGGCGCGGCGTGCGCCGGGTTCGCACCGTGGACGAAGAGGACACCGACCCCGCCGTTGCGCATCACGCGGGCGAGCTGCGCGAGGTCGGCGTAGCGCGAGGGGCCCGTCGCATGGAGCTCGGGGCCGAAATCCACGGTCCGCCCCACGTTGCCGGTCACGTAGTTGAGGATAGCCACCGCGGCCGCAGTGAGGTGCGCCTGCTCGTGCTGCGCTCCCATCCCGCCGGCAACGGCTACGCTTGGCTGCGCCGCGAACTCCCGAGCCAGGCGCTCGATGGTCTCCACCGCGACACCGGTGCGCTCGGCCACGGCCCCCGGCGGATGCTCATCGAGCAGGGCCTGAATCCGGAACAGATCCCCCGGCCGTGACGCCAGCCGATCGCTCACGATCTCGTGGGCCAGGGCGAGGGCCAATAACGACTCCGTGCCGGGTGCCGGCGCGATCCACTCGTCCGCGCTCATCCCGGACATGCTCAGCCGTGGCTCGATGTGGACGTAGCGCCCCATCCGGCCCTCGCGATACGCGTGGCCCTCGGCGAAGCCGTGGGCTTGCTCCACGGGGCTGAGCCAGGTCTCCAGGAAGTCCGTGCCGAAGGACAGCACGTACTGCGCCGCTGCGAAGTCGTAGCGCGGCAGCGCCGGGGTGCCGAACACCAACTCGTTGCCATGCCGCAGCGCCTCGTAGCCGAGCGGCTCGTACACGACCCGCGGCCCGGCGCCCAGCACCTGCAGCCACGTGTCGACCAGGCGCCCGAAGGTGCCGGCCTCATTGCCGGTCACGAACCGGATCTGGTCTCCCGAGGTCTCCCCGATCCGCTCCGTGATGCGCTGGATCGCCTCGTCCCACGAGATGGACTCCAGCTCCCCATCCGCGCCGCGTGCGAGCGGCTGCCGCACCCGATCTGGATTGTACAGCCCCTGGAGCGACGCCTGCCCTCGAGCGCACAGCCGGCCTCGGTTGACCGGCTGATCGGGATTGCCCTCCACCTTCACCACGCGCCCCTCCCGCACCCGGGCGTGCAGCCCGCAGCCGGCGGGACACTCGCGGCAGGTCGTGGCGTACCACGTGGCGATGCCTGGGATCTGATTGTCGGGCGGTACCAGGTAGGGGATCAGCTTCTCGACGCTGTCGCTCCCGCACGCGGAGAGCGCCGCCGCGCCACCACCGGTGACACCGAGGACCTTGAGGAACCGCCGTCGGTTCATCCCGTCGGGTGTAGAGTCGTTGTCCCTGCGATCAGCCATCCGCCCTCAATATCCGTCGTCCCGGTGCTCGTCGTCGACTTCCTAGTAGTGGCACACCGTGCAGTCAGTGCTTGCGTCGTTCTCCTCGTGGCACGTCACGCACCACCCCATCTTCAGCGAGGCGAACTGGTAGACCTGCGGCATCTCCTCCACCGGTCCATGGCAATCCTGGCATTCGAGCTCGGCGTCGGACATCACGTGCCGGTGGTGCGGGAACCGCACGAAGGGCGCGAGCTCGTGGACCTCGACCCACTCGATGGGCCGGCGCTCGTTCCAGTAGTCCCGGAGCTGCTGCACCTCCGGGTTCCCCGCGCCGGCGAGGATGTGGCACCCCATGCAGGTGGAAACGGTGGGCAGCCCCGGACTCGAGCTCACCTCCGCTGAGAAGTGGCAGTACCGGCAGTCCATCTCGTACTGGCCCGCGTGCACGTCGTGCCGATAGAAGATAGGCTGCTTCGGACCGGGGAGTCCGGCGGTGTCCACGTCCACGGGCGCCTGGAAGCCGGCCATCGCGGCCTCAGCATCCTGATCCTGCCCCTGGGCGGGCCGCGGCGCATCGGAGACGATCAACACGAGCAGTGCCACCACGCTCAGCATGCCGATGAGAAGCCAGACGCGTTTTCTCATGACACTCCGGTGTGAGACACGTGACCGCTCCGTCCGGTGGCCCCCGCCCCAACGTGCGGAGGGGCACACTTCGATCTTCTCATACTGGCACAGCGATTAGTGACCGGTCGCGGAAGGGTAACGCACGGGTGTCCGGTCGCGACCGCCGGGTAAGATAACCGACCGGCGGCGCAGCACAACCAGCGACGTAGGGGTAAAAACTCAGCCGTGCAGGGCGCCTGCGGTGATCTCCCTCATGGTAGGGTCGCGGTCGTTGGCGAGAGCCTCGAGGGCGCTGCGTCCTAACCCATCGGGCAGCGCAGCGAGCGCCCGGGCTGCCGCGTATTGCACTGGGCCGCGCTCCAGCCGCAGCATCCGCTTGCGCTCGAACACACGACTCAGAACCGGAACCACGTCCCGAGCCCCGAGCACGCCCAGCGCCTCGGCCGCCGCAACCTGCTCTTCGGGCTCTCCCTGCTCCAACAGGCGCGCCAACTCGGGAACCGCATCGCGGCGGCGAGACGCCCCCATGGCGCGCAGCGCGGCTACACGCACCGTGAGATCGTCGTCCCCCACAAGCTGCCGTCCCATGCGCTCCGCCAGCGTGCCGCCCCGTGACGCGGCGACTTCGGCCGCCACAGCGCGCAATCCCGCATTGGGGTGCCGCGCCACCTGCGTGAGCCACCGCTCGACCTCCTGCATGGACCGCTCGCTGCCGATGAGGCCCTTGGCAAAGGCCTGCACCACGCTCACGCTGGGATCACTCACGAAAGACTCGACATAGCGGTCATCCAGGGCGCCGACCCGATCGGCCAGGGCCACATACTCGGGGCTCTTGTCCCGACGCGCGAGCTTGATCAGCGCGGCGGTGGCGTGGGGCAGCATCTCAGGAAGCGACTTCTCTACGATGGTCCTGGTCTGGTCGTCCCCGTTGCGCCAGGCAGCTGCGAGCAGCGTGACCACAGCCTCGTCGCGGCCGAGACGCCGCAGTCCGTTGACCACCGCCTGCTTGAGCCCCAGGTGCTTGTCGTCCAATCGCGTGGCGAACCAATCCACGGCCTCCACCAAGGTTCCGGCCTCGTGCCGCTCCGCCGCAGCCTGGGCCTTGGTGACGACCTCCGTCGCCAGGTCGGCATAGCTCGCGAGCCCGTCGGCCACGAGCAGGGAGTCGTGTGGGTTCTTGTCGAGGCCCGGGGAGATTGGCCCCGGCTCCACCATCACGGTGGTGGCCTCCGAGCCGCGCGGGGCCGCCATCACTGCCTCCATCTCTCGGGCGAACGCTCCCGCGCTCTGAAACCGCTCCTCCGGCGTCTTGGCCAGGGCGCGAACGACGCAGCCCGCCAGCGCGGGGCTCAAGTCCGGCCGCTGAGCCGCGAGGTCCGGCACGTCTTCGGTCACGTGCTGCGTGATGATGACCTGCGCGTTGAGACCGCCGAACGGCGGCTCGCCCACCAGCATCTCGTAGACCATGACGCCCAGGCTATAGACGTCCGAGCGGGCGTCGAGCTCCCGCTGACCCATCACCTGCTCCGGCGACATGTAGTACGGGGTACCGATGAGCACGCCGGATGCGGTGAGGCTCGCGTCCCGCTCCAGCGCCTTGGCTATCCCGAAGTCCATCAACATGGCCCGGTCGCTGGAGAACTCCAGCAACACGTTCTCAGGCTTGACATCTCGATGGATCACGCCGGCGGCGTGGGCGTGGTCCAGCGCCGCAGCGACGTCCCTCAGCAGCTTGACGGTGTCCTCGGGGATGAGCCGCCCCTCCCGACCGATGCGCGCCTTCAGGGTCTCCCCGACCACGAGGGGCATTGCGTAGCACGGCGTTGCACCCTCCTCACCCACGAAGTAGATGGGGAGGATGTTGGGGTGATTGAGGCGCGCCGCCGTCCGGGCCTCTCGGCGAAACCGCGTCGCGGTGTCACGCACCGCAGCCAACTCGGGCAGCAGAGCCTTGACCGCCAGCTCGCGGTCGAGCTGCTGGTCGTACACCTTGAAGACGACTGCGAACCCGCCCCGGCCGATCTCGTCCCGCACCTTGTAGTTGGGCCCCAGGGCCCCGGCCACCTGCTGGGCGAGCTCCGAGATGGCCTGGTCGGCCTCGCTTGCCTCCAGCATCTGGCCGCACTCAGGACAGACGAGCGCGTCCTCGGGTGCCATGCGGCCACACTCCGCACACGGTATCCCAGGCATGCCCGCGAAGTTAAGGCCTTTCGGCTCGGCCGGGGAGGGCGCGCGTCACAACTCCCGCCACCGACCCAGGTTCTGCCCCAGAACGGCCGCCCGCAGCGGGGCGTCATCCAGCAGGTCCAGCTTCGCCACGGCGGCGTCGGGAACCCGCAGCGGCATCCCGGTGCCCAGGGTGAATCGCTCTGCGCCCACTGTCTCGAGCAAGAGTTCCAGGTGGCCCTCCGGCGGCCCCCAGATCCAGGAGATATCCCACAGAACCCGACTCGCTTCCTCCGGCGTGAGCCCGAAGTGCACCTCCTCGATGTACGCCCTATGGGCATTGGTGATCAGCAGGCGCACCTGCGGCTCGGAGCGTGCCAGGGCGCGCACAGCCCACGGAGGGAACTCGGGCGCAGAATCCGCGAGCTGCCGCTGCCGCTGGTCCTCAAAACGCACGGTGAGGATGACCGGCAGGCCCAGCGCCGCCGCCGCCGCTACCGCCTCGCGCATCTGCGCCCCGTCGGCGGCTAGATCCTGGTACTGCGGATACATCCGGACCGCCGGCGCACCGGACTCCGTGGCCCGGGCCAGCTCACTGCGGCAGCCGGGATGGGCCGGGTTGAGGGTGGGGACCGGGATCAGCCGATTGCTGTGGGGCGCTACGAGCCCAACGAGCGCCCTGTTGTCCCCGGCGGGGTCCTTACTAAGGAATGACGGCAGGTGCCCCACCCAGGCTGCATCGATACCGAGACGGTCCATCTGCCCCAGCAGCCAGTCGGGGGATCCGTGCGCCACCGGCCGGAAGGGATACGGCCCCACGAACGCCGAGACGTCAGTGACCGCCATCGAACACCCCCGGCGGGAAGACCGCGCGGGCATTGCCGTGACGCACGGCAGCCACCACCTCCCGTCCCAATCCCAGGGACTCCAGATAGCGCAGCTTCCCCCACCCCGTGTCCATTGTCAGGTCGGTTCCCCACAACAGGCGCTCGGCCCCGAGAGCCTCCAGGGCCCGGTGCATCATGTCCACGTCCACCCCACTCCCGGAAAGATCCACCCAGATGTTGTCGCACCCCCGCAGTGCACGCAGTGTGTGCGACCAATCCCCACCCCCACCCAGGTGCGCCAGGATGAACCGGCCTGCAGGATGCCGCTGCGCCAACTCGGCTAGCTCCACGGCGTCGGAGGCCTCCTGCCCCGGCCAGTCACGGCGCCGGTGCTGCCACACGTGGTGGAGGATGGGGACACCGTGCTCGGCCGCCGCTGCTCCGACAGCGTCGAGGAGCGGGTCGTTGGCCCGTCGGCTCGCGGCGAGCTTGATCCCGACCATTCCGGCGTCGAGCCGTGCAGCGATCTCCTGCAGTGCGTGGCTGGTGTAGTTGGGATTGACCACGCAGTAGCCGAACACGAGACCCGGGTGGCTGCGCTGCAGCGCGAGCATCGCGTCGTTGGCGTGGGTGACGTCATCGGGCGAGGGAAAGTACGTGGGAGAGCGGTGGCCCCACGTTCCCAGGATCGACGCGACGTGGGCCGTGATCCCGATACGCTCGCCTGCCGCGAGCCGGCGGGCGTTCAGCTCGCGCCAATCCGCCCTACCCGACCGCTCCGTGAAGAAGTGCGCGTGGACGTCGATCAGCATCGCCCGGCGACCTCGTCGATCGCTCCCTCCAACCGCTCCAGCACGCCGGCGACGGTATCGTCACTGTGCGCCAGGGACACGAAGTTGTACGCCGTCCGCTTGAACAGCAGCCCGCGCTGCGCGGCGGCCCGCGCGACGCCGCCCGACTGCGCTTCCGTGCCGAAGGTGAGATGGCACATCTGGGGCAGGCCGCACACGCCGGTCACAACCCCAGGATACCGGTGCGCCAACTGCTCGAGACCGCGGAACAGGTGCGTCCCGACCTGCTCCAGATGCTCGATGACTGGCTCGCGCCCGTAGGTGTCCAGCACCGCCGCGGCTGCGGCGAGGCTCACGTACTCCGTCGCCAGCGTGGAGGACACCCACGTGCGGGTCACGGCATCCATGAGCCCGGCGGGGCCGCCCACGGCGGCGAGGGGAAACCCGTTGCCCAACGCCTTCCCGACCACCATGAGGTCGGGCGTCACTCCCCAGCGCTCGGCGGCGCCGCCGACGGCGACGCGGAACGCGGTCTTGATCTCGTCGAACACCAGCAGCGCGTCGTGCCGGGTGGCTGCCTGCCGCAAGGCCTCTAGCCATTCGAGTGACGGCGGACCGTCGATCACCGGTTCGACGACGATGGCAGCCAGAGGACCGAACACCGCCAGGGCATGGTCCAACGCTTCCGGGTCGTTGAACGGAATCTGGTGCCTCAGCCCGCGCACCGCCTCGGGCACGCCGGGGGCGTCGTGACACCAGTCGTGCCATCCATGGTAGCCACAGGTTATCACACGCTCCCGTCCCGTTACCACGCGGGCGATGCGCACGGCGGCGGCCACGGCCTCCGCTCCCGTCTTGCAGAAGCGGACAGCCTCCACGCCGGGCAGCACCGTGGCCAACTGCGTCGCCAGCTCCTGTTCGATCGCCGGAGCGAGAGGGCCGACCGTCCCGGCGCGCACGGCCCGCTCCGCCGCCAACGTCACCGCGGGATGGGCGTAGCCCAAAGCCACGGCCCCCAGCGCCATTACCGTGTCGACGTACTCCTTGCCGTCCGCGTCCCACACGTTGCACCCGTCTGCCCGCACCATGCGGAGGGGCACACCGTCGGCGCTTCCGAACAGCGCCTCGGGCCGCTTGCTGCCGGTGGAGGTGAACCCCGGAATAGTCATGTCACCCCCTTGCGCTCCAGGTAGCGTACCACCTCGATGCACATCGCCCGCACCAACCGTGCTTCCCGGGCGTCCATCGGTGTACGGTGCAGCATCTCCCGCACCGTCCGCATGATCATCTCCGGGTTGCGCGTCTTGAAGAACTCGATGGCGGCGAGCGCAGCCTCGGCGTCCAGGAAGATCTGCTCCAGATCCTGGGCACTCGCCGGGGACGCCGCACGCCGCGACGTCTTGAGGGGCGGCGCGCCCCCGGCAAGGAACAGCTCGTAAGCCATCAGCGTGAAGGCCTGCGCCAGGTTCAGCGCCGCGTAGTCGGGGTTGGAGGGTATCACGATGCTGCGATGGCAGCGATCCAGCTCCTCGTTGGTGAGCCCCCGGTCTTCCGGACCGAGGACGAGGGCCGCGCAGCCGCTGTCCGCCGCCGCCAGGAGTTCCGGAGCCGCGTCCCTCGGCTGCTGCGCGTTGCGCTTGGCCGTGCGCTGCCGCGCGGTCATGCCGGCCACGTGAGTGCAGTCCGCCAGGGCGTCCTCGAGCTCGTCGTACATTCCGACCCGCTTCAACACGTCGCCTGACTTGTGAGCGATGCCCTCGATGCGCCGTGGCTCATACTCCTCGGGTTGGACCAATCGGAGATCGTACAGCTCGAAGTTCTTCATCGCCCGCACCACCCCGGCGATGTTCACGATGTCCTGCGTGCGCACCATCACCACGACCAGGCTCACGACACCTCCGCCACCGTGGCCGTCGACGGCCACTCGCGGTCGCCTCGGAGATAGACCCACCCTGCTTGCCCCGACAGGACCAACTGACCGGCGCGGCGCTCACGCGCCGGGTACATCTCGTTGATCACGAGGTTCACTGGAATGGCGTCGCCCGGCGCCAGGGGCCGGCCGGTATCCACCGCGATCACGATTGCGTAGCCCCGTTCCGTCGCGGTCCAGGTCGCACTACAGCGAGAGGCGTGAGCTGCGGTCCCCACCACGCCACGCGTCCGGACCCCCTCCGACTCGGCCTCCGGGACCACGACGTACCCGGCCCAGCCGTCACGTCCTACGTAGCACTGGAGGCCGTCGGAGTGAATGTCGCCGATCTCGTTGTCGAGGGCCGGATCCGGGGCGTCGCTCGCGCGGAAGCACAGCTCCGGCTTCGTCACGTCGGCAGCGAAACAAACGCGGGACCCGACGGCGAACACTGCGACCTTCGCCTCGAAGGGACCAGCCTTGCCGTACGGATTCTCGGAGCGACGGTAGTGCGACTCGCCCAACGTGATGATCGCGTCCCGGGGTACTACCCGCGGCCACTCCCCGGGAGAGGGAAGTCGATCCAACAGCGGACACGTGATCGTGGCCTGTCCGGCCTCGCGGCGGGGCGCCGGCTTGGGATGCCGCCGGCGGTGCCCGCCCAACACCGTAGTCCGTCCCGTTCGCCCAGCGATGCGCACCTCCTGCTCCGAGAGCTGCAGCCGTTCCTTGCTCCCGTCGGCCAGCCGGACCACGACTTCGTCTCCCGCCACGATCGCTTCGCGCACCGACCCCGGCGTCAGACCGAGAACCTGTGTCCAGCGGCCCGCTCCCCGAGCACGGCGCACGAGAAACCGCAGCGGGCCGCCGTCGGCAAACTCGAGGGTGGGCGGCCCGGCTGCCGTCGCCAGGAGGAGGCCTTCGTCCCGCCGCGGCAGGAGAACGAGACGCAGCGCATCGTTGCCCGCCTTCACAGTGAACCCCTTCACCGGCCGCAAGAACGCCTCGACCTTGGTGAGGGGGATACGCGCAGCGGTCGTCCCTCCCCCGCTCTCCTTGGTCGGACCACTGGCGGCGGTGACGTCCAGTAGCTTCGCATCGCGGGGCGGCTCGAGCCCAGCCAAGGGGTGAAGCGGAAGATCCACCACCACGTCACCCGGCGCCTCGATGTCCACCATGTCCACCAGGTAGTCCCGGCCGCACACCACCGTGCGCCGGGCGGCCGTCCCGGGCCCGAACACCCCACGCGCCGCGGCGCGGCACCACGCCCACTCGCCATCGTGGTCGAACGCCTCGCACCGCCCGGCGCGCGCCAGCTGTCCCGCTCCCGCCACCCCGGGAGCGTTGTGGGCCAACGTGGAGCGATACCAGTGCAGCGACGGGCTGACGTAGGACCCGGTTCCGAAGTCGGCCAGCAGGGGTTGGTCGGCGAAGACGCTGAGGTGGAGCAGATCGGGGTGTCCATGCCCTCCGGGCCGCCCGCCGCACTCCATGCTCACGTAGCGTCCCTCGCCCGTGCGCAGCACCGCCACACCAGCATCCTCCAGTAGCGTGGAAGCCCTCTGCCACGACGCGGAAGCCTCGCCAGGCGGGTCGGGATCCATCCACAGCAGCGCCTTCCAGCCCAGGGTCTCCCGTGACACCCGCGCTGCGGGACGGTTCAACTCCTGCTCGGCGATCTCGACGAAGCCGATCTCCGGACCCGGGGGGAGGCGCCGACCGTACATGTCGGACAGCAGCGCCGCGATACGCGGATCACCGGTCCGTACCCGGCCGATCTCCCACAGCTCGGCGAATCTCGGCTGGAGCAGGCTCACTCCGTAGGGGGAATCGCCCCGGGCCGGGAGGGTGAGGTCCGGCAGCACCGTATCCAGCGGCGCCGTGAACAGCGCGGCCAGTCGCTGGCCGACGTCAGGCTCGGCATAGAGGTCGATGTCCGCCGCGCGCAGCAGCTCCGCGGCGAGGAGGAACCCGCGCAGGGCGAAGAAGTGGTAGTTCTCGCCCTCGAACCAGAGACCGTCACGGGTCACCGCGTGTCCGAGCTGCACGCGTATCCCGTGGGGGCCGTCCAGTCCCCGCTCGACGAGGCCCGCGTCATCGAGCCAATACCCCGCTGCAATGAGGGCCGCGTTGCTCCACACCTGCCGGTTGGACCACGCCTCGTCAAACGACGCGATGAGCCCCGCAGACTCCCGCGCCACGGGCTCCAGGGCGGCACGAGCCTCGCCGCGCCCCAAGGCCTCCAGTTGGGACGCAGCTATCAACAGCTGCAGCAGCCAGACCGACTCCAGGTACGTCGAGAAGAAGAGGCGCGTGGGACCCAGCACGTTGTCCCGGTTGGGCACGCGAGGGTACAGCTCCGCGTACCCCGTAACGATCTCCACCGCGCGATCTTGCAGCGCCGCAGCACCACCGAGCCCCGCCAGGAGCGCCAGGTGGATCGCCCGCTCCGAGAGCCACAGGTGATAGCGCCAGATCCATGCCCGATGGTGTCGCTCGCCCCGGAACTCCCGCCCGCAGCGCGGACAGGTGTGAAGGTCGGGACTCAGGGGATCGAAGACGAGGCGGGAGCCGTCCTCCACGCACACACCCCCGTCGCGGGAGAGCAGCGCCTTCTGATCCGGCAGATAGAGAGGAGCCGCGAGCATGGGATCGAGGTACCGCCCCAAGTACTCCGCGAGGCGCCCCAGCGCCGGCCACTCCACCACCGTGGCGCGGCGCCCCGCGACATCGTCAGGCTTGAGGAGCATCCTCCTCCTCTTCCTCTTGCCACACCGTCACGCCGTCGAATGCGAACGCCGCCTCGAGGACCTCCGCGCCGGCGGCAGCCACGGCGGCCACCACGGTGTCACGCCCCGCCGCGGGACACAGCACGACCATGCACCCGCCGGCTCCGGCGCCTGTGGCCTTGAGCCCCCACGCGCCGGCTTGCCGGGCAGCTTGCTCGATGGCTTGGATCTTGGGCGTCGAGATCGAGGCATGCAACCGCTGCTGCTGCCGCCAGTTCTCATCGACCACTTCCCCGAGCGCGTTCCAATCGCCGGCCTCCAGGGCCCGTGCCGCCGGCGCCACCAGGTCACGCAAGGCGTGCAGCGCCTCCGTCACTTCCGCCTCCCCCTCCCCGTACGCCTGCCAGACGTGGGCATGAGTGCCCGACGAGAAGTGTGAGTGGCCCGTGTAGATCAGGAGCAGATGACGCTGCAGGTCGCGGGCGGCCTCCCCGTCCACGGCGAGCCGTAGCACCTGGACGCCTTCCTCGGCGAAGGTTAGCTGGTGGAATCCCCCGAGGGCCGCCGCGTACTGATCTTGCCGCCCGCCCAACAGCCCCAACTCCCGCGCCTCGAGCTGGAAGCCCATCTCCGCCAGCTCATCCGGCTCGTAGGGCTCCTCCCGCATCCGTGAGAGCCCCGCCAGCAGCGCCACGTCGAGGGCGCCGGATGCGCCGAGCCCCGACCCGCCGGGCGCGTCGGAGCGGGACAGTATCTCGATGCCCCCGGTCACCGGGAGCATGTTGAGCGCCGCCTTGTGGAGATCGAGCTGGCCGTCGTAGGCGATCGCCTGCGATGACTTGATCGTCACGTGCTCGCCAAGGTCCTCGGCGTGCAGCCGAATCGTCTGCCCCCGGGCTCCCAGCAGGAACTCCACGTGGACCTGGAGGTCGACGGCGGCGTTCACCACCGCACCACCCTCCCGGTCGGCAAAGACGGGAACGTCGGTCCATCCTCCGGCGAAGTCGATGCGCAGCGGCGCCCTGGAACGCACGATCACGGCTGCTCTCCCTCCTCGATGCGCCAGTTGGCGATGGTCGCGAGCTCCCCCCGGAGGTCCGGGGCCAGTGCCCGCACGCGTCGGTTCGCTCCTTGCAGCCCCCGAGCGTGGTACAGCCAGGTGGTGGGATGATTGCGGTACAGCACGAGCTGCGCTGCCTGCCACGCGGCACGCAGCGCGTCCTCCGTCGGGGCTACGCGGGCGGCGGCCAGCGCCGTATCGAACGCCGCGCTGGCGAAGCCGGGATAGGCCAGGGGGCCCGGGTCGCGCCCCTCGAACATGGCGGCCACGAACCCGAGGGAGAGGTCGCCCGGGATTCCCGTGACCAGGGCGTCGAAGTCCCGCTGCGGGCTCTGGGCCACTGCGAGGAACGTGGCGAGCTCCAGCTGCCGAATGGTCACCGCGACGCCCACCTCCCGGAGCTGCGCCTGAATCATCTGCTCCAGGGCGTTCTCACCACTCCCCACGGTCAGCAGCTCGAATGCCAGGCGTCGCCCGCCGCGCTGGCGCATCCCGTCGGCTCCCGGCGACCATCCGGCCTCCTCCAGCAGGCGCCGGGCGGCGGCCGGGTCGGTGCGCATCGGCGGCACGGGCTCGTGCCACGGATGCTCCGGGGGAACCGGGCCCTCCGCCACAGTGCCGTAGCCGTTCAGGTAGGCGTCCACCATGAGCTGGCGGTCGAGGGCCAGGGTGAGGGCGCGCCGTACCCGCACCTCGTCGAACGGCGGCCGGCGCAGGTTCCAGGCCAGCGCGTAGACGAAGAGCACCGGGTAGTCCACCACAGTGAGCCGCGGATCCTGCTCCACGAATTCAGCGTGGGCCGGGCTGATCCCGGCGAAATCCAGCTCGCCCGAGGTGAGGGCCGCCAGTTTGGTGGCCGGCTCGTCCACCACGGCGATCACGAAGCGCTCCAAGGCCGGTCTCCCGAGAGACGCCGGAAAGTCTGGGGCCCGCTCGAACACCCAGCGCTGGTTGGGCCGGTACTCCGCGAACGCAAAGGGGCCGTTTCCCACGGGCGCGCGGTTGAACTCCGCCCGGCGGACGTCTCCCGCCGCGACGCCGGCGAGGCGGTGCGCCGGGAGAATGGCCAGATCGGTGAGCACGTCGGGAAAGGTAGGCTGGGGCCGATCGAACTGCACCCGCACCGTGAACGAATCCGGAGCGGTCACCTCCATCACCGCTGCCAGATCCCGTACCCTGGGGTATGCGGTCGCGGCAGCCCTGGCCGTCTCCAGCGTCCAGACCACATCAGCGGCCGTGGTGGGGACACCGTCGTGCCACGCGACGTCCTGCCGCAGCGCGAACGTGAGCGCGGTGCGGTCCTCGCTCCACTCCCACGCCGCGAGCCGTGGGACGGGGCGCAGCGCGCTGTCGTATGCTGCCAGGGTCAGCAGCAGCACGTGCTTCTGCACCGCCTTGGCCAGGGGGTGCACGGCTATGAGCGGATTGATGGACTGGAGATCCGCGCCGGAGGCGTAGAACACCATGGCGTCCCGCGCGCCACCCCGCTCGGCGGTGCATCCGGCACCGAGGACGAGCAGGGTTGACGCGCAGACGGCTACCGAGCGAGTGTAGCGCATGCTGCGCCAGATAGCCCGGCGGCTGGCCCTGGGAATCGGTATCGTGCTGGTCGTCGTCACTCTCACGTTCATTCTCATTAGTCTCGCGCCCGGGGATCCCGCAAGGCTCTGGGTGGCGCCGGGGGCCGGCGAGGCCGAGCTGGAGGCGGCCCGCCGGGCGCTGGGGCTCGACCGGCCGCTCATCGCCCGGTACGCGTCCTGGCTCGCCAACTTCACCCGGGGCGACTGGGGCATGAGCCTGGCGCAGCAACGGGCCGTCACCCGGGTCATCGCCGAGGCACTGCCTCACACGCTGCTGCTCTCGGTGAGCTCCCTGCTGCTCACCTACCTCGTGGGCGTGACCGTCGGCGTGGTCCAGGCCATCAAGCGGCGCACCGCGCTGGATACCGGGCTCACCGTGGGCACGCTGCTGGTCTACGGCATGCCGGCCTACTGGCTCGCCATCATGCTGGTGCTGGTGTTCGCCTACTCCGCGGCCCGTTACGACTGGCCCGTCTGGCTCCAGTTCCCGGCCATGGGGGTGGCTTCCCTGGACGCCGACTTCCTGACGCCCTGGGGCCGGCTGGTGGACCGGCTGCGCCACCTCACGCTGCCCCTGCTCACCCTGGGCGCCATCGGGGCGGCCGGGACGGCGCGCTACGTACGGGGGGCGGTGCTCGACGTGCGGGCCAACGAGTTCGTGCGGACCGCGCGGGCCAAAGGCCTGCCGAGCCTCACCGTCGAGCTGCGGCACGTGCTGCGCAACGCCCTCATGCCGGTGGTGACGCTACTGGGGCTCACACTCCCTGCCCTGTTTTCCGGCACCGTGTTCGTCGAGGTGATCTTCGCCTGGCCCGGGATGGGCCGGGTGATGGTAGATGCAGTGGGTGCCCGGGACTACCCGGTGGTCATGGCCACGACGGCGATCTTCGCGGTGCTGGTGGTCGTCGGGAACCTGCTGGCGGACCTGCTCTACGCCTGGGTCGATCCCCGGCTGAGGCGCGCGTCATGAAGATGCTGCCGGCGCTGCTGCGGGATGGCCGCACGGCCGTGGGCTTGGCGATCCTGGGCCTGTTCGGCGCCGCGGCGCTGCTCGCCCCGCTCATCGCCCCGGCCGATCCCATCGTGCAGCACGACGTGCTCGCCACGCGGTTCGTCTCGCCGTTCTCGCTGGGACCCGACGGCGTGCGCCACTGGCTGGGCACCGACGCGTTCGGGCGGGACGTCCTCTCCCGCCTGATCTACGGCGCCCGGATCTCGCTGGCCGTGGGGCTCCTCTCGGTGGCGGTCTCCATCGTGCTGGGGGCGGCGATCGGCGTGACGTCTGCCATGGCCGGCGGCATGATCGAGCGGGCCCTGATGGCGCTCACCGACGCCGCCCTGGCGATGCCCCGCATCGTGTTGCTCCTCGCCCTCGTCACGCTGTGGTCGCCGAGCCTCCTGCTCGTGGTGTTGGTGCTGGGGTTCACCGGCTGGATGAGCGTGGCCCGGCTGGCCCGGGCCGAGGTGAAGGGCCTGATGGCCCGGCCGTTCGTTGAGGCGGCACGCGCCGGCGGCATCGGCAGACTGCGTCTCATGTGGCGCCACCTGCTACCCAACGCGTTGACGCCGCTGATCGTGGCGGCGGCCCTGGGTGTGGGAAACGCCATCATGCTGGAGGCGGGCCTGTCGTTCCTGGGGCTGGGCGTTCCCGCGCCGGCGCCCTCATGGGGCAACATGATCGCCAGCGGACGCGAGGCGCTGGTGAACGCGCCGTGGGTGGCGACGTTCCCGGGGCTGGCCGTGGCGCTGGCCGTGGTGGCCAGCAACCTGATTGGGGACGGGGCGCGGGATGCGCTGGATCCCAAGACGAGAAGCGCCCTCCGCTAGTCGCCCTCCTCTCCCATCGGAATCTCCTTGAGCTCCCGCTTGAGCAGCGGGTGCTGGCTCAGGAGATACCAGCCCATCACCACGGCCGCCGCGAGGCTCACCACCCCGATCTGCCACCACGCGCCGGCGATCAGCGGCTGCCCGAACACCAGCAGCGCCGCGTAGATGTGGGCCGCCACGAAAAGCAACACGAAGAGGATCGCGTAGCGCGCCACCGGATAGCGCTCCGCCTTCGACACCAGCCAGGAGGTGAACAGCCCCAACGTCACGAACGCCAGCACGTGCACCATGTTGTAGGCCAGCACCGGCCCCGGCGCGATCTGCAGCTGGCTGGGATCCTCCAACCCGTAGAACAGCACCGAGCCGAACATCGCCGGCGTGTAGAACAATGAGCGGCTGGCCACCACGTTGATCAGAGCGAACAGCACCACGACCGTGAAGTAGCCGAGGAGCCCGGCGTACATGCCGCCCGTCAAGATCTTCTTGGTCTCGGAGCGCACGGGACACCTCCCGGGTTGGGCCAGCCTGCGTGGAAGCTCTCTCGGGCTTCAGTCAACTTCAACCAGCGGCAGCGGCTCCACGAGGATGGTCACCACTTCCCGTGGCGCTGCCTCGAAGGGAATGCGCTGTCCCTCCTCGGGGATCACGATCTCGCGGAGCCGGGTCTCGTCGAGCCGGGCTCGGTGGGCCCGGTCGATCTCGAAGGGAATGGTCCACGCACCGCTCACGCGCCGCTCGGTCACGTTGGCGCAGCGCAGCACCAGTGCGTCACCACTCTCGCTCGGCTTCACCGCCTTGAGCACCAGCCCCACGCCGGAGAGGGCGGGGCCTTCCACGCTATCAGGCACGCCAATGCCATACGGAAGCATCAGGCCGGCCAGGGGCGCATGGAACTCCTCTGCCAGCCTCTCGAGCTCGGCCCACTCTGAGGCGCCGCTCCCCGCGTCGACCGTCCGGGTGGTGATTGCCAACTCGGCTCGGAACGCGCCGAGCTGCTGCGCCTCGGGCGTCGCCGTGGGCCAGCCGGCGTGTCCGGGACGGGCCTCGAGCTCACCGCGGGACAGCTCACCGACGGCCCGGAGCAGCGTGACCGCCACGGTTCCGTCCGCCGTCAGCTCGTACTCGTACAAGCCGCGGGCGAGCACCGTGAGGCCGCCGGGCACGCTCACGTAGCGGTGCAGCGGCACGGTATCGACGGGCCACTCGCGGCGGAACTCCCGCCGGTCGAAGTCCCGCCGCTCATGCCAGACCGGGCCGTATTGCGAGTCCGCGACTGATTGGGTGCGGCTGCTCCCGTCGGGCAGCGGGAAGTGGATCCGCAGCCGGTGGTTCCCCGCCAGATTGACACCTTCGACCACGAAGCGCACCAGCGTCGACCCGGCATCGAGCCGGGCATACACGGTGCCGCAAGCGCGACCGCGGATCTCGAAGTCACGCGCAACCGCCGCCACCAGCGGTCCGCCCCATGCCGCCCGCACCGTGCTCCACCGCGCCCCGCGCGGCCGATCACCCTCGACCGGCTGGAACGTGTAGCTATCCCCCTCGTCCCGCTCGCTGACGATGGAGGCGAGCTGCGGATACTCCCGCCCCACGCTACGATCGCGCAACGCGAAGCCGCCAACGCTGTCGGTGCCGACGTCCCCCCAATCGGCTGCCGCACGACGGCGGCCGCTCACCCACACGCGGTGCCGCTCGACCTCGCAGGGCTCGCCTTTGCGGGCCGCGAAGCCACTCATCCCCAGGGCGGGCACGTCCCGCACCTCGATCGCCACCCGGAACGCCGCCACCTCATGCTGGATGGGGTAGTCCGCCGGACTGTCCAACCGGTGATAGCCGCGGTACCAGTACAGCACCTGCATGGGAACCGGGACCCCGGCCGCGTCCACGAGCACCGGCGGCGCGGGCCACTCGGAGGCCACCTTCCGCTCCGCCGCGGGGCGGCCGATGACCAGGCGTCGCCGCGGTACGGTGAGGGTCGCTTCCACCACGCCGCTCAGTGACCGTGCCGCCGGGTTGAGCACCACCAGGGTCGGCTGCCAGCGCTCCTCCCGGTGCCGTGCAAGCGCGCGGTCCTGCCCCAGCCGGTCGTGGAGCGCATCCAGCAGGATGCCCCGGGCCTCGGTCGTCACCCGCCGCGCCCGCGTCGCCGCGTCACGCGCCACCTCGTCGCTGGTCGTCCCGCACACTGTATCGTGGAAGCAATTGCGCAGGTGCTCGCGCCAGGCCGCTCGCAGGAGGGGGCGTCGGTCGGGACCGCCGTCGATCCGCGCCAGAGCGGTCTGCGGCTCCGCCCAGCGCAGCAGCAGCCGCTCGCCCTCGGCGATCGCCTGCTTCAGGCGCGCGCGGGCGGACAGCGCCCCCTGGAGCATCCAGGAGTAGTGAGGCGAGAACCGCAGCTCGCCCCGCACCTCGGGCGCTTCCACTGCATCGGGAAGCGCGGCGAAATAGTCCGCCGGCGAGCCGAGCTGGAAGTCGTATCCCGGGGCGAGCTCGTTGAGGCGCGCGACGATCGATCCGATGCGCGGCTGCAGCGCGTGGTGGTCGGCGCCGTTCATCGCCATGAGCACGGGCGCCGCCGCCCGCGCCTCCAGCGTGGCGCGCATCTCTTCCCAGCGCCCAGCCAGCGCAGCGGGATCCTCCGGGAGGTTGACGGCGATCTCGAAGCCCGCCGGTGGGAAGTGATAGGTCAACACCACTGAACCGTCCGGCCCGACCCAACGGAAGAGGTCCTTCTCCTGGCCCTGCTCTCCCCCGTACCCCCGCAACACGACGCCGTGCTCGATCCCGAACCCCGCGAGGATGGTGGGCAGCGCTGCCGGGTGGCCAAACGCGTCGGGGCTGTAGCCCACGGGCATCCACCCGCCCCAGCGCCGTCCGTCCCAGCGGCCCACCAGGAGATTGCGCACCAATGTCTCGTCCGACGACAGCAGCTCGTCGGCCAGGACGTACCACGGCCCCGCAACGAGCTTCCCGGAATGCACCAAGGCCTCGATCCGTGACGCCTGCTCCGGCCGGACCGCCAAGTAGTCCTCCAACAGCACAGTCTGGCCATCCAGCAGGAAGGCCCCGTCCTCGGTCTCGAGCCGCTCCAGCGCGGCATCGAGCATCTCCACCAGCCGCTGCCGGAAGCGCGCCTCCGGCTCGTACCACTCGCGGTCCCAGTGGGTGTGGGGGACGATGATGACGGGGATTGGGGGACTCATTCAGACATGCGGCACGCGGGGAAAGTGGAAGAGACAAGGGGGACGGGGTCGCGCAGACAGGAGCTCCCCTTCCCGCTTCCCGATCACCTGAGCCCCAACTCCCGCTTCGCCTCGGCCGGCAGCAGCGGAATCAGCTGGGCAATGGGCACGGCGAAGCCCATGCCCACCGCCTCCGCCAACCCCGCGCGGTGCACTGCCACGACCTCGCCATCGGCATTGAAGATCGGGCTGCCGCTCGATCCGCCCACCGTGAAGCCGTCGAAGTTGACCACGTCGCTGGTGACCTTGCGGAAGATGCCGGCGCTCATTGACGTGCGCACCGTGCGGGTGGCGTCCAGGGCGTTGCCGAACCCCGCGGGGAAACCGATGAGGGCGGCGGGCTCTCCCTGCCGCGCATTGGCTCCCGACCAGTCCACCTCCTGCACGTGGGGGCCGTCGAAGCCTCGGACTTTGAGCACGCCCAGGTCGGGTCCCGAGGCCGTCGCGATCATCACCACGTCGGCCGGCTTCATCACGCGCTGATCCGCCATCGTCACGTAGACCGAGTCCGGGAGACGTCCGCCGAGGGGGATCAGCACGTGCCGGTTGGTCACGAAAAAGCCCGAGCGCGTGAGGGCGAAGCCGGAGCCATCGTAGATCTCATCGCCGACGTAGACGGCCACCAGCCCCACTGCGGACTGATTCGCCTGGGCGACGCCGGCGAGGTTGACCCCCTCCATGGCCCGCATCTGTGTGGCGATGGCCGCCGCCCGATCCTCGGCGGCCTGCATCGCCTGCCGCAGCGAGTCGAGCGCCGCGTTGGACCCCGAGGCCCGGGCGCGATTCAGATCCTGCCGCACGCGGTCCAGCTCCGCCTGTGCCTGGCGCTGGGCCGCCACCCCGGCCGCCAGCTGCTCCTCCAGGGAGGTCTCGGCGCGCTGCAAGGCCTGCTCCAGCGCGGCGGTGCGCTCCTGGGCCTGGGTGAGCGTCACCCGCAAGCTCTCGACCACCGCGGCAGGCGCCGAACTGGCACGTGCCTCCGCCAGCTCCTCCCGCAACAGCTGGTCCTCGGCATTGGCAGCCGTCAGGATCGAATCGGCGATCGCTTGCTGGCGCTCCAGCGCGACGCGCTGCTGCTCCTGCAGCTGAGTCGCGGTCTGATCCATCCGCCACTCGCTATAGTAGTACATCGCCGTCACCGCGACGCTGAGCAGGAGAACGAAGGTCCACACCACCCACCGCACGCGCTTCGCCGCCCTGCGGGAGGACTCGGCGAACATCTCGTGGAGGAACACCGTGGCGCCCTTGCCGCCGAAGCTGCGGCGTGCCGCACCCAGTTTCTCGGCCACCCGGCCGGCGAGGGATTCTTCTTTCCGCCGCTTCGCCGAGCTGCGCGGCGCCTCGACCTCGGGCTGGCCGGGGAGAGCGAGACGGAAGACCAGGAGCTCGGTCCCCCCAGGACCTAGCTGGAGCCGATCGCCGACGTGGAGCGGCCGCTCGCCCACCACGCGCTCGCCGCCCACGAAGGTCCCGTTGCGGCTCTGAGCGTCGCGCACCACCGCCGTGCCGTCGGGCTTGAGCACGATCTCGGCGTGGACCCGGGAGACCGATGTATCCTCCGAGCCCACCGGACGGACCTCGCACTCCTTGCCGCGTCCGATACGGACGCGGCCCTCCTGGACTCTGAAATCCCGGCGGCGCTTCTCATGCC
Source organism: Gemmatimonadota bacterium (assembly GCA_039591655.1). Taxonomy (GTDB): domain Bacteria; phylum Gemmatimonadota; class Gemmatimonadetes; order Gemmatimonadales; family GWC2-71-9; genus WVYX01. Next base: position 48,635 of record JBDHDE010000018.1, read on the forward strand.
GCAGCACCACCGTGAGCGCGGGCAGTGCGGGCGCCGCCTCTGGCCGGGAAGGCTCCGGTGCCTCGGAGGGAGCGCTGTCGATACCGCCCATGGGCAGCGTCTGCGCCGAGTGCTGCGCCTCCAGGGGTCCCTCGGGCACCGTAGGCTCCAAATGGCGCTTCGCGACCTCCAGGACCCGGTACCGGGGGCCCCGCGTGCCCAACGAGATGACCACGCCCTTTGCAAGGGGCCGGGGAGCTCCCTGTGCCAGCCGCTGGTCGTTGAGGAATGTGCCGTTGCGGCTGCCCAGGTCCTCCAACCACCACCCGCCCTCCCGATGCACGATCCGGGCGTGGTTGCCCGAGACGACGCCGGCCACCTCGCCCGTGATCGCCAACTCGAACTCGGGATCGCGACCGATCCGCACCTCATCCTGCTCGAACTCCAGCGGCTGGTCGCTCTTCAGGTCTCGGAGACGTAGGAAAGGCATGTGTGCCAAAAGCTATGCCCGTTATCTTTGAGGCGCTATGACTTCAGCGGCAAGTGCGGGCCGTCGTCTCATCACCCCCGAGGTGGATCAGGTCGACCTCTTCCGGCGCGCCGCGGAGGAGTTCGGCGGGAGCCACGAGATCCTCCAACTCGTCGCCGCCTCCCCGGAGCGGGCGCTCTTCCTCACGAGGGACATACACCTCAAGCGCCGCGTCGCGCTGCGCGTGCACCTGTGGCCCGACACCCCAATGCGCACTTGGTTCGTGCGCGAGACCGAGCTGCTCGCGGCCCTCGACCATCCCGTGATGCGGCCCGTCTATGCGGCGGGTCACCGGGGCGACTGGGCATTCCGCATGGCGAAGTGGATCGATGGCGAGAGCCTAACCGACACGGTGGCACGGGGAGCCAGGCCGATCCCCTCTGTGCTGCACCTCACCCGTGATCTGGCCAGTGTGCTGGAGTACGTGCACGCCCAGAACATCGTGATCCGGAAGCTCGCGCCCACTACGCTGATGATCGAGAACACAGAGCGGGCGTTCGTGACGGACTTGCGCTTCGCCAACGTCTGTCTCGACGTGGCCGCTCCCGACCACGATCCGGTGGCCGTGCCCTTCCTCGCTCCGGAAATCCGGGAGGGCGAGGCCGGAGAGCCGGGGAGCGACATCTATTCGGCCGGCGCCCTGCTGTACTACGCCGCCACCGGACAGCCACCGCCTCTGGACCCGGCGGAGCTGGTCCCGCCCCAATCGCTGCGACCAACGGTGCCCCGGGCTTTGGAGCGGGTGATCCTCCGGGCGCTCCAGCGAGAGCCGGCCAAACGCTACCTCACGGCCGCAGAGCTCGCCGAGGACCTCGTCGCGGAACTGGGCGAGCCGGTCTTGCCGACCCCCCTCGGGTCGGGAGGTGGCGCGACCGATGATCAGCTGGCATGGGAGAAACGGCTGCGGCGGGCGCTGGGCGACGACTACGAGCTGCTCGACGAACTCGGCTCGGGCGGTTTCGGGAGGGTGTACCTCGTACGAGACCTCGCCCTGGAGCGCGAGGCCGCGCTCAAGGTGCTGCACCCGTATCTCACGAGGGATCCCGCGGTGGTCGAGCGGTTCCGCCGCGAGGCGCGGGCCGCGGCCCAGCTCATGCATCCCAACATCGTGAACACCTACGACATCGGACGCCGCGCAGGTTTGATGTGGTACACCATGGAGTACGTCCACGGCAAGAACTTGGGTCGGGTCATCGAATCCGAGGGTCCGCTGCCGTTGGACCGGGTGCTGCGTCTACTAGGTGAGGCGCTGGGCGCGCTACAGCACGCCCACGGGTGGGGATTGGTGCACCGGGACATCAAGCCGGAGAACCTATTGCTGGATGACGCCACCGGCGCGCTGCAGATCGCCGACTTCGGGCTGGTCCTGGCGATTACGGGCGCCGAGGGCATCGGCGGGCCGGTGTCCCAATCGGGGACGCCGGAGTTCGCCGCCCCGGAGCAGCTGCTGGGTGAGCGGGTGGACCACCGCGCGGATCTCTACTCCCTCACGCTGGCTGCCTACTACGCCCTCACGGGGACAACACCGTTCGGCGGCGGGACGGCCGAATCAGTGCTGGCCCGGCAGGCCGTGGGGCGGCTCCCCAGCATCACCGTGGTGCGCGACGACGTGCCCGAGCCGGTCATCAGGGTCCTGGAGAGGGGAGCGGCGCGGGATCCCGCCGACCGGTTCGAGTCCGCCGAGGCATATGCCCGTGCGCTGCGCGATTCCGCCGGCCGGGCGCAGGGAGCGCTCCCACGGTTCTTCCGCACGCTGTTCGGGCAGACCTAGCAAGCCCCATGCAGATGGCGCTGATCACCGCGACGCCCCAAACGGTCGAGGGGGGCAGCGGCACGTACGTCGCCACGGCCGCCCTCAAGCAGGGGCTCGAGCAACTGGGCCACGAGATCCGCGTGATTCGGCCGTCACGAGGCCCCGGCCGGCTGGGCTACACCGTGCACCGTTTCGCCTTCAACTGGGGAATCGGGCCCGCCGACGTCGCGGCCGCCGAGTTGGTAATCGGATTCGACATGGACGGCTATCGTCTCGCGGGCGGCCTCGACGCACCGTTCGTCACCTACATCCACGGACAGTTGGCCGACGAAGCCAGGTTCGAGCGCGGCGCCGTGGCCGCAACCATGCGACTTCAGGCCCGCGCCGAGCGGCGCAGCGCGCGCCGGGCCGACCGGGTAGTCACCGTGAGTGAGTACAGCCGAAGACGCATCGCCGAGCATTACGAGGTGGACCCGGCCCATATCGCCGTCGTCCCGCCGGCCCTCGATGCGACGCGTTGGCGGGAGGCGCTGCGGGACGCCCGGCCCCTGCGGGAAGCGTGGCCCCTCGTACTGTGCGTGGCGCGAATGTACCCCCGCAAGAACATCACGCTGCTCCTCCGGGCTACGGCACTGCTGCGGGAGCGGCTCCCGGAGGTGGTGCTGGAGATCGTGGGGGACGGCCCTGAGCGACCGCGCCTCGAGCGGCTGGCCCGGAGCCTCGACCTGGGGCGGCACGTCCGGTTTCTCGGCCAGGTCGACTTCCGCGCCCTGGTTGAGGCCTACGCCCGATGCGAGGTCTTCTGCCTCCCCAGCCTCCAGGAGGGGTTCGGGATGGTGTACCTTGAGGCCATGGCGGCAGGCAAACCCGTCATTGCCTGTCGCGGCACGGCGGTGGAGGAGCTGGTGGAGGACGGCGTGAACGGCCTCCTCGTGCCGCCTGGCGACGAGCGGGCACTCGCCGCTGCTGTGGAGCGGCTCCTGCGGGATCCGGAGGGATGCCGCGCGATGGGCGAGGCCAACCGGTTGCGAGTGGCGAACTACGCCCCCGGCGCGGTCGCGCGGCAGTTCCTCGATGCGGTCCCGAAACCCGAAACCGCGAGAGAAGAGAAGTGACACGCAGCGAAGAGCACCAGCTCGCACGGGTGCGGGCCGTGTTCGACGATTGGGCAGCGCGGGGCCGCGCCGACGGCATGGAGCAGAGCCACGCCCCATTCGTGCGCCCGGCATTCCAGCGCCTCGGGCTCCACCCTGAAGCCTGGTATCTCGACATCGGCTGCGGCAACGGGTACACCGTGCGTTGGGCGGCCCAGGCGGCCCCCCGGGGCCGGGCCGTGGGCATTGATCTCTCTGACGAAATGATCGCTCTCGCCAGGCGGCTCTCCACGGGATTCGACAACGTCGAGTTCCACCAATGCGCCTTCCCGGCGCACGCGCTGCCGCACGATCGGTTCGATGCGATCATCTCGATGGAAGTGTTCTACTACCTGCCGGACATGGGGGCGGCCCTCGAGGAGACGCGGCGGCTGCTCAAGCCCGGTGGACGATTCGCCTGCCTGGTGGACTTCTACGGTGAGAACGCGGCCAGCCACTCGTGGCCGGAGGACGTCGGCGTCGCCATGACGCTGCTCGACGAGGCGGCATGGCGCCGAGCGCTCGAGGCGGCCGGCTTCGAGGTGGTCGCGCAGGACCGCATCAAGCTCCCGCCTGATGAGGCCTCCGAGCCCTGGAAAGCAACGGAGGGCTCACTCCTCACTCTCGGCCGCCGACCGGCGTAACGCGCATTGGAGGCCAGCATGAGCACCCTTCGCATCGGCCTGGCCCAGCTGCCGGCGGGCCCCGACACCGAGGAGAACCTGGAGCGCGCGCTGGCCTCGATGGACGATGCCGCCGAGGTCGGCTGCCAGCTCGTGGCCTTCCCCGAGCTCGCCCTGACCCGGTTCTTCCCCCAACACGAGCACTACGCCGCCGCCCGCGACCTGGCCGAGCCCGTTCCCGGGCCGACTGCCGATCGCATCGCGGCCAAGGCCCGGGAGCACTCCCTGGTGACCGTGTTCAACATGTACGAGGCGGCGAACGGCGAGCACTTCGACAGCTCCCCCGTGTTCGACGCCGACGGCGCGCTCCTGGGCGTCACCCGCATGGTGCACATCACCGACTACACCTGCTTCCACGAGCGGGCGTACTACACGCCGGGGGACCGGGGGGCGCCGGTGTACCAAACGCGCGCCGGCCGTGTCGGCGTGGCCATCTGCTACGATCGGCACTACCCCGAGTACATGCGGGCCCTGGCCGTGGGCGGGGCGGAGCTAGTGGTGATCCCCCAGGCGGGGGCCTTAGACGAGTGGCCCGAGGGGATGTACGAGGCGGAGGTCCGCGCCGCGGCCTTCCAGAACGGCTACTTCGCCGCGCTGTGCAATCGGGTGGGCGAAGAAGAACGACTCACCTTTGCA
>JBDHDE010000019.1:0-43829 GCA_039591655.1 Gemmatimonadota bacterium
TTCTTCACCCTCGCGCTCACGGGCATGGTGCTCAAGTTCTCCTACATGGGGTGGGCGCAGACCTTCGCCGCTCTGTTGGGGGGGTTCGCCACGACGGGGGTGCTCCACCGCATGGGCGCCGTTGTCCTGATCGGGACGTTTCTTGTGCACCTGTGGGACGCGTGGAAGCAGAAGCGCTCGTCGGGACTCAGCTGGATGCAGTTCTTCGCGACCCCCAACTCCTTGATCTTCAACAAGCGCGATGCCAAGGAGTTCTGGCAGTCGGTCAAGTGGTTCTTCGGCCGGGGCCCGCGGCCGCGCTACGGGCGCTATACCTACTGGGAGAAGTTCGACTACTTCGCCGTGTTCTGGGGCATGTTCGTGATCGGATCAACGGGATTCTTCCTGTGGTTCCCGGAGTTCTTCACGCTGGTGGTGCCGGGGTGGTGGGTGAACGTTGCCACCATCATTCACAGTGATGAGGCCCTGCTGGCGGTGGCCTTCATCTTCACGGTGCACTTCTTCAACACGCACTTCCGGCTGGACAAGTTCCCCATGGATCCGGTCATCTTCACGGGCCGCGTGCCAGTGGAGGAGTTCAAGCGGGACAAGCCGGATGAATACGAGGAGCTGGTTAAGGCGGGCAAGCTGGAGGAGCACCTGGTGGAGCCGTATCCCAGGCGCCTCCAGATCGGATTCAGAGTCTTCGCGTTCGCGGCTCTGGCCGTCGGTCTCATCCTCATCGCACTCATCGTCTACTCCATGCTCTTCGGGTACCGATGAGGTGCAATCGGGGCGTCGCTTTCGGGGGCGGGTGAGCTCCTGGAATAGATGAAGGAACGTTGAAGGAACGTTAATGAAAAAGGGAGCATTCTGGTCTGGACGCCTCTGGGTAAGGGCCGTACTATAGGCCAGTTACAGTCCTACGGGGGAGGGGCTTATGAGAAGGACCTTTGTCCTGGGGGCGGCTGTCGTCGGGGGACTGCTGACGATGGCGGCGCCGCTCCACGCACAGGGCTACCAGGTGCGTCTCGACACCTGGTTCATGTCCTATGCTTACCGCGGCTACAGCCTGGACAGCATACAGTCGTCCGACGTGATTACCGGCCCCGACGGCGGGGCGATCACGCCGGACAGCTTTGCGGTCAGGTGCGGGGCCGGCGCCGACTACTGCACGTACTTCCCGCCGGATTCGTCGCTCCGGGGCAACCCGCTCGTGTCCACGCTTGAGGCGTCGCTCTGGGGCCTGGGGGTACAGGGCCTGAGATTCCGCCTCAAGGGGCGGGTGGGGGCCGACCTATCGGACTCGACGGTCTGGCCGGCGGTGAAGCCCACGGTTCAGTTGCTGGAGGCCTACGCCGAGTACAAGTACCGCGGGCTCACCGTTCTCGGCGGACGGTTCAACGAGATCTCGCGCCTGGGCTTCACCGGGCTCGACGGTGCCAAGGTGGGACTTCGCTTGTTCGACCGTAAGCTCGAGCTCGTGGGCTACGGCGGCTGGGGGCTCGCCGTGGGCGCCGTGATCCCCGTGACCAGCCAGTGGGTGAATCCGCTCGACCAGTATCAGCCCCAGAAACGGCAATACGTGCTGGGCGGTGGGGTGGGATGGAACCTGCCCGGGTTCAGCGGCCGCTGGCTATACCAGCGGGAGATCGACGGCGGTTCCGACCAGAACTACCTGTTCTCGGAGCGGACCTCGCTGGACGCCTCCTGGCGGCCGGTGTCGCGGATCACGATCAGCGGCGGCGCGGACTACAACATCGCCGTGGGCCAGTTCGGAACCGCCGACGTCACGGTCAGCTACGCCACGCCGAACCGGTTCCTCGGAACTTCCATCGGTTGGCGTCGCTACCGGCCGTACTTCCCGTTGTGGACCATCTGGGAGGCCTTCAGCCCGGTGTCGTACGATGCCGGCTGGGCGTCGGTCTACGTCTGGCCGACGCGGGGCCTCGAGCTCCGGGGCCGCGGCGAGGTGTACGGCTACAAGGAGACGGATACCGCGACGCCCACTGTGCGGGCGGAGAACGGTGGCTGGCGCTACTCCCTCGGCATCGGCTACAACGGGCTGCGCAACTGGCGGTTCGACTACGACTACACCGCGGTGAAGAGCGTGGGAGCGCAGGCTATCGGGTGGAACGCCCGCGTCACGTGGGAGCCGCTCCGCACGGTCTTCCTCACGGCGGATGGCGGCCGCCTGCTGCGTCCGCTGGAATTCCGCTACAACGACGTGGATCTCTGGACGGCGGCGCTGCGGGCCGACTGGCGGCCGCTGCCGGACGTCCGGGCCATGGTCGAGGCGCGGTATTACGGTGAGGATCGCAAGCGTCCCGACGCGGCAGCGATCAACAACTGGGAGCAGATCCGCATCAACGCCGGCCTGACCCTCTACTTCGGGTCGGGGGCTGATACGCCGTCGTTGCATCCCGCGATCCTACGCATCCCCGAAAGCCGGAGTGAGTGACCGATGAAAGCGATGATGACGCTTGCCGTTGCGGCGGTCTTTACCGCCGCGGTTGGCACCGGCCCGGCGCCGGCTCCGGTGGACGGGCAACAGGCTCAGCAGTTCGATCATGCGCGGCACAGCGCGCTCTTCACGTCCTGCAGCATGTGCCACTCGGGTGTGGGGACGGTTGATGGCGCGTTCTATCCGGATCCCTCGTTCTGCGCCTCGTGCCACAACGGGCAGATGCAGCCCAGGGTGGACTGGCAGCCGCCGGCCTACGTGCCCAGAGCGGACCTCAAGTTCAACCACGCCGAGCACCCACCGGTGGACTGCACCAGCTGTCACCAGCAAGAGGGCGCTTCCTGGATGGCGGTGGAGACGGCCGTAGTGGAGCAGTGCCTGGCCTGTCACGGGATCGAGGCAGGGCACCACGACGCGCCGGCATCACCATGCGGGCAATGCCACATGCAGGCGCCCAAGCCGGCCACGCACATAGGGGACTTCCCCACGATGCACGGTGTGGAGGCTGCGGCCGGTCCGGAGACCTGCGCGGGCTGCCACGTGCGCACCGACTGCCTGGAGTGCCACCGGCCGGGCGCCGCGACGCCGGCGCCGGACTATCATCCGGCGGACATGCTGCAACAGCACCCGGTGCAGGCCTGGGCGCCGCTGGCGGAGTGCAGCAACTGTCACAACGTGGGGCAGTTCTGCCAGGACTGTCACCAGAATGCCGGCCTGGTGTCCGGTGACAACCGCATTGGCGCCGGTTATCACGACGCGAACCCGAACTTCAGCGTGGGCCACGGCCAGGCGGCGCGCCAGTCCCTGGAGGCATGTGTGGCTTGCCACACTGAGGCGGACTGCGTGCGGTGCCACTTCAACGCGAGCCCACACGGGCCTAATTGGGCGGAGACCGCCGAGAAGATCCGCAGCCGGAACCCGACTTCCTGCTCGGTGTGCCACGTGGGTGGTATTCCGGGAGGTTGATCCACCGGTGTGCGGTGCGGATTGACAACTGAGGGGTATGAGTTATAGGGCGGCGTATGCCCCGCAGTGGTGTACGCCGCCCTTGCAGGCCGGTCATTCAGCGAGCATTTTCGGAGTAGAAGACCGGTGCAGTCGCAGCTTGCGGTGGTGGGGTGTGATCCAGATCACATTTGGCATCCTGCTGCCCACTTGATAGAGGGTTTGGTTGCCCAATCAAAGGGGGGGAGATCCATGAAACGAGTGCTCGGTACGATTGCGGTGCTCGCGCTCGCCGCGGTGTGGGCGGCGCCGGCGCTCGCCCAGGAAGAGGCCAAGCCCCCGGCCGTCAGCCACGACGTGCAGGGTCGCGAGCAGTGCATGATGTGCCACACGCCCGGGGCCATGGAGGCGGTGCCCGACGCGCCAGCCAACCATGAAGGCCGGGACGTCGCGGTCTGCTTGTGGTGCCACGCCGCGGACTCGCCGATGCTCACCGCCACGCCCAAGGCAACGCCGCACGACGTCGCGGGGCGTGAGCAGTGCATGATGTGCCACAAGGCGGGCGCGATGGAGGCGATTCCCGATGCTCCGGCTGATCACGAAGGCCGGGACGTCACGTACTGCACGATGTGCCACACAGCAGGCGGCATGTAGGCTGCGCCGCAACACGACGGTGGCGGGCGGCCCCCGGGTCTCGCAGGCTCGGGGGCCGCAGTAATTTGTGCCATGGCGCCGCCCCCCCGTTTCCGCGCCCCGGAGCGCATATTGCCTACCGGATCGTACGAGCAGATCTATGTCGTGGTCCGGCGCATCCCCCGGGGCCGCGTGGCGACCTACGGTCAGGTGGCGGCCCTGGCGGGACTCGGCAGGCATGCCCGGCAGGTGGGTTACGCCCTGCACGCGCTGCCCCACGGAACAACCGTGCCGTGGCATCGTGTGATCAACGCTAGGGGGGAGGTGAGCCGGCGCTCGGCGACCGGTGACGATGTCGTGCAGCGCCTGCGGCTCGAGGCCGAGGGTGTGGCGTTCGACGGCCGCGGTCGGGTTGACCTGGAGCGTTATCAGTGGAGGCCGCGGCGGTGACCGCCGGGCCAAAGCGCGTGACATGAGCCAGAGGAGGAAGCATGGTAGTGCTGGAGACCACCAAGGGGAGCATTACGATCGAGCTGTATACCGAGCAGGCCCCCGGCACGGTGGAGAACTTCCTGCAGTACGTGGATGACGGGTTCTTCGACGGCACGATCTTCCACCGGGTCATCCCGGGGTTCATGATCCAGGGCGGCGGATTCACCGAAGCCATGGAGCAGAAGCCGGTCCGGCCGCCGATCAAGAACGAGGCCGACAACGGGCTCAAGAACGAGCGGGGCACGCTGGCGATGGCCCGCACCTCGGACATCAACAGCGCGACTGCTCAGTTCTTCGTGAACCTGACCGACAACGGCTTTCTGGATCACGGGTCGAGGGACTTCGGCTACGCGGTCTTTGGCAAGGTGGTCCAGGGCATGGAGGTGGTGGAGGAGATAGCCAAGGTGCCCACCGGCACCAAGCGCGGTCACGGGGACGTGCCGATGGAGACGGTGGCGATCCTATCGGCGAAGCGGCAATGAGCGAGGCGCGGTTCGTCCCCCTGCCGGGCTACCGGGAGTACCCGGAGGAGGAGATGGCCCGGCTGGCAGGGGCGTTCTTCGAGGAGATGAATCGGCGGCGCACCGTACGGCATTTCTCCGGCCGGCCGGTACCCCGGTCCATCATCGAGCAGTGCCTCCGGACCGCCGGCACGGCGCCCAGCGGTGCCAACCGGCAGCCGTGGCAGTTCGTCGCGGTGAGTGACCCTGACATCAAGCGTCGCATCCGGGAGGCGGCCGAGCGGGAAGAGCAGGCCTTCTACGAGGAACGGGCGCCCGAGGATTGGCTCGACGCCCTGGCCCCTCTGGGCACGGACGAGCACAAGCCGTTTCTGGAGATCGCGCCCTATCTCATCGCCGTCTTCGCCAGCCGGTACGGGCGCGCGGCCGACGGCGGCAAGGTGCGCAACTACTACGTGACGGAATCGGTGGGGCTCGCCACCGGCCTGCTCATCGCCGCGCTTCACCATGCCGGCCTGGCCACCCTCACCCACACCCCGAGCCCCATGGGGTTCCTCAACGAGATCCTGGGCCGCCCGGAGAGCGAGCGGCCGTTCCTGCTGCTGGTGGTGGGGTATCCCGCAGCGGATGCGGTGGTGCCGGATATCCGGCGCAAAGCCCTGGATCAGATCGCCACCTTCATGTAGGCCTGCCAGGGGCTTCATCGTGAAGAAAGCTTCACATACGAATTAGAATAATACTATAGCCCTATGTTACCTTCAGGCCAGTTGTGCTGCCTCGTTCCGGCGGTGCCCCGCCGGTGGGGGGAATCCAGACGAAGGAGCCAACGGGATGAAGCGCATCGTGATCTTGGGGGCCGGAACGGCCGGGACCATCATGGCCAACCGCCTCCGGAAGCTCCATAAGCGGGACCTCTCCGCCGGGGAGATCGGAATCACCATCGTCGACCAGGACGATGTGCACGTCTATCAGCCCGGCTTGCTGTTCGTCCCGTTCGGGATCTACACGCCCCAAGACTGCATCAAGCCGCGCCGCAGCCAGGTGACCCGGGACGTGCGCTACGTGTCCGGGGTGGTCGATCGCGTCGAGGCCGACGAGGACCGGGTGCATCTCCAGGGCGGGCAGACCCTGGACTACGACGTCCTGATCATTGCCACTGGCACGCGGACCGCGCCGGAGGAGACCGAGGGGCTGACGGGTGCGGGGTGGCAGGAGAACATGTTCGACTTCTACACCCTCGACGGCGCCACCAAGCTGGGTGCGGCGCTCGAGCGGTGGGAAGGCGGCAGGCTCGTCCTGAACATCGTGGAGATGCCCATCAAGTGCCCCATCGCGCCGTTGGAGTTCGTGTTCCTGGCGGACTGGTACTTCGGCAACAAGGGGATCCGCGACAAGGTCGAGATCGCGCTGGCGACCCCACTGGACGGTGCCTTCACCCGCCCCATCGCCTCCAAGGCGTTCGGCGACCTGCTGGAGCGGAAGGGCATCGAGCTGATCCCCGAGTTCAACGCCGGCGAGGTGGACGGTCCAAACGGCAAGCTCATTTCCTGGGACGAGCGCAGCGTGGACTTCGATCTCCTGGTGAGCGTCCCGCTCCACATGGGCGCCGACTTCGTAGAGCGGTCACCTGGGCTGGGCGACGACATGCACTTCGTCCTCACCGACCAGGCGACGCTGCAGGCCAAGCGCAAGGACAACATATTCGCGGTGGGGGACGCCACGAATGTGCCGACGTCCAAGGCCGGCTCCGTGGCGCACTTCCAGGCAGAGATACTGGAGCAGAATATCAGGCGCTACCTGGCGGGCCAGCCGCTCGGGGAAGCGTTCGACGGCCACGCCAACTGCTTCATCGAGACCGGCTACAACAAGGCGGTGCTCATCGACTTCAACTACGAGGTCGAGCCGCTCCCCGGCAAGTTCCCGTTCGCCGGGGTGGGGCCGCTCTCCCTGCTGAGGGAGACCCGCCTCAACCACTGGGGCAAGATGTTCTTCCGGTGGATGTACTGGAACATGCTGCTGCCCGGGATGGAGATCCCGGGTGTGCCTCCCCGGATGTCGCTGCGGGGAAAGCAGCAGGGCGACCTGCGGGAGCTCCAGCGGCATCAGCTGCCGGGCAGGTCACCGGATTCCGTTGAATCCGGCGACGAATCGAACAGAGTCGCGTAGTTACGAGAGGGGAAGGGACATGACGGCGACCATCGCAGGTATCTCGGTGGAAGTGGATGCGGAGGGCTTCCTGCAGAAGCCCGAGCAGTGGACCAAGGAGATCGCGGCGGAGATCGCGCAGGACTCCGGGATCGCGGAGCTCACCGATCGCCACTGGAAGGTGATCGAGTTCATGCGGAGCCGGTATCTGGAGACGGGCAGCGCTCCGTCGATTCGCTCGCTGGGCAAGGAGTCGGGCGTTCCCATCAAGGAGCTGTACAAGCTGTTCCCCAAGGGTCCGGCCAAGCTCGCGGCGAAGATCGGTGGAATCCCGAAGCCGCGCGGCTGCATCTGATACTCGCGGAGAGAAGGAAGGGCAGATGACGACTACCATGCCTGATTCGGCAGCCGCCGCGACGCCGGCGAGCGAGCCGATCAAGAAGGTCTCGATCATCATCTCCAAGGGCTCGCTGGAAGGGGTTTATCCAGGCCTGATCATGGCGAACGGCGCCCGCATGGAGGGGATCGAGGCCAACGTGTTCTTCACGTTCTTCGGGATGGATGCCATCAGGAAGAAGAAGCAGGACGGCATCAAGGTCGCGACCGTCGGCAATCCCGGTCTCCATATGGCCACGTGGCTCGGAGGGTTTCCGGGAATGTCCGCCTTCGTGACCAAGATGATGAAGAAGAAGATGGAGGAGCTAGACATTCCACCAATCTCAGAGTTCATTGAGATGATCGCCGACACCGGTGCGGGCGTCTACGCCTGCAAGGCCTCGGTGGACATGTTCAACCTCGCCAAGGACGACTTCGTCGATCACGTGACCGACATAATCACCGTGGGCGAGTTCTACGAAATGGCGGCTGGAGGCCAGATCGTCTTCACTTGATCAGGCCGACCCGGGACACCCGTCCCGGTAGGGGATCCCCCCTGGAGCCCGGTGACGCGCAGTGGGTCAGTAGTCTCGCGCGGAGCCGGGCTTCCGTGTTGGGGGCGCGGAGGGTGGCGGCGTCGAGTCCCGCGGAGGAGATTACGCGGCATGCTGAGGCGACTCCTCATCGTCGTTGCGGTAGCCGTGCTGTTGGTCCTGGACTGGGCCGCGCTGCACGACATCGCTGCGGGCGAGACCGACCTCACGGCTGAGTACGCCATGCTGGGCGTGAGCGTCGTGCTGGTGGCGCTGCTGCTGCGGGCCGCGTGGGGACCGCGCAGCCGGGCGGACGGCCCTCGGGAGAGAAGCTGATGTCGCAACCCGTGATTGGCCGCCCCAATCCGGGCGAGTACGACCCGTTCTACCAGGGATACCTGGACCACGTGCCCCAGGGAGACATCCTGGGGCTGTTGGAGCTACAACTTGGTAAGACGCTCGAGGCCGTGCGCGGGCTCACGGACGAGCAGGCTCGCTTCCGCTACGCCCCGGGGAAGTGGAGCATCAAGCAAGTGATCGGGCACCTGGCCGACGCGGAGCGGGTGCTCTCATATCGCGCGTTCCGCTTCAGCCGCGACGACCCCACGGCGCTGCCGGGCTTCGAGGAGGACGACTACGTCGCCAACTCCGTCTATGATGAGCGACCGCTCGAGGAAGTCGTGGAGGAGCTCGCCAGGGCCCGGGCTGCGAGCATCGCGTTCTTCCGCTCTCTCACCCCCGAGATGACCACCCGCCGCGGCGTGGCCAACGAGGCCGAGATCACGGTGCGGGCCCTCCCCTGGATCATCGTGGGACACGAGCGCCATCACCTCGCGGTACTGCGGGAGCGGTACTTCCCCCGGATCTAGGTATGCAGATCGACGTTATCGGCTGGGCCTCCGACGGCGGAGTGCGGCTGCTCGACCAGACGCGACTCCCGGCCGATGAGACCTACCTGGAGCTCCACACGATCGATGAGATGCTCGAGGCCATCCGCTCGCTGCGGGTGCGGGGCGCACCACTCATCGGCGTCGCGGCGGCCATGGGCCTCGCCGCCGCCGCCGCCCGGGAAGCCGAGGCCGGCACGCTCTCGCCGAAGTGGGTCGCGGACGCTGCTAGACGCCTTGCCGCGGCCCGCCCCACGGCGGTGGACCTGAGCTGGGCGCTGGCACGGATGTGCAATGCGGTGGAGGAGGTGTCTGAGAGAGGCGCCGGATCGCAGGACCTGCCCCGCACCCTCCGCGAGGAGGCCCAGCGCATCTGGGACGATGAGCAGGCCATGAGCCGGGCCATTGGCGAAGCCGGCGCGGGGCTGATCCCCCCGGGGGCTACCGTACTCACCCACTGCAACACCGGAGCCCTAGCCACGGGCGGACTGGGGACTGCGCTGGCGGTGATCTACGTGGCTCACGAGCGGGGCCAGGGGGTGCACGTGATAGCCACCGAGACGCGACCGCTGCGCCAGGGCGCCCGTCTCACGGCTTGGGAGCTGGGCAACGCCGGAATCCCCACCAAGGTCATCGTGGACGGCGCCGCAGGCGCGCTCATGCGGGAGGGAGCCGTGGATCTAGTGATCACCGGTGCCGACCGGATCACGGTGGCCGGCGACGCGGCCAACAAGATCGGGACCTACGGCCTCGCGGTGCTGGCCAAGGCCCACGGTATCCCTTTCTATATTGCCGCGCCCCACAGCACCTTCGATCTTGCGCTGTCATCGGGTGAGGAGATCCCCATCGAGCACCGCTCAGCGGACGAGGTGGACGCCGCCCCCGGCGTCGCGGTGCTCAACCCCGCGTTCGACGTGACGCCGGCGGAGCTCATCACGGCGTTCGTCACGGATCGAGGTGTGATCGAGCCGCCGTATGGGGAGGGGATTGGGAGGGTGATGCGGTAGACAGGACCGTGCCGGAGCGAACGTCAGTGTAGCACCTAAGCCACTACCGCATCCCTCACGTGAGCCTCGATGAACGTACACCACTCGTCGAGACCCTCGCCGGTGAGCGCCGACGTCTGGAAGAACCGCAGATTGGGGTTCACCTCCCGGGCGTAGGCCAGGGCCCGGTCCACGTCGAACTCCAGGTGGGGCAGCAGGTCGATCTTGTTGAGCACCGCGTAGTCCGCCCGCTTGAACATGGCCGGGTACTTCACCGGCTTGTCCTCGCCCTCGGTTACCGAGAAGAGGACCACCTTGGCCTCCTCGCCCAGGTCCCACGTCGCCGGGCACACCAGATTCCCTACGTTCTCGATGAAGACGAGGTCGGTGCGGTTGAGGTCGATGGCGTCCAGGGCGGTGAGGATCTGGCGGGCGTCAAGATGGCAGGCGCCGCCGGTCACCACGGCCTGCACAAGCTTGTCGGTGCAGCGTGACAGGCGCTCGGCGTCGTTCTCGGTCTGCACGTCGCCGGTGATGACGGCGATCTCCAGCCGGCCGCACAGCCGGTCCAGCGTCTGCTCCAGCAGCAGCGTCTTCCCGCTGCCGGGGCTCGAGACGAGGTTGAACGCGCACACCCGGTGTTCGGTCAGGCGCAGCCGCACCTGCTCGGCCAGCTCGTCGTTCTTCGCCTTCACGCGCTCCCGCACGTCGATCGTCCTGACGCCCATCCGTACCTCCCAGAAGCACCGTCGATGTCGCCGCGGAGGCCCGGCCCCCACACCCCACCACACGACCCGCCGGGGCCCGCGACGACGTCGTCCGTAGCCTAGCCTGGAGGGGATTAAGAAACCGTTAACCCGGGGTGATAGAGACCGGGAACGGTTGACACCGGTCCAGCCGGGCCGTTCTGTACCACGATCCAGGAGTCCCCATGGCGTCCATCCTCGCTCTCGATCAAGGAACAACTGGCTCCACGGCCCTCGTGATCGCCGACGACGGGAGCGTGCTGGGCCGCGCCTACCAGGAGTTCACGCAGCACTTCCCGGCACCCGGCATGGTGGAGCACGACGCCGACGAGATCTGGCGGGTGACGCTGGACGTGGCCCGGGAGGCGGTGAAGCGCTCAGGGGAGCAGCCCGCGGGGCTGGGCATCACCAACCAGCGCGAAACGGTGGTCGTGTGGGACCGCGCGACGGGCGTGCCGCTGCACCGCGCCCTGGTCTGGCAGGATCGGCGCACCGCCCCGCGCTGCCGGGAGCTCCAGGCGGAGCTGGGCGACGAGTACATCGCCGCCCGCGCGGGCCTCGTGTGGGATCCCTACTTCTCGGCCACCAAGATCGAGTGGTTGTTGACCGAGGTCCCGGATCTCAGGGCACGGGCGGAGGCGGGGGAAGCGGTGTTCGGCACCATCGACAGCTGGCTGATCCACCGGCTCACCGCTGGCGCCGCCCACGTAACCGATCACACCAACGCCTCTCGTACCCTGCTGTACAACATCCGAGCGCGGGACTGGGACGAGGAGCTCCTGAAGCTGTTCGGTGTGCCACGGGCGAGCCTACCTGAGATTCGGCCTTCCAGCGGCGTGGTGGGCGTGGCGGATGGCGCGCACTTCGGTGGGGAGATACCCATAGCGGGGATCGCTGGGGACCAGCAGGCGGCGCTGTTCGGCCAGGGGTGCTGGGCGCCGGGTCAGGCCAAGTGCACCTACGGCACCGGCGCTTTCCTGCTCATGAGCGTGGGACCCGAGGCCCCAGCACCGGCGGAGGGCCCCGGCGTGCTCACCACGGTGTCCTGCGACGAGGGCGGCGGGCCGAGCTACGCCCTGGAGGGCTCCATCTTCATCGCCGGAGCCGCGGTGCAGTGGCTGCGGGACGGGCTCCAGATCATCGAACGGGCGTCCGAGACCGAGGCCCTCGCGGCGGGGATCGAGGATACCGGCGGGGTGTATTTCGTACCGGCGTTCGTGGGGCTGGGTGCCCCCCACTGGGAGGCCGAGGCCCGGGGGACGATCGTCGGGATCACCCGGGGCACCGGCCGCCCCCACCTGGTGCGGGCGGCCCTGGAGGCGATGGCGTACAGCACCCGGGACGTGGCGGAGCGCATGGCTGGCGCCTCCGGGGTGGGGCTCAAGGAGCTCAAGGCGGACGGCGGCGCCGCGAATAACGACTGGCTCATGCAGTTCCAGGCCGATGCCCTAGGCGTGCCGGTGGCGCGGCCCGACGTGGTGGAGACCACAGCCCTGGGCGCCGCCGGCCTGGCAGGGCTTGCCACGGGAGTTTGGCCCGATGCCGAGAGCTTCTCCCGGAGCCGCTCGTACCGCTGGTTCGAACCTGGACGGAACCTGAACGAGGATTATGCTGAATGGCTGCGCGCCGTAGAGACCGCCCTCCACTGGGCCCGCTCCGCGGGGCGTTAAGCCGCCTTTAACCTCGACCTCACGAACTTTTCCGGACAGGATGGATAGGATATATTCGGTTCGGAAGCCCTAGAGCAGCGGAGCTTATGAAGGCACGCACGAAGTTCATCGTCGGAGCCGTAATGGTCGCAGGGACCGTCGGCTTTCTCATGACCTCCGGGATCAAAGAGACCGGGGTGTACTTCCTCACGCCGTCCGAGCTGGCCGCCAAGGTCCAGGCCGATCCGTCGTTCCACGATGTGGGTGTCAAGATGGGCGCCCGTGTCGTCCACGGCTCTATCGAGCGGGACGTCGGGTCCCAGACCATCACGTTCGAGGTGACCGACGGGGCGCAGATGTATCCCGTGGTGTACCGCGGTATCGCTCCCGACACGTTCACCGATGACGTGGATGTGGTGGTGGAGGGGCGCCTGATGGCCGACGGCACGTTCCACGCGACGAGCCTGCTGGCCAAGTGCGGCTCTCGCTACGAGACGACTCCTTCCGCGTGATCGCATGACCGTACTCGGACAACTTGCGCTGTGGCTCGCGCTGCTCCTCGGCGTATGGGGCACCGTCGTGGGCTTCGTGGGTGGCTGGCAACAGCGCCCGGAGCTCATCCGCAGCGCCCAGCGGGCCACCTACGCCCTCGCCGGGGTGCTCATCGTCGCCTCGATCGGCCTCCTCGTTGCCCTGGCACGCCACGACTTCAACGTGGCGTACGTCGCGAGCTACACGAACCGCACGCTGCCGCTGGTGTACACGCTCTCGGCGTTCTACGGCGGGCAGTCGGGAAGCCTCCTGTTCTGGGCCGTGGTGCTGGCGGTGTTCGGCGCGCTGGCGCAGTGGCTGACCTCGCGGCGCTACGACCACTTGCTGCCCCACGTGGCGGGCATCACCTCGGCGATCACGCTGTTCTTCGTGATCGTGATCCTGTTCGCGGCCAACCCGTTCGAGCGGCTGCCGTTCACGCCGGCGGACGGCAACGGGCTGAATCCCCAGCTGCAGAACCCCGGGATGGTGATCCACCCGCCGATGCTGTACCTGGGCTACATCAGCATCGCGGTCCCGTTTGCGTTCGCCATGGCGGCGCTGATCTCGAAGCGCCTCGACACGGGCTGGCTCCACGCCATCCGGAAGTGGACCATCGTGTCGTGGCTCTTCCTCTCCATCGGCATCACGCTGGGCATGTGGTGGGCCTACGTGGAGCTGGGGTGGGGCGGCTACTGGGCGTGGGACCCCGTGGAGAACGCGAGCTTCCTGCCCTGGCTCACCATGACTGCGTTTCTGCACTCCGTGATGGTCCAGGAGAAGCGGGGCATGTTGAAGAAGTGGAACATGGTGCTCATCGCTCTGAGCTTCATGCTCTCCATCTTCGGCACGTTCATCACCCGCAGCGGGATCATCTCGAGCGTGCACTCGTTCACGCAGTCCGCCATCGGCTACTACTTCCTGGGCTTCCTCATCTTTGCGGCAATCGCGCTGGTCTGGCTCCTCATGAGCCGGATGCCGGTCCTCGAATCCGAGTCGCAGCTCGAGAGCATGGTGTCCCGCGAGGCGAGCTTCCTGTTCAACAACCTGCTCCTCGTGGGCATCGCGTTCTCCGTCTTCTGGGGCACGATGTTCCCCATGATCTCGGAGCTGGTACGGGGCACGCAGGTGACGGTGGGGCCGCCGTTCTTCAATCAGGTGAACATCCCACTTGGGCTGGGACTGCTGGCACTGACTGGGATCGGTCCCCTAATTGCGTGGCGGCGGGCGAGCCCCAGGAACCTGCAGCGGCAGTTCGCGGCTCCGGTGGCGGCGGGTGTGATCGTGGCGGTCCTGCTCCTAGCTCTGGGGATGCGCAGCTTCTACGCCATGATGGCTCTGGCCCTGGCCACGTTCGTGGTTGGGACGATCACGCAGGAGTTCGTTCGGGGCGTCGGTGCGCGCCACCGCCTGCACGGTGAGGGCTACCCGCAGGCGTTCGCCCGGCTCGTGGGGCGCAACCGGCGCCGCTACGGGGGGTATGTTGTCCACCTCGGCATCGTGCTGTACTTCGTGGCGTTCGTGGGGCAGGCTTTCAAGACCGACATCGAGGCCTCCCTCCAGCCGGGGGAGTCAGTGGATCTGCGCTCGCCGTGGGGTCACACGTACACGTTCACCCACCTTGGGGTGTCGCAGTACGAAGAGCTCAACCGGTTCACCACGGCGGCCAGCGTGGAGGTAGCCCGCAACGGCAGGCGCGTCGGGATCATGAAGAGCGAGAAGCGTCAGCACGTGGATTCGTTCGGGCGACCCTCGTTCGAGCCGTCCACCGAGGCCGGCATCCGGAGCGACCTGCGGGAGGACATCTACATCGTCTACGCGGGCTCCGTGGCAGGCACCGAGGAGGCCGTCTACCGGTTCACGCTCAACCCGCTGGTGTGGTGGCTCTGGTTCGGAGGCGCCGTGTTGGTGGCTGGCGGCGTAGTGACGCTGTGGCCGGGCGCCTCGTCCGGCGCGGAGCGTCGGCGCGCCATGGCCGGCTACGCTGCGAGTCTCACCGGGAAGGGCAGTGAAGTCGCAGCGCGCTGAGGGGCGCTACTCGAGGCGCGAGATCATCGGGCTCTCGCTGGCCGCGCTCTTCCCCGGGGCGCTGCTGCAGGGCCAGCGTGCCCAAGAGGGTGATTCGGCGACGACCCGACTGTACCGGCCAGACATGGCCGGGCGCCCGCGAGACCGCATCACGGACTACGAGAACGATCCATTCATCATCGGGATCGAGGAACAACTGCGCTGTACCTGCGGGTGCAACCTCGACGTGTACACCTGTCGTACCACCGATTTCACCTGCGGCGTCTCTCCGGCGTTGCACCGCGAGGTGGTCGCCATGGTGGAGGACGGGAGGACGGCGGAAGAGATTCTCGACGCCTTCATCGCGCAGCACGGCGAGATGGTCTTGATGGCGCCGAAGAAAGAGGGCTTCAACCTCGCCGCGTACTTCGTGCCGGGAGCGGCCATCGTGACGGTGGGCAGCGCGCTGCTCTTTGCGCTCGCGCGGCGCTCGCGCCCGGCGGTCGACGTGGCTGCTGGCGCGAGCGGCGCGGCCGCGGGGGTGTCTTCCGAGGACGCGGCCAAGCTGGAGGCCGAACTCAGCAAGCTGGAGTAGCGACCGATGCTGGAGTTGATTGCGGGGGTGTTGGTGACGTTCGTGGCGGTGGGTGTGGTGCTGGAGCCGCTGATTCCCAGGCCTGGTGCTCGACCCGCTGCGGCGCCGGCTGCAGAAGAGCCGGAGTTCATCGACATCGAGGAATCGGAGTCGCCCAAGATCCAGGCGCTCCTCGCGCTCAAAGAGATCGAGTTCGATCGGGCGACGGGCAAGCTATCGGACGAGGACTACAACGCCCTCAAGGCCAAGTACCAGCAGGTGGCGCTGGCCGCCATCGATGCCGAGGAGCAAGAGGGAACGCCCGGGGCTGGGACTCCTGCGGACGCGGCCGAGGAGTTGATCAAACGGGCCCGCGAGGCGAAGGTCTGTCCCAACTGCGGTCCGCGCCCGGAGGCGGACGCCGCGTTCTGCTCCGACTGCGGGCGCAAGCTCGCGGCCTCGGCTCCATCGAGCAAGAGTGGGTCGTTTTGTGACGGTTGCGGCGCATCCCTCTCAGGGGGCGCGAAGTTCTGCGGGGAGTGTGGTGCGAAGGTAGAGGCGGCGACCGCGCCAGTCAGCTAGGGAGCCACCGCGAGTGACCACCGTCACCGCTTAACTCCCTTCCATCCAACAACATCCATGTAGGTCGCAGCGGTGATGCCGTCGCATCGGCGTCACCGAGGTGCACTCGTGCATTCCCGCGCGGCGGTGACTGTCGTGCGTAGGTGGAGGGGGAGGGAGGTACCTGACGATGAGCGATATCCGACGGAGGCGAACTCTCTCCGTGGCAATCGTTGCCGCGCTGGGCGGGCTCGTGCTTGCGACGGCCTGCGGCGACCTCCCTCAGACGTCCCGGCAGGAGACGCCCCGAGGCAATCCCGAAGATCCCGTCGAGCCGGTGTTCGGCCAGCCACTCGATCCCGCCTGGATGGTGATGCGGTCCCCAACACGGGTCGCGGCCGCACCGGGAGGCTACCTCTTGGTGACCGATTCCCGCCGCCACGTGGTACTGCGGGTGGATGGTGAGACGCTCGAGCCCGACCAGGCATTTCAGACGCGGGGGAAGCCGCTGGCGATTGGCATGCACGCCGGCCGCATCTTCGTGGGCAACGCAACCACCGGCAGCATCGACGTCTACGAGGCCGATGGATCCTATCGTCAGTCCTTTGGGCCGGGGGCGGCGCCCTATCCCTCGGACCTGGCTGTCGATCCCCTGCGCGACCTGATCTTCGCCGTCGCCGGCGAGACCGCCGACGTGAGGGTATTCGATCTCGAGGGCCGGCTCAGCCGCATCATCGCCGACGGCGGTGCGCTGCATGCGCCAACGGGCATCGCCCTGGACTGGGGTCGGCAGCTAGTGCTGGTGAGCGACTACGGGGCGCCGGGCGGCCATGCCGCCGTCAAGATCTTTGACTACGATGGCGCCTACGTTGGCCAGTTCTCCGGTGAGGGAGACTGCGGCATGATGGGGTGCTCCGGAGGTTTCTCCCGCCCGCAGGGGATTGGCGTGGACGACGGTGGCCTGATGTACGTCACCGACGCGCTCCTTGGTCAGGTGATGGTGTGGGATCGGCAGGCCGGTGAGCAGGTGGCGGTGCTCGGCGCCCATGTCTCCGATGGCGGACGTCTCCGGCTGCCGCTGGACGTGCTGTGGAGCCCGGCGGTCGGTCTCGTAGTGATCAGCCACGGCACGGCCGCCGTGGAACGCCTGGTCGTGGGGTTGACCGAGTGAAGCCGCAGATCGTCTTCTCGACCGTCGTGGTCCTCGCCGCAGCCGCTCCGATGCTCGGCGGGAACGCGGGTGTCGCCCATGCGCAGCGAAAGCACGATACCTGCGACTACTGCCACGACCTCCATGGGGCGGGCTCAGCGCAGCTGATGAACTACGATCGCGCGGAAGACCTCTGCATGTCGTGCCATGCGGACGGGGCGCCGGCCACGTACAACGGCGAAGCCGTTCCCAAGGGAGTGACCATCCACGCGGGCAGCAAGCATGCCGCGGACGACACTACGAGCTGTCGCGATTGTCACGACCATGAAGGTGAGACGGGCACTAACCTCGCGTTGATTCCTACCACGATGGACAATCGCTACACCGGTGGTCCCCAGGCCGTCGTCTTCACGAGCCGCGGGACAGATGCCGCGCAAGACTCGACCGATTCCTTCGCAGATGGGGATGGCACCGGCGTCTGCGAGGTGTGCCACACGACCGCCACGGTCCACAACTATGGGCGGACGTGCCCCGACTGCCACGGCCACGACGGTGGGTTTGCCGGAGGTGGTGGGGCGTGCACCGACTGCCACAACGGCGTCCAGGGCAGTCGCAGGGCCGTCGTCGGGGAGTTCGGTCGGGCGAGCCATCATGCGGCAACGCCGGCAGATACACTGGACTGCGTGGTGTGCCACGATCAGAGCCAGCACCAGCAGGGGAACGTCCGCCTGTCGAACGTGGACTATCCCGCTGTGCCGGACTCGTCCGTCGTGCTGACCGGGGATCCCAACAGCTCCGACTCAGAGGCTGCCTTGCTGGTCAAGTTCTGCTTGGCGTGTCACGACGCCGACGGGGCGAACGGCGACGCCACTCCCTTCTCGGACAACGTGAGCGTGCCTGCGGTGGATGCCGCCGCCTGGAGCGCGGCATCCCACAACTCGTCCTCGCCGCAGGTGTCCTGCTACGGGGACGGGAGCTTCGGATGCCATGCCAGCGGTCACGGGTCGGAGAAGCAGAACCTGCTCGCGCCGGGTGGCGTGGCGCCGTCGGCGCCTGCAAACTCTGAAGAGGAGGAGGGCTTCTGCTTCAACTGCCACGATAGCGACGGCCCGGCGACGGCCGATGTTCAGACCCAGTTCAACTCTGTTATCCAGTGGGTGACGGACATCGTAGGGGACTACAACAACACGAACCTCAACGACCGCCACGACGTGCAGTACGCGGCCCAGGATACCAGTGGTGCCAAGATCGAGTGCACTGACTGCCACAACCCGCACACGGCGACCGCAAGTCAGCCCTTCATGACTGATCCGGACCCGTCCGATGGCCGGACGCCGGGGACCGGACAGGTGATGTCAGGTGCGAGCCTCATGACGGAGTTCTGTCTGGACTGTCACGACGGCGGCTACCCATCGGCGATCACGCCGCCCACGACGTTGCTCGACACCATCCGTGACACCTGGCTCACCGATGCGATGGGTGCGGGAGGCGGAAACGCCACGCTCATCAGCGGCATCGGCTGGGCGGACAACGACACCATGCCGTGCCTGGCCTGCCACAACCCCCATGTCACGGGCAACTTCTTCCACGCGGCAGACACCGTGTACTCCAAGGATGGCTCAACGGCCCTGTGGTACTACGTCAAGAACAAGCAGGGGGCAGTGATCGACTCCCTCATCCCGACGATCACGGACAACTCCGTCAACCAGACGGACATCAACGGCTACGCATGGTGCAACACCTGCCACGACAACTCGATGGGAGACAAGAAGACCAACTGCTTCGAGTGCCACTATCACGGCACGAGATGGTGACGTTGGCTCGGTCCGCTCAGCGCTTGTGCGCGGTGTGACAGCCCAGGCAGTCGGCCCCGGGAACGTGCTCGTCGCCAGGCATCGGGGCCGGGGGCGTGCGTGCGGGGTTGCGTCTGGCCTCCTCGAGCGTGCTCGGCGGCGCGAGCGAGAGGTGACACCTACCGCACAGGCGGCTCGGGTCCTGCTCGGCCAGCAGCACTCCGATGGCGCCCCCGTGAAGCGCGTGGCAGTCGGAGCACGCCTGTTCGGTGTGACCCTCGTACTCATACGTGGCGGGGTCGTGACAGACGCTGCAAATCTGCCGTTGCTCGATCGCATCGGGTTTGGTGGAGACGCGATCGTGCGGATCGTGGCATGTCGTACACTCGATCACCCCCCGCCTACCGGAGAGAGTGAGGTCCAGCGGCCGCATGCGGCGTGGGTCGGATAGGTCGAGCCTGGGGCTAGCTGAGAAGCGTTCGAGACTGCCCAGGGGGTGATCATCACCCAACTCCATACCCAGGAAGGTCGGACCCGCCGAGGTCGGCGCGGCTTGCGCGAACTCCCCCTGCCTCATGCGCTCGCCCGGCGTCAGGTGGCAGCGAAGGCAACTCAGCGAAATGGGACCGGCACCCGGGGCCTGCATCTCGAGCCAGCGCTCCTGTCCGTGGTCAGTACCGGTGATGAGGCCGGCTGAAGCGGGAGCGCCCTCGTGTGTAGAGTGGCAGAGACCGCAGGATTCCGCCTGTAGCGAAGGGCTGGCGGAGGTCGCCGGGTGTTGGGCTGGTGCCAACGTCGGCAGCGCAAGCAGACCGACCACTGTGAATGCCGCGAGCTTCTGCACCTCAGAATCTCCTGGCGATGTAAACGGCCAGTCGGTCGATTGTCTGGTTCGTCCCATCGCGCCAGCGGTCGTGGGAGAACTGTACCTGGACCTCGAGCAGTCCGGGCTGCCACGATGCCCCCACGCCTCCGCCCACAAAGGTGCTCCCCTCGCCACCGACGAATCGGTCCCACAGCGTCATTTGCGCGTGAAGCAACAGGGTGCGATAGGGCATCCAGCGCACGGTTGAGCCCCCCGTCACCGACCTGAAGTACCCGTTGGTGCTGTTACCCCAGAACCCGGTACCGCCGATGCCGAGAGTGAGATTGCCGAGCGGTACGATGGTGACGGAGCCCTGAAGCTCGGTGCCCTGTTGAGCGTAGGCATCCCGGCGGCGGTCGCTCCATCTGAAGCCGAAGTCGAATTGGGCGCGCCACAGCGCGCGGCGGAGTCGGAAGCCGAACACGGTCTCGTCCAGATCCTCGAACTGGAACCGGCCGCCAACCGACGGTGAGCGCCCGCCGTCCGATGACCGACTAGCTTGAACCGCCGTCTGGGTCCCATGAATGAACAGCTCCAGGCCGCCGACCGCAGCCGTCAAGCTGTAGCTCCCGACCACGTTTGAGGTGCGGGCGTCCGAGAGCACGCGGTGGCGGTAGTCCACGAGCAGCGTATCGCCCGAGGCGATCCGGCCTGTGGGTATCACGAACACGTCGGTTAGGGGTGGGTCCTCCAGCAGCCGATAGTCGAAGCCGGGCTGGTACACCAAGGTCCCGTCGGAGCGCCTGACGCGCACACTGGTGGCGTCGACGTCCGTGTTGAGCAGCGTGAAGCGGCCAGCGGCATCCACTACGTGAGGCTCGTCGACGGCGGAGAGCCAGCCGGTATTCGTCGGTGGCTCGAACCGGAAGCGGTTGTACTCCACGGAGGCCGACGCCCGGAGTGTTCCCTCCAGCGGCAGGCGGGTGTAGTAGCTGAGGCCCTGGAGGAGCTTGGTCCTTCCCGTGAAGCCTCCGGCAAAGTCGCGCGCGTACCAGCTCCCTTGCGATCGGGTCTGGAGGCGACCTGCCGGGCGAACAGTCACGCCCACCAATGCGAGGCGATCCGTCCCTCGGAGCCCCGCGTCTCGGAAGGGCCGCAATAGGAACTCGTAGTCCGAGAAGACCGACCATGTGTGTTGCAGCCGCACCTGCTCCTTCCAAGTGAACTGCAGCAGGTTCAGCGTTCCGTCGTAATCCAGGTACTCGATGGCGCTCCGGATGGAGCTGCCCTTGCCCCACCGGAAGCGGTGCCGCAGGAAGGCCTCGGTCTTGACCAACGTGGTGCCGGTGAGGTGGTCGTCGTTGGCGTTGTGCTCGAAGAAGAGCCGCGTCTTCGAGTTCTGGGCAGACAGCCGCAAAGCCCGGAATCCGATGTCCTCCCGGGGGTCGAGGGCGTCCCCAGGGTCCACGGGGTTGAGAGAGCCTACGCGACGGCTCCCGCGGGCGCGGTAGCGGACGGTCACGGGGAAGTAGCGGTTCTGGTAGGTGAGGCGCGCGTAGGTCTCGGAGATGTCGTATTGGGTCTCGTCGCCGATGCGGTTGTGTCGGACGTCGCGGTCCCGATGGGTGAATAGCGAGAGTGAGACTGGACGGTTGGGCAGTAGCTCGATGCCGGCGTTCCAGGCCAGGAGGCTGGCGTTCCTCTCGGGTTCCTCGAGCCGTCCACCCGACACGGTCTGCCGCCACCCGGGTCGTGCACCGAGGGAGAACCGTACGAATCGAGGGCTGACCACGTCCCCACGCAGCCCCAGGTCTACCCACTCCCAGTACCGCTGCTTGCGCCCGTCCAACCCTGCATCGTAGTCGTGCCACCGGCCGTCGAACCGGAAGCCGAGCTGCGCGCGGGGCGGCTCGAGACTGACGGGGCTCTGCGCCGACGCGACGCCGGACCCCAAGGCGAGGGCGGCGAGGACGCCGAACAGCGCCGAGCGTCTCATGGTCCGGGAGTCCCCGACTCTGCCCGCACGTCGTGGCACCGCTCACAGGCCAGCAGCCCGAAGGCCGTCTGGTCGTTGTGGCACGCCCCACAGGCCATTCCCCGCTGCATGTCGGCCATTGTCAGGGTGTCGCTCCCAGTACGCATCTCGAAGAGCGCCGGATGGCAGGCCGAGCAGCTGTACCGAACACGATGGACCCAGTGAGGGAACCGAGCCCTGGAGTAGGGAGCGCTGCCGGCCGAGTCGGCACCGGGCTGGTGCAGGATGACGTCGTCTGTGAGGGCCGCCTGCTTCGGCGTCGAGGGTGCCGGCATCTTGGTGTGGCAGCGTACACAGGTGCTCGCCGGGAAGGCGACGCTCCCGTGACATAGCCCACAGGACTCACCGTTGTTGATGGCCTGCATCGTGATCTCGGCGTCGCGATACGGAAAGACTGCAGGGTGGCAGCTCTGGCAGTCCAGCCACTCGGTGTGGGCGGAGTGCGGAAACAGGGCGTCGAACAGCTCGTTCGGCCCCTTGATGAGAAAGTCGTAGCCGAAGCCGCCGCCGGAGGTCGCGGACGTGCCCGTGACGGACCAACGCGGCTTGATGATCCGCTGTCGGAGTGCCGCTACCCAATCCACGTCGCCGGCCAGATCGATTGGCAACAGGCCGAGGGCGCTGTCAGGGTCGAGGGTGCTCTCGATGGGTGGGCGGATGGTGTCTTGCGCGGCCACGGCCGTGGAGACGGCGGCTGTGGGCTGGCCTGCCTGTGCCGGTTGCCGTGGCTCCTCTGGAAGGTCCAGGAACACGGAAGCAGCCGTGCTGCAGCCACCCGCCACGGCGAGGACTATTGTGAGACCGAGGCCCCCGAGTCTGACTCTCGCCCCCTGACCCAAAGTGCTCTCGCTTTTTCCGACTATTCGAGTCGGAATTCGGTGCTCGACTGTTAAGGACCCTTCAAACTCCGGCATTAACCGCCCTGGATACCGATAGTCACGGTGGCGTGATCACAGTATGACGAGGGTCACAGTACTCAACACAACGACTCGCCATTGTTATTGCGGGTCGCCTGGGCCCATGGCCTGGGTTGTAGCCCTGTGTAATGGTCACCGCTTTTCGTGGGGTTGAGTGGTGTCAGTCCATGGACCACAGGAGGGCGGGATGAAGCGAGCAGTATTGGCTATGGTTGTGGCGCTGGCGCTGCCTGGCGCAGCACTGGCTCAGAGCCTGGCGGACAGTCCCCACGACTTCCGGACTGGTGGGAACAACCCGTCGGATCCCGGCACGGGGATCTACAAGTTCTCCCCGACGCTGTGCGCTGCCTGCCACGCCCCGCACAACCCGAGCGACGCGGGCAACGGCGCACCGCTGTGGAACCACGCTGTCACCAGTGCGACGTACACTGTGTACTCCAGTGGGTCGCTCGACGCGACGCCGGAGGGCACGGCAAGCAACATGAACCCGCAGTCGCGGCTGTGCCTGAGCTGTCACGACGGCACGGTGAACATCGACGCCTTCGGTGGCGCGGCGGGTGCCAACGCGATCGACACCGATGGCGACCTCACCACGGATCTGAGCAACGACCACCCCGTTGCCCTTGACTATACGACGGCGGGATCGGGGCTCCAGGCGAGTCCGACGCTGCCGCTCACCGGAGGCACCGACGTCGATTGCGCCACCTGCCACAACGTCCACGACTGGACGGGCGGGGATGCCACGAACAAGCGGTTCCTGCGCATGACAGCGGCCAGTATCTGTCAGGACTGCCACGACAAGTAAGGCGATACGCCGGTAGTACCGATTGGGCTCGTGCAGGCCTACATTGCGGAGGGCAGCCGGACGCGGTTGCCCTCCGTCGCGTTCGCGAGGTGAATGCCGTGCCAATCCGAACCCCACCGCGCCTGCAGGTGCGCGCGCTCCTGCGTGCCGCGGCAGTCTTGGCCCTGGCGGCCTGCGGCGGCAAGCAGGCCGAGCCAGTGGCCCCCTCTGTGGTGCGCCTCTTCCCGCCGCCGCCGGATACCGCACGCATCCAGTTCCTCACGCGCATCTCCACCCGGAGCGACATCGTCGGTGAGCACTCTCCCAATCTGTTCCAGCGGATCGTGGGTGAGCAGCGGGATGATGTCGAGCGGCTGATCGTCAAGCCCTACGGCATCGCGCTGCACCAGGGCACGATCTACGTATGCGACGGCGTGCTTCCGGGTCTGGAGGTGATCGATCTCGAGGCGCCGGACTTCCGCTACGTGAAGCCGACGGGTATGGGCCGGCTCCCCAAGCCCATCAACTGCTTCACGGACGGCGAGGGGAGGCTCTACGTGACGGACGTTGGGCGGGGCGAGGTGGTGGTCTTCGGCGACAGCCTGGCGTACCTAGGTGTTGTGGGTGGAGACAGTCTCCGGCGTCCCGGCGACGTGTTCGTCTCGGAGGAGCGGATCTGGATCACAGACGTACGGTCTGCTCGCGTGCGGGTTTACGACGGGTCGACTTGGGAGCACCTGTACTCCTTCCCCAGCGTGGCGCCCACCGATGCCGACGCCCCCGAGCGTCTCATTGCCCCTGCGAACCTGTTCGTGACCGACGACCGCGTGTACGTGAGCGACATGTACGCCGCCAAGGTGCAGGTGTACACACACGATGGCGACTATGTCGGGTCCGTCGGGAGCTACGGGCTGCAGTTGGGCCAGTTCTACCGGCCGAAGGGCATTGCGGTCGACCGGGACGGGATTCTGTACGTGGCAGACGCCGGGTTCGACAACGTACAGATGTTCAACCCCGAGGGCCAGCTCCTCATGGCGTTCGGTGGCCACTATGAGCAGCCCGGAGACATGATGCTCCCCGCCAAGGTGGTCCTCGACTACGACAATCTGGAGTACTTCCAGCAGTACGTGGATCCGAGGTTCGATCTGAAGTACTTGATCCTGGTGACCAACCAGTACGGACCGGACAAGATCAACGTCTACGGGTTCGTGGAGCAGCGGGATCCGGGCCTCAACCCGCGGTGAGGCCAACCCAGCGATGGGCCCGGTCACGGTAAGCCTGGGCGCCCGCTCCAGGCGCGAGTGTGATCCCCATCACGTCCTTAACAGGCTCCACGTCAGTGCGTCTACCCCTCCGGACGCGTAACGTATTCACGACTTCTGGGAGGGATCGATGAATCGCTACATCGCGACGGCGGCGACACTTGGGGCCATCGCCCTAGCCGCCTGCTCCGACAGCACCGCACCGGGAACCGCATCCCTGGAGGACCGGGAGGAGATCCTCCAGCTCCTGGAGGAGTCCGGGTTCTTCGCCGACGAGTTCGGCGTAGAGGGCGCCATTGGCGGATCGCCCGCTGCCCAGCCCGCCGCCCTGTTCGCATCTCCGGGCGAGGTCCAGGCGGACGTGACAGTCCCCGACCTGTGGGGCCGTCGGCACCGCCGGCCGGTGCGCCGGGTCATCACGGTGGACGTGGACCTCGAGACGGGCATCGCTACGGTCTCCAAGGAGGTGGAGTTCCTGGGTGAGTTCATCCTGGACAACACCGACGACGGGCAGTTCAATCCGACGCACAAGCCGATGCGGCACACCCTGCTGCAGTATGCGCAGTTCGAGCGGCTGCCCGACGACGGAACCGTAGAGCCGCCTCCCGGCGACGGCCCGGGCGAACCCAACGACGGAGGACCGCAGCGGCACCGGCGGCGCTGGCGCCTCGTGGCGCTCTCGCCTGCGGAGTGGGTGATGACGGAGCCGACGCCGCAGACCGTCACCATCAACAGAATCCAGGTGGAGGTGGACGGCGAGCTCGCGCTCGAGGTAACCGATCCCAGCGAGCTGTTCGTGGTGGACGGCCGGGTCCCGGTCCTGCACCCCGGACAGATGGTGACGGTCAAGGCTTGGGTGGAGGGCGGCAATGCCGAAAACAACCCCCCGCTGTTCGCCTTCCTGCACATGTTCCACGCGAGCCCGGACACCCGGGTGTGGATGCGCCGCCAGATGACCTTCGTGGATGACCACTACGAGTTTGGCTGGGAGGTGCAGCACACCGGCCGGGAGCGCGTCGCGGTGGACGTGATCGACTCGCAAGCCTTTGCCACGGCATCGGAGGACGACTACCGCGCAAACGTCTGGGGCATCCCCTACGTCATCGAGTAGGCGGACGCTCCGGCAGCGGCCCCCGAGTGGGGCGGCGCCAACAACTGAAGGATATGATGCGGTGGGTGGTCTGGCGTGGAGCTTCGGCTCCCGGGCCGGGCCGCCCGCCGCCGAAGCGCCACCGACGCCTAGCGGCCGGCGATCCACTTAGAGCCGGATCTGCCGTTCCCCACTTCTCCGCCGCTAGGCGTCCATCCGGACGCCGCAGCAGGGATGCCCGGTGGCTGGCAGCGGGAGTGGAACACAAACCATCGGCAGCCTCCCGCCTGCTTGCTGCCGGGCATCCTAGAACTCGAAGCCCTCCATCTTTCTGAGCCCCACCTTGAGCGGCACGATCGTCGCCGCCCCGCAGATCAGGATTACCGCTGCGAACGCGCCGATCATCATGCGGTCCACCCGCACCGGGAGGGCGAGGTGGGTCGCCCGGAGGTAACCGTACACGGGTACGGCCT
This sequence comes from Gemmatimonadota bacterium, assembly GCA_039591655.1. GTDB lineage: Bacteria > Gemmatimonadota > Gemmatimonadetes > Gemmatimonadales > GWC2-71-9 > WVYX01. Next base: position 26,278 of record JBDHDE010000019.1, read on the forward strand.
CCACCACGATCACCGCCGCCAGCAGCGCGACGGTGGTCATCATGAACACCAGGCCGCCGAAGGAGGTGGGGATCTGGGCGGCGTTCTCCGTATCGAACTGCGGATAGAGGGTCCCGAAGCCCAGCGCCAGTGCGCTTATGGCGAGGGTGAGGAGAACGATGGTTCCGGCGCCCACGGCCATCATGAAGGGCGTGGCCTTGAGAATGATGTTGGTGAAGACCGTGATCAGCAGGGCCAGCGCGAGGAGCGGGATCGTTCCAACCCAGTACTTGGACCAGAGCAGGGCCTTGAGGTCGAGGGGGCTCGACCTGAGGAGCCACATCTGTCTTCCCTCGAGAGAAATGGCGGGGAAGATGAAGCGCGCGGCAATGGCGGCCAGTACGAAGCCCGCCAGGCCGAGGTTGAGGAACGAAACCACCGTGACCAGGAAGAACGGCACCCGCTCTCCGGTGAACAGGGGCAGCGCCCGGATGTTGAACAGGTAGATCACCACCAGCACAGCCAGCAGGATCAGTTGGCTCCACTGGGTCGTATCACGGAAGAAGAGCTTGAGGTCCTTGATAACGAACTCGCGCTTGGCCACCGACAGGGGCGTGAACAGTGGATCGAGAACCGTCCGCCAGATCCATCCCTTGATGAACCGCTCGGCCCCTTCCTGCGCCTTGGTGAAGCCGGTGGGGTAGAGCCGAATGTGCAGCACGGCGCCCAGCACCACGAACGCTGCCGCCGTGCTCCACAGCAGGAACAGCGGCAGCGGGTCGAACGGGCCCACCAGGTAGCCCATCACGGCGTCGGTGGCCCACTCACTGGGCAACCACGGTGAGGTGGGGGACCGCAGCACCGTGATGAAGTCCAGTAGGTTCTGGAAACCCTCGGGTCGCGCTAGCTGCTCCGGGCGGATGATCCGGAAGAGCAGTATTACCCCTCCCGCCGCACCGATGGCGATGATCGATAGGAGGTCCCGTGTGCGGCGCGCCGGGAAGACGTTGACCAGGATGAGGGTGACGGCGCTCCCTACCACGGCCGGCAGGACGAGGACCGGGATGAACACCGCAACCGCGTAGGGTCCGAACAGCAAACCGCCGTCGTAGATGACGCCGTAGGCGGAGAAGATCGGGACCGCCATGAGGGCCACCATCCACGAGCTGTGGATCAGCGTCTCCCCTAGCTTGGCGAGGTAGATGTTCAGCCAGTCCACCGGCGCCGAGACCAGCAGGTCGAGATCCTTGGCCAGGAAGAACGACGAGAGCGCCGTGATCACGTTGGAGAGGAGGAGGATCGCGAAGAACGAGAGGAGCGCCAGGCTCAGGAGCTTCCCCGCCAGCAGGGGCCCGATCTCCTCGACACCGCGGAAGTAGCTGAGTACCCGGTAGAGCACCCCGAAGACCGCCAGCCAGAAGATCAGCCCCACCGTCCCCACGATCAGGGCCTTCCCCCCGCCCCCCTGTCCCTGCCGGAATCGGGTGAGTCCGGTGCGCCACTTGGGGCCCAGGAGCCTGGCCAGCGATCGCATCAGTCGCTCAGGATCGCAGCCAGCTCGCGCACGGCCTCCCCGCCGGTGAGCCTGAGGAACAGCTCTTCCAGCGAGGCATCGCCGGCCGCCGTCTGGCGGCGCAGCTCGTCGATCGTGCCGCGGGCCACGATCCGGCCTTCCTGGATGATGGCGATGCGGTCGCACATCGCCTCGGCCACCTCCAGGGTGTGCGTGCTCATGAGCACCGTGCCGCCGCGTTCCACGAAGGCGCGGAAGATGTCCTTCAGGAGGCGCGCCCCCCTGGGATCGAGGCCCACCATGGGTTCGTCCACCACGATGCACTCGGGTCGGTGGATCAGGGCGGAGGAGATAATGAGCTTCTGGCGCATCCCGTGGCTGTAGGACTCCACCAGCTCGTTCTTCCAGACGGACAGCTCGAACAACTCCAACAGCTCATCCACCCGCCGCTCGACGGTGGCGCCGTCTTGGCCGTAGAGTCCCGCGACGAACCGCAGGAACTCGGCGCCCGTGAGCTTCTCGTAGACGAAGGGCCGGTCCGGGATGAACCCCAGGCGCGACTTGGCCGCCATCGGGTCCGCGATGACGTCGTCTCCGCCCAGCCAGATGCGTCCTGTGGTGGGCCGGAGGATCCCGGCGATCATCCGCAGGGTGGTGGTCTTTCCGGCGCCGTTGGGACCCAGGAAGCCGAACAGTTCGCCCCGCGGCACGTGCAGGTCGATCTCGTCCACCGCGACGAACTTGCCGTACTTCTTGGTGAGGTGCTCGAGGCGGATCATGGCGCCTCCTCGGTCTCGACCACGTTCAACGTCAGGCGTCCGATGAGCCGGATGAGCTCCACCTGCCGTGCGAGCCCCCCGACGGTGAAGCGCAGGTGGGCCGCATCGGCGGGGAACTGTCCGAATGTGGGATCCACCGCGACCCAACCGTTGAGGTACACCTCGGGCCACGCGTGGTAGTAGAACGCGCCGTTCATGTACACCAGGCCGGCGGCGGTGCGGGCCGGCAGGCCGATGGAGCGGGCTAGGGCGACGTACAGCACCGTGTGCTCGTTGCAGTCGCCACGGCGGGTCGCCAGGACCTCCACTGCGCTGGGGACGCTCACGGTGATACGCTTGTCCAGCTCGTCGTGTACCCAATTGGTGAGACGCTCGGCGGCCCGGGCTGGGTTCCGCGAGCGCCCGACGATCTGCCGCGCCTGCGCCTGGATGCGCGGGTCGCGGGTCTGGATCAGGGGGTCCGAGCCGAGGTACTCGCGAACCTCGGCGTCTACCGCCGGAAGCCGGTACTCTGCCTGCAGGGCTTCCGGCGACTCCCTGCGCACCACCAAAGTGTCGCCCGACAGGGTCTGCCGGTCGCCGCCCAGGTCGAACCCCTCGAGGCCGACGCCTCCCAGCCGCACCCGGAGCTCACTCAGCTGCTCCCGTGCCAGAGTCACGTTGGAGGCGATGGCCGTCTGGCGGATGAGGTCCCCGGCCAGCGTGCTGCCCAGCTCCGCCATGTCGCGGCGACGGAAGTTCTCGAAGGCGATCTCGAAAGCAGTCCGCTCCATGGCGAAGCCCACCGGGGTGGTGGCGTGCACCACCTGGCCCATGTCGTCGATCCAGGCTTGGAACTCGAGCCCCCGCATGGCTTGTGTCACGCGCCACGCGTGCAGGGTGTCCCAGCGCGCCGCCACCCACAGCTGGGTGGGCTCGTGAAACGCCGCTGAGTCGGGGACGACCATGGTGGACTCGGCGGTCACCGTGACCGCCACGTCGCGCTCATCGAGCTGCAGGGGGTCGAACATCCTGAGGGCGTACGACCTGCCGACCTCCAACTCCCCGCCGAACGCGAGGCTCAGGGGGAGCAGGCCCGGCAGGATGATGGGGCGCTCCAGCGGGACCTCGAGCTCCTGCCGGCTGTCGGCGCTCTCCACCACGACGGCCAGCAGCGAGTCGCCCTTTACCTCGCCCCGCACGCCGAACCGCACGTCGGCGCCGCGCAGGGTGGCCTCGAATGTCCTGAGGCGGAGGGTCCGCGTGAGGTTGGCGACGGTGCGGGCCTCGACCCGCTGGACGGTGCCCAGCGCCGGGACCTGGAGGATCATGAGGTCCTCCACCCGGACCGTATCCGACAGGGTGTCGACCTTGCTGGAGGCGAACCCGATCTGCTCGCCGCTGAGCGTCAGCCGGTAGTAGGTCGCCCCCGGCGGCACGTTCATCGCGGCGTCGGCCAGCATCTCGGCGTGGGGACGGAAGTATTCTCGACGGGCCAGCCAGCCCAGCATGATCAGCCAGACGGCCAGGACGCCGCCGGCCAGGAGCTTGCGGTTCATCCCCCGGCGCGGCTCCGGATCAGGGCTTCCACGACTTCTCGATCCTCGTCGGTTTCCACCACAATACACACGTCGGAGGGATGGGTGGCGTGGCGTAGGTCACCGGCGAAGGCATCCACCAAGAGGCCGGCTGCGTCCTCGTGGCTGAGGTTGCCCGGACCCGTCCCCATCAGCGGCACGGCAATGGTGGAGAGTTGCCAGTCCGTGGCCCGCTGCACCACGCTCCGCAGGGCCCGGCGCACGCCGTCCCGGCTCACCGGCTCCTCCTCGCTGCGGATGATGGCGTGGATCACGAACTCGGCCGCCAGATCGCCGGCGCCGGTCACGACGGCGACCCCCACGTCCAGCGGCTTTTCGACATGGAGCTGCTGCCAGAACGCCGGGCCGCCGATCTGCTCGAGGCGGCGCAGCTCGGGGGTGAGGGGCTCCAGGGCGGCGGTGGTGGGCCGAACGACCGCGTCCGCAGGGACGGACGCGAGGTCGTCCACCACGACGCGAATCACCGTCGTGAGAGCTCGCGGGAGCGACGGTACATTTGTGCCGCTTCGTCGGGGCGCTGGAGCCGGTCCAGAACGATGCCGAGGCCGTAGAGTGCCTTGGGGTTGTTGGGCCTCAGCTCCACGGCGCGCTGATATGAATGGAGGGCCCCGTCGAGGTCGTCCACGTGATTCAGTGCCTCACCCAGGTAGAAGAATGCCACCGCCCGGCTGGAGTCGAGCTCCACCGCCCGCCGGAGATAGGGAATGGCATCGCGCCACAGCCCCTTGCGGGACAGGGTCAATCCCAGGTTGAAGTGGGCCTCCGCGTTGCCCGACTCCGCATGGAGCACCTGACGGAGGTCGCGCTCGGCCTCCTGGAACTGACCCAGGGAGCCCAGGACCGCTCCCCGGTTGACCAGCACCTGTGTGTTGCCGGGCTCCAGGGTGAGGCAGTGGTCGAGCTCCTCCAGGGCGCGGTCGTGGTCGCCCATCTGATCCAGCACGAGCGCCAGGTTGTTGCGCGCCCGCACGTGACCCGGTTCCAGCTTGAGAAGCCGCTCATACAGCCGCCGGGCGCGGCTGACGTCGCCCTGAGCGGCGGCCTCCCGGGCGGCACGGTGCAGGTCCTCCTCCATGGTGGTCTCGGCCGGGTGCGGCCCGGATTGGCGTGCGGGCTTCTCGCCTACCGCGGAGTGCCCGGGGTCGGCGGCCTCCGTGTCGTCAGGAGTGGGCTCCGGGGCGGCCCCGAAGGGCAGCATCGGGTCGGTGGGGTCGTTGGGGGGGATGTGCTCCATAGGGTCCTCAGAGGCTTCCGAAGCCCGGGCCCGCGCAGCCCGCGCCCCCATCTCCGCCGCCAACCGGCGGCGCATCCTCCGTCTCCGATGCGCCCGTGTCATGCGCTTCCCCCTCCCTAGGCCGCCGTTTCGGCGCTCACCCACGCGAGGTAGGCCTCCGAGCCTGCCGCGACCGGGAGCGCCAGGAGTTCCGGCACCTCGTAGGGGTGCGCGTCCCGGACGGCCGCTGCGAGCCGATCCCACAACTCTCTTCTGGTCTTGAGGACGACCTGTACCTCCGTGGCCTCCTCGACGGCGCCCTGCCAGCGAAACACCGAGGTTGCCTGGCCGAGCACCGTCCCGCACGCGATGACCCGCTGGTCCACAAGCCGCTGCACGAACGCTCGCGCCGCCTCGGTGTCGGGGAGTGTCGTGAGCACCACGACGAAGGACGCGGCATCTTGCGTAGTCATCTATATAGTCGTGCGGAGTGACGGGGACGGTCAAAGTACGCCCCGGCGAGCGGGACCGCAAGCCGGGTTCGCCCGAGGGGCGCGGATTGACCGAGATCCCCGGCGCCGTCTACCTTACAAGGCTATGCCCAACGACAACCTCACCGTCCGGGGCGCCCGCGTCCACAACCTCCAGAACATCGATGTCGAGGTCCCGCGGAACCGGCTCACCGTCATCACGGGGCTGTCCGGCTCCGGGAAGTCGTCCCTGGCCTTCGACACGATCTACGCGGAGGGGCAACGGCGCTACGTGGAGTCCCTGTCGGCGTACGCCCGCCAGTTCCTCGGGCTCATGGAGAAGCCCGACGTGGACGCCATCGAGGGCCTGTCGCCCGCCATCTCCATCGAGCAGAAGGCGCCGGGGCACAACCCTCGGTCCACGGTGGGAACCGTCACCGAGATCTACGACTACCTGCGGCTGCTGTGGGCACGTGTTGGGGTGCCGCATTGCCCGAACGACGGCTCCCCCATCTCGCGGCAGAGTGCCTCCCAGATCGCGGACATCGTCCTGGGGTGGCCAGAAGGCACCAAGATCGAGGTGATCGCCCCCCTCGTGCGGGGGCGCAAGGGGGAGTTCAAGGACCTGTTCGAGAGCGCGCGACGCCAGGGATTCGTGCGGGTGCGGGTGGACGGCGCTGTCCACGACCTGGCGAGCCCCCCTAAGCTCAATCGCCGCGTCAACCACGACATCGGGCTCGTAGTGGACCGCCTCGTGGTGCGCGAGTCGGACCGGCGGCGGCTGCACGACTCCGTCGAGACGGCCCTCAGGGCGGCGGAGGGCCTGGTGGAGCTCGTGCGGCACGGGAGAAGGGGGCAGGCCGTGCTCTTCTCCGAGCGTTTCGCCTGCCCCGAATGCGGCCACTCGCTGGCCGAGCTCGAGCCGCGCCAGTTCTCCTTCAACTCACCGTATGGTGCCTGCCCGGACTGCGGGGGTCTGGGGATGCGGCGGGTCGTGAGCCCGGAACTGGTCCTGGGCGATCCGCGGATCTCGATCCTGGAGGGAGTGGTGCTCCCCTGGAGTGAGCCCCGCGGATACCTGCGCAACGTCGTACTGCCCACACTGGCTCGGGAGCTCCGCTTCGATCCGGCGCGCCCGTGGGGCTCCCTCTCGCAACGGGTCAAGCGGGCGCTGCTGGACGGCGTGCCCGGTCGAAGCTTCCGCTTCGGGACCGGGCGCGGCTCGGGCCGGGCGCACGAGGTCGAATGGGAAGGCATCCTGGCCAACGTGGAGCGGCGCTACCAGGACACCACGTCCGACGCGGTGCGGGTGCAGCTAGCCGAGTTCATGGTGGACGTCCCGTGCGAGACCTGTGGAGGACACCGGCTCAGGCCCGAGAGCCTGTGCGTGCTCGTGGGCGGCCGGGGAATTGGCGAGATCGTGGACCTCCCGGTGGACCGGGCACTGCGCTTCTTCGAGGGCCTGCCGCTGCGCTCCGACGGGAAGACGGGGCTGGACCCGGAGATCGCCGGCCCGATTCTGAAGGAAGTGACCGAGCGCCTCCGCTTCCTGGCGGATGTGGGGCTCGCCTACCTGACCCTCGGCCGGGCGGCGTCATCCCTGTCCGCCGGCGAGGCCCAGCGGATTCGGCTGGCCACACAGATCGGGAGCCGGCTAGTAGGGGTGCTGTACGTGCTGGACGAGCCGTCGGTGGGGCTGCATCCGCGGGACAACTCCCGCCTGTTGGGCACCCTCAGGGAGCTGCGGGACCTGGGTAACACCATCCTGGTCGTGGAGCACGATGCCGACACCATCCGCGCGGCCGATCACGTCATCGACCTGGGTCCTCGGGCGGGGCGCGACGGGGGGCGGGTGGTGGCCGAGGGCACGGTGGATGACGTGGTGCGGCACGAGTCATCCCTCACCGGACGCTACATGCGGGGGGAGCTGCGCATCCCGGTGCCCTCCTCGCGCCGTCCGCCCCAAGATGAGCGCCTGCTGCGGGTGGTAGGAGCCCGGCAGCACAACTTGCAGGGAGTGGACGTGGAGTTCCCGTTGGGACTGTTCGTGGCCGTGACGGGCGTGTCCGGCTCCGGCAAGTCCACCCTGGTGACCGACATCCTGTACCACGCGCTGGCGCGGCGTTTCTACCGCACCAAAGTCGTGCCGGGGGACCACGACCGGCTGGAGGGGCTCGAGCGGATCGACAAGGTCCTGGATATCGACCAGAGTCCCATTGGGCGCACGCCGCGCTCGAATCCCGCCACCTACACGGGTCTCTTCACGCCGATCCGGGAGCTCTACGCCCAACTGCCGGAGTCGAAGCTCCGCGGGTACGGGCCGGGGCGCTTCTCGTTCAACGTGAAGGGGGGACGCTGCGAGTCGTGTCAGGGGGACGGCCTCGTGAAGATCGAGATGCACTTCCTGCCCGACGTCTACGTGCCGTGCGACCTCTGCAAGGGCCGGCGCTACAACCGCGAGACCCTGGAGGTGCGCTACCGGAGACGGTCCATCGCCGACGTGCTGGATATGACGGTGGCCGAAGCTCTGGAGTTCTTCGAGCAGCAGCCCCGGATCCACGGCCGGCTCGAGCTGCTGAACGACGTGGGCCTGGGCTACATCCATCTAGGGCAGAGCGCCACCACCCTCTCAGGCGGAGAGGCACAGCGGGTGAAGCTCGCCACCGAGCTGAGCAAGCGGGACACAGGAAGCACACTGTACATACTGGACGAGCCCACCACGGGCCTCCACTTCGAGGACGTGCGGCTCCTGCTGGAGGTGCTCCACCGCCTGGTGCAGAAGGGCAACACCGTAATCGTGATCGAGCACAACCTCGAGGTGGTGAAGACGGCCGACTGGGTCATCGACCTCGGGCCCGAGGGGGGCGAGGCCGGCGGTACCGTGGTGGCGGCCGGCACGCCGGAAGCCATCGCCGGGAACCGAGTGTCCTACACGGGGAGGTTTCTCGAGGGCTTGCTGGGAGCCGATTGACCCCCGCTCGGCGGCGGCCGCGGCGCTTTACAATCGCGGGACGTGTGACACTTTTTGAAACACGGGCCGTACGGGGGTGCGGGGTATCAGGAGAGTACAGGAGCACGCATGGATCCAGTTGACGGCGCCATCGCCGTATCGATCGTCGCCGTGACGATCGGCGGCGTAGCCATTATCGGCATGTTCTCCCGCGCCTTACTGCAGAAGTGGACCCAGGCGAAGCCGGCCCTGGAGCCGGGAGAGGCCGAAGAGCTGCGGCACGCCATCACCCGGCTCGGCGCCGAGGTCGCCGACGTCCAGGAGAGGCTCGACTTTACCGAGCGGGTGCTGGCGAGCCAGCGGGAGCGCCAGCAGCTCGAGGGGGGGAACTGAGATGGGCGAGATCGCACCGTTCCTGGTCCCCATCACGCTGTTCCTCACGATCGGCGCGGTGGCGATCTTCCGGGGACCGATGGGCAAGGCACTGGGCGAGCGGCTGGCCGGAAAGGGTCAGGTGCCCGACTCCTCGGCCGAGACCGAGCAACTCCGGGCGGAGGTCGAAGAGCTGCGCTGGCGCCTGACGGAGGTCGAAGAGCGGGTGGACTTCGCCGAGCGGGTCCTGTCGCGGCACAGTGACCCCGGGAAGCTGCCGCGGGGGGAGTGAGCCGTGCCACCGTACTTCTACTTCGAGATGATCGTGCTGCCGCTGCTGGGGATGGGTATGGGAGGCGCCTTCCTGTTCGGGGTGTACCGTACCGTCAATCACTGGATCGAGCGCCGGCATGAGCGCGAGCTCGCCGCCCAGGGTGGCGGCGTCCCGCCCCAGGCGCTGGAGCGCCTCACCGCCCGGGTGGAGGCTCTGGAGGACGTGGGTTTCCGCCTCCAGGAGCTGGAGGAGCGCGTCGACTTCGCGGAGCGGATGCTCACACAGCAACGGGAGCAGGACCGGCTGGGGTCGGGGAGCTAGCGGATGGAGCCATACCTCATCGACAGCCTGATCATTCCTCTGGCGGGCATGGCCACGGGGATCATCCTGGGGCTTCCCGTCGTGCGGGTCATCGTGAAGTTCGTGGACCGCAAACTCGGCGGCTCGTCGTCGCCCGGAGATCTTCGGGAGCTGAGGGCCGACGTCGACCGGCTCACGACCCAGCTGGGCGGGGTGGAAGACATCGCCCACCGGGTGGCGGAGCTGGAGGAGCGCATCGACTTCACCGAGCGGGTGCTGGCCCAGGAGCGGGCGAGGCCTGGGCTGCCGCACGGCGAATAGGGCCAGGTGCTGCTGATCCAGTTCCCCGTCCCCGTCCCGCCCGATCCGGGCGTCCTGGTGGTGTTCCAGCAGATTATCCTGCCGATCATGGGAATGGGGCTCGCGGCGTTCCTCGGATTCGGGGTCTTCCGCATGATCGGCAAGGCGATCGAGCGAAGGTCGCTGGACGAGTCGGGCCGGGCCGCCCTCGACGCCCTCCGTGACGAGCTGGAGCGGCAGCGGATCCAGGTTGAGGGCGTGGAGGAGTTGCGGGACCGCCTGGTGGAGGTCGAGGAGCGCCTCGACTTCGCGGAGCGGGTGCTGACCCAGCGCAAGGAACCGCAGCTCCCGGGAGGGGAGGGCTAGCGTGGAGGATATTCTGGCCATCACGCTGCTGTTCGGTGGTGGGGCCGTCTTCCTGCTGTCGATCTCGCCGGTGGGGCGGGCCATCGCAGACCGGATCCGCCGGGGTGGTGGGGACCTCAGCCACGAACTGGCGGCCCGGATCCGCGAGTCCCAGTTGGCGATGGAGGACGAGCTGGAGGGCCTGCGTCACGAGCTGGTGGAGGTGCAGGAGCGATTGGACTTCGCCGAGCGGCTGCTGGCCAAGCAGCGCGAGCCGGAGCAGCTGGCACCGGGCGAGGAGGCAGGGCCGTAGTCTGCGGCCGGCGCCCAAGTGGCGCGGGGCGTGCGAATCATTGATCTTATCTTGAGCGAGCCACGCAGTAGCGTGGCAGGCCGATATGGGAGCGCGCGGACGGGGTCGGGTGCGCGCGCCGCACCGGAGGGGTGAAAGCGACATGGGCATCTTTCAGCGTCTGATGACTGTGATCAAGGCCAACGTCAACGCCTTGATCGGACGGGCCGAAGATCCAGAGAAGGTGCTGGATCAGCTGCTGGTGGAGATGCGCGGGCAGCTGGCCAAGACCAAGCAGGAAGTCGCGGCGGCGATCGCGGACGAGAAGAAGCTCCAGGCTCAGGTCGAGAAGGAGAAGAAAGCGGCCGAGGACTGGGAGCGGCGCGCCATGTTGGCTGTGCAGGAAGGCCGCGATGACCTGGCCAAGCAGGCCCTGGTGCGGCACAACGAGCACCTGCAACAGGCCCAGCAGATGAACGAGACCTGGGCGCGCCACAAGGCTGACGTCGAAACCCTCAAGGTCTCGCTGCGCGATCTCAACGACAAGATCGAGGAAGCGAAGCGCAAGAAGAACCTCCTGGTTGCCAGGCAGCGCCGGGCCGAGGCTCAGGGGCGCATTCAGGAGACCATGTCCGCGATGTCCGACAAGAGCGCCTTCGAGAGCTTCCGGCGCATGGAGGAGAAGATCGAGGACATGGAGCGGCAAGCGCTGGCGGCCACGGAGCTGGCTGGAGAGTTGGAGGGTGACACCCTGCAGCAGCAGTTCCAGGCCCTGGAGTTCCACGGGAGCGCCGACAACCAGCTGCTCGAGCTCAAGAAGAAGATGGGGATGCTGTCCCCCGGCGAGGCAGCGGAGCGTCCTCAGCTGACCGATGGTGACGACGTCACCGACGCCGAGCTCGTGGAGGACGACGAGGCCAGCGCGAAAGAGGAGTAATGAACGCAGACGGTTGGCAGCGGCTTGCGGCGACGCTGGTCGTCCTCTTCGTCGTCGCTCTCCTCCTGCTGTTCCTCCGCGAGGTCCGCGAGGTCATTGTCCTGCTCTTCATCGCCGCGCTCCTCGCGGTCTATCTCTCTGCAGTCACCGACATCCTAGTCCGCCGCTTCCGCCTGGTTAGACCCCTGGCGCTGACCCTCGCCATGATTCTCACCTTGGCGGCGGCTACGGGCGTCGGCGCCCTCATCCTGCCGCCGCTGGTCCAGCAGGTGCAGGATCTGGTGGGCGCCCTGCCGCGCTATGCCCAGGATCTCGAGGGCGTGATGGCCAGCTGGGCGGAGCGCTACCCGGTGCTGGAGGGCACCGTGCTGGGTGCCGAGGGTGGTGGAGCGGTGCAGACCATGATTGACGATGCCACCGGCTTCGTGCGAGGATCCCTGCTGCCCTACCTCACGGCCGGAGGGAAGCTCGCCGTGGAGCTGGTGAGCGTGATGGCCATGGCCATCTACCTGGCCCGCAACCCCGGTGAGTACCGGGAAGGCCTGATCTCGCTGGCGCCCCCGAAGCAGCGGCACATTGCCCGGGCCACCATGGCCGATCTGGGCGAGACGATGCGCACCTGGATCTGGGCCCAGCTGTTCGCCATGCTCGTCCTGGGAGTGCTGACCGCCATCGGCCTGTGGGCGCTTCAGGTGCCCTATGCCCTGGCCTTCGGGGTCTTCACCGGGGTGGTGGCCATCGTGCCGTTCTTTGGCACGATCGTCTCCACCATCATCCCGGCGCTCCTCATGCTCACCATCAGCTCCTTTCCGCACGCCGTTGCCGTGCTGGGCCTGGGCATCGTGGTGCACCTGATCGAGGCCAACGTGGTCGCTCCCCTCATCTTCGAGGAGCGGGTAAGCCTGCCGCCGGTGCTCACCATCATGAGCGTGCTGGTGATGGCCACCCTGTTGGGCGCCCTGGGGCTCATAGTGGCCGTGCCCACGCTGGCCGCCCTGATGGTGGGCGTCCGCCACATCCTGTTCGGGCAGATCTATGGGGAGGCGGATGTGCACCGCATTCCCAGTGCGGTGCTGGTGCAGACCACCGGAGAGCGGAAGGTCATCACCGTCCCAGACGCCTAGACCCGGCCGCTCCCTCGCCCGGGCCGGGGCGGGGGTCGTAGAGCTCAACAGGTCCCGGCCACACTTCCCGGCAGGCGGGCGCCTGCCCCGCCGGCGGGCCTGACACCCACCTGACGACTACGCGTGAATCCGCCCGCGGCGGCAGCGGAAGGATGTCGGCCGCTGCGCTCCCTTACCCTATCCTCAGCCGGCGCTCAGCGATTGAGTGCCCGCCCGATTCGGCCTCCAGCCCACGCCCTGCGTGGAGGAGGAGTGCCATGAAACGACTGATCATCGCTGCCCTCGCCGCTGGTGTGATCGGCATCTTGCCGAATCCACGGCCAGCCGACGCGACCGACAAAGCCGGCAGGTGCGCCATCCAGGCGGTTAATTCGTGCGACAATGATTTCTCCGATGACTCACCGGAGCTGATCGCGATTCGCGGGTACTGCTACCTGATTCGATCGGCGATATGCATGTTCTTCGGGTGACGGCGCGGCCCGATCACCCACGCTCGAGAACCGAGTGCCGAACGGGTGGTGGCGGAGGGCCTCGCGCTCTCCGCCCACCCCCGGCTGGACGACCCACGGCGCTGGCGGTGAAGGCCGAGGTGGTGCTGGGCATGCTGCTCGTGGCGCGGCACCGTTCAGGTCGGCTCGTCGCGGTCTTCGCCGTGACACTCCTGGCTCTGGGGCTGCTGGATCCCGGCTCCGGAGTGACCCGCTCGCTCCACGTGCTGCTCCTGATCGGCGGCTCCCTCGGCGCTGTGGCAGGCTCGCGCCTGCTGGCGCCGGGGCCCGCGCTGCTCGCTGCCCGGCGTGTTGCCGCCCGGTGGTGGGTGGCGCCCGCTGGGAGGCTCCTGGGAGCGCTCGTCCTGGTAGCGCCTCTGTTGGCGCTGGGGGCAGCGATTCAGAAGCCGCCGGGCGGGATGGTGGCGGTTGTGCGTCTCGCGGCCATCGCCCTGGTGCAGGCCGCGGCGCTGGGGGGCCTGGTGGCTGGGCTGGCGCCGCTCACCGGGGCCACGACCGCCGGAACGCTCGGGCTGGTCGCGGCCTGGCTTGGCGGGGTGCCGCCCTCCGGGATAGGGGAGCTCCTGGGGTCCTGGACCTACGCCCGGCGGGTGGCCGTCCTCTTATGGAATGTGTTGCCCCTGGGCTGGCGCGCGGCTCGCTGGGCCGCCGGTGGTCCGGTCCGGGATCCAGCGCTCCTGATCGGCTGGATTGTGGCCGGCATCGGCCTGGGGGCGTGGGCTGCGGCGCGAGCCTGGGGCAAGTCCGCTGCGCCGGGGCGGGGGGTGTGATGCAGGTGGAGTGCTGCGGTGTGGCCAAGACGTACGGTAGCGGGCGGCGCCGACAGGTGGCGTTGACGGGTTGCTCCTTCAGCGCGGAGGCGGGCGAGATCGTGGGGGTGCTGGGGCCCAACGGCGCCGGCAAGACGACGCTCCTCGGTCTCGTGGCCGGGGAGCTGACGCTCACGGCGGGGGAGCTGCGGGTGCTGGGCCACCGGGCAGGGACCCCGGCGGCTCGGCGCTCAGTGGGATACGCCCCGGACCCGCCCCTCGCTCCGCCGGAGCTCACCGGTGCGGAGTGGCTCGCCTATCTGGCGAGCCACCGCGCATCCTCGCCTCGGCGACGTCTCGGCCTGGTGCGCTGGGCCGTCGAGCTCGCCGAGCTCGAGACGTTCATCGACCGTCGGGTGAGCACCTATTCACGCGGGATGGCCCAGCGCCTGGGACTCGCCGGGGCGGCGTTGCTCGAGGCGCCAGTGCTCGCGCTGGACGAGGTGTTGAGCGGGGTCGATCCCCTGGTGCAGCGTCGGCTGCGGGAGCAGCTGGCGCTGCTTGCTCGGGGCGGGCGCCTGGTGCTGATCGCCTCCCACGACCTCGCGGCGCTGGAGCGCGTGGCGACCCGAGTCCTGGTCTTGTGGGACGGGCAGGTACTTGTCGACGTGGCCACTGCGCGGCTGGCGACCGAGCGGATGGTGGAGCTCACTCTGGCGGGGTCGACCGCGTACCGGGGTGAGCGCCTGGCGCGGCGCTTCCCGGGGACGGTGCGCACCGGCCACGGTGTTGCCGTTCCCCTGACCGGCGGGCGCACGGTGGAGGAGGTCCTGGCGGCGTGCGGTGAGGAGCGCATCGCGGTGGCGGCATCGCGGGTGCGCGACCGGGCGCTGGAGGACATCCTGGTTGAGGCTGCCGCCCGGCAGGGGGAGCGGGCATGAGTCGCCCCCTGACCCTCGCAGTCTCACTCGGAGCGGCGCTCACCGCCTTGGGGCTCGCCACGCTGCCCCGCCAGCTGGCGCTGCTCGAGCGGACCCTGGCCCCCTCGGGAGATCCCCTCATGGCGGCCCATGGCGCGCTCCTGCGGGACGGCATCCTGCGGGTGATCCTCGTCGACCGGCTGATACCGTCTCCAACGCTGCTGCTGGCGGGTCTGTTGCTCGTGCTCGCTGCCGAGCCCGTCCTCATGCTGGCGCGGGAGCGGCGCGGGACCCTCTACAAGATCGTGCTCCTGGGACTCGCCCCCCTGATCGCCCAGCGCCTGGGGGAGCTGGCCGTCGTCTACCTCGCGGCGCTGGAGGCGCCGGTCGTGGGGGACGCCGTCACGGCGCCGCACCGGTTCGTCACCGGCCCCCTCCTGTTCTGGCGCCAGCCGGAGCCCGCCCCCGGGTGGCTGGAAGTCCTCAACGACCGGCTGAATCTCATCGTCCTCTGGTCCGTGTTGCTGTGGAGTATGGGGATGCGCGAGCTGGACGGTGGTCGCCTGCGTCCCTGGCATGTGGCCCTGCCGGTGGCGTGCGTGGCAGGCGCCGGCGTCATCACCTGGGCGCTGGGACCTGTGGCGTACGGCGCGATATTGCGGCTGGGGTAGCGGATCCCTAGCTTTCCTCCGCCAAAGTCGTTGGAATCCATTGAGTTACCGGGCGCGGCACGGGGCCGCGGCAGAGTCCATGACCCTCGAACTCTACAATACCCTGACGCGTCGGCTGGAGCCGTTCGAGCCCCTGGAGCCCCCGCGGGTCACGTTCTACATGTGCGGGCCAACGGTGTACAACTACGCTCACATCGGGAACTTCCGCACGTTCATCTTCGGCGATCTGCTGCGGCGCTATCTGGAGTACCGGGGCTACCAGGTGTTCCACATCATGAACCTCACTGACGTGGACGACCGGACAATCGCCGCCGCCGCCAAGGCGGGCGTGCCCCTCGCCGAGCACACCGCGCCCTTCACCCAGGCGTTCTTCCAGGACCGGGACTACCTCCGGATCAAGCCGGCGGACGTCTATCCCCGCGCGACAGAGTACGTGGGGCCCATGGTGGAGTTGGTCCAGCGACTGCTCGATCGGGGCCTCGCTTATCGCGGGGAGGATGGCTCGGTCTACTACGCGGTAGGCGAGTTCGCCGACTACGGCCGGCTGTCACGCCTCGACCGGCGCGAGCTCAAGACCGGGGCGCGGGTGGCTTCCGACGAGTACGACAAGGAGGATGTGCGGGACTTCGCTCTGTGGAAGGCGGCAACGCCCGAGGACGAGCGGGTCGGGGCCGCGTGGGACGCCCCCTTTGGGCGGGGACGGCCGGGCTGGCATCTGGAGTGCTCGGCCATGTCCCTCTCCGAGGTCCGCAAGCGCTTCGGCGTCCAGACCTTGGACATCCATGCCGGGGGGGTGGATCTCATCTTCCCCCACCATGAGAACGAGATCGCTCAGTCGGAGGGCGCCACCGGCGAGCCCTTCGTGCGGCACTGGCTGCACGGTGAGTTCCTCTTCATCCGCGGCACCAAGATGTCCAAGCGGTACGGCAACACCCTGACGGCGCGTGACCTCCAGGAGGAGGGCGTGGACGCGGCCGCCGTGCGGATGTTGGTCCTCTCCACCCACTACCGGCAGCAGCTCAACTTCACGGACGAGGCCCTCGAGGGGGCTGCGGAGGGGGTGCGCCGGCTGGCCGACTTTCGTGCACGGCTCGCGCAGGCCGCTGGGGGGGAGCCCGCGGCCTCGCGCCCCCGGGGCGCCGCCCAGCTGGAGCAGGAGTTCCAGGGTGCGATGGACGACGACCTAAACGCTCCCAAGGCCGTGGGGGCCGTCTTCAGCTTCGTCCGGGTGGCCAACCGGGAGCTCGATGCCGGTGGGTGGGGCGCCGGCGAGGCCGGGGCGGCGCTGGCGACCCTGGACCGGGTGTTGGGGGTACTCGATCTGATCCCCGGCGCCGCACAGGTGGACGAGGCCTTCCGTAGCTGGGTCGAGGAGCGGGTGGCCGCCCGGACGGCCGCCCGGAGCGCCCGGGACTTCGCCGCCGCCGACGCCATCCGCGATGAGCTGGCCGCTCGCGGGGTGGAGCTGGAGGATACCTCCCAGGGGACCCGCTGGCGCCGGAGCGGCGCCTAGCTCGAGGCGGTGCCCCAAGTGGCAGGTATACCAAGGAGTTGACTCCCCCCATACCCCTCGTTATCCTACTAGACTCGCGAAAAATCGGCCCGGGCTGACGTAGCTCAATCGGTAGAGCGGCTGATTTGTAATCAGCAGGTTAAGGGTTCGAGTCCCTTCGTCAGCTCCAGTATGTCCCGCAGGGACGCATGGGCGTCCCTGCGCTTGTGACCGACCGCTCTGTGGCCTGGCGATCGGTTAGGTGGAGGGCAACGCGGGCAACGGTGGGGTGCCCGAGCGGCCAAAGGGAGCAGACTGTAAATCTGCCGGCGTACGCCTACGAAGGTTCGAATCCTTCCCCCACCACTGACGGTTGGATGCGTCGCCTCGGGCCGACGCCTAGTGGAGAGCCGCTGCCTCGCGGGTGTAGCTCAGTTGGTAGAGCATCAGCCTTCCAAGCTGAGGGTCGCGGGTTCGAGTCCCGTCGCCCGCTTTGCTGCTCGCGTAGCTCAGTGGTAGAGCGCGTCCTTGGTAAGGACGAGGTCACGGGTTCAAGCCCCGTCGCGAGCTTGTGGGATGGCACTACGGTGCCCCCGGTGAGTGCGTGAACCGCTGACAGAGGAACCGCTTCCGGCGAGAAGCTCAAGCCGAATTAGAGGAGAGTTCGGTACTCATGGCCAAGGCAAAGTTTGAGCGGACGAAGCCGCACGTGAACGTAGGCACGATAGGTCACGTGGACCACGGGAAGACGACGTTGACGGCGGCGATCACGGAGGTTCAGAACAA
>JBDHDE010000020.1:0-47769 GCA_039591655.1 Gemmatimonadota bacterium
GTGGTCCCCTGACGGTCGCCACCTGGTGTACCGCGCGGAGCGCGGCCAGGACCGTGCCGTTGGGAAGATCGTGGTCCACTCCCTGGAGACCGGGGAGCTGAGGGAGTTCGAGATCGGAAGGCCGAAATGGGTGGGGCACATTGGCTGGATGGCGGACGGGCGGTCTGTGCTGGCGTGGGCGTCCAACCCCGATAGCGAGGAGAGCCGCATCATCCTGTATCGGCTGGATGTCCAGACGGGGAACAAGGAGGAGCTGCTGCGCTCCGGGAAGGTCCGGGGATACCTCCAGTTGAGTCCCGACGAGCGGTTCTGGTTCTACTGGCGGGTAGAGGAGAACCAGACGGGACAGACCAGGTTCATCATCGTGCGGGAAGAGCTGGAGACTGGAGACACCACCGAGCTGTTCCAGACACCGTACGGCGGGTGGGGCCAGATCAGGACCATGGAGCTCTCCCCCGACGGCCGAACCCTGGTGTTCGGTTACTTCCCCCCGGAGGACTCCACCCGGATGGTGCTGCTCCCGGTCGACGGAGGAGAACCCAGGGAGCTTCCCATCAGGCGAGCCACCGGCATCACATGGCTGCCGGACGGACAGGCTCTGTTGTTCATGCGGTTCGCGGACGTGGGTCCGGTGTGGGAGGTATCGTATCTCGATCTCTCGGAGGGTGAGCCGCATCCCATCGGCCTCAGGGTGAGCGGGGCTCCCGTCGACCTGGACGTTCATCCCGATGGCCGGAGGATTGCCTACTCGTCGGGCACGGATGGCGCCGAGCTGTGGGTGATGGAGAACTTCCTGCCTACCCCTTGACCACCCCGATCGGCACGAGCTTGACCACCTTCTTGCCGATCCCGGCGCCGTGGACCACGTCCACCACCTGCCTCACGTCCTTGTAGGCCTCGGGGATCTCCTCGTCCACGGTGCGGCGGCTGGCGGCCCGGATGAGGATTCCCCGTTCCTCCAGCTCTTTGGGCACGTTGCGGGGCCGGGCCACCTTCTTGGCCTGGTGTCGGCTCATGCGGCGCCCGGCGCCGTGGCAGGTGGAGCCGAATGTCTCGTTGAACGCCCCGGGCGTGCCCACCAGGACGAATGAGTAGCGCCCCATGTCGCCGGGGATGAGCACCGGCTGCCCGATGTCGCGGAACCGGTCGGCGAGCTCGGAGTGGCCCGGTGGGAATGCCCGCGTGGCGCCCTTGCGGTGCACGCACACGCGCTGCTTGCGCCCCTCCACCTCGTGCGTCTCGAACTTCGCGATGTTGTGCGCCACGTCGTAGACCAGATCGGTCTGCGCGGCGACGTCGTCCGAGAAGATCGTGGCGAGCGCTTTGCGCACGTAGTGCGCCATGAGCTGCCGGTTGGCGAAGGCGTAGTTCGCCGCCGCGTTCATGGCGCCCAAGTACGCCTTGGCCTCTGGGCTCCCGAGCGGGGCGCAGCAGAGCTGCTTGTCGGGTAAGTCAATGCCGTACCTCGCCGCGGCCTGCACCATGGTGTCCAGGTAGTCGTCGCACACCTGGTAGCCCAAGCCGCGGGAGCCGGAGTGGATGAAGAAAGTGACCGTGCCGGGTGAGAGGCCGAGACGATTGGCGACCTGGTCGTCATAGATCTCGGCGACGTGGCCCACCTCGACGAAGTGGTTCCCGCTCCCGACGGTGCCCAACTGAGGCTGGCCGCGCTTCTTGGCACGGCTGCTCACTTTGTCCGGGTTCCCCGGGAGCGTGCCGTTCGCCTCGATGCACTCCAGGTCACGCTCGCTGCCGTAGCCCTCGTCCACCGTCCACTTCGCCCCCCGCTCCAGCACCTGGTCGAGCTGCTTGAGCGAGAGCTTCACGTCGGAGCGGGAGGAGCCCACGCCCGACGGTATGCCGGCGTACAGGGTATCCATCAGGCGGGCGAGCCTGGGGCGGACCTCGTCCAGCTTCAGCGGGCTGCGCAGTAGCCGCACGCCGCAGTTGATGTCGTAGCCCACGCCGCCGGGGGAGATGACCCCGTCCTTCTCGTCGAACGCCGCCACACCGCCGATAGGGAACCCGTAGCCCCAGTGGATGTCGGGCATGGCGATGGAGGGACCCACGATGCCGGGCAGGTGCGCCACGTTCACCACCTGCTGCAAGCACTGATCGCCCTCGAGGTCGTGCATCAGCTCCGCATCGGCGAAGATCAGCCCCTCGGTGCGCATCCCGCCTGACTTGCGCACCCGCCAGCGGAACTGATCGATGCGCTCGACGTTGATCTGTGGCGCGACCATATGGGAAAGATACGGGTGGAGTGGGTGGGCGGGCAGAGGCTCCCTGGCTCGCAGGGCCCTGTCGGCGGTATGCAGCGCCGCTACCTGGCCACCCCGAACCTCCATCCGTACCTTAGGCTCCAACGGAGCGCCGGAGTCCTCCCCGTGACCGACCTGCTGGACCGCCTCCAAGCCGCCGTCGCCGACCACTACACCATCGAGCGGGAACTGGGTAGCGGTGGGATGGCGATCGTGTATCTGGCCGAGGACCGGAAGCACCACCGGAAGGTCGCGGTGAAGGTGCTGCGCCCCGAGCTCGCAGCGTCGCTGGGAGCCGATCGCTTCCTCCGCGAGATCGAGATCTCGGCGCAGCTCACCCATCCCAACATCCTCACCCTGATCGATTCCGGCGAGGCGGCCGGCCTCCTCTACTACACAATGCCTTACGTGGAGGGCGAGTCCCTGCGCGAGCGACTCGATCGCGACAAGCAGCTACCCGTCGAGGAGGCCCTGCGGATCACCCGCGAGATCGCCGATGCCGTGAGCTACGCCCACGGTCTCGGAGTCATTCACCGCGACATCAAGCCGGAGAACATCCTGTTCGAGGCGGGGCATGCGGTGGTGAGCGACTTCGGCATCGCTCGGGCCGTGAGCGAGGCTGGTGCGGAGGGGCTAACCGAGACGGGACTGGCGGTGGGTACCCCGGCGTACATGAGCCCCGAGCAGGCCGGCGGGGCCAAGGACCTGGGGGCCCGCACGGACGTCTACAGCATCGGCTCCATGTTGTACGAGATGCTGGCGGGCGAGCCGCCATTCACGGGTGCCACGCCGCAGGCCATCATGGCGCGGAAGTCGCTGGAGGCCGTGCCACCACTACGGCATGTGCGGGAGACGGTACCGCCGGCGGTGGAGCAAGCGATCACCCGGGCGTTGGCCAAGGTGCCTGCCGATCGGTTCGCGACGGTGCACCAGCTGTCCGAGGCCCTCGCGGTCACTGAACCGGCCCCGGGTGCCGGTGCCGCGCCGGCTGCCGCATACAGGCCGGGGGTGCGGCGCAGAGTAGTCACGTACGCGGTCATCGTCGCTCTCGTGGCAGTCGGGTCCTACTTGGTTATCTCCCGCGTCGTTGGCTCTGCCGGTCCGGGAGCGACCGAGCCGCCTAGGCTGGCGGTGCTGCCGTTCGACAATCTCGGCGGCACGGAGGACGAATACTTCGCAGATGGGATCACTGAAGAGCTCACCAGCCGGATCGCAGAGATCAGTGGGTTACGCGTGATCTCGCGCCAGAGCGCAGTGCAGTACAAGGATTCGGATAAGCCGCTGCGGGAGATCGGCAACGAGCTGAACGTAGACTATGTGCTGGAGGGCACCATACGCACGGATCGGCCAGCGGATGGCGCCGGTCAGGTTAGGGTGACGCCGCAGCTCATACGTGTTGCCGACGACGCCCATCTGTGGACCGACCGGTACACGGTTTCCCTGGTGGCGGGCGAGATCTTCGGCGTACAGGCAGAGATTGCCGAGGAGGTGGCTCGGGCGTTGGACGTCACATTGCTGGAGCCCGAGCGCAGGCGTCTGACTGCGACACCTACAGAAAACCTGGAGGCGTACGAGTACTACCTGCGGGGCATCGACTATTTCCTTCGTGGCTACGATGATCAGGCGTCTCGGGCCGCCGTCCTGATGTTCGAGAATGCGGTGGCCGTGGACCCGGATTTCGCCGTGGCGTATGCGCGACTCTGTAGGGCCCAGATGCGAATGTGGTGGTTGGCGTACGACCGGACCGAGCAGCGGGTGGTAGCCGCCAAAGAAGCGGTGGACCAGGCGTTGCGGCTGGCTCCCGACCTGCCGGAAGCACACTGGGCCCTGGGGTGGTACTACTACCAGGCGCACCTCGACTATGAGTCCGCCCTGGCGGAGTTCGCGATTGTGCAGAGGAGCCAACCCAACAGTAGCGAGCTCTTCTTCGGCATTGCGGCAGTACAGCGGCGGCAGGGGAAGTTCGAGGAGGCGTTAGCCAACTTCAAGAAGGCGTTGGAGCTCGACCCCCGTTCTGCGGTCAGGGCCATTGAGGTTGCGGAGACCTACGCCCTCCTGCGTGATCGAACGGAGGCAGAACCGTACTTCGACCGAGCGATTTCCCTGTCGCCGGATTGGGCCAAGCCGTATGAAAACAAGGCAACGTGGCTGTACCTCCGTTTGGAGGGAAACACGGAACAGGCAACGCACGTCTTGGAGAGGGCCGAGCAGGCCGGACTCGGAGGGGATCTGGACATCATGTATGCGCGGATTCTACTCGAAATGTGGGCGGGAGACTACGAGGAAGCGCTGGAGAGGCTTGCATCGGTCGCCTCCTCAGTTCTGCGCGACCTCCAAGATGGCTTTGTACCGAAGGCCCAAGTCTCCGCCGAGGCTCACGGTCTCGTGGGAAACCGGCAGCTCGAGCGGGCCTACTACGACTCCGCGCGTGTCCTTCTCGAGGCCAGGGTGGAGGAGAGTCCCGACGATCCGCGGTACCGCAGCGCTCTGGGCATTGCCTACGCCGGTCTCGCTCGCAAGGAGGATGCGATCCGTGAAGGGGAGGCGGCGGTCGAGCTGCTGCCCATGAGCAAGGAAGCCTACATGGGCGCCATCAGGGCTGAGGACCTGGCGCGCATCTACACGATGGTCGGCGAGCACGACGCGGCGGTCGACCAACTCGAGATCCTGTTGGCCGTCCCCTCGCAGACGGCGCGTGCGATGCTCCAAATCGAGCCTACCTGGGCTCCCCTGCATGACCACCCGCGGTTTCAGGAGTTAGTGGCGGGCGAGAACTAGACGGCCTACTCCACCACAGCGTCCGCCTCCATCTCCACCAGCCACGCCGGATCTGCGAACGCCGACACCTGCACCACCGTCGTGACCGGCCGTACGTCTCCGAAGAACTCCCGGTGCACGTCGGCAACGGCCTCCCAATCCTTCATCCGAATCAGGAGAATCCGGGTGCGGATGGCGTGAGACAGTGACGCGCCCAGACCCTCCAGCGCCTCATTGATGATCTCCAGACAGCGGCGCGCCTGCCCCGCCGCGTCGCCGGGAGCGGCCGTTGCGCCATCCGGCCCAATGGGCGCGGTACCCGCGATGGCGATGACGTTGCCGGCGCGCACGCCACGGGAGACGCCGATCCGCGGTTCGTAGGGGCTGCCTGATGAGAAATGCCGCCGCATTGCTGCTCCATTCCTATTCGTGAGGGCGGAAGTGGGCCACACCCGCGAGCGCTAGACGTCGAACACCACCTCCGCATGCCACGAGTCACCGCGCCGCTCCACCCGGAGGTGGTGCCGGGTCACCGCCTTCACCTCCGGCTGCGTCTCGTGCCGCGTGGGATCGAACCGCTCCCCGGCGACGCGGCCACGGATCTCGGTCTCGCTGGCGTAATCGACGGCGACGGTGGCCGGCAGGAAGCCGTCGGTGGAGAACTCGTACAGGAGCTCCCGTAAGAAGCCCAGGAAGGTCTCGGCCGCGTCGGCACCGGAGATCGCCAGCTCCCGCTCCTCCCGGCTCCGAACGGGCGACTCTCCCGCGAGGAGGCCCCGCAGCACCGTTGCCCCATCGACGAGCAGCCCGTCCACGGTCTCGGCCTCGAAGGCGACCTTGATGTCGGCGGTGTGGGGAAGGAAGCGATACGTCACTTTTGGCCTTGCTCGCGATTCATCGGGTACGAGTCGTGCCGGGTGCCGCGGCTACACTCTCCAAGTGACTCCGTGGTTCACCATGCCTGCCGGTCCCGATGCCAAACGCCGCGCTGCGGTGCAGGAGCTGGAGGCTGCGCTCGCAGCCGTCCGCTGCATGGTACGCCTGCTGGAGGCGACAATGCGCTCGGACAGGGAGCGGGAGTTGGTGGCGGTCATCGTCATGGAACTCGCCCAGGCGGAAACGACGCTGCGCCGGTTCGAGCGGCTGACAGGGGGCTGAGCCGGGCTTGCCAGTGTCAGGTCTCAGCACATTGGCAGGCCGAAATGGGGCAGACGCCGTTGGGACACAGTGCCCCGGCCTGGCGCTCTTGGCTGGCGCTGATCTCCACGGCCGCCGCGGCGAGTACGTTCTTGGCCGATCGCACGAACAGCGCCACGATACCGAGACTCACCAGCACATCAGGCCAGATTGACGCAAAGAAGGCGACCCCAGCACCAGCGACGATGACCCCCGTGTTGGCGAGGATATCGTTGCGGGAGCAGACCCAGGTCGAGTGCATGTTGACGTCGTCGGCACGGTGGCGATACAGCAGCCCGAGACAGGCCATGTTCGCCACCAACGCGAGCGCCCCGGTGCCCGACATGATCGTGGGGTTCGGGGGTACGCCGCCCAAGACCTTCAACGCAACCTGCCCGAGCACGGCGAGGCCGAACAGGAGCATGACAACGCCCTTCAACTGCGCCGCGCGAGCCCGCCAACGAATCGACCGGCCGACTACGGCAAGGCTGAAGCCGTAGACCAGGGCGTCACCAAGCATGTCGAGGGAGTCGGCCTGCAGTGCGACGGAGCCAGCGAGCAAGCCGGCGCCGAGCTCCACCAGGAACATCACGGCGTTGATAGCCAGAACTAGCCAAAGCACGCGCCGGCGCTGCCTGTCTCTTGCGAGATCGGACGATGGTGGGCAGCAGTGATCCACTGACTCCTCCTTGGGGCCGAGCGCAGCTCAGGCTCTCGACCCGCGGCCTACTCCTTCTCGGGCGCCCCCCAATCACTCGTCCCCCGGAACACCCGCCGCCGATCCAACGACCACTGCGGCAGCGAGACTGCCCCTTCGGGAAAGCTGCCGTCGTCCCGCAGCACGTCCGCCACCGACGCCGTCTTGGCGCTGGCGTTGTCCGCCCAGTGGAGCACCTCGGCTTCCAGCGTCATCGGCGCTACCGGGCTGCCGAACTCCAACTTCCCGTGGTGCGCCAGGACCAGGTGCAACAGGATGTCCCGCTCCAGGTCGCCGCACGGTGGCTCCGCCTCCTCGGCCAGGCGCCGGTCCAGCATTAGGGCGCCCAGGACCACGTGGCCCAGCAGGCGGCCGACCTCCGTGTACTCGAAGATGCCGTCCCAGCGGTAGGCCTCGAGCTTGCCGATGTCGTGCAGCAACGCGCCGGCGAGCACGAGCTCCTGGTCGGCGCCGCAGGCCCGGGCAATGGTGCGGGCGATGGCGGCGACCTCGGTGGTGTGCTTGAGCAGGCCGCCGAGGGCGGCGTGGTGGCCCTTCACCGCGGCGGGGCACTGCTCGTAGCGGCGGCGGAACTCGTCCTCTCCGTAGAACAACTCCACCACCGCTCTGAGCCGGGGCTTGGCGATCTCACGGCGCCAGCCGTCGATGGTCTCCCAGTACCGGTCCACCGCACCCACAGATGGGAGCAGCGCCGTGAGGTCCACTGTCTCCTTGGGCACCTGCCGGACGGACGTGGCCTTCACCTGCTTGCGGTCCTTGTAGGTGCCTACCTCCCCCACGATCTGTACTGCGTGTCCGGCCCTGAGACCGGCGATCTCGCCCTGGCGCTCGAGCCAGAACGGCTCGGTGGGGATGCGGCCGGTACTGTTCCCCAGCGTGAGCACGGTAAAGGGGTCGCCGTTTGGCAGCGTGCGGGCGGATACCTCCAGGACGAGGAAGACGTCCTGGATGCGGGACCCTACCGCGAGGGAAGGAATGTGGATCGGCATCGCTGGTAAGTTAGCGGCGACGGCCGCCGCCCGGCCATCGTTCCCGACAATCCGTGAGCGGCGCGATCAGATACCGAGCACCCCCCTCATCGCTTCCTGGGTTGCCACGCCCTGAGCTTGGGCAGGCTTGCGTCGGGCTCGTGCGCCGGGTGCATGGCCGGCTCGGACTCCACGGCCGGCAGGAGGTGCTTCAGCGAGTTGGCGTAGTACTCCAGAAGCGGCCGCTGGCGCGGCATGACGATATAGTCGCTCCCCGCCCGCACAACCAGGCGCCGCATGGTGAACGTGCGCCACGCCCGGTCCAGAATGGCGGCAGGGTCCCGCTCCGGCTGCACCAGTTTCGCGCCACGCTCCAGCAATTGATCGCGGAACGAGTCGAGACGCTCCAGCAGCGCCTCGCGGCGCACCGCCGTGTTGCGGAACGAGAGCAGCGCCGCCGCCACCAGCGGTACCGGGGTCACGGGGATGATCTCGGCCACGCGACCCATGACCTCGTCGGCCAGGGCCTGGATTCTGGGGAGCCGCTCCTCCTTGAGGAGTTGCAGCACGCCGGGGTTGCGCCCCACCCACTCCCGCAGGGAGACCGGGGTGCCGAAGTTGACGGCGGCCCGCCCGTAGCGCTTCAGGTTGCCGGTCATGAGCCGGGCGAGGTTGATCAGCACGTAGTGAGTGACGCCGGCCAGTTGGCGTAGTCGTCCGGGCCGGGCCCCCTCGTCCACCAGCTCCATGATCAGGGTGCGGTCCTCGAGTACCCTGTCGTAGTTCAGGGCCACCGGCACCAGCCAGATATCGCGCTCCTCACCGATTTCGAGGAGGGTACGGGCGATGTAGTCGAGCAGCCCGACCTTGACGGGGCGGAAGGCCCCGTTCCGGGTGAGTCCGCCCTCCAGGAAGACCCCTTGAGTGACCCCGTTGCGGGTGATGAGCTGGATGTAGCGCTCCAGCACCAGGTGATAGAGCGGCTCCCGGTAGCCTCGCCGGACGAAGTACGCCCCGAACGACTTGAACACGTACTCCAGCGGCCACACCCGAGCCCACTCGCCCACTGCGTAGCTGATGCTCACCGCCCGGGCCAGCACGTAGGCCACCACCATGTAGTCGGCGTTGGAACGGTGGTTCATGAGGTAGACCACGATGTCCCGCCGGGGGATGGCGTTGAGGGCCTCGCGGTCCTGGTACTCGGAACTCACCCGATAGAGGAGGTTCACCAACACACGAGCGATGTTGTAGCCGAACCTGTAATAGGACAGCACGTTGAAGAACGGCACGATCTCGTCGATGTAGCGCTCCACCCGCACGCGGCAGTCGAGCTCGCTCACCCCCTCGGACTCGCAATGGATTTCCATTGCTTGCTGCACCCGGGAGTCGCGCAGCAGCTCCTCCCTGATGGTCCGCTTGCTCACGAGCTTGTACCGGTCCAGCCGCGCCCGGAACTGGTGCAGGGCGCGGAGCACCGCCCGCTCGAGGCGGCTGCGGATGGCCTTTCGGGTGCGTCGGATTGTCCAGAGCGTGAGTCCGCCTGCCAGGAGCGCCGCAACGGCGAGCAGCGCCCAGTCCAGGGGCGACAGGGTCAGACCTCCTCCGGAATGACCCCGGTCTTCTCGTACTGGTAGGCCATGCGCTTGAGGCGCGCGACGCGAATGGCCATCGGTGGGTGGGTGGCCATGGCGTTGGCGAAGAACCCTTCCTTCAGGTTGACCCGCCGTCCCAACGGGTCGGCAATGCACAGATGCGCGGCGCCACGCTTGATGGACTTCGTCGGCGCCTCGGCGTGCTCGATCTTGCGGAGGGCCTCGGCCAGGGCCGCGGGGTTGCGAGTGAACTGGGCGGCTGTGGCGTCGGCGAGGAACTCGCGCTTGCGGCTCACCGCCAGAGCCAGGAGCCGGGAGATGATGGGGGCCAGGATCACCGTGATGAGCCACAGGATCAAGATGATCAGCGCCAGCGCGCCGGCGCCGCCCTTCTTGCCGCCCCCTCCGCCGGAGCGCCCGCCGCCACCCCGGGAGCGGCCGCCCGTGTAGGCGCCGAACCGAATGAACCGCCAGGCGCCGTCGGAGATCAGCACCATCACGCCCACGAGCGCGGCGAGGAGCGTCATGAGCTTCACGTCGTGGTTGCGAATATGGGCCATCTCGTGGGCCACGACGGCCTGGAGCTCGTCACGGTCGAGGGTCGTGATGAGTCCGTCGGTCACCGCCACGTGGGATTCCCGTTCGTTCGTGCCCGTCGCGAAGGCGTTGGGGTCCTTGTCGGGAACGAGCCAGACCTTGGGCTTGGGCAGCCCCGACGCGATGGCCATCTCCTCCACCACGTTGATGAGCTGCTGCTCCTCGAGCTTCGACGGGTTGATCAGCTCCCAGGCGCCCGTGGCCCAGAGGACCTGCTTGGGGCCGCGCTTGTAGGCGAAGTAGGCCATGCCCAGGCCGAGGAGCGTGGCCCCGATCCCGAACCAGGGAACGGTGTGGTGGTACGCGTTGGGAGGGGCCTCGACCGTATACAGATAGAACGAGAGATCGCCGCCGAAGCCGACCCACGCGAAGAACAGCACGAAGATCGTGACGAGGATCCGGGACCGGCGGCGATTGGCTTTCTGTTGCGCGAAGAGGTTGCTGTCAGCGCTCACTGCTTCGGCTTCATCGACAGATCGATCTTCGGCACCGCCCGCTCCTTCTCATCCGTGAGCTCCCACAGCTCTACCTGCTCGGCCCGCGCCAAACCCGTGATCAGGTTCCACGGGAACTGCTGCTGCTTCACGTTGTAGGTCGTGGCCATGTCGTTGTAGAGCTGCCGGGCAAAGGCGACGCGGTTCTCCGTGGACGTAAGCTCTTCCTGAAGCTGTCCTACGTTGGCCGTAGCCTTGAGCTCCGGATACCGCTCCACCACCAGGTTGAAGCGGCCCAGCGCCGAGGACAGCGCCGCCTCGGCGGCCGCTAGCTGTCCCACGCCCCCGGCGGGCGTGGCCTGCTCTTGGGCTTTCACCGCCTGGTTGCGCGCCTGAATCACCGCCTCGAGGGTCTCCCGCTCGAACTCCATGGCGCCCTTTACGGCCTCTACCAGGTTCGGGATCAGGTCGTGCCGCCGTTTGAGCTGGACGTCGATCTGTTTCCAGGCGTTCTGCGTCTGGCCCTTGAGGTTGATCAGCGTGTTGTAGGCCGAGATCACCCACAGCACCACGGCCACGATCACTATTATGAAGATCCACGTTGCCATCTTGTGCTCCTTCTACTGGCGGTGCGCCGGGTCCAGGGAGTCGCTAAACGCGCCGGCCGGTCCGGTCGGCGGGCGACGTCGGCTTCGTTCCCACGGGGATGGTCCCCAACTGCGAGAGGATACGGCCGATGGCGAGCCGCACAGCATCGGTCGCATGGCCCTCCAGCTCGGGATGCCGCGCCAGGATGTGGTCCTCCCGCACGTGCAGCTCCAAGCCCTCGCCCACCTGCACCCGCTGCCACTTGGTCGGCTCCTTTGTCCCGCGCTCCGACGGCTCTACCGTCGAGCCCACCCACGTCCGCAGGGCCTGGCCCGCCCTTCCCCGTGGCGCGGTGTCCTCGGCGGTCAGGGGGAGGTGGCTGGGTGGCGGCAGGCCGGGGCCCAGGGCGGCTGCGACGCGGCGCTCGAGAACATCGCCCGAGGTCTCGGCGAGCTCGTTCCCGATGTCCGCCAGGGTCGCTCCCTCCATCTGCCGCAACTTGATGGCCAATACCTGCAACAGATGGCGGTACGAGTACGTCGCCGCGGTGCCGCGGCCGTCCGGCGGCATCACGAGGTTGCGGGTGACGTAGAAGCGTATCGTCCGCTCGGAGGGATGGGCGCTCGCTGCGGCGTTGATGGGCCGCACCGCGGAGGCGTCCAGAATGGCGCCCGCCACGGTGGCGAGGTCCCGCAGATTCCACGGCGCGAGCTGCCGGTACTCTCGGAGGTTGAACAGTGGATCCGCCACGCGCCCTCCCGACGTGCCCATGTTACTGTCCATTCGCTTCGCGCCGCTCAGCGGCGGTGATTCCCGTGATGAGATCCACGACCTGGTGGATATCGAACGGCTTCGCGAGGACGGTCAGGCCCTGCAGGCTGAGCCAGTCCTCGTGGTCCTCGGCCTCCGGATCGCCGCTCATTATGACGACGCGGGCCGCGAGCTGAGGCCATTGGGTCGCGATCAGGTGATACAGCGTCTGCCCCGACATGCTGGGCATGCGGAGATCCATGAGCACGACGTCCACCGGCGTGCTGCCAAGGACCTCGCATGCCTCCTCGCCCGTCGTCGCCAGGTGTACGGACATTCCCAGCCGGGTGAGCGCCCGTGTCAGCACCCGCCGGATGCCGACCTCGTCGTCCACGATCAGTACCGAGAGCGGCGTCATGACGCGCTCGCCAGGCCCTCTGTGGGCCGCTGGAAGAAGCGCTGCCGCACGATCCGGATTCCATCCTCCGGGCCGAGGGACACCCGCAACTCGCCGGGGGTCATACCGAAGACCTCCTTCACGTGTTGCGCGAAGGAGCGCGCCTTGGCGTAGCCCAGCTTCGTCGCGATGTCCTCCACCGTGTAGCCCGGGTCCTGGAGCAGCCGGTGGGCGTACACCACCCGGAACACCATCAGCACGACGCTGGGTGGCGGCAGGTTGGCCTTGGTGAACCAGCGGACGCAAGTGCGGCGGTCCATCCGGGCGCGCTGTGCCAGATCCCGCACCGTGTGGAAAGCCGCCGGCTCCCGCACGATCGTCTCGATGGCCCACTTGAGCTGTCCCGGGCAGTCCACCAGCAGGTCTCCGATCTCCTCGATCAACTGACGGGAGAGTGAGCGCGCCGCTTCGTGCACCAGCAACTCGCCGAGCCGCTCGGGGTGGTCGTCGTAGCCGGCCACCACCACCTCCCGCACGCCCACGCGACCCAGATGCAGCAGGACCCCCACCACCCCCGGGGAGAGCTTGGTGTACAGGACCAGGGGCAGGGAGGGGAAGAGAACCCGAATCCGCTCGATTTCCTGCGTCCGAGGCGTACCTTCCAGGGCTGGATCCAGGACCGCTAACTCCAATGGCTCCTTGAGGATAGATTCGAGCGCCTGGGCCCAGGTCTCGACGATGCGATACTGGAACCGGTGCCCGGCCGCCCGATGCAGCTGCACGGCGAACGGTCTAGGGACGGCTGCGAGAACGAGCATGAATGTCCCAAAAACGGCACATAAAGTCCCCAAAAGGGCCTATCCGCCCCCTGCCACACATCACGAATTTGGAGCGGCGGCGCGAGCCGCCATCTGTTTCAGCACTCAGCCTCAGGAGGCGAGTTATGTCCCGTCGAGTTCGTTGTGTTGTCCTGGCTCTTCTAGCTTCGCTGGCGCTCGGCGCCACGGCCTGCGCCAGTCCGACCGAGCCGGCGCTCAACAACTGCGAGGACGGCCGGACCTCGGACTGCCAGTTCAACGGCTACATGGGCTCCGGGACCTAGTCCTGCTCCTTCTGGGGTCCGCCCCGTCCGGTAGCGGCTAGGGCCTCCAGGGCCTCGATCGTCGGCCGCAACTCCGGGGCGGGCTCCGTTTCGGCCGGAGGCGCCGCCAGGGCGCGCTCCTCATCGTCGCGCACTTCCTTGAGCAGCGACTCCGCCCGGAACAACCGCTCTCCCAGGCCGTACTGTTCGGCCAACGCGACCGCTTGCTCGAGGTGCTTCACGCCCTCCGGGCCGCGGTCGAACATTGCCAGGCCGTAGCCCAGCTTGATCTCGTACTCCACCTGCTCGTCGGGTGGGAGCTGCTCGTAGCGCTCCGCCAGCTCCCGACGCCAACGCTCGAACGCCAGACGGTCCTGCATGTATGCGCCCAGCTCCATGAGCTCAACCAGGGCTCGGACCCGTAGCTCCGGTGGCGGCTCCAACTCCACGCAGTGCAGCAGCGCCCGCTTGGCCGCCGAGTAGTGCCCCAGCTCCTTGAGCATGATGCCGGTGTCGCCCAGGGCCCGGGTGCGCTGCGGTCGCTGCTCGTACAGCTTGAACGCCTGGAATGAGTGCTCCACGGCGCTGGCCTCGCGGCCCATGAACGCGTGAGTCACCGCCAGGTCGTGGCACGCGCGGGCCTCGGCATCCCGATCGCCGGTGCGCTTTGCCTCGTCCAGCACGCCGTGGATCAGGCGCTCGGCCTCAGGCAGGTTGCCGACCTGCTGTGCCACCAGGCCACGCCCGATACGGCTCAGCAGTACCGAGTGCCCGTCGCCGGCCCGTGCGGCCAGCCGGCTGGCTGCGGCATAGGAGTCGTGGGCCTGCTCGAACCGGCCTGCCAGCCGGAACACGCGGCCCAGCTGGAGGTGGGCCGCGATCTCCGACTCCGTTGCGCCGTCGGTACCGAGGCAGAGCCCGGTCCGCAGCACGTCGAGAGCTTCCTCCAGCCGGAGCTCCTGCTCGAGCCAGTAGGCGAAGGCGAGCAGGGGCGGCCACAGGAGCCGCGCCTTGCGGAAGGCGCCGATGCCCGCCGCCACCCGTACGATCTCGTACAGGTGGTTGCTCTCGACTGAGGGTGATTGGAGCCCCTTGATGAAATCGCGGGTCGCCCGAACCTGATACGCCAGGGCATCCTCCGGCGGAGACGGACGATCCGTCGCAAACTGATCCACCAGCCGCATCGTGAGGAACGCTGCGAGGGCGTGACTGCTCGCCGGCTCCGCGCCGGAGTCCGCGGCGCGTTGCAGGAAGGGCTCGTGAAGGCCATTGCCGCTCTCGGCCAGTGCGGTGCGGGATTTCGGGTAGAACACGAGCCTCCAAACCTCCGTTGGCACTGGGAAAGTCCTAGGGCTTGCCAAACATGACCCCTGGTAAGAGGGGCGGCAAGTAGCACTCACAGCCCCGCGAGAACTCGCCCAAGTTGGCGTAACTTAGCCTCCGCCGAGTGACCCCAACCGTGACATCCGTTACGCCGTGCACCGCGGCGTCACTCTCGTGGAACTCGTGGCTGTGCTAGCCATCACAGGGGTCCTGCTGGGCCTGGCTGTGCCCCGGGTCGTGGGCTGGGCCGACCGGGTGGCAGCGCGCCGCGCCGCGGGCGAGATACGGTCCTTCTACCAGGAGGCGCGCCTCGGGGCCGTGCTGTGGAGTGCGCGGGTACGACTGGAGTTCGGGGGCGACTCGCTCAGAGCGGTGTTCGAGGAGGCGCGGGACTCCACGTTCCTGGTGCGGCTGGGACCGGCGCGGCATGGCGTGAGGCTCACGGCGACTCGGCCGGCGATCCGGATCGCCGCGAACGGGATGGGGTGGGGGGCGGCCAACACGAAGCTGGTGCTCGAGCGGGGGAGCGCCGCCGAGTCGTTGACGGTGTCGCGGCTGGGGAGGATGAAGTGGTGGCGCTAGTGCCAGCGCATGACGGGGCTCCGGTGACCGGGCCACACGTCCACGGCGATGGGGGAGGGCGTCTCCGCCGAGGCGTCGACCGCCCCCGTGCGCAGGTCGATTCGCACCACGGCACCGCGTGCGGCGAGGTACGCCCAGCGACCGTTGCTGCTCACGGCGGCCGCCCCCTGCGCCGGCACCTTGAGCCGTGCCACGGCCTCGCGCCTTCGGAAGTCCACGACCAACGACTCGTCATGCCCCGGCCGGGTCACGACGGCGCGACGGCGGCCCGGTGTGGGATGCAATCCGGCGGCTCCCTCGCCCAGGCCGACGGAGTCCAAGAGCGAGAGGCGGACCCGGTCGAGGTAGAGGAGCGTGCCCGAGCGACGGCACAGCACGTAGATGATGGTGCCGTTGGAGGACAGCGCAACGTCGCTCGCCCCGCAGCCCGGTTCCGCGGCAGCGGGGGCCAGCGGCACCGTGCGCACCACGACCCGAAGCTCGGTGTCCAGCTCCGCCACCGCGTCTTCGCCGCAGGCGACGTACAGCTCATCGAGCACGTCGAACGGCACCGCTCCCCGCACGGGTCCGGTGCACGGCTGCACCCGGGCCACGTCGTCGGAGCCGTCGGTGGGAATGAAGTGCAAGGTGCCCGGCCCCGCTCCGCCGGTCGCCAACAGGACGGCGCGGGCGTTCGGCAGGACCGTGACGACCGACGGGGCTCCGCCGGTCACCGGAATCCGCTGGAGCACTGCGCCGTCGGTGCGGCGCACCTGGAGCAGGGCGGCCGCCGTGTCGCCGGCCAGCACGACCCAAAGGCTCGCACCGTCGGGGGCAAACCGGACGTCCCACACGTGCTCCCCCGGCTCCACGGCGTGGTCCAGGGGCAAGGTGTCGGCGCGTGTGAGATCGGGAGTGAAGACGAGCACGGCGGGGTCGCCGGTGGTGGCCACGGCGATCCGGCGCGGCGCCGGCGAGCAGCCGGTGAGCAGCCCGACGGCGAGCAGGCCGAGACCGCGCCTACTCAACGAACGACAGCGGGACCCGGCTGGGGATGATCCCTGCGTGCGCCGCCCGCTCGAGGAGCAGCTGCACCGCGCGCCGGCCCGCCTCCCCGTAATCGACGGTGTACTCGTTCACGTACATGCCGACGAACTCGTCGGCCGCCACCCGTTCGAGTCCCCGGGCGTACTGCATGGCGTGGCTCAAGGCCTCCTCCCGGTGCTCGAGGCCGTAGACGATGCTCGCCTTGAGGTCCCGGGAGATCTGGCCGATGAGCTCATCGCCCAAGTCGCGGCGCACGGCGTTGCCCCCGAGTGGGAGCGGCAGGCCCGTCTCGCCGTGCCACCACTCGCCCATGTCGGCCCAGAGGTTGAGCCCGCCCTGAGAGTACGTGAGTTGCCCCTCGTGGATCAGCAACCCGGCATCCACTTCGCCCTGGAGCACCGCGTCCTCGATCCGATCGAACGGCACCACCGCAGCCTCGAAATCGGGCTGGTAGAGTCTCAGCGCGAGCGCGGCCGTGGTGAGCCTTCCCGGGATCGCTACGCGCTTGCCACGAATGCCTGCCCGAGGATCGGGCGGCGGCGGCGCCTTGGCCACCAGGCGGGGCCCGTAGCGGTCACCCATGGACGCCCCGTGGGAAAGCAGGGCGTAACGTTCGGCGAGGTAGGCGTAGGCGTGGATCGAGACCGCCGTGACGTCCAGCTCCCCCTCGAGAGCCCGCTGGTTGAGCGTCTCGATGTCCTGTAGCTCGTGCTCGTAGCGCCGGCCGCCGGTGTCGATCTTCCCGGCGGCCAGTGCATAGAACATGAAGGCGTCGTCGGAGTCCGGGCTGTGCGCCAGCCGGATGGTGGGCATCACCCGCCGCTCGCCACTCCCAGATCCGTCTCGGCCTGCACCCTGTACCCGTCGATGGCGCGCTGGTGGTCGAGGTACTCCTGCCGGCTCGTGGCCATCTGGTTCTCGTAGCTGTCGAGGAAGCGACGCTCCAGTTGGCGCTCCGCTTCCGTATCCCCCTGCAGGCGCGCCACAGATGTGCGCAGCATGATGGCCAGCAGGTGGTTCGGCACTGCGGCCTCGATGGAATCGGCCCGAGCGGCGGCCGAGTCCGGGCTACCGGTGATGGAGTGGATCAGCCCCACGTGGTAGTGCGCGTCGGGGTCCAGCGGGCTGAGCATCGCATACACCTGGAGCGCCATCGGCTTGAACATGTTGATCTCGTCCATGTCGCCGCTCTGGTGCGCCGTCATGATCCGGTTGAACAGCCGGTCGGCCTGCTCCCGCGGAGGCATGGAGGCGATGTCGGGCATGCCGCCCTGCGGTGCGCCGCCGGCTGGGGGAGCGGCGGCTCCGCCAGGTGGGCGCGCCGAGGAGCGGCCGGCCTGATAGGCGACCACCACCAGCAATACCGCCACGACCAGGCCGGCCAGTATCCAGACGAAGCCAGGCATGCCACCGCGTTCGGCGGCCATCGGTGACCCGCAGGCATGGCAGAACTTGGCGCCCGTCTTGACCGTCGCGCCGCAGTTGTTGCAGACGTTCTCGGGACTCATCAGTGAGGGTCCATCCGTGAGGGTATGCAGACGTCTCGGTGGAACCGCGTAATATAGCAGCGGGCTGCGCGTCCCGGAGACCCGAGTCGGGGAATAGCCCCCGCTCGGCGCCGGTTTCCGGGCGTTGTTCGGCTAGCGTTGCTGCAAGTGGGGCATTACTGTAGCGCCCATGGCGCCGGATTCCGAGGATCAGTCCAAGTCCACGCGGTTCGACCCCCCCTGGAGCCAGATCAAGGCCCGCCAGATGGGTGAGCTGGAACGGGGAGAGAGCCGGTGGGACGTCCTCCTGGAGACCGTCACCGACCCCGACATCGGCGCCATCCGCGGCCGCATCCACTTCATCTCCGGCAACGTGCACCGCCTCTCCGGCTGGATCTTCCTGGAGTGGGCCGAGAAAGACGTAGAGGCCCGGTTCACGGAGTTCTCCGCCCAGGAGTTGTGGAACCTCCTGGGGTCGCTGGAAGGGACATAGCGCCGCCGCAGGCCGCCCGCCGATTTCTGGACGCATCGCACGAAACATCCGCCTGGATACCCGAAGATAACCCAAATATTCTGCGCAGCGTCGCCGGATCTCTGCTCAATCTGCAAGAATCGCTTGACACCGCGCTATCCCGCATGTAGCGTTCGCCATCCCGCAGCGGAGCCCGGCGGGCAAGGTCGCAACCGTCCACCGCAAAGGAGCGATCAGTGTCATTGGTCAAGAGCATCACGGTTCCCACGCGCGCGCCCAAGCCCGACCTACGCGAGACCAACATGGACATGAGTGACGCCACACCCGCCGACATCCTGCAACTGTGTGACCAACTCCAGGTGGACTTCCTGCGGCTCCAGTTCACCGACATCACCGGAGTCAACAAGAACGTCGAGGTACCCCGCAGCCAGTTCCAGAAGGCGCTGGACGGGGAGATCCTGTTCGACGGCTCCTCGATCAAGGGCTTCGTGCGCATCGAGGAGAGCGACATGCTCCTCAAGCCCGACCTGGACACCTTCAAGGTGTTCCCGTATGACGACGAGGGCGGGCGGGTCGCGCGCCTCATCTGCGACATCTACAACCCCGACGAGACGCCCTTCCCCGGCTGTCCCCGGATGGCTCTCAAGTGCCAAATCGAAGCCGCCAAGAAGCTCGGCTTCGAGATGATGGCGGGCGTCGAGGCGGAGTTCTTCATCTTCCATCTGGATGAGAACGGCCACCCGACGCTGGAGACCCACGACTCCGGGGGCTACTTCGACCTGGCGCCGGTGGACCGGGCGGAGCCCATCCGCCGCCTCATCATCGACGATCTGGTGAGCCTGGGATTCGAGGTCGAGGCGGGGCACCACGAAGTAGCCGAGGGCCAGCACGAGGTGGACTTCCGCTACGCCGACGCCCTCACGACGGCGGACAACCTCGCAACCTTCCGCTTCATAGTGCGCAACGTCGCCTACCGTCACGGCTTCGGCGCGACGTTCATGCCCAAGCCCATCTTCGGGCAGAACGGCTCGGGCATGCACACGCACCAGTCGCTGTTCAAGGACGGTGAGAACGCGTTCTACGATAAGAAAGGCGAGCACGAGCTCTCCAGCGTGGCGCTGGCTTACATCGCGGGCCTGCTGAAGCATGCCCGGGGGTTCTGCGCCATCACCAACCCGCTGGTGAACAGCTACAAGCGGTTGGTGCCGGGCTATGAGGCGCCGGTCAACGTGGCCTGGAGCATGCGCAACCGCTCTCCCCTGGTGCGGATCCCCGAACGGAGGGGGCACGGCACCCGCTGCGAGCTGAGGATGCCGGATCCCGCGTCCAACCCCTATCTTGGACTGACTGTGCAGCTCGCGGCCGGCCTGGACGGGGTCAAGGGCAAGCTCACGCCTCCGGAGCCGGTGAACAAGAACATCTTCACCATGAGTCACCGCGAGCGGCGCCGCTACCGGATCGACGAGCTGCCGCGAGACCTGCACGAGGCGCTGGACTATCTCGAGAAGGACAAGGTGATCCGGGATGCACTGGGCGAGCACATCTACCAGATGTTCCTCGAGGCGAAGCGGGCGGAGTGGCACGACTACACCGCCCAGGTGAGCCAGTGGGAGGTCGATCGATACCTGGGGCAGTACTAGGTGAGCAGGTCGCTGCACTCCTTTTCGACCTAGACGGGACCCTCTACACCGAAGCGGGAGCGATCCCTGGCGCCGTCGACGCGATCGACAACCTCAGGCGCCGGGGTATCCCGCTTCGGTTCGTCACGAATACCACGAGGCGGCCTCGGCGCCAGCTCGTTGAGCGACTCCGGGGTTACGGCTTTGGGGTGGAGGACGACGAGGTGTTCGGGGCGGTGCTCGCCACCGCGGCACACCTCGCGCAGGAGGGAGTCGGGAGCGTTGCGCCCTTCGTCTCGCAGCCGGCGCTGGAGGACCTGGCCGGCTTCGACCTGGCCGGCGGGACGGCCGGTCCGCCGGCCGGGACTACACCCGACGCCGTGCTCATCGGCGACCTGGGGAACGAGTGGACACCGCAGCTCCTCAACCAGGCCTTCCGCCACGTAATGGACGGCGCCCGGCTCATCGCCTTGCAGAAGGGGAAGTACTGGCTCGCCGCCGAGGGAATCGAGCTGGATGCCGGTCCGTGGGTGGCGGCCCTGGAGTACGCCACGGACAGGGAAGCCGTCGTCTGCGGCAAGCCCAACGCGGCGTTCTTCCACGGCGTGGTGTCGTCGCTGGGAGAGGTCGACCGTGACGCGCCCTGCGTCATGGTGGGGGATGACGTGTGGAACGACGTCGGGGGGGCGCAACGGGCGGGACTCGAGGGCTGGCTCGTGCGCACCGGCAAGTTCCGGGAGGACGCGCTGCGGGAGAGCGGGGTGAGCCCGGACCGGGTTATTGCCTCGGTGGCGACTCTCAGCGAGAATGAGGGATGAGCAAGTTGCGGCGGGCGGTATGGACTGTCGGTGCTCTCTTGGGTCTCCCCGGGCTCGCCCAGGGACAGAGCAACGCCCGCCGCACCGGCCCGGTCATCGACACCATCATCGTCGTCACCCACGACATCTATGCTCCCGAGGAAGCGAGCCGGAGCGCGATCTCCGGGATCATGAACGCCCTCCACGTGACTACGCGTCCCTCCGTCGTCCGCCACGAGCTGCTGTTCAGGGTGGGAGAGCCCTTTGACCCCCTGAAGGTTGCGGAGACCGCCCGTAACCTCAGGGCACGGGGCCTGTTCCGATCCGTGCAGATCGACTCGATGCGGGTCGAGGACAAGCTGGCCGTGCTGGTGCGCACCTCCGACGGGTGGACCACGACACTCTCGCTGAGCGCCAACTTCAGCGGTGGGGAGTTCGTCTGGGGCCTGGGGGGGCAGGAGCGAAACCTCCTGGGCACGGGGGCACGGGCCGGGCTGTTCTACCGCCAGGAAGTGGACCGCACGGCATTCACCATCACCGGCGGGATGGACCGCATATCCGGTACCCGGGCCGGCGTGAGCGGGTTCTGGGACGCGCTGAGCGACGGAAACTTCGCCGGGTGGAAGGCCGGAGCGCCGTTCCGCGCCATCTCGGACCCGTGGGGATTCGACACCGATGGTGACGCCGGTCGGCAGCGCATTCTCCAGTTCCGCAACGGCGACTCGGTGGAGACTTACCTGCGGCGCACGTTCAGGCAGTTGGCATGGGGCGGATGGGCCACGGAAGCCGATGTTCGCGGTTACGTGCGCGTGGGATTCGCCGCGCAGATCAAGCGGGAGGAGTATACCCTGTGGGACGTCGATGAAACGATGGTGCCCGATACCGTCCAGGCCGCCATCGGCGCCTGGATAGACGTCCTGGACCCCCAATACACGGTCGTCACCCACTACAACGGCTTTGCGCGGGAAGTGGACGTCGACCTCAGCACCCAGGTCCT
Source organism: Gemmatimonadota bacterium (assembly GCA_039591655.1). Lineage (GTDB taxonomy): Bacteria > Gemmatimonadota > Gemmatimonadetes > Gemmatimonadales > GWC2-71-9 > WVYX01. The sequence continues at coordinate 21,623 of JBDHDE010000020.1, forward strand.
CGTGGGCGCCTGGCTGGCGCCCGATGGCTTGGGCTACCCGCGGACCGGGGTCGGTCCGGTCCTCATCGCACGGGCCGGCGCCTCCCTGGGCCCGACCTTCGGGTGGATCAATGTGGCTGCCAACGGTCTGTTCAGCTCCGCCGGCCTGGACTCGGGCACGGTGCTGGCCACCGGCACCGTGGTGGGGCAGTTCATTCGCAAGAACTCCACGGTGCTCCACGTGGAGTTCGGCGCACGCAAAGGGACGCCACCGGGCATGGAGTTCGATCTCGGCCTCAGGTTCGGGCCGCGCGCGTTTCAGGCCCACGCGTTTACCGGCGATCGAATGATATGGGGCACGCTGGAGCAGCGGGCGTTCCTCATCGACGAGATCTTCGGCTTCATGGGGCTCGGCTTCGCGGCCTTCCTGGACTACGGTGGCGCGTGGTACGCAGACCAGGACCCCCGGCTGGGAGGTGATGTGGGAGCCGGCCTCCGCTTCGGCTCCACCCGCGGAACTGGCGGCAGCGTGGCCCGCATCGACCTCGCCTACCGGTTCGGCGAGGGGTTCACCGGCAAGCGATGGGTCGTGAGCTTCGGGAGGGCGTTTCCGTTTTAACCCGGCTCGAACCGGTGCAGTAGTGCGCGCGCCTCGGTGATGCTCGGACCGCTCATGCGGTCGTCACAGAAGATCTGCCTGTTGGTCCAGCGGCGCGATGCACTCAGGCCCTTCGTGCTCCGGCTTGTTCACGTAGGTGCTCACTGGGTAGTAGCTCATCTCTTCCGGCGCGTAGGGCTTGAGCAAGTCCTGCAGCTCGCTTGGGTCGCGGCTCTCCGGGTCGAGCCAGCGGTCGTAATCCCGCGGCTTGAGGATGACCGGCATGCGGTCGTGGATCGGCCGCAGGAGCTCGTTGGGCGCGGTGGTGATGATGGTGAACGTCTCACGCTCGTCACCCGTGGCCCGGTCCCACCACCGCTCCCACAGCCCGGCGAAGGCGAAGACCCGGCCGGCCAGAACCCGGACGTAGTAGGGTTGCTTGCCGCGTTGCGTCTTGCGCCACTCGTAGAATCCCTCTGAGGGCACCAGGCAGCGGCGCTCCCGGAAGGCGTCCTGGAAGGCGGGCTTGTCGGCCACCGACTCGGCCCGGGCGTTGATCATGCGGTTGCCCATGGCGGGGTCCTTGGCCCACGAGGGGATGAGCCCCCAGCGCAGCGGCACCAGCTCCCGCCCCCGGGCAGGGGTCCCCCGCACGACTGCGGCGTCCTGGGTAGGCGCCACGTTGTAGCGCGGCGGGAGTGCGGGGATCGAGAGGAGCTTGAAGACCTCGCGGTCCAGCTCGGCGATCTGGGCTTGCGAGAAGCGGCCGCACATGGCTTCACGTTGCACGGTGTGCGTCGCGGGACGCAAGTCGGAACCTTCCGGCGGCCAAGCCCACGCGACAGATTCGAACCCGTCCAGATCCTCCTGGAGGCATTCATGCGTGCCCGATCGGTCTTTGCCGCTGTCGGAATCACACTGCTCCTGGGCCCGGAGCTCGCCGCGCAGGACACGGTGCGGTTCGAGCCTACCGTGCAGCAGCCGACTTTCGCGAAGCGGGAACCAGTGCTCACCATCAGGCCGGGAACCGTGCTCATCTCCCGCACTCACTTCGACGCCTACTACACCGAGGAGGGTGGCGCCTTCCCGGGCGAGGTGGGCCCGATCTACGTCGAGGGAGCCACGACCAACGATGTGCTGGTGGTGCGCATCGCGAAGCTCGAGCTGAACCACGACGTGGCCGCCTCGCGCCTCTACTCGACCTTTGGCGGGCTCGCCACCGATAACCGCGTGCGCCTGCTCAACGACCCCATCCCCGAGCGGCGCTACGTGTGGCGGCTCGACCGGGAGCGGATGACCGCGACGACGAGGCTGCACGACAGCGCGGTGGACGAGATCGAGATCGAGCTCGCGCCGATGCTAGGCCGGGTGGCCGTGGCTCCGCGGGGCGAGGAAGCCTTCGGCGGGCTGTGGCCTGGCGACTTCGGCGGCAACATGGATGCGCCGGAGATCCGGGAAGGCACGACCGTGTATCTGCCGATCTTCCACGACGGCGCCTACCTGTACTTCGGTGACGTGCACGCCAAGCAGGGACAGGGCGAGATATCGGGCACGGGCCTGGAGACCTCGGCGGACGTGGTGTTGGAGATCGATGTCATCAAGAACAAGACCATCGACTGGCCGCGGCTGGAGAACGACGAGTACATCATGGTGGCCGGCAGCGCGCGGCCCCTGATCGACGCCTTCCGGCTGGCGCACGTGGAGCTGGTGGAGTGGCTCGAGGAGTACGGCTTCAGCCGGTGGGACGCCTACCAGGTGCTGAGCCAGCTCGCCGTGAGCACCGTGGCGAACATCGTGGACCCCGCGTACACGGTTGTTGCGAAGTTTCCCAAACGGTACCTGCCGGAGTGAGACCGGGAGAGGGAACGGGGAGTGAGGAAAGGAGCAGTGGCCCACTGGGGCGCCCAGGGGGCACGGGCCTGACAGACCTCTTGACAAATCCCGACTCAAGTGGTCGTATTAATACAATGAGGCCGCGCACGGGTGCGACGGTTCCTTCCGGCCGCCTGCACATGAGCTGCCATGCGTCCACTTGCGTGTGTCCGACTCCCCCGTCAGGGCGCAGGAACTCAGCCGTGCGTTAGGCCTCATCCTGTAGGACGCGAGCGACCGTGGCCCCAATATCCGGAGCCACGGTCGCTTTGCTTTGTACGCATTGCAGTGACCCCAACGTCCTTGAGAAAGCATCTTCCCGGTGCGAGCTTTCACACGTAGCCGGCGCCGTAGCCAAGCGGTAAGGCGGAGGTCTGCAAAACCTCTATTCGGCGGTTCGAGTCCGCCCGGCGCCTCTGAAAGAAGCCCCGCGAGAGCGGGGCTTCTCATCTCCAGTGCGCTACCTTGCCCCGAGCACTCTGGCTGCCCGGTTGTACTGATTCGGGTTCACCCAGAGGATCATCCCGTACCGTCCCTTGCCGGCCGCAACCGCGTCTGCCGCAGTGATGTTGATCTTGGCGTCCGCGAGCTTGCGGATATGACGGTGTACCGCGCCCAACTGGTCGCCGCCCGTGACCAAGAATCCCTTCTTGGCCTTGCTCAAGTGCCAGCCGTTCTTCCGCGCAACCTTACGGAAGGCAATCATGTTCCGTGGAACGAAATCGAGCTGTGCCTTGCCCCCGCCGATCGGGAAGCCCGAGTACACCAGCAGGTCGACGCCGCTGTCCCGCAGCTGACCAAGGATTCTCTCTCCCTGTCCCGCACGGTTGGGAACTTTGATGTAACAGTACTTGATCTTCTTCACGCGATCGGCCATGCGTCACCTCCTGTGGGAGGATACAGTGTTCCGACCGGCCGTCGGGGGAGCGCACTTTGACGGCTTCCTTACGGTGGTGCTTTAGGTCCTCGGCGAGATGGACGGTGGCCATCCCAACGCGACCTGGCTTGACTTCTCGTCCCTAGAGCCAGCCGAACCGAACGAGCGTCCTATTCGCCCGCCAAGCGAACAGCGCGGCCAGCGCGATGAGTACGACGGTGAGGACGGGACTGAACCTCGCGTACACCTGCAACCCCAGGACGATCGCCACGATCACCAGAAACAGACAGAAGGTGGCCAGCCGCTTGCGCAGGACTCTGTAAGGTTTGAGGCGAGCCGTGAGATCCTGGGGTACGGGCCCCTCTGGGCTTACCTCGGCGAGAATGGCCTCGATCCTCGGCTGCAGCCGCAGATGCACGAACGACAGCAGCGCCATCAGTGCGAACGTGAGCAGCGTTTTGACCAGCACCACCCAGTTGCCCCACAGCGCCGCGATTCTCAGCGGACTGATGAGTAGCAGCAGCACACCCGTGAGCAAGATGGTGACCTGGAATACGAAGCATCGCGTCGCGCCCCGCCGGATGATGTTCTCCATGTAGCGGTCGGCGTAGTAGTTGAAGGATACCCCCAGTGCCACGCGCTCGTTGACCACAATCAGGTTGAACAGCGGCACCGACATGAACACGAAGGCCATCACGTGCAGGAATCGCAGCGCTGGATAGATGGATTCCACTGCATGCCTCCGTTCGTGCTGGTTGAGAGGAGGTCGGCGAGCGTCGGATGAGTCTAAGATGGGCCCGCTGGCAGGGCCTTGCTACGGAACTGGATCAGTCGGGATTTGCAAGGTCGTGGGAAGGTTTGGCTGCAAACAGATGCAAAGAAGTGCAAAGACCTACAAGGGTGGGGTGCGGAAAGCGTGTATCGCGACAAACAGATGCAAGGATCTGCAACTATCTGCAAACGCTCTGAGAGAACTGCGTTTCGCCGCTATCTCATCTCCAAGTCCATCACGTAGATGTCGCTCTCGATCTCCTTCACCGAAAAGTACACCTTGCCGTCGCCTAGCGAATACGGCCAATACGGCAACCGTGACACGTTCTTCGTCGGGTCGTCGAAGCGGATAACCTGCCGCGGGATCCCGCCTGCTGCCGGGATCGCGTATTGCCCCGCAGCGCCGGTGGAGTCCATGGCGTTGAAGTAGATCAAGCGGCCGTCGGCGGACCAGTCAGGTATGCCGGTCCAGCTGAGCCCCGTTGCTCCCCCGTCGAATAGGAGCCGCTCCTCGCCCTGGAGTGAGATGGTCCATACCTGTTGTGTGAGAACGGGGATGCACGCGATCCGACTCCCGTCCGGCGACCAGCGAGCATAGGGCTGGCAGGTTGCGTTACGGGTGAGCAACTCCGGTGCAGTCCACTCCCCACCCAGCGAGTCACGGCTCATCACGTATACGCCGTCGTGGGCGGCACTCTCTCTATAGAATGCGATCCGCAGCCCGTCGGGCGAGAATGACGGATGGTAGTCCTCTCCGGGGCCGTCAGTCAACCGCACTTCGCTTCTCCCATCCGCGGAAATGAGAAACACATCGCGGTAGCCGTGGCGGGTCGAGTAGAACACGATCTCGCTGCCGTCGGGTGAGAAGTCCGGGTGCATGTCGTCCCCCGGATCGCTGGTCACCTGCCGCGGCTCTCCCCCCTCGACCGGCATCACGTAGATATCCTGGTTGCCATCCAGGTTGGAGTCGAAAGCCAGCCAGCGCCCGTCTCTTGAGAGTCCATGGTTCTCCACGATCTGGTTGCCCTCGGTCACCGGCCTCGCATCCGAGAGCGACACGCTGCCGGTCTCGGGGATCGCGATCTCCCAGATGTTCTGACGGATAGTGAAATGCGAGTAGGCCACCTTGGACCCGTCGGCCGACACAGAGATCGAGTGGGGACTCAGGCCCGTGGTCACCCGCACCGGCCGGCCCCAGTTCCGCCGGGACGCGTCCACCCGCACCGCGTAGATGTCCCGCGGGCCATCACGGTTGGAGATGAACAGGAGATGCCGTCCGTCCGGTATCCAGGCGGGGCTCACGTTCAGCTTCGCATCGTCGGTCACCTTCACGGGCTCGCCACCGTCCACGCCGACGAGCCACACGGAGCTGGCGGCGACGTTGCCAAGGCCTTCTACATTGATCCAGCTGCTGTTCCCCTGAACGTAGGCCAGCTTCGTGCCATCGGGGGACCATGCGGCGGAGTGTGTGTACCCGGGCTGGACCGACGCGATAAAGGTCTCCTCGCCCCCCTCGACGGATCGTACCACCAGGCTGTCGCCGCGGATGTAAACCACGCGGTCGCCGTGTGTCGCCCACACGCGTTCTGGGGCGATCGCCCTGGCCGCCCCCCCAAAGCGGGGGATCCGGTGCGCGCCGGCTTCTAATCCCGCCCCCAACTCGAAGAACGCAATGCTCCGTCCGTCGGGTGTCCAGCGCGGATGTACTTGGCGCCCCGGGCGGTCGGCAGTGAGCGGGAGCGATCTGCCCCCACTGAGATCACGCACGAAGATGTGCATGTCGAGCCCGAGCCCGGCCGCGTAGGCAACCTCACGGCCGTCGGGAGAGATCGCCGGGTCCCATTCGACCTCGGGTGCGCGTGTGACCTGCCGGATGTTCGAGACCGTAAACTGGGGCGGTCCACCCCCGAGCCGGTCGCTCAGGAGCAGCAGGACACCTGCGGTGATGGTGGCCGCGCCCGCCAGAGCCACCGGCACCCCGACTCTCCACCCCCTGGGCCAAGCCCGCCGGTGGGGGATTCTCCGCTCCCTCGTCGGCATTACCTGGATCTGGGCCGCAGCGCCGGCCGCCTCCACGAATGCGCCTGCGGTGTCGTAGCGATCCGCCGGCACCTTGGCCAGCGCCTGCTCGATCGCCCGCTCCAGCTCCTCCGGCACCGTCGGTCGCACCGTCCTGAGGCTCGGCACCGGATCCACCATCTGTCGCGCAATGATCGCCGGCGCCGTGGGACCGGTGAACGGCGGGTCACCTGCCAGCATCTCGTACATCACGCAGGCGAGCGAGTAGACGTCGCTGCGGCTGTCCAGGTCCTGATTGCCGCTGGCCTGCTCCGGGCTCATGTATGCAGGGGTCCCAAGCGAGAGGCCCGTCTCTGTGAGCCGCTCGCCACCTGCTACTCTCAAGGCCCGCGCGATCCCGAAGTCTGCCACCACCGCCTCGCCCTCCTGCAGCAGGATGTTCTCGGGCTTGATGTCGCGGTGGATGACGCCTTGGCGGTGGGCGTAGTCCAGCGCCGCCGCCACCTGGCGGGCGACCTCGATGGCTTCTTCAATGGAGAGTTGTGTCTGCCGCTCCAGCCGCTGGCGCAGGGACTCCCCCGCCACGTAGGGCATCACGTAGTAGAGCAGGCCGTCTACCTCGCCGGAGTCATGCAGCGCCAGAATGTGAGGGTGGTTCAGGCCCGCGGCGACGTGGATCTCCCGCAGGAAGCGCTCTCCACCCAGCACGGCCCCGAGTTCAGGCCGCAGCAGCTTGAGGGCCACCTGGCGGCGGTGCTTTAGATCCTCGGCGAGATAGACCGTGGCCATCCCCCCGCTGCCGAGCTCCCGCTCGATGCGGTAGCGGTCGGCGAGGGCGGTCTTGAGACGGTCCAGGACGTCGGCCATGCAACGCCACTCCTGGCGGTGATGTGTCTAAGATGCGGCGTCTAGGGTCGGCGGGCCAGGGAACCGGCTCGGTAGCCTCGGTTGCCATCACTGCCGCGGGCACGTTACGATGTTGGAGTTCCTCAGGCGAAACAAGGAAGGATGACGTGAGGTCTTATCACACGGTCACGCGTCGATCGCTCATGGTCGGCATCGTAGTAGCTCTAGCACCCCTTCACGCCGCTGCGCAGGTGTCGGGTGACCCCGTCGGCAACGCTCTCTCCTTCGCGGACCCGGAGCGCATGGCACAGCTCACGGGTGAGCTGGAGCTGACACCGGATCAAGAGGTGCGCCTCGAGCAGCTCTCCAGGGCCTTCTCCCGAGAGCACGCTGCCGCGCTCGCCCAGGCTCAGGCGATGGTGGACGAGCTGCGGCGGATTCAAGCCAGGGACGGTCAGATCGATGCCGATGCGCTAATCGCGCTGAGCCAGCAGTACGCGGAGCCGCTGGCGGAGTTACTGCCGGCGACTCAGGTGTTCCTGCAGCAGGTGAATGCCATCCTCACACCCGACCAACGCACCAAGTTCCAACAGATGCTGGGGCCGGCAGCCCTGCTCGGGGGTGGGGGCTAGGCCGGCGCGCGGTAGACCGCGACCTGCCACACCATCGTGCTACGCTCGTGGCACCGCTCGAGCCCGGCGGTGCTCAGCAGCTCATGCATCCGTCTCGTCGAATGCACGAATGTGCGGAACGGGTTTCCGGTAAGCCGCCGGAACGCGTTCTGGATGGCAACGACGACCTTCACGTGCCACCGGCCCCGCGGATAGCTCAGCCCCAGCATGTGCTCGGTCTTGGCGGCGGCCGCCTCGAGGAGGTGCTCGAAGTCGGGGTAGCAGCAGACGACGCGGTCGAGAGTCACGACATCCGCCGAGTGGAGCTTCGCAGCCAACTCCACGAAGTCCCCGTGCGCAACGCTGAGCCGCCCAGGGTGCTGCCGTTGGCTCGCTTCATCCTCCGCCGCCCTGATGTAGGCTGAAGCTGCCTCCACGAGGGTTGCGCTCTCGATTCCCTCGGACATGAGCTCATGCACTATGACACCGATCCCGCCACCCACGTCCAGCAGGGAAGCACCCTTGAGGTGAGGCCCCCGCACGGCCTCCAGGATCTCCTGCGTGGTGCTGTCCGGTCCCTTGCGGCGGTAGCGGCGAATGTCGCGCCGTGCCGCAGCGTCGTTGAACTGGTGCTCGGTGGCCTCGCAGTGGCAGCAGGTCATCCATCAACGTGCGCCACAGTCGGGCGCCTGGCAACTTCCGCTCCAGGAGCTGGTAGCCAGCCTTGCTGGTCCAATGGCTTCTACCGTAGACTTGCTCCAACGCCCTTGAGGGGCGTACCGTAGTGCTCCGCGGGCCTGTCTTTCCTCCCATCTCCCATCAGGAGCAGCCCCAGTGCCCGACTCCACCGCTTCAGTCGCAGACACGCAAGCCTCCCTGGAAGCCGTCATCAAGGGGGAGGTTCTCCGGATGTACCAGGAGGTCGCGGACAGCCCGGAGGCCGAGTTCCATTTCTATCACGGTCGCGAGGCCGCCGAGGCGTTCGGCTACGATTCGGAGTGGCTGGACCGGGCTCCGGCGGGGGCGGTGAAGTCCTTTGCAGGTGTCGGGAATCCGCACGCTCGCAGCAATCTCCAGCCAGGTGAGGTGGTGCTGGACCTGGGGAGCGGCGCCGGGCTGGACGGCATCATCGCGTCGTGGCAGGTCGGGGCGTCTGGGAAGGTGATTGGGGTCGATCTAAACCCGGCCATGTGTCTCAAGGCCCAGGCACACGCTGCGGCGACCGGCACGACTATGGAGTGCCACGAGGGGCGGATGGAGGAGATCCCGCTCCCCGAAGCCAGCGTGGATGTCATCATCTCCAACGGGGTGATCAACCTCTCGTTCCGCAAGCGTCGCGTGATCAAGGAGATGTTCCGTGTCCTCAAGCCGGGTGGGCGCATCTCGATCACGGATATCGTGAGCGCGAAGCAGCTTTCCCAGTCGATCGTGAATGATCCCAAGCTCTGGGCCAGCTGAATCGGGGGCGCTCTCCCGGAGGGAGAAATGTTCGGGTTGCTCGAGGATGCGGGGTTCAAGCGTGTACGGTCGGCCGTCGTGCCCGGCTTCCGGTTCCGCAAGGACTCGACCCGGGACGCCGCCGAGGCCTACGGCGTCAAGGCGGTCCTCGTAACGGCCCGCAAGCCAGACGCAGCTTCATAGCCAGCGGCCCGCACGGGTAGGAGCAACGCAGGGGGTACGGTGGACGCCCCCCCCTGGCTACATCACACCGTCCTCTACGGCCGCCCGGTGCCACCTGGCGGCCAGCTCTTTGCCCTTCACGCCCGCAGTTTCGCCCGACGCGTAGATCACCTCGTAGAGCTGGTACTGATCCCGTGCGCCGGTCTCGGGCTGCTCCGGGTTCTCAAAGCGCGCGCCGTACGTCTCGACTCGGCTCTTGATGACCAGCAGCTGGCGCCGGGCCATGATGGTATCGATGACTTGGAAGGCCCACAACACCGGCCGAGCGAGGACGCCCGCCGCGTCCGCGGACATGCGTGTGAGCAGACGCGCGCCGTCGCCCTCAGGGGTCAGTCGGATGTCCACCGCGAGGCGGGCCCAGGCTCCGAGGAAGCGACTCCCCGTCGTCCACCAGGTGAGCTCCCTTCCGGGCGCGATGTGACGCAGGTATCCGATGGCGGTGGCGTCACCCCTGCGCGGCGCGGGGATCCAGGAGACGATGTGCCGCGCCGAGGTCTTACCGCCATTGTCCAGCCGATCGATGCTGTAGAATCCCGCGCCGCGACCAACCTGAGCGAGCCAAACCCACACGGTCACGGGTGTCGCCCGGATGGAGATCGCGCGGGTCATGGCCACTCGTGCGGGGGGACCACCCTCCAAATAGGCATCCCCGGGCATCTCTGCCGCCCGTTCCTCCGGCGTGGATCCCCATCGCGTTCCCCAGCGGATGAAGGCTGCGAGGAGTAACCACAGGACGAGGATCGCGCCTAGAATGCCGGCCAGTGTGTAGCTGAGCATGACCCCTAACCCGTCGCCCTCCGACGATCAGACGATCACGAGCCGCCACACAAGGAGTGCGCCGAGCACCGTCAGGAAGACCCCGGCTACCCGCAAGTACGTCCGCATCATGGCGTCCGACCAGATGGCGAACTTGCCGAGGAGTTGGGGGAACAGCAGGTACACCGCGCCCTTGATTGCCATGATCCACCCCATGAGGGTGATAGCTACCGGCCAATCGAGCACCCAGACGTTGTGGGATGCAATGATGGCCACTCCCAAGAGGAACATGAACAGCCACCAGACGGCGTACTGGTGCGGGCTGGCAATCATGTCCCCCACGAGCCGAGTCCACATCCCCGGCTGGAGCAGGTAGGAGAGCCCCAGGATCAGGATCATCAGCGGGACGATTGTGAGGATGATCTGGGTCATGTGGTGCCTCTCAGAGCGAAGTTGCGTTCTGGAGCAGAAAGATGGAGCGGCTACCGGCCTCTGGCCAGTGGTGCTGGTTTGGGGCTGCGCGGCCGACGGCAGTAGACTTCGTGAAACAACGAGGAGTCCGTGAGATGATCGCTCGCACATGGCACGGACGCGTGCCCGCCGCGAAGGCAGACGACTACCACGCCTATCTACTCGGGACGGGCGTGACCGCGTGTGAGGCTACGCCTGGGAACCGCGGTGTGTACCTGCTGCGCCGTGTTGAGGGTGATGTGGCCCACTTCCTGTTCCTGAGCCTTTGGGAGTCGGTGGACGCGATCAAGCGGTTCGCCGGGGACGACTACGAGGTGGCGGTCTTCTATCCGGAGGACGACGAGTACCTGCTCGAGCGGGAGCCAGTGTACCACTATGAGGTGGTGCACGCTCCCGAGGGCAGCGGCGCAGGTTGACGTGAGCCATGAACACCGCAGCGCCGCGCACCGAAGCTGAGCTCGAGGAGCGCCTGTCACGACCGGTCGAAGCCGACATCGAGGCGATGGCCCGGCTCGATGGCGACCTCGTCGTGCTCGGTGCAGGCGGGAAGATGGGGCCCAGCCTCGCCCGGCTCGCCCGGCGGGCGTCCGATGAGGCGGGTGTCGAGCGCCGAGTCATTTCAGTGTCGCGTTTCCTCACCCCCGGTGTGGCGGACGTTCTAGCAGCCGACGGTATCGAGGTCCTGTCCTTGGACCTCCTCGATCCGGAGGCACTTAACGAGCTCCCGGATGTGCCCAATGTGGTCTTCATGGTGGGCCAGAAATTCGGCACGGCCCAGGACCCCGCGACGACATGGGCGTTGAATGCGTGCCTCCCCGCATTGGTTGCGAACCGCTTCCCGGCATCGCGACTGGTGGTGTTCTCTACCGGTAACGTGTACCCGCTGGTGTCCGTGACGGGCGAGGGGTCTGTCGAGGCCGACACACTGGCGCCGGTTGGCGAATACGCCCGGTCCGCCGCGGCGCGGGAGCGGATCGTCACGGTCTTCTCGGAGCAGCAGCGGACTCCGATGGCGATCCTCAGGCTCAACTACGCCGTGGAGTTGCGCTACGGTGTGCTACGGGACCTCGCCGACCGCCTCTGGCGACGGGAGCCCATCGACCTCACCATGGGCTACGTGAACGTGATCTGGCAGCGGGACGCCGTCGCCATCGCCCTGCGCTCCTTGGCCCTCTGCTCTGTGCCGCCACTGGTCCTCAACGTTACGGGTGCGGAGAAGCTGAGCGTACGTGAGGTTGCCATGAGCTTGGGAGAGAGCCTTGGTGTCGAGCCGGTGTTCGAGGGTCAGGAGGCCGACACGGCGCTCCTCAGTGACGCCTCCCGCTGCTGGGAACTGTTCGGACCGCCAACGCTGGACGTGGAAGCGCTACTCGACTGGGTTGCCGAGTGGGCGCGGGCCGGGGGCCCCTCTCTGGGCAAGCCGACGCACTTCGAGGAGCGCGGGGGCGAGTTCTGATGACACAGGAGGTGCGCGCGCGGCTGCGCCAGGGCCTGGTCATCCCGGCCCATCCCCTGGCGCTCACTGAGGAGCGGAGCTTGGACGAGCGGCGCCAGCGCGCGCTTACCCGCTACTACCTGGAGGCCGGTGCCGGCGGGATCGCGGTGGGCGTGCACACGACCCAGTTCGCGATACGGGACCCAGCGGTGAGCCTGTACGAGCCGGTGCTCACCCTCGCTGCGGATGCCATGGACGATCACGATCGGCTGCGCGCCGGACCTGTGGTCCGCATCGCCGGCATCATCGGTGACACCAGACAGGCGACGTCAGAGGCGGAGATCGCACATCGCCTGCTGTACCATGTTGGGTTGGTCTCGCTCGCCGGGGTGGAGCGGGAGTCAGTCGACGGATTGATCGACCACGTTAGAGCCGTTGCCGAGATCATCCCGGTGATGGGGTTCTATCTGCAGCCGGCCGTAGGCGGTCGCGATCTCCCCATCACGTTTTGGCGACGTCTTGCGGAGCTTGACCGCCTGCTGGCCATCAAGATCGCCCCCTTCGATCGAGACGAGACGCGGAACGTGGTCTGTGCTGTGGCGGAATCGGGGCGGGCGGACGAGATCGCGCTGTATACCGGCAACGACGACCACATCCTCCTCGACCTGCTCACGCCCTTCCACTTCGGCGCCGGTCCGGTCGTTCATATAGTGGGAGGATTGCTGGGTCAGTGGGCCATTTGGACCCGCCGGGCTGTGGAGCTGCACGCCGAGTGTCGGCGTGTCGCCGCGAGCGGAGAGCCTGCTCCGCCTGAGCTACTGGTTACCGCGGCGCAACTCACCGATGCTAGCGGCGCGATCTTCGACGCCGCGCACGGCTATGCCGGCTGTCTGCCTGGCATCCACGAGATCCTGCGCCGTCAGGGATTGCTGGCCGGCACGTGGTGCCTTCGGAAGGACGAGGTCCTGTCTCCGGGCCAGACCGAGGAGATCGACAGGGTGCTGGCCGCGTACCCCGATCTCACCGACGACGAGTTCGTCGCCGAGCATCGGGATCGTTGGCTGGCGTGAGGAATCGGCCTAGCCGCTCCAGAACCGCTTCGCCCGACGGGCCCTGATCCAGCGGTAGATGCGGCGTGCGCCCAGCAGCGGGATTGCGGCTCCCACGGCGCCCCAGAGCGGGCTCCACTCCCCCGTGGTGTATGTGTAGCCCATGAAGGACTCGAGCTTGAGGCCGATCACGTATCCGCAGATCACGACGAGGAAGAAGACGATCACGGTGGCTTTCAACATGTCGCCGCGGCGGTGCACGTCCATGTGTCGCCTGAGTCTGACCGACCAGTCTTCACGAGCCATTGGGGGCGCACCTGACTCCGTACGGGGCTGGGCTTAAGATGTTGCACGGGATTGGTGGAGGCCAGCCAGGGACGATGGCACTAGGAGGAGTCGAACCGTTGATGGCGGATGCCGTGAGGAGCTCGCGCAAGTGACCGAACGGGATCATAGGTCATCGGGCCGCCTGACTCGTCAGGTGGGACTCCCGGGAGCGGTGCTGCTCGGGCTGGGCTCCATCGTAGGGACCGGGATCTTCGTGAGCGTCGGGCTCGCTGCGGGGGTCGCCGGGTCGACGGTCGTCGTGGCGGTGGTGCTCGCAGCATTGGTGGCCGCCGCCAGCGCGCTCTCCACCGCGCAGCTGGCAGCGACTCATCCCGTAAGCGGTGGGACTTACGAGTACGGTTATCGCTACTTGAGCGCGACGTTCGGGGTGGTGGCCGGTTGGGCATTCCTGGTTGCCAAGACCGCGTCTGCCGCCACCGCGGCGCTTGGCTTTGCGGGGTACCTCCTCGATCTGCTCGGCCTCGTCGATGTTGGCCTACACGTTCCGTTGGCGCTGGCCGCTGTGGCGTGCTTCACCGCTCTCGTTGCTGCGGGCATCCGACGCACCAACGTGGCCAACGGCGTGATCGTCACGGTTGCCATCGGGGCGCTGCTGCTTTTCGTAGTGGTCGGGGCGCCCTCGGCTGTGGCAGGAGTGGGAGCGCACCTCTCACTACTCCCCACAGGCCGCAGCGGTGTTTCAGCCCTGCTGCACGCCACAGCCCTCATGTTCGTCGCCTATACGGGATACGGCCGCATCGCCACGCTGGGCGAGGAGGTCCGCCGGCCGGCACGCACCATTCCCTGGGCGATCATTCTCACTTTGGCCGCCTCGCTGGCGCTCTACCTGGCCGTGTCACTGGTAGCGGTGGGAAGTGTCGGCGCCGACTTGCTTGCCGACTACACCCGGACGAGCGGCGCCCCGCTGGAGGACGCGGCCCGCACGTTCGGTGTTGCCGGCTTGCCGCTGGTGGTGACTGTGGGTGCGCTGGTCGCCATGCTGGGCGTGCTGCTGAACCTGGTCCTCGGCCTCTCGCGGGTGGTGCTGGCGATGGCACGACGGCGGGATCTCCCCGGCGGTCTCGCCGAGGTGCGCAGCGAGCAGCGCGGTCCCACGCGGGCCGTGCTGCTGACCGGCGTCGCCGTCGCAGCTCTGGTGCTGACCGGCGACATCGGGCTCACGTGGAGCGTCTCGGCGTTTACCGTCCTGGTCTACTACGCCATCACGAATCTCGCGGTGCTCAGGCTGCCGGCGGAGGCGCGGCGCTACCCCCGCTGGATCGCCGCAGCCGGGCTGGCCGGCTGCCTGGGGGTGGGTGTCTGGGTGGAGACGCGCGTGTGGGTGGGAGGGCTCGCCGTAATTCTGCTCGCAGTCACAGTGCACGCCGCGCGGAGCCGTCTTGGTGGCCGCGCGGCCGGGGGCTGATGGAGAAGCTGGTTCACTGGCCCGCCTCTTGGGGCGGTGACTCGTGGGCAGCGCCCCTCAGCGCGCTACCCACTCGTTGTCGCTCTTGTCCCCATCCGGGATGTGATCGGCGCCCAGCGCGACCTCTCGGATCTCACTGTCGGTAGGCACTTCTAGCGTGAAGACGCGGTCGCCATCCTGCCATACCGACACCGGTGCGTGCGCCGTCTCGATGCTGCCGTCCGCGTAGGTAATCGTGACGTGCACCGGCACGGGTGAGCGGCCGACCCGCTCAATTTCGATACGGTATCCATTCCCCTGCCGCGATACACCGCGCAGACCTAGGTCCGGGTACCCGAACTCGAAGAACCACGGCCGGTACAACCAGCTCAGATCCTGTCCCGTGACGTCGTTGAACGTGAAAAAGAAATCCCACGGAGTGGGATGCTTGCCGTTCCAGCGACCCATGTACTCATGCAGCGCCTCGAAGAACATCTCTTTCCCGAGGAGATCCTGGAGCATTAGGTAGAAGAAAGCCGGTTTGGGATACGAGCTGTAGAAATACGCCGGCCGCTTGCTGTAGTCGGAAGCGGCGAAAATGGGGATGTCCACGTGCGTACCGACTATGGGCTGGTACCGGTCCATCCCGAAGATGTTGGACCACTCCTCCGGGTGCAGCTTGTTGGTGATGTAGTGGTCGCCGAAGGTGGCCCACCCCTCGTCCATCCAGGCGTACTTGGTCTCGTTGATCCCCATGTAGAAGGGGAAGTACGAGTGGAAGATCTCGTGTGAGGTGAGCCAGACCACGAACCGCCGCCCTTCCTTGATGGAGTGATCGTTCACCATCATGGGGTATTCCATCTCGTCCAGTCCGTTGAATACAGTCATGTTGGGGAACGGGAAGGGTACACCGGGAACCTGCTGTGACATGATCTCGATGGCGTCCCGGGCGATCTGCGCCACCTCGTAGAAATCGGCCGAGGTATCGGCGTAGGCCGCCTCCACCAGGACTCGCCGGCCTGCGGCCGAGTCCACGACGATGCTCGTCGCATCCCACAGGTAGTGGTCGCTCACGGCAAATGCGACGTCGCTCACGTACTCCGCCCGGAACTTCCACATGTTGCGATCGGCTGCGGCGGTGATGTCCTGCCGCAAGTACTTGGTGGAGTCCACGATCTGGACAATGGTGTCGGCGGTGAGCGCCTCCGCGTAGCGTCGCGCGTAGCGCTCGGTCAGGATTTCCTCGGGGTTCTGCAGCAGCCCCGTCGCCCACACAAGCGTACCCTGGGGTACGGCGACAGTGAGGTCGAAGTCGCCGAAGTCGTTGTAGAATTCGAGGTTTCCGGAGTAGGGGATGACGTCCCAGCCGTCCACGTCGTCGTACACCGCGACGCGAGGAAAGAAATAGGCGACGAAGTATGACGCGGTAGCGACGCGTCCCGTGCGCATGTGGGACCCATGGTTCACCGTGTAGTGCCAGGTGACGTCGAGGACCGCCGTCCGGCCGGGGGTGAGCACATGAGGAACGGCGGCGAGCATGCCGTTCTGCATGTACTGTACGCCGCCGGCTCCGGGTGATGGGTCGAGCTCCGCGCCGTCGATGGAGATCTGGTCGAGAATAGCCCCCTCACCGAGATTCACCGCGGAGTGGGGCCAGTCCCGGGCGGTGCCGATGCGGTAGTAGTTGGCATGGATGTCGAGGATCAGGGCCCGCAGGGTGTCGGGGCTGTTGTTGACGTAGGTGATCGTCTCGCGGCCCCGCAGTAGACCCGTGACCGGGTCGAAGTCGACGCGAATGTCGTAGTCGGCCCGGTTCTGCCAGTAGGCCGGGCCGGGTGTGCCGTCCCACGAGCGGGTGCCCGCTTCATAGGCCTGCTGCACGTTGCGGGGGATGTGGAGGTCGGGCGTCTGGGCCCGCGCGGAAGCTGCTGCTGCCAGCACGCCAAGCAGCATCGCAATCGGGGTATTCTTGATCATCATCACGCCTCGTCGCACGTCGTGGTGGATGCCGGTCGTATCGGGAAGGTGCTCGACGTCAGCCATCCGTGTCACTCGATGGTGCAGGACACCGCCTGCCGGTTCACACGCCCGGTCGCCCCGTGCTCCGCTACGTCGAGCCACAGGTTGACGAGCCAGAAGCCCTCGCCGATGATCCGCAGGCTGTGCCCGCGGCTGCGGCCGTGGAAGATCCGATACTCGTTGTCGTCCCACGTCACGGTGCCCAAGTACTCCCCTGGGGAGCCTATCAGCTGCAGGGTGAGGGGGACCTCCTGCTCTTCGTCCGTACGACCAGCCACGGTGCAGTGGTAGTCGCCGGCGAGGTTGGGCTGGGAGTCGGCCGTTATCGGCTCTACGGGCGGCAGGAGAAACGGCTCGGCGATCGTCCAGGCGGTGCCGTAGCCCATCGGTGCGCTGGAGTTGGCCACGATAGCTACGATGACGTTGTCGTCGGGGAATATCAGGAGCATCGTCCGGCCCCCGATGGAGCCGCCGCTGTGTGACACGGTGCGTCGGCCGGCGTAGTCCTGCTCAACGCTCCAGCCGATCCCGTAGCCGGTCTCTTCACCGTCACTGGTGCGCTGGGAGGTCCAGAGCAGCCCGATCGTCTCGGGCTCGAGGAAGCCATCCCCCAGGTGAGCCATCCCAAAGCGTACCAGGTCCTCCGTGTTCGCCAGGAAGCCGCCGCCCGCCCACTTGTAGCTGTTGTCCACATACGGCGCGTTTAGCGTCGTCCCGCTGCGCGTGCGAACGTAGAACCGGGTGCGGTGGGGGATGATGCTGTCGGTGTGATCGGCCACCGTGTGGTCCATCTCCAATGGCCCGAATACGTTGTTCCGCATGAAGCCCAGGAAGTCCTGCCCCGACGCACCCTCCACCACTGCGCTGATCAGGTTCCAGGCGTAGCTCGAGTAGGAGTATCGCGCGCCGGGCTCGAACAGCAGGGTGTCGTCCTGGAACATCTCCAGTCCCGCCAGCACCGTCTCGTAACGTTCGCTGCTGAGAAACTCCTCTCCGTCGTAATGCCGGATGCCGGCCAAGTGGCCGGCGAGCTGTCGGGTGGTCACGGGCCAGCGCTTCACGGGAAAGGACGGCACGTACTGCTGGACCGGAGCGTCGAGGTCCAGCAGACCTCGCTCTATGAGGAGGCCCAGCGCCGCGGCGGTGACGGGCTTGGAGACGCTCCCTATGCGGAACTTGGTCGCTTCCGTGACGCCCGCACGCAGTTCCAGATCGGCATAGCCAAAGCCCTCGGACCAGACGATCTTGCCGTTCACGCCGACGGCCACGGACATGCCCGGCACTCCGGTGCGGTGGAGGATCTGCCCCATGACGAGCTGGCCGCGCTCGATGGCCGGCGCGTAGCGGTGGAGTGTAGGCATCCCGGCCAGTGCGGGGGTGCTCTGTGCGGCGAGCGGGGCGCTGATCAAGAGCAGGAGGGCGGTGAGAACGCCAGAGTACAGTGCGCTTGGAGCGCGGTGCGGCTTCATGGTCTTCTCCCGGGACGAGGACTTGCAGCGGGGCACAGCGGGAGGGATGCGGGAAGGGCGAAATCGCGAGCCCCGCGGTTCGTCTTGTTTCGCGTAAGATCGCAAGGCGGCGCGCGTGAGGCCACCGCCGGGTCCGCGCAGACGGTCAGATGGCGCGCTTGCCTCACCCCGGCCACATCCATGCGAACACCGCAGCCGTGACCAGGCCGTAGATGAATGCGTCGAGCAGCTGCTTGCCGACGTCTTTCCACGGTCGACCGAACCATAGAGCGGCCGGAACCGCCCCCATGCCGTAGGCGAGCCAAGCCACGGTCCCCGTCACCTGGAACACCAGTAAGAACTCCGCCTCCGGCGCCAGTGTGCGGCTCGCCATGTAGGCAGCGCTCCCGCTCACGAGGTAGTAGAAGAAGAACGCCAGCACGAGAGCCCGGCGCAGCTTGGGCGCGCCCCGAGGCAGGACCGTCATGAAACCGGCGGGGCCGTCCTCGAATAGCTGGTGCACCTCGGGTTTCTCCAGATCGCTGCGGGAGGCGAGGTGGGGGATGTTGTACAGGCCCGGCGCCAGGTTCTGCAGCTGAAGCGCCTTCCGCACCGCCTCCTCGTCCGGGAAGCACCTGTAGTCCGACCGGTGGTACGGTAGCACCGCCCAGACGATCATGCTGGTGATCCAGACGGCAGCGGCAGCGAGCAAGATCGCGAGCCACTGTGAGGCGACCGGAACCATCTGAGCATCGAACGTCATTCCTGGTACTCCTCAGAACCCCTCGGGGTGGTTGCGGGTGTGAGCCTCGCGCTGCCTCGGAGCGAGAGGTGGTCGGTTCCCCTCACCTGGAGCGAGTCGAACAGGCTGCGCGATGCGGCGGCGATCTCCCTGACAGCGGTCTCAAAAGCACGCTGGTTTGCTCGGGAGGGAGCGCGGTACCCACTGATCTTGCGCACGAACTGGAGTGCTGCGGCCTGCAACTCGGCATCGCTGGGCGGCCCCTCGGGCCGGCGGAGCTGCTTGATGTTGCGACACATGGGTCCGACTCGATTGGGGGAGTGGTGACGGAAACCCGACCAAGATGTCCCGATTTGGCCGCGCCGGCTAGGCGTCGCCTAGATCGACCGTGTATTGCGGGCGGGCGCGCTCCACTCCGTCCATGGACGCGGGCACCGCGCCGGTGCGCCGGGCTCCCATGCGCTCGTAAAAGCCCGCGGCGTTAGGGTCGGCGTCGATGACCAGCGTTCGCGCCCCGCCTCGACGTGCGACTGCCACTGCGTGCGCGTAGAGCACGCGTCCTACGCCTGCGCCGAGCGCGGAGGGGTGGACCCACAGATGATCCAGCTCTCGGTGATCGGCCTCGCCGGTGAGCGCATAGAACCCGTGCAGCGCCCCGTCCGCTTCTGCCACATAGACATCGTGACGGTCTATGTACTGCGGCGTCACGGTGAGATCGTCGCGCCACCGCGCGATCCATGGCTCGGGGTATCCCCAGTGGCGCTTGGCGGCGTGGGCGATGTCGGTGAGAACCTGAGCCTCCCCTGGAATGGCGGCGCGAATGGCGCAGTGGAGCTGCCTGGGCGTCGTCACTTCACTGCCCGCAGCCAGGCAGCCCGTAGGCGTTGGGTCCAGACCAGAGCGCGCTCGCGCAGTGTGCCGGGTTGGGGCCGCAGCTGCCACCCCAGCAGCTGCTCGGCCGGGACGACAACGTTGAACAGGGTCGTGATGCGGCACACCTGTGCACCGCGGAAGTCCAGGAGATCCACGCCCTCGAAGACGGCTTGCCGACCCGTAGGTGCGAATCCCGGGGGATCGAGACGGCCCAGGTGTGTTCCTGTTATCGTCCACGGCACTGCACAGCGGCTCCCGTCCGGCGCTACGCAGATGGGATGGCGAATCTCGTAGCGGAAGTCCGGGAACGCCTGGAGCACGGCCTCGCTGAACCGCTTGACGGCGTCACGCCCCTTGGCCGGCTCCGTCATCGCCGGGTCGTCCCACTCGACGTCCTCGGTGAGGAAGGAGAGGAAGGCAGCCAGGTCCCGCGCGTTCCAGGCCGCTGCCATATCCTCGGCGACCGCAGCCGGATCCTGCGGCATCATGCGCGGGCCCTGGGCACCGCGGGCCGCGCCGGAGTCCGCCCGGCCCTACACACGCTCCGGCCGGTCCACCGTGCGCTCGTTGCGCACATTGCCCGTGTTCAGGGTCCCAGCAGGCTCGAATAAAAGGATGTGGGCTTCCTCCTCGGCCATGGGCCGATGCTCCACACCACGGGGTACGACGAAGCACTCCCCGGGCTCCAGCACCACCTGCCGGTCGCGCAGCTGGATGGTGAGCCGACCTTTGAGCACGTAGAACAACTCGTCCTCGTGCTCGTGGTGGTGCCACACGAACTGTGCTGGCCGTTGAGCTCGGCCACGAGACGCGGGCTCCAGTGTTCGTCGAACTGCGACAGCTTCTCGAGAAGATTGATCTTGTCCATCGTGACCTCTTCGCGGCGCCGGCTAGTCGATGTCTCGCATGTCCTTCAGATCGAGGCTCCAGGCCCCCGCGCCCCGCCACAGCAGGTATGCGCAGCAGACGATCACTATCAGGGGGATGAACGGCTCACGCGGCTGTAGGGGGAAGAGTGACGGGTCGTCCACCACCAGGTGAACGTAGGTGGCGACGACCATGATGCCGGTCACCACCACGACCGCCGGCCGTGTGAACCACCCGACCGCGAGCAGGATGCCCAGCACGATTTCGACGAACGGCACGGTCCACCGGGAGACCGAGTAAAAGGGAAGGTGCGCGGCCAGGAGCTGGCCCGACCAGGCGTCCGCCAGCATCGGGACCACGAGCTTCATGATTCCGGTCATGAAGAACAGGAGCGCGAGTGCCAACCGCAGTGCCCCTGCCGGTTTGTGGTCGGTGGTTCGGCGAATCTCTGCTAGGGTCATTGGCCATCTCCCCGAGAACACGGCTCCTCCATCACCTCTGGGCCTGCTGGAACACGCCGCGGTCGCTGTGCAAGAAGCCGAGCGGGTCGCCGCCGGGGACTGCGTCGTGAAGGCAGAACACGATCCAGTAGCGGCTGAGGTCGGCGTCGGGCGAGATGCGGAGCAGGAATGCCAGGGTGACGAGCCGGGCCGCGTCCCCGCCGCTGAGGCTGAGGTCGACGGGGACCGGGGCGCTCGCATACGCCAGGTTCCATGTACCATCGGCGACGGACTCACCGAGACCCGCCCGGACCGCTCCGAGACGGGTCTGGCCGGATTCCGGATCGCTCCGTAACATCGCCGCGCTCACGAGAATGAGGAGAGAGTCACCCGTTCGGATGTATACGCCCTCGAACTGCCCACTGAGCGGGAGGGTGTCGTGCTCCAGGGAGGATGCGGCGAACGGCTGCGGCTGGGGCGTCTGCTGGGCAGCGAGGGGGGGAGCCAGGACGAGCGCGGCAGTGCAGACGGTGAACAGCGAGAGGCGCATCGCGATCCAATCGTGTCGGACTACGGCAGCCTGCTTACTCTTCCCAACTGCTAACCTGTCATAACACGGCGATTTCCTCAAGCGAGGAGCGGACACAGGGCCCTGAGCAAGACGGAGACACAGGGGAGCGTCTACTGCGTGACGGTGAACGCCGCCGATCGGGTGGACCCCTGGACGCCCTCCGGTGCGGTTCGATATGCCAGGAGGATCCGATATGACCCACCCTCTGCGGGGCCGACCGCCGTGCGGCCCGCCGCGGTGTCGCCGGGTGGGATCGTTCGAATCCCTCCGCCTTGACAGGTCCCACCCCCGATCAGGTCCCAGCCGGCTCCCACGCGGCGTTCCAACGGTGCGTTCACGACGCCCGCGCAGGTGGCGACCTCGATCGAGTCCGTGCGGCCGTTGGACACGGTGAAGAGCACCTCGACCATCAGGACCTCGCCTTCCAGGACGAGTGCCGCGTCGTCCACCGTGACGTCGACCTCGTCCTGTGGGTCCACGATGTCGCAGGCGGCCAGCAGGGCGAAGAGGCCCATGACGGCCAGGTAGCCTCTCCAGGTACGCGGTGTTGACATAAGACGTCGGCTCCCTTATACGCCCTCAGCGAGAATCATAGCTGTTGAGGCCGACGCGTGTCGCATCTCTTTTGCCGGTGCGTACTCCTGCGAGCCCCACCACTCCTTCGCCCGTGCGGCCGTGGGAAACTTTAGGACGACTATGCGGCCAGGCGTCCAATCACCTTCCAGCATCTCGGTTGCGCCGCCGCGGACGATGTACTTCCCGCCGAAGGCCGCCACAGTTGGCGCGGCGGCCTTCTTGTAATCTTCGTAGAGCACCGGATCGGTGATCTGGATGTCGACTATCACGTATGCGGCCATCAGATGTCTCCCCTCTTCTTGGCTCCGGCGTGTCGCGCGCGCACCTCGCGGAATTGGGCGTTCACACGTCCGGCCGACACGGCCATGGCAATGGCCTGGGCAGCACCGATCTCGTCTTTTGAGATGCCTTCGTCCTTGGCGACGCCAAGGTAATGCTCCATTCAGGGGTAGCAGCCGATTGCCATCGCGGTCGCCATGTGGATGAGTAGCGTCGTTTTCGGGTCCAGAATCTCGTTGTTACGTGCCGAATCGTAGAAGGCGGAGTATGCCTTCTTCTGCTCCTTTGGTAGCATGGTGTCTCCATGTAGGGCTGCTAGGTCACGCAGCGGCGGCTTGCTGGGTTAGGGGGCGCTCCGCAGGCAGCTCATGACGAGTTCGTATGAAGTGTTGACCTGGCACACCACTATCCCTCTTCGCATGGTGAAGACGGTGCCAGGGGAGGCCGAACCTGGGGGCTTCAGTGCCACATGCGACCAGGCTCAACACTCAGAGTGAAGAGGACCACGACAGCGACAATGAGCACCAGAATGAGCCATACGTCGCTGGCCTTGAGTCGGCGCAGCCGGGTCGCGACGCGGGGCAGCACGGTGCTGCGCGTGCGGACGAGTAGGCTGTGCGGTCCATGTTCAGGGTGCAGTGACTCGGATGCCAGTGGCTGACGGACCGTGCTCGGTACCATGGCGTTACCTCACTGCGGTGGGGTTGGCGTACAGCAACTCCGCGCATCATGCTGCGGGTGGGCGCACCAGGAACTGCGCGAGGCCGACCGGTTCCACGGCAAACTTGTCACGTAGGCACCGCTTCCACTAGACCCCCCAACCTCGCCGCTCCGGGGGCCGATCAGGCGACCCATTGCCGGGTCAGGCGCGCCAGGTACTCGCCAGTATCCTGTCGGTAGGGAGTCCTCACGCCCGTCATCGCGGCGGATAATCAGCTGGGCTGCGGACTCACCTAGGAAATAGGCGTCCAGGGCGAGTCCCTGCGGGATCATGGCATTTGGATCCATCAGATTCTGTCCCAGTCCCAGATCGCATACTGCACCTTCTTGTCCAGTCCATGACCGCTTTGCTTCAGCGTAAGGAGAATGTTGCCGCGATGATGGCTCTCATGGGCAACGAAGTACGCAATGTACGGAACCAGACCCCGCTTAAAGGTGCGGACGCCGGGGGCCCCCTCACTGGCGAGACGGATGAGTTCCTCGATGCGCTGTGCGGAGTCCTGGAACGCAGCCGCGAGTGTGCGACGATCGGGTTCGTCGTACGTGTCGAAGAGATGTGCCCCCGTCGCGAGCTTCTTCGCCCGGCGCTGCAAGTGCCACACACGGTTGTTGTGGATGTGGGCAAACTGGCGCACGACGTTCCGGCCTCCACGACGCGAGAGGGTGCAGCGCATGCCTGCGTCGCTGATATGCTCGATCAGGAAGAGATTCACTCGGTTGTTGGTGCGCCACGCTTCGAGGATCTGGTCGGTCATAGGGGGGTCGGTTGGGGGATGCGGTAGAACGGCGTCCTGTCCATTCTGGGCATGATTGACTGGAACCGGACGCAAAGAGCTACGAAGTGAGGAGAGGCCGTGCGCGGCTGTATGATTGCGCGACCGGCCTCATCCTCACCTCTGCGACTTCCGCCTAAGGCGCGGCCGTTGTGGGCCGACGCCTGTCGCGGCTACTGGGCGCGCGTACCTAGCTGGCGACCGTTAAGTACCGAATCGGGCCCAGTGGTCTCGTAGCGTGCCACGAACGTGCCGATCATGTCGCCGTCCTGCAGGCGGGCGACGCTCCGTACCGACACCATGACCCCTTCACGCAGCGCGCTCTCGTAGGGACCCATCTCGGTGACAATACTGTCGCCTTCAACGGCGACGACCTCGACGGGAACGGGCTCCCTGTCGGGGAAGGTGACCGTCCAGCCCTCTGTGTTGTCAGTCGCGACCATCTGGTAGGTCACTAGCGCTGAGTCCCCGACTTCCGGGAGGGCCTGCATGGACCACGTTCCAGCGACGTCCGCCAGGGAGATGGTAGCCGCCATCTCGGCCTGCTCAGACGGGGCGCAGCCGACCAAAAGGGCCGCACAGCAGACTGCGGCGAGACGCTTCATGGTATCCTCCGGTTCTAGATTCATGTGGCAGCCCGGTTCAGGAGCTGCCGGTGTCACGACACAGGATGCGGGCGACAGCTGGGCCTACCTCGTCAAACCTGGCACACAAACCGCGCTTGCTCAAGGACGCGAGTGCGCCCGCGGTCGGGTAGCTACGTGCTAGAGGTAGCGTGCCACGGCCATCATTGCGGTGGCCAAGGTCAATAGCACTGCCACGACGCGGCCCGCCGCCGCAGTGCGCTGGCGCAGTTGCTGTACGACTTTGAGCTGGGCCTCACGGTCGGGTCCCTCTGGGGACGCTGCCAGCTGTTGGGCAAGACCGGCGGCACGTATCGCAGCGGGCCGCATGATGCCGAGGCCGATCCCCAAAGCGATCACGGACAACAGGCCGCCGGTGGCGAGAGCTAGGCCGGCGGGGGAAGTCACCCAGGCCACGCTGAAGCCACCGGAAATGCGCCAGTAGAGCCACAGTCCTGAGAGAATGGTCAGTGCGGCGACGGTCGGCATGACGTCGAGAAAGCGACGCCGTTGGAGAGCTGCCATGACCTTGGCGCCGTCGGGGCCGGCGTCCCTGACGGACGGCACCAGAAAGACGGCGAAGAAGATGAGAGTGCCGGCCCAGAAGACGCCCAGCACGATGTGGACCAATCGGAGGATGAGGACGAGAACGTTCATTGGAGCTCCTTAGCGGGAGGGGTGCATGGAGCCGCGGCCGTCAAGCATCGAGGCGCCTCTCGTACGCCACGGACTCGCCGTGCTCGACGTACCGCCTGAGTATCCTGAGGTACATGGCCCAGCAGTAGCAGGAGATCCGATAGTG
Organism: Gemmatimonadota bacterium; assembly: GCA_039591655.1. Classification (GTDB taxonomy): domain Bacteria; phylum Gemmatimonadota; class Gemmatimonadetes; order Gemmatimonadales; family GWC2-71-9; genus WVYX01. The sequence continues at coordinate 47,052 of JBDHDE010000020.1, forward strand.
CTCGTTTGGGGTGCGCCACCCCTCATTGTAGAACCGCACCTGGGTGCCTCCGCTCTTGCTCTCGAGCCGAAAACCCACACGCGTGCCTATCCAGTCCTCGTCGGCGTGTGTGAGTTCTAGCTCGAACTCGGCATCCGGGGTGCACTTCGTGACCGTCGCCCGCCAGTTGTGCTCGGGTCCAAACCAGAGCTCGTACTCCGCTCCCGGTCTCGGCTCCCCGGCCGACCGCTTGGTCCACCAGCGGTCGAGACCCTCCGGAGCACTCACCGTACGAAAGACGTGGTCCGGTGGAGCCTTGATGAAGAAGTCATGGAAGATGTTCACCACGATGCCTCCGGGGCTCAAGGCGGCATATGCCGGGTCAGGGCATCCGCGTAATCGCCCAATACTCCGGTCCAGCTCCCTCCCCTCGCAATACGCCTTGCATGATACGCCGAGTACTCTTGTCAACCCAATACATGGCGCGGTAGCCGGGCGGGCCGAGCTCGCCGCCATCCACCTTCCAACAGTCCAGCACCCGCCCTCCGTGCTCGAGCGGCTCGTCTCCTACCACGCGGATCGTGGTCCACTCCTCACCCCCCTGCCACTCTGAAAAGTGTGGGATCGCAGCCGCATATCCTTCCCTGAGGGGCAGCAGCGGAAACAGCCACGGAATCTGACCCTCGATGGGGAAGACTGGGTGATCCAGAGCCTGGTCGATCAGGCGAATCGGCTGATC
>JBDHDE010000021.1:0-41341 GCA_039591655.1 Gemmatimonadota bacterium
TCTCCTCATACTTGTCCTTGAGCGCGGCCACCACGCCGGGGTCGGCGAGCGTCGTCACGTCCCCCAGGGCGTGGCCGGTGGCGATGTCCCGTAGCAGGCGGCGCATGATCTTCCCGCTCCGGGTCTTGGGGAGATCGGCGGAGAAGATCACGTCGTCCGGTCGCGCGATCGCGCCGATCTCACCGGCCACATGCTCCTTCAGATCGTCCACCAGCCCGGCACTGGGCTTGTGCCCGCCGCGCAGGATCACGAAGGCAACGATCACCTGTCCCTTCACCTCGTGTGGCTTCCCGACCACGGCTGCCTCGGCAACGGCGGGGTGTGCGACGAGGGCGCTCTCTACCTCCATGGTGCCGATGCGGTGGCCCGCCACGTTCAGCACGTCATCCACCCGGCCGAGGATCCAGAAGTTGCCGTCCTTGTCGCGCTTCGCCCCGTCGCCGGTGAAGTAGAGGCCGGGGAAGCGCTTCCAATACTGCTGCCGGTAGCGCTTGTCGTCGCCGTAGATGGTGCGCAGCATTCCCGGCCAGGGGCTCCGGATCACGAGGAATCCGCCACCGACATCCACGGGTTCGCCAGCTCCGTCGACGAGACCCGCCTCGATCCCCGGAAACGGAACGGTGGCCGAGCCCGGCCTCGTCTTGGTGACGCCCGGCAGCGGCGTGATCATGATCCCCCCCGTCTCGGTCTGCCACCAGGTGTCGACGATCGGGCAACGCTTGTCCCCGATGTGCCGGTGGTACCACATCCACGCTTCGGGGTTGATCGGCTCGCCCACGGTGCCCAGGAGCCGGAGCGTCGAGAGATCGTGGGCCGCAGGGTAAGACTCTCCCCACTTCATGAAGGCCCGGATCGCCGTCGGAGCGGTGTAGAACACGGTCACGCCGTAGCGCTCCACGATCTCCCACGTGCGGTCCTTGTCGGGCCAGTCGGGGGCGCCTTCGTAGAGCAGCACCGTGGCGCCGAGGGCGAGGGGCCCGTACACCACGTAGGTATGGCCCGTTACCCAGCCGATGTCGGCCATGCACCAGTAGACGTCATCGTCCTTGAGGTCGAACACCCAACGGCACGTGGCCGTCGCCTGCGTGAGGTACCCGCCCGTGGTGTGCACGATGCCCTTGGGCTTCCCCGTGGTGCCGGAAGTGTAGAGGATGAACAGCTTGTGCTCGGCGTCCAGCACGGCCGGCTTGCAGTCGGGCGATGCGTCGTCCATGAGACGGTGGTACCAATGATCGCGCTGCGCGTCCATGTGGACTGTCGGATCGGCAGCCTGATCGCGGCGCACCACCACGACGTGCTGGATGGATGGCGTCTCCTTCAGGGCGTCGTCGGCATTGCGCTTGAGCAGGACCCGCTGGCCGCGGCGGTAGCTGATGTCGGCCGTCACCAGGACCTTGGCCTTGGCGTCGTTGATGCGATCGCGCAGCGCGTGGGCGGAGAAGCCCCCGAACACGACGGAGTGCGGCGCCCCGATGCGCGCACAAGCCAGCATGGTCACCACGGCCTCGGGGACCATCGGTAGGTAGATCGCGACGCGATCCCCCCGCTTCACGCCCAGCTGCTTGAGCGCGTTGGCGAACCGGTTGACCTCGCGGTGCAGCTCCCAGTAGGTGATGGTGCGTCGATCGCCGGGCTCCCCCTCCCACAGCAGCGCCACCTTGTTGCGGGTCGCGGTCCGGACGTGACGATCGAGGCAGTTGACCGAGGCGTTCAGCTTCCCGCCGACGAACCACTTCGCGTGCGGCAGGTTCCACTGGAGCACCTTCTTCCAGGATGTGAACCACTCCAGCTGACGAGCCTGCTCGGCCCAGAAGCGGAGCCGGCTGCGGGTGCCCTCGCGGTAGACCGCGGTGCTGCGCACGTGCGCCGCGCGCTTGAAGCTCGCCGGTGGGGTGAATGTCCGCCGTTCGGTGAGGAGCGTGTGGAGCCTGTCGGTCATGAGGAAGGTCCCGTGTGATCGTTGGAACTGCGAGCAGCAAGCTCCCGATAAGACCTCGCTATAAGAACCCCTGGGGCGCCGTTGCTCAAGTCCGCCCGCAAAGAGCCCTGGACCGCGGCGATTCGGCTACCGCCATGAGGGCGCTCGGCGGCATCGTAGCCGGATGGCGACACTGCGCCTGGCCGAGTCCCGCCCCGCCGAGCGTCCCCGGGAGCGGCTGCTGCACGTGGGGCCGGGCTCCCTCACCCTGGTGGAGCTCCTGGCGGTGCTCATCGGCTCGGGCACGCCCCGGGCCGATGCGGTGGAGGTCGCCCGGGCGGTCGCCCGGCTGGGCAACGGCGCGGTGCGCGATCTCGTGCGGCGTCCGCTGGGGGAGTTGGTCCGGCTGCCGGGAATGGGTCGGGCCAAGGCGGCCCGGGTGGTGGCGGCGCTGGAGTTGGGGCGGCGACTCGCCGGGGAGTCGGCCGAGCCGCGGCGCGAGGTTCGCTCCCCGGCAGACGTGTATCGCTGGTGCGCGCCGGCGCTCAGGGACCTCGTCGTGGAGGAGTTCCACGTTCTGGCCCTGGACACCCAGAACCGCATCACCCGGGACCTGCTCATTACCCGGGGCACCCTCACCGGCTCGCTGGTGCATCCCCGAGAGGTGTTCCGCCCGGCCATCGCCGAGGCGGCGGCCAGCGTCATCGTGGTCCACAACCATCCCAGCGGCAGTCCGACCCCCTCGCCCGACGACCGGGCCGTCACCCGGCAATTGGTGGAGGCGGGGAGGCTGCTGGACATCCCGGTGTACGACCACGTGATCGTGGCCGGGGACCGCCACTTCAGCTTCGCGGAGGCCGGGCTGCTGTAGCCCTGCCTGCCAGGCCCCTGGGGTGTTTACAAGCAGCCCCGAAACACCGCATTATTCCTAGGGTAATTGGCTGCGGGTCGGGAGGGGTGAACCCCTGGCGGCCCGGGGCAGGGTAGAGGTGTCTCTAGGAGACTCGATGGCGGCCACTAGCACGCTCCAAACCGCGGATGCCGAGTTCGCCCAGGCACTGGCCGAGCACGAGGATCGGCTGGACCTGGAGCTGGTGGAGCGCGCCTTCGGGACGAGCGCCGCGGCGCATCGGGGCCAGAAGCGGCTCTCCGGAGAGGACTTCATCTCCCACTCCATCGAGGTCGCCAAGATCCTGGTGCGCCAGCAGATGGACTCGGTCACCATCGCGGCCGCGCTGCTGCACGACGTGGCTGAGGACTCCGAGGTCTCGCTGGTGGACATCCGCGAGGACTTCGGCGACGAGGTCGCCGACATCGTGGATGGCCTGACCAAGATCTCCACTCTCACGTTCCGCTCTGCCGCCGAGGAGCAGTCGGAGAACTACCGCAAGCTGCTGCTCTCCATTGCCCGTGATGCCCGGGTGATAATCGTCAAGCTGGCGGATCGGCTGCACAACATGCGGACCCTGGAGCACCTCAACGAGGAGCGGCGGCTGTCCATTGCCCGGGAGACCCGGGAGATCTACGCGCCGCTGGCCCATCGCTTCGGGATGGCCGGCATGAAGAGCGAGCTCGAAGACCTGGCGTTCAGATTCCTGGAGTCCGAGGAGCACGGGTCGCTGGCGAAGAAGGTGCAGGCGACCCGCGACGAGCGCGAGGAGATGATCGAGCGACTCCAGGTGCCGCTGGAGGAGGCCCTGCGCCAAGCGGGCATCGCGGACTTCGAGGTCACCGGGCGGCCCAAGCACCTGTTTTCCATTCACCGCAAGATGCGCCAGCGGCACCGGCCGTTCGAGGAGATCTACGACCTCATGGCCTTCCGGGTGCTGGTGAAGAGCGTACGGGACTGCTACCACGCGCTCGGCGTCATCCACCACAACTGGACGCCGCTCCAGGAGCGGATCAAGGACTACATCGCCTCGCCCAAGTCGAACGGCTATCAGTCGCTGCACACGACGATCTTTGGACCCGGCGGGCAGCTCTATGAGATCCAGATTCGCACCAGGGACATGCACCGCACCGCGGAGTTCGGGATCGCGGCTCACTGGGTGTACAAGGAGCAGCGCCTCCGGGACGAGCTCGACACGCGGTTCGAGTGGTTCCGGCAGCTGCTCGAGCTGCAGCAGGATGCGCACAGCCCCGAGGAGTTCCTCGAGTTCCTGAAGATCGACCTGTTCCAGGACGAGATCTTCGTGTTCACGCCGGACGGGGACGTGAAGCGGCTGCCGTCGCGGGCTACGCCCATCGACTTCGCGTTCGCCGTGCACACCGAGGTCGGGCTGCGGTGCCAGGGCGCCAAGGTGAACGGCCGCATTGCGCCGCTCCATCGGGCCCTGAAGAACGGCGACACGGTGGAGATCCTGACCGGCGCGTTCGCGCGGCCCAGCAAGGACTGGATGAGCCACGTCCGCACCGCCCGGGCGCGGCACAAGATCCGGCAGTGGATCAAGCAGGAAGAGGGGGAGCGCAGCGTCGGCCTGGGCAAGGAGATCCTGCAGCGGGAGCTGCGCCGCCGCAGGCTGGAGATGCCCGAGGAGGACACGCTCAAGCAGGCCGCGGAGCGGCTCTCGGTGAGCACGCCGGAGAAGCTGTTCCAGGTCCTGGGGCGCGGCGACACCCCCATCGGGCAGGTGGTCAAGGCGCTGTTCCCGGAGCACTCCAGCCAGGAGCTCCAGGCGCCGAAGCCCACGGGGTTCGGCCTGGGGCGGGTGATGGACCGGATCCGCCTCGGGCGGGGCGTGAAGATCCACGGGGTCGACGGGCTGATGGTGCGCTACGCCCAGTGCTGCCAGCCGGTCCCCGGCGATCCCGTGGTGGGATACGTGACGAAGGGACGCGGCATCTCCATTCACCGCGGCGACTGCCCCAACCTGCTCACGATGTCCGACGACCCCGAGCGCCGGGTGGAAATCGATTGGCAGGAGATGGAGGGAGAGGTGTTCGTCGTGTGCCTGGGCATCGTGGGCGAGGACCGGCGGGGGCTCTACGCCGATCTCATGGAGGCGATCTCGGGAACGGGCACCAACATCCGCAGTGCCGAGCTGTGGAGCCGGGACGGGGGCATGTTCGGCTCGGCGTTCGTCGAGGTGGAGAACCACAACCACCTCGCCAAGGTCATGCGCGCCATGCGGCGGGTGAAGGGGGTCTCGGCGGTGGAGCGGCGCGAACCGGCGGCGCGGGCGGCGAGCGAGGCGCAGTAGCGCTCGGGGGTGGGCCACACCGCCGCGCCCTGCATTTGAAGTATCCTCCGCCAGCTCCCTCCCGCTCCCCCCGGCCCCCGCCACTCCCTAAGTTTCACACACCATGGCCACCTTCGACCTCGAGATGCCCTTCACGCTGGCCGGCGATCAGCCCAAGGCGGTGGCGGATCTGGCGGCCGGCCTCCAGCGGGGGGAGCGGTATCAGACGCTGCTCGGCGTCACCGGCTCGGGGAAGACCGTGACGATGGCGTCCGCTATTGCCGCGTTCGGTCGCCCGACGCTCGTGTTGTCCCACAACAAGACCCTGGCGGCGCAGCTCTACGGCGAGCTCAAGTCGTTCTTTCCGCGTAACGCCGTGGAGTACTTCGTCTCTTACTACGACTACTACCAGCCCGAAGCCTACGTGCCGGCCACCGACACGTACATCGAGAAGGATGCCTCCATCAACGAGGACATCGATGCGCTGCGGCTGCGCGCCACGTCCAGCCTGGTGGAGCGGGACGACGTCGTCATCGTCGCCTCTGTGAGCGCGATCTACGGGCTGGGCGATCCCGCGGAGTACCGCGAGCTGATGGTGACGGTCGACGCAGGGGAGGAGCGTCCCCGCGATGCAGTGCTGGAGGAGCTGGTGCAGATCCAGTACCGCCGCAACGACGTCGTCCTGGAGCGCGGCACCTTCCGGGTGCGGGGCGATACCGTGGAGGTGCTCCCCGCGTATGAGGAGCAGGCTGTCCGTATCGAGTTCTGGGGTGACGAGGTTGAGCGGATCTCCAAGATCGATCCGCTGACCGGGAACTTGATCACCGAGCTGCAGCGCTGCGCGATCTACCCCGCCACGCACTATGTGAGGCGGCGGCCCACCATCGACCGGGCCGTGAACGTAATCCGAGAGGAGCTGGCGCAGCAGCTCAAGGCGTTCCGGGAGCACGGCAAGCTGTTGGAGGCGCAGCGCCTCGAATCCCGTACCATGTTCGACCTCGACATGCTGCTCGAGATCGGCACCTGCGCGGGCGTGGAGAACTACAGTCGTCACGTGGACGGGCGGCGCCCGGGCGAGCGGCCGGCGTGCCTGCTGGACTACTTCCCCGAGGAGTACCTCACGATCGTGGACGAGTCCCACGTCACACTGCCGCAGGTTGGGGGCATGTACCACGGCGACCGCTCGCGCAAGCTGACGCTGGTGGAGCACGGCTTCCGGCTGCCCTCGGCGCTGGACAACCGGCCGCTGAACTTCGACGAGTTCATGCAGCTCACCCCCCGGACGCTGTTCGTATCCGCGACGCCCGGCGACTTCGAGCTGGAGCTCACGGGCGGGGCCGTGGTGGAGCAGATCATCCGGCCTACGGGATTGGTGGATCCCGAGGTGGAGGTGCGCCCGGTGCGCGGCCAGGTGGACGATCTGTTGGCCGAGATCCGGCGCTGCGAGGCAAACAACGAGCGCGTGTTGGTGACGACACTGACCAAGCGCATGGCCGAGGATCTGACCGATTACCTGCAGCAGGCCGGCGTGCGAGTGCGCTACATGCACTCCGACATCGATACCATCGAGCGCATGGAGATCGTGCGGGGTCTGCGCCTGGGTGAGTTCGACGTCCTGGTGGGCATCAACCTGCTGCGGGAGGGGCTAGACCTGCCGGAGGTGGCCCTGGTGGCGATCCTCGACGCCGATCAGGAGGGATTCCTGCGCTCAGACCGGTCACTGATCCAGACCGTGGGTCGTGCGGCCCGCAACGTGGGTGGGCGGGGCGTGCTGTACGCCGATCGGGTCACGGGATCGATGGAGCGAGCCCTCAGCGAGATGAACCGCCGCCGTAGCCTCCAGGAGGAGCACAACCGGGAGCACGGGATCACGCCGGCCTCGATCCGCAAGTCGGTGGACCAGGTCCGGTTGGTGACCCGGGTGGCCGATGCCCGGGCGCCGCGACCGGAGGCGGCGCCCAAGGCGGGGGAGGGGCTCGACCGGGAGAGCCTGCTGGAGGTTCTCGAGCAGCAGATGCGGGAGGCCGCAGCCGAGTTGGACTTCGAGCTGGCCGCGCAACTGCGGGACCGGTTGTTCGAGCTGCGGGCCGAAGCCGATCCGGAGCGCCACGCTCCCCGGGGCGCAGTGCGGGCGGGGCGGGGCGCGGGGGGCCGGCGTGGCTGAGAGCGTCACGCTGGCGGAGCTGCGCGCCACGGCGGCGCGCCTGTGGCAAGAGCTGGGCCCGGGGTCGGTGGTGTGGCTCACCGGCGAGCTGGGCTCGGGCAAGACGACCTTCGTGCAGGCGGTGGCGGATGCCGCCGAGGCGGAGCCGGCTCGCAGCCCGTCGTTCGCGTTGGTGCACGAGTACCCGTCACCCCACGGCCCCCTGGTGCACGTCGACTGCTACCGGCTGCGGGAGCCCGCCGAGGCGCTGGACCTCGACTTCCCCGGACTGGAGCGGCGGGCCCGCCTGCTGCTGGTGGAATGGCCGGAGCGGGCGGGCGACCTCGCCCCTCCTCCAGACACGCACCTCCACTTGGCGCACGCCGAGGATCCGGAGCGCCGCGTCCTGGAGCGGGTCGCGTGAGCCTGTACCTCGCCATCGATACGGCCACCGATATCGGGAGCGTTGCGGTGGGAGAGCCCGGGCGCACGGTGAGCGAGGTGGTCTTCACCGACCGCCGTCATGCCGCCGCGCTGGTTCCCGCGGTGGAGGAGGTCTTGCGCTTGGCGGGGGCCGGATACGGTGACCTCACGGGTGTCGCGGTGGCGGACGGTCCCGGGAGCTTCACCGGCCTGCGCATCGGGTTCGCCACGGCCAAGGGCATCCTGCGGGTGCACGAGGGGCTCGTGCTGCGCACGGCGCCGTCCCTCCTGGCCACGGCGTGGGTGGCACAGCGCTACGTGGCTGGGCCGGTGGCGGCGCTGTACGACGCGCTGCGGGGGGAGGTCTTCGGCGCGGTGTACGCCAGGGAGGGGGATGCCGTGCGCACGCTGGTGGCGCCGGTGCGCTCCACCCCTGAGGCGCTGGCCGAGCGTGCCCCGGTGCGGCCGGTCCTGGCTGTAGGGGACGGCGCGGTGGCGCACGCGGCGGCGATGCAGGCCTGGACGGGACGGGAGCCCCTCGGCCCGCCGGCAGGGGCGCCTAAGGCCGGAGCCCTGATCGAGCTGCTGGCCCTGGAGGGCGCCGCGGTGTTGGTAGCGGATCCAGCGGCGTTCGAGCCCGCGTACGGGCGCCAGGCCGCCGCCCAGGACAAGTGGGAGCAGAGGCATGGACGACCCTTGCCGCATTCGGGCGGCGACCCCCGCTGACCTCGACGCCGTCGCGGCCATCGAGCAGCAGGTCTTTTCCGATCCCTGGTCGCGGGACAGCTTCGGTCGCCTGCTGGGGGGCCTCGCCCTGGTGGCGGACGGGGAGCAGGGTGTGAACGGCTATCTGTTCGCCCTCTGGGTGCAGGAGGAGAGCGAGATCCTCAACGTGGCCGTTCGCCCGGAGGTGCGCCGCCGGGGCATCGCCCGGTGCCTCATGTCCGAGGCCCTGGAGCGGCTCGCCCGGGAGGGTGTGCGGCAGGTCTTCCTCGAGGTGCGGGAGTCCAACGCCGGCGCCCAGGCGTTCTACGAGCGCCTCGGATTCAGCTTGGTGGGACGGCGGCGCCAGTACTATCGCCAGCCCCGCGAGGACGCCCTGGTTCTGGCGTGCCCGCTGGCGGCACCGGGGGAGGCGGCCGGCGTCGCCCAGTGATTGACAAGACTCCCCAGACCGGTTTGCGTGTAGCGACTTCATCCCGATGCGAATCGCATGAAGCAGATCGTTGAGTGCGTCCCCAACTTCTCCGAGGGACGCGACCGGGCGGTGATCGACGCGATCGCCCAAGCCATACGCCAGACGCCGGGGTGCACCCTGTTGGACGTGGATCCCGGACAGTCGACGAACCGGACCGTCTACACCCTCGTGGGCTCGCTGGACACGGTGGTGGAGGGGGCGCTAGCCGCCGCCCGCGTGGCGCGGCAGCTCATCGATATGCGGCAGCATCGGGGCGAGCACCCCCGCATGGGCGCCATGGATGTGTGCCCCTTCGTTCCGGTGGCCGGGGTCACGATGGAGCAGTGCGTGGCATGCGCCAGGGAATTCGGGCGGCGCGCCGCCGAGGAGCTGGGGATTCCGGTCTTCCTCTACGAGGCCGCCTCCGGGCGGGATCACCGTAAGGCGCTCAAGGACATCCGCGCGGGGGAGTACGAGGGGCTGGAGGAGAAGCTCACCCAGAAGAAGTGGAAGCCCGACTTCGGCCCGGCCCAGTTCGTACCTGAGTGGGGAGCCACCGCCACCGGTGCCCGGTTCTTCCTGATCGCCTACAACGTCAACGTCCTCGCCACCAAGAACCAGGCACACCGCATCGCGCTGGATCTCCGGGAGCAGGGCCGCGGGCCCGACCAGCCGGGACGCCTCCGGGCGGTGAAGGGCTTGGGGTGGTACGTGGGCGAGTACGGCCTGGCCCAGGTCTCCATGAACCTGGATGACTACCGCATCACCCCGCCGCACGTCGCGTTCGAGGCCTGCGCGGAGCAGGCGAACGCCCTCGGTGTCGCCGTGGCCGGCTCGGAGCTGGTGGGGCTCATCCCGCTGGAGGCGATGCTGCTGGCCGCCGACCACTACATCGAGCGAGAGGGCCTCTTCATCCTCGACGAGCGGCAGAAGATCCGGCTGGTGATCGAGCGACTGGGGCTCAACTCGGTGTCCCCGTTCGATCCGGATGAGCGGGTCATCGAGTACATGATCGAGAACGAGGGCGCCGAGCCGCTGGCGAGCCTCTCGGTGCGCGGCTTCGTCGAGGAGCTGGGGGCCCGCACGGCGGCTCCGGGGGGCGGCTCGGCGGCGGCCCTGATCGCCGCCCTCGGGGCCGCCCTGGGGGCCATGGTGGGGTGGATGACCTACGGTCGGCGGAAGTTCGCGGCGGTGGATGGCATCATGCGCCAGCAGATCCCGCCGCTGTACCGGGCCATGCACGATCTCATTCCCATGATCGACGCCGACACCAACGCGTTCAACGACTACCTGGCGGCCATGGGGATGCCGCGGGACAGCGACGAGGAGCGGGCGGCGCGGCATGCGGCCATGCAGGCCGGCCTCAAGCAGGCGGTGGATGTGCCCCTCAGCACCATGCGCATCGCCGACGGGTGCTGGGGCGCGATGGTGGAGCTTGCCCAGCACGGGAGCAGCGCGATGCGCTCGGACCTGGAGGTCGGGGCCAAGGCGCTGGAGGCGGGCGTCTGGGGCTGCTACCGCAACGTGCTCACGAACCTCGGGGACATCGAGCATGCGGCGTTCCGCGACCAGGTGACGGAGGAGGCCGAATCCCTGGTGCGGCGTGCCGCTGGTCAGCTCGGCGAGGTGCTGCAGCTGCTCGAAGCCCGCTGAGCGAGCCTGGACCGCCGTCGCTTCGGTGATTCACGTCATATTGCCCAGCCCCATGGCCCCGCTACCCTAGCTTCCGCGACGCACCGGCGTCCGGGGGGGGTACACCCATCCCCATTTGGGACCTTCGGGATGCGTTTGGGGTGTCCCAGGGGTGAGAGGCGGGTCGTTGGACCCGTCAGACAGCCCCGCATGGAATGGCCCCAAATCGCGTATCTTTGGTTGACAAAAGGACTTGCAGCCCCTTAATTTGGGCCGGTCCGGGTCCCACCCCCCAACGTCGGAGGTCGCTTTGAGCCGTAGTCTGAACAAGGTGATGTTGATCGGAAACCTGGGGGCCGACCCGGAGGTCCGCAGCACTGCCAGCGGGACACGGGTGGCCACGCTGTCAGTGGCTACCAGCCGGTCCTGGACCAACCAGGCCGGCGAGCGTCAGGAGAAGACGGAGTGGCACCGAGTGGTGCTGTGGAACAACCGGAACCGCGGGATGGCCGACATCGCCGAGAAGTACCTGAAGAAGGGCGACCGGATCTATATCGAGGGACGGATCGAGTACCGCACCTGGGAGGATCGCGAAGGCAACACGCGGTACTCGACCGAGATCAACGCCCGCGAGATGCTCATGCTGTCGCCGCGAGGTGGGGGGATGGACGCAGACGTGCCGGCGCGGGCTCCCGCGCAGCCGGCCGTCGCGGATGGGCAGTCGGAGTCGTACAACGACTTCCCGGAGGCGCTTGATGAGGAAGACGACGATCTTCCGTTCTAGTTCGCTCGTGGTACTGTGCGCCGCCGTGGCGTCTGCGGGCGCCACGGCGCAGGAGCCGGACACCCTGCAGCTTCCCCAGCGTCCCGACGTGCACATCGTCGTGGCAGGCGAGACGCTGTGGGATCTGGCACAGCGGTACCTCGACGACCCGTTCCTGTGGCCGGAGATCTACCGACTCAATACCCTGGTGGTGGAGGATCCGCACTGGATCTTCCCGGGGGAGGAGCTCCGGCTCGGGCCGCTGGATACCACGATGGTCGGCGAGACCGTGGTGGTGGGACAGCCGGTGGTGGGCGATCCCGACGTGGACGTGAGTCCTCAAGTGGAGCAGGCGGTCCTGCCGGACCAGCCGGTGGAGGATGTCCTCGTTCCCGACATGCCGCCGCCCGGTGCGCCGCCACCGCCGCCGCCTACGGAGACGGCGCCCACGGTGTTCGCCCGGAAGGACTACGGCGCGGGCGCCATCGCGAGCCTACGCTCTCCGGGATTCTGGTACCGGCCCATCAGGCTCGGCGAGTTCTACGCTGCCGGGTTCCTCACCGAGGGACAGGACCTTCCCTGGGGCAAGGTGCTGCGGGCCGTGGGCAAGCCCACGCTGAGTTCCCTGTCGGCGACGTCCTCCACCCTGATTTACGGCGAGGTTGCCATCGAGGCGCCCCGCGACGCGATGTACCAGCTGGGCGACTCGCTGCTCATGGCGAAGCTCACTCGGGATGTGCCCGGCTGGGGTAAGATCGTCCATCCCACCGGCATCGCGGTGGTCACGCAGGTGACCGATGACGGCGGCCGGGCCCAGATCGTCCAGCAGTTTGACCGCGTCTCCGACGGCCAGGTGGCGATTCCCCTGGAGCCGTTCAGGGACCCGGGAATGGTGGTGCCGGTGCCCCTGAATAATGGCCTGATGGGTGCCATCGTCGAGATCCGAGATCCGCGCGTCATTCCGGGGCAGCAGGATATCCTGTTCATCGATCGTGGACGCGAGGACGGCGTGGCGCTGGGTGACGTCTTCACGGTGCTGCGACCCGGTCAGCGGGAAGGGATCGCCCCGGACACCGTGGGTTACATGCAGATCGTGCACACCCGCGACCAGTCCTCGTCCGGACTGCTCATTATCATTAACGATCTGGGTATCGGGGTGGGCGCCCCCGTGCAGTTGTTTGCCAAGATGCCCACTTGAGGCAGGCTGCGGGCTCCGCACACCATCCATCGGATTCCATGTCAACGGCCGCATCTCGCGGCCGTTGCGTTATAATTTCCTCCGGCGCGGTTGCCGGGAGGCGGCCGACGTGTGGTGGGCAGAGCCGGGCAGGCGGATGCGGCGCGGGCGCGGCGCGCGACACTGCTGCCCGAGGGACGAGCGAAAGGAACGGCTGACGGAATGACGGAGCGGGTGCTGGTGACGGGAGGTGCGGGGTTCATCGGGTCACACGTGGCCGAGCGCTACCTGGCAGAGGGGTTCGAGGTCACGGTACTGGACAACCTCTCCAGCGGTCGACGCGAGAACGTGCCAGCCGGAGCGACGTTCGTCGAGGCCGATGTGGGCTCCCCCGAGGCGCGTGACCTCATCGCCCAAGGCGGATTCACCGTGCTCAACCACCACGCCGCGCAGATGGACGTACGCGCCTCGGTGAGCGATCCGGCGTTCGACGCTCGCACGAACATCCTGGGACTGCTGAACCTCCTGGAGGGAGGACGGGCGGGCGCCCTGAGGCGGGTGGTGTTCGCCTCGTCCGGCGGCGTGGTGTACGGCGAGAGCGAGTGGCTCCCCCATGCCGAGACCGCACCCAAGCTCCCCGTCTCGCCCTACGGCGTCAGCAAGCTCACCTCGGAGTACTACCTCGCTGCGTATGCCCAGCTGTATCCGCTTCACGTGGTCGCGCTGCGCTACGCCAACGTGTTCGGCCCCCGGCAGAACCCCCACGGAGAGGCGGGTGTGGTGGCTATCTTTGGGAGTCGGGTGCATCGGGGGGAGTCCCTCACCATCTTTGGGGACGGCCGGCAGACGCGGGACTACGTGTACGTCGACGATGTGGTGGACGCGAACCTGCGCGCCACCGGCTGGAGCCCCACGCCGGTTGGGACGATCGATGACCTGGCCTTCAACGTCGGCACCGCAACGGAGACGAGCGTTAGCGAGCTTGCGGAGACGCTGCTCGACGCCTGCGGCGTGCGGGTGCCCGTGGAGCATGCCCCGGCCCGCCCCGGCGAGCTGGCGCGGAGCGCGGTGAGCGTGGAGAAGGCCCAGCGGCTGTGGAGCTGGCAGCCGCACGTCACACTGGCCGAGGGGCTCAAACGCACCTACGAGTGGATTGCGGAGGAAGCGGCATGACGCTGCAGGTGGGAGGCGCGCTCCCCACGACCGCATGGGAGCTGGTTACCACGTCGAGTGTCGCCATCAAGGTGGTGCTCCTCGTCCTGGTGGCCTTCTCCCTCGTCTGCTGGTTTCTCATCGGCCTCAAGTGGGTGCAGTTCCGGCGGGTGCGCCGCCAGGGCGACAAGTTCTTCGACGCGCTGGAACGGACCACACGGCTGGAAGACGCGTATCATACGGTGATGAAGCTGCCGCCGTCGCCCTACGGCCGGCTGCTGCGGGAGGGCGTGAACTTCTTCTCCGAGCTGCGTCCCGGGGCGCTGAAGCAGCGGGGAAGCCAGCAGGTGGAGGCGTTGCGGCCCACGCAGCTCGAGGTGCTCCGCATGGTACTGGCCAAGGAGGTGAGCGCCGAGCGCGACCTCATGGCGCGGTTCATTCCCTGGCTGGCGACAATCGGCTCGGTGAGCCCCCTGTTGGGCCTCCTCGGAACCGTGCTGGGCGTGATGGATGCGTTCATCGGCATTGCCGCAGGGGGATCCGGCAACATCTCGGCCATCGCGCCGGGTGTGGCCGAGGCGCTGGTCACCACGGTGCTGGGCCTCGCGGTCGCGATCCCGGCGGTGATGGCCTACAACCTGTTCGCGAGTCGCCTGGGCGTGTTCGCCGGCGAGCTCGAGGGGTTCGCGCACGAGATCGTGGGGACCATGGCCCGGGAAGGGAGGGTGTGAGCCGTGGCGGACACCGGACTCCGGGGTCACGGCGAGCTCCCCGTGATGGCGGACATCAACGTCACGTCGCTGGTCGACGTGGCGTTCGTGCTGCTCATCATCTTCATGATCACCGCCCCAATCATGCAGGGCGGGGTGGACGTGCAGCTGCCGCGGGCTGAGGCCCGCCCGCTGCAACCCAGGGAGGGACTGGTCGTGTCCATAGACCGGCAGGGACGCATCTTCGTGGACGAGACGGCCCTGTCGTTCGAGGATTTCCGCGCAGCATTCCCCGCCATGGTCACCGCGCGCCAGCCCAGCGGCGTCTATCTCCGCGCCGACACCCGGGTGGACTACGGACAGGTCGTGCGAGTGCTCGCGGCGATGCGGGCAGCGGGGGTGGGCGACGTGGGCCTGGTGGCCGAACCGGAGCGGATAACGCGATGAGGAGGGGACCCCGCAGACCGCTGCGGCGGGCGCCCGAGGCCCGCGGGACGAGCTTCGCGTTCTCGCTCACCGTGGCGCTGCACGTGGTGGCTTTTGGGGCGGTGTGGTCGGCTCCCACGCTGGTCCGCCACGTGGCGCCGCCGGTGTACACGGTGGAGCTCGTGGCCGCGCCGCGGACGCAGCCAGAGCAGCGCCGCGCGCCCGAGGCGGTGGAGCGGCCGGCGGAGCGTCCGGCGCCGGTGAGCGACCGGCGGCCGCGCCGCAGCACGGTTGCCGAGACGCCGCCCCCCCCGGAGCAGCAGGCGGAGCGGGAGCCGGCGCCGCGCACCACGCCGGAGGTGGAGTTGGCCCCTGACGTCGAGCCCTCCACCGGGAGCGATCCGGCCACCGTCAAGACCAGCGGCGTGGAGTTCCCCTACCCGGAGTACCTGCGGAACATCGTGGCCCAGGTGTACCGCCGCTGGCAGCGCCCGCCGGGCGACGTGTCGCTCCGCGCCGAGGTGCTGTTCTTCGTGCACCGGGACGGCTCCATCTCCAACTTCCAGTTCGTGCTGCGCTCCGGGAGCTTCGGGTTCGACCTCGAGGCGCAGGGGGCCATTGAAGCGGCGGCCAACGCCGACGCGTTCGGTCCGCTGCCGGTGGGCTACGCCGCAGACGTGTTGCCGGTGAGCTTCTTCTTCGATCCTACGACGACGCGATGACTCATCGCTCGCGGGAGGGGCCTACCTTCGCGAACTGCAGTTCGCCAGACTTCCGGGGATTCCCGACGTCCCTCGCAAACGGTCTGCTTCCCTGCTCAGGCCATCCTGCGCAACGCGCTGCACTGACGTGCGCTCCGGCAGGCCCCTCCCGCTCGCTCAGCCCTCTTCTGGCGTTCGCCGCCCTCCTTGCCCTCTCGGTCGCCCCGCTGGCAGCCCAGGAGACGCCCATCGAGCAAGGCGTGCGCATCGGCATCACCTACACGCCGGGGTTGCGGCCCGGCATGCTCGTGCTGGGAGGCGAGCGCACCGTGGTGCTGGACTCGGCTCGCGCCATCCTGCGGCGCGATCTGGAGCTGAGCGACCGCTTCGAGATGATCACCCTACCCGGCGGCGACAGCCTGCTGCTCGGCCTGACGGGGGTGGGGCCCGAGGCGGAGCAGGGAGGCGCCGGAGGGGAGGCGTTCATCAACTACTCCCTGTACGCTGCTCTGGGGGCCGAGTACGCAGTGGGGTTGCTACCGGGGGCCGATTCGGCGAGCGCCGACGTAACAGTGTACGACGTGCGGGGGGAGACCGCCCGCCGGAGCATCGCCCTGCGGCTCAAGCCCCTGGACCATCCCGATTTCCGCATGACGGTGCACCGGGCGGCCGACGAAGTCCTGCGAGCGGCCGCGGGTGAGCCGGGGTCCGCCGCCACGCGGCTGCTGTTCATTCAGCGCGGCCGGCTGTACCGCATCGACGCGGACGGAGCCAATCTCTCGGCCGTCTCGCCCCGCAGTGTGACCGCATTCTCGCCGGCCTGGGACCCGTCGGCGAGGCAGGTGGTGTACAGCGAGCTCTCCGGTGGGTGGGGGCGCCTGGTCGTGGCCGACCCGGAAGCGGACGGTGCCCGGCCCGTCTCCCCGACCTCGCGGTTGCTGAACTACGCCGCCGCGTTCTCGCCCGATGGGACCCTGCTGGCGTTTACCCGCAGCGGGAACGACGGCACCGATGTCTACCGCTATAACCTCGCACAGGACTGTTGCTTAGAGCGCTTGACGGTCGGGAGATTTTCGGATAACCTATCACCCACGTTCAGTCCGGACGGACGGCAGATCGCGTTCGTCTCTACGAGGGCCGGGCTGCCGCAGATCTACGTGATGGCGGCGGACGGGACGGGGCAAGAGCTGTTCGCCCCCTTCGACTACGGCGTCACCGGGAGTTCGCAGGCGCCGGAATGGTCACCCGACGGCACCCGCATCGCGTTCCACCGCGATGTAATGGGGAGCCCCCAGGTCTTCATCATGGACGCGCGGTCGCGGGCCGTGCGACAGCTGACCAGTGCCGGGCGGAACGAAGACCCAACCTGGGCGTCCGACAGTCGGCATATTGCCTTCATCTCCAGCCGGACCGGCCGACGCCAGGTGTGGGTCATTGACATCGAGACCGGCAGGGTGCGCCAGTTGACGACGGTGGGGGATGCCCGACTGCCGGCCTGGTCACCACGAATTCCGGAGCCTAGTAACCCATAAGACTGGAGCTCACATGAGACTCAAGTTCACTCTGACTCTGGGCCTTGCGGTAATGGTGGCGGCGGCTGCGTGCGGTGGCGGGCAGCCCGAGATGGCGCCGGAGCCCGACGCAGACTCGATCGCGGCCGAGCAGGCGCGGCGCGATTCCATCGCTGCAGAGCAGGCCCTCCGCGACTCCATCGAGCGCGCCCGTCGCCTCGAGGAGGAGCGCATCCGCCGGGAGCGCGAGGAAGCGACCCGTCGTGAGCGTGAGATCACGGATGCGGTAGCCGCGATGATCGCCGCGGTCATCAACTTCGACTTCGACAAGTCGAACATCCGTCCGGGCATGGACACCGAGGTGCTGGAGCAGAAGCTCGCCGTTCTCCAGGCCAACCCGGCGCTGATGATCGAGATCACGGGGCACTGTGACGAGCGCGGCTCCGACGAGTACAACATGGCGCTCGGCATGCGGCGCGCGCTCTCGGCCAAGCGGTGGCTCACCGACCGGGGCATCGATGAGGTTCGGCTCGCGGTGCGCTCGATGGGTGAGGAGCAGCCGGTCGACCCGGGCCACAACGAGGATGCCTGGGCGCAGAACCGGCGGAATGAGTTCGCAATCTCAGGTGGTGGCGACAAGCTGGTACAGCCATCCGGTATGTAACACAGCTCGGCCTCACCGCGGCGACGGCCGTCGCCCTGGGCGCCTGCGCGCTCAAGGGCGACGTGCGTCGCGTTGAGGATCAGGTTGCAGAGCTCAAAGCGGAGACAGCCCGCGCCGACTCGGCGCGGGCTGTCTTGCTCGACCAGGTGCTGCTGTTCCAGCAGCGGCTGCTGGATTCCCTGCACGTGCTACAGCGCCGGGTCAGCATGTTCCAGGGTGATGTCCGCAGCGACATGACCGATGTGCAGCGGCAGCTCGTGCAGATACAGGAGCTCGCCGGGCAGAGCCAGCAGCGTCTCTCCGAGCTGCGGGGGCAGCTGGACCAGCGGCTACGGCAGAACGTGGTGCCCGGTGTCCCCGCCACGGGCGACACCGGCAGGGCCGCAGCCGGGGCGGCGGACATCACCGCGCAGGAGCTGTACAACCTCTCGCTGCAGCAGCTGCGGCGGGGGAGTCCGGTGACGGCGCGGGCGGGCTTCAGCAAGCTATTGACCGACCACCCCACCCACCTGCTGGCGGCGGACGCCCAGTTCTTCATCGGAGAGACCTGGGAGGAGACCGACTCGGACTCCGCGGCGGCGGCATACGAGCTCGTGATCCGCCACCATCCGGACTCGCGCCATGCCCCGACCGCCCTCTACCGCCTCGGACTGCTCGCCGAGCGGCGGGGAGACCAGCGTGCAGCTGAGGTGTACTACACGCGGGTCATCGCCGGGTACCCCCGTTCCGAGGAAGCCCAACTGGCGCGAACCAAGCTCGGCAATCCTTAACCCCTGAGGCGCGGCCGCTCCGGGCCTCCCCCCATGAAGCAGGCGAAGACTTCCGCGAGCGAGATGCCCTTCTTGGACCACCTCGAAGAGCTGAGGTGGCGCATTCTGTGGAGTCTCGTGGCCCTGCTCGTGGGGACGGCGATCGGGTTCTTCCTGGTCCAGCAGTACAACGTGCTGGAGCTGCTCAAGGAGCCCATCGCCCCGTATCTGCCGGACGGGAAGCTGATCATCATCCGGCCGGCGGACGCGTTCCTCATCACGCTCAAGCTGGCCATCGTGATCGGGGCGGTGCTGGCGTCGCCGATCATCTTCGCCCAGGTCTGGCGGTTCCTCTCGCCGGCGCTGTACAAGCACGAGAAGCGGTACATCGTTCCCGCCTTGATGGCGGGCCTGGGGCTGTTCCTGGCCGGCGTGCTCATGGCGTACGTCTTGGTGCTGCCGGCGGTCTTCCGCATCCTGTACGGTTTTCAGTTCGGCTTCCTCGAGTGGATGATCACCGCCGACGCGTACTTCGGGTTCGCGACGCAGCTCATCCTGGCATTCGGTCTCATGTTCCAGCTCCCCCTGGTCATGGTGCTGCTGTCGGCGCTCGACCTGGTGAGGCCGCGGACATTCGCCAGGCACCGCCCCATTGCACTGGTGTTCGGCGCCGTCCTGGCCGCGCTGCTGACGCCGCCGGACGTGGTGTCGATGATGATGATGATGGCGCCGATCCTGTTGCTCTACGAGGCGGGGATCATCGTGGCGCGCCTGCTGCGCAGGCGCCAGGCCGGGAGAACCATCGGCGGCGGCGCGATCGTGCTGGCCCTCCTCGGGGTGCCGGATGCGGCCCTGGCGCAACTGGAGCGTCCGCCCAAGCGGGGGGATCAGGATACGACCCGCGTCACTCAGGATTCGCTGGCGCTGCCGATCGACACGGCGGCCGCGAGGGAGCTGGGCCTCCCCACCGGACCGTCCCGCTCGTTTCCGTCGCTGGACTCGATCATGCGGGAGCTGATGACCCGGGAGGGCTACCGGGTCACGCGCTACGCCGGCGACAGCATCACGCTGTTCGGCGAGACCCAGGAAATCGTGCTGGAGGGATCCGCCATTGTAGAGCGGGAAGGGGCCACGTTGGAGGCGCAGACCGTCCGCTTTCAGGAGGCCGACTGCCGGCTACAGGCGGCGGGCGATCCCGCGCTGTTCGACCAGGGGACGGTGATGGTGGGGGAGGGAATGCGTTACGACACGTGCGAGCGCATCGGTACGGTGGAAAGCGCCCTCACCAGCTTCCGACAGTCCGGTGTCACGTGGTACCTGCGGGGACGCGGCATCGAGGTCGACTCGGGCTCCACCCGGCTGTACGGAGCCGCGAACGACGTGACGAGCTGCGATCTCCCCACGCCCCACTACCACTTCGCGGCGGGCGAGATCAAGTGGGTCACGAACACCATCATGGTGGCGCGTCCGGCGGTGCTGTACGTGCAGGACGTCCCGATTCTCTGGCTGCCGTTCATCTTCCAGGACATGCGGCCCGGCCGCCGCAGCGGGTTGCTGGTGCCGCGCTTCGGGCTGAGCGACCTGGTGCGGCCCTCCTCCGGGTTCCAGCGCAACGTGTCGAACATCGGGTTCTACGTCGCGGCGAGCGACTACCTCGACTTCCAGTTCTCGCTGGACTGGTTCTCCGGGAACTACATCGGGCTCAACGGCCAGATGCGCTACCGCTGGCTCAGTCAGTTTATGGCCGGCGGTCTCTCGGTCTCCCGCATCTGGGAGGATGGGGTGGACACCCTTCCCGGGGATCGCTCGCTGCGGCTGCAATGGAGTCACCAGCAGAACTTCAGCCAGCGAACCCGCCTCACCGCCAGTGTCGACTTCGCGACGAAGACCGACGTGGTACAGCGCAATGCCGTGGATCCCTTCGTCCAGACCGCGACGCTCACGAGCCGCATCAACTTCAACAAGCAGTTTTCGTGGGCGACGTTGTCCCTCGGTGGCAACCGGACGCAGGACCTGAGCAACGGGACGGTCACGCAGACGCTGCCCACCATCACCCTCACGCCGTCGCCCATCAACCTGGCGAGCAGCGTGACCTGGTCCCCCAGCTTCTCGCTCACCAACACCTCGGTATCCGGTCAGGGGCAGGGCGAGGTGCTCCCGCTGCCGGGGGGAGGCCTCGACACGGTGAAGGCGAGCCGGCGCACGACTGATTTCAGGCTCGGCACGCCGCTCAGGATCGGGCGGTGGAACTGGTCCAACGACGTGTCGATCTCCTCGTTTCGCAGTACCGGGCCACCCTTGCCCGTCCTGCTGCTCGATCCGGACAACCCCGCGGACACCGTCACCCGATTCTACAGTGAGGACTTCCAGACGGGGATCGATTGGAGCACGGGGATCAACCTGCCGCTGCTGTTTCCCTCGAGCTGGAAGCTGCAGCCCCGGCTGGGGGTGCGGAACACCACCGGCGGCCCGTTCTGGCTGCGCAACCGCAACACCGGCGGAGCCTTCGTGAGTCAGGGCAAGCGCCTCTCGCTGAGCGCCGGTCTCACGCCGACGGTGTTCGGGTTCTTCCCCGGGTTCGGTCCCTACTCCCGCATGCGGCACGCCATCTCGCCGATCTTCAACTGGGAGTACGCGCCCTCGGCGGAGGTCCCCGAGGACTACGCCCGGGCCCTCGACCCCACGGGGCAGAACCCCAGCCGCGTGAGCCCCGCCGTGCACCGGGTCAACCTGGGGCTGTCCCAGAGCTTCGAGGCCAAGCTCGCGCCGCGGGACGACGACACCACCGGCGCTCAGCCGCCCCGCAAGGTCAAGCTGCTGAGCTGGCAGAC
The DNA here is from genome assembly GCA_039591655.1 of Gemmatimonadota bacterium. Taxonomy (GTDB): domain Bacteria; phylum Gemmatimonadota; class Gemmatimonadetes; order Gemmatimonadales; family GWC2-71-9; genus WVYX01. The sequence continues at coordinate 21,157 of JBDHDE010000021.1, forward strand.
CTCGGCCGTGTCCTACGATTTCGAGCAGGCCAAAGAGGAAGGGCGCAACGGATGGGCCACGGACCTGCTCAGCAACCAGTTCACCAGCGAGCTGCTACGGGGCTTCTCCCTCTCACTCACCCACGATCTGTGGGATGGTCCGGTGGGGTTCGACGGGACGCCGTTCGACCCCTTCCTCACGTCGCTCTCGGCACGGTTCAGCATCTCGGGCAACACCTTCCAGCGCCTCTTCGCGCTGTTCCGGGGTGGCGGCGGGCCACCGCCGGAGGAAGGCGGCCTGGAGGAGATCGGCCCCGAGGACCCCATGCAACCGCCGGGTTCGAGCTTGGGGCCCTCGACGCGCCTGGACCGCAACTTCTTCACGATGCCCACGAACACCGCGCGGGCCCGCGAGTTCAGGGCGACGTTCAACTACGACCTGCAGCGCACCCGCCCTCAGGAGGACCCCGAGGGAAACGAGATCGACACGCCCGCCAACAAGGTGCTGGGGTTCTCGGTGCAGTTCTCGCCCAGCGAGCACTGGAACGTCAGCTGGAACACCCAGTACAACTTCACGACCGGCGAGTTCGACCAGCAGGTGCTGCGGCTCGACCGAGATCTCCATCGTTGGCGCGTGACGTTCGGTTTCATGCGGGCGCCCAACGGCAACGTGGCGTTCAACTTCTTCATCAGCCTCACCGACCAGCCGGAGATCCGCTTCCAGTACGACCAGCGGACGGTGAAGTAGCCCGGCCAGCGGGAGGAAGTGTCCTCTCGCGAGGACATTGCGCCAGCCCCGCCATTCACAGTAAACCATTGACGGACAAGTAGTTATGTCGTCCAGCCGGGGCGGCACGCTCCCTGCTATTCCTATGGGGGTGGAGACCTTATCGGGGGAGGCAACTCATGCGGCGCATCATTGTCGGGCTGGCCCTGGTGCCGCTGGCGCTGGCGTGCGACAGCACGACGGCGCCCGTGGGCGGAGTGCTGCCGGCACCGGCCAACGTGTTCTACGAGCTCGAGCCCAGCGGCGACCCCGACGCGCCCATGGGTATGCTGCTGGCTTGGGATCCCATCGTGAGCGATGTCCTCGGCGCCTACCGCGTGTACTCGCGGCCGACGTTCGACGGCGTCTTCGGCCTGCGGGGCGAGACCACGTCGATCACCTTCCACGACAACGGCATCCCCGACCTCGAGTATTTCGTGGTGGCGGTGGACGTGGGCGGCCTGGAGGGCGTGCCCAGCGAGAGCGTGATCATCGACGAGCGGTTGCGGCTCGAGTCGCCGGCGTGGATCAGCAGCATCAGTCTCGACGAGGCGATCCACCTGGCGTGGTCGGACAACCCGTTCCTCAACGAGCCCGCCGGGTTCATGCAGTACCGCGTCTACAGCGCGTCGTTCTCGCTGGACGACCCCGTATGCGGCGAGTGGGGCCTCGAGGGCACCACGATCGCGCCGGAGTTCATCGTGTCCGCGCTGCCCAACGGCGCGCCCCGCTGCTTTGGTATCTCGGCCGAGAGCATCGAGGGCTGGGAGAGCCTGTGGTCGCCCATCAGGGCGGATACGCCGCGCCCCGACGCGCGGAACGTGGTGATATACGCCCGGCAGTTCGACGCGTCCCGTAGCGGGTTCCGGTTCTGGCTGGATTCCAACGGTGACGGGCAGGCCAGCCGCACCGAGCTGGGGCTGATTCTGGACGGCACGAGGCTCGACCTCGACTTCTACATCACGCGGGATGGGAGCAACCGGTTCTTCTTCCAGCCGGTGCTGCTCACCACCCGTATGCTGGACACGGGTCCCGTCGCTGACCTGACGGAGATCGACTTCGCCCCGGAGATCGGGTACTCGGGTGCACAGCACGAGGCCAAGGTGGGCTTCGGGTACGTGTTCGAGATGGACGGCGGTGACGGATTCCTCCGCTACGGGGGGATCCGGGTGAGCCACGTCGGCGTCGACTACATGATCTTCGACTGGAGCTACCAGACCGATCCGGGGAACCCGGAGCTGTCCATCGGCGCCGGCATCTTCACCGGCGGCGGTGGTGGGGTGATCATAGAGCGCTAAGCAGGGAAGCGGGAAACCGGAAACGGACGACAAGCGCCCCCGGGGTGCGTGGAACTGATGCCGTTCCGCAGCTCCGGGGGCCGAGTGTTCTGGTCAGCTGCCCCACCGGTTTCCCCTTTCCTCCTTCCCCCGTCAACGGTCTATATTGCCAGTGATGTCCCAGACTGTCGTACTCACCGGTGATTCCCTCACCATCGCCGATGTGGTCGCGGTCGCTCGCGAGTTTGCCCCCGTCGAGATCAGCAGCGAGGCCGCGGAGCGCGCCGACCGTTCCCGCGCGGCGGTGGAGCGCATGCTGGCTACCGGGCAGCCGATCTACGGCGTGAATACGGGCTTCGGCAAGTTGGCCAACGTGAGTATCCCCCCCGACCAGCTCCTCGAGTTGCAGCGCAACCTCATTCGGAGTCACGTGGCCGGGGTGGGAGAGCCGCTTCCCGCCGACGTGGTCCGCGCGGCGATGCTGCTGCGTGCCAACGTGCTGCTGCGGGAGACCAGCGGCGCACGCGCTGCGGTGCCGCAGACCATTGCCCGGATGCTGAACGCCGGCATCCACCCCGTGGTGCCGGAGCAGGGCAGCGTCGGGGCGAGCGGCGACCTGGCGCCCCTGTCGCACATCGCCCACGCGATGATGGGGGAGGGCGACGTCGCAGTGGCCGACACGTCGCCCCGCGGTGGGGGAGGGGCGGTGCGGGCGGCGGCGGCCGACGCGCTGCGCGCTGCCGGCATCGAGCCCATCGAGTTCCAGGCCAAGGAAGGTCTCGCGTTCATCAACGGCACCCAGGTGCAGACGGCGGTGCTGGCCCTCACGGTGCACGATGCGCGCAACCTGTGGCGCACGGCGCTGGGCGCGGCGGCGATGAGCCTCGAGGCGTTGTTGGGGACGCCGACCTCGTTCGACGAGCGGATCCACCAGGTGCGACCACACCCCGGGCAGGGGCGCGCGGCGGAGCTGCTGCGGGACCTGCTGGCCGAGAGTGAGATCCGCGAGTCCCATCGCGAGGACGACCCCCGTGTGCAGGACGCCTACAGCCTGCGCTGCACGCCACAGATCCTGGGGCCGGTGGGCGATGCGGTCGAGTATGCGGGCGGCGTGGCCGCCATCGAGCTCAACGCCTCTACCGACAACCCGCTGCTGTTCGACGGCGAAGTGCTCTCGGGCGGCAACTTCCACGGACAGCCGGTGGCCCTGGTGCTGGATCTGTTGGCAATCGCGCTGACCACGCTGGCCGGGCTCGCCGAGCGGCGGCTCGACCGGGTAGTGAATCCCGAGACTTCGCATGGCCTGCCGCCGTTCCTCACCGAGCAGGCGGGCCTCAACTCCGGACTCATGATGGCGCAGGTCACGGCCGCGGCGCTGGCCGCCGAGTGCCGCACGCTGTGCACGCCGGCCAGCGTGCAGTCCATTCCAACCGACGGCAACCAGGAGGACGTGGTGCCGATGGGGATGGCGGCGGCCTTCAAGGCGCGGCGCGTGCTGCGGAACGCACAGCGGGTGGTGGCCTGCGAGCTGATCGCCGCGGCGCAGGGAATGGAGTATCGTAAGCCGTTGCGTCCCGGACGTGGGGTGCGGCGGCTGTACGACCGGGTGCGCCAGGTCGTGTTGCCGCTCGAAGGCGATCGACCGCTCACCCCCGATGTGGAACGGGTGGCCGCGCTGGCCGCCCAGGAGGCGCTGGTATGACGACTGCGACGGCATCCCGCACGGTGCGCGCGCCGCGGGGAACCGAGATCAGCTGCCGCGGCTGGATTCAGGAAGCGGCGATGCGGATGCTGATGAACAACCTGGATCCCGACGTGGCCGAGAAGCCCCAGGAGCTGATCATCTACGGCGGCACCGGACGTGCCGCCCGGAGCTGGGAGGCGTACGACGCCATCGTGGCGGCCCTCAAGGCGCTGGGAAACGACGAGACGCTGCTGGTGCAGTCGGGCAAGCCCGTCGGCGTGTTTCCCACGCACGAGGACGCCCCGCGGGTGCTCATCGCCAACGCGAACCTGGTGGGCCGCTGGGCAACATGGGAGAAGTTCCGCGAGCTGGAGCGGGCTGGGCTCACGATGTACGGCCAGATGACCGCGGGTAGCTGGATCTACATCGGCACCCAGGGCATCCTGCAGGGCACCTACGAGACCTTCGGGGCGGTGGCCGCCCGCCAGTTCGGTGGCTCGCTCAAGGGGCGCATCGTCGTGACCGGTGGCCTGGGTGGGATGGGTGGCGCCCAGCCGCTGGCCGCCACCATGAACGAGGGCGCGATCCTGGCGGTGGAGGTCGATCCGGCGCGCATCAAACGGCGGCTGGAGACCAGGTATCTCGACGCGATGACGGAGTCGCTGGACGAGGCGTGGTCGCGGGTGACGCAGGCGCGGAAAAAGGGGGAGCCTCTCTCGGTGGGCCTGGTGGGCAACTGCGCCGAGATCCTACCGGAGATGGTCGAGCGCGGTTGGGTGCCCGACGTGCTCACCGATCAGACCTCCGCCCACGACACGCTCAACGGGTACGTGCCGGCGGGCATCACGCTGGAGCAGGCCCTGGAGCTGCGCGTGAAGGACCCCGATGAGTACGTGAAGCAGGCGCAGTCATCCATCGCCGAGCACGTACGGGCGATGCTCGAGCTGCAGCGCCGCGGTGCCGTCACGTTCGACTACGGCAACAACATCCGCACCGAGGCGATGGACGCCGGCGTAGCGGACGCCTTCGAGATCGCCGGCTTCGTGCCGCAGTACATCCGGCCGCTGTTCTGCGACGGGAAGGGACCGTTCCGCTGGCTGGCGCTCTCGGGCGATCCCAAGGACCTGCACCGCACCGACGATCTCGTGCTGGAGCTGTTCCCCCATGACGAGCACCTGACGCGCTGGATCAGGCGGGCGCGGGACGAGGTGGCGTTCCAGGGACTGCCGGCCCGCATCTGTTGGCTGGGGATGGGAGAGCGCGCCCAGTTCGGGCTGGCACTCAACGAGCTGGTGCGGCGGGGCGAGATCTCGGCGCCCATCGTGATCGGGCGCGACCATCTGGACACCGGCTCGGTGGCCTCGCCGTTCCGCGAGACGGAGGGCATGCGGGACGGCTCCGATGCCATCGCCGACTGGCCTATCCTGAACGCGCTGCTCAACGCCGTGTCGGGCGCCTCGTGGGTCTCGTTCCACCACGGCGGCGGCGTCGGCATAGGCAACAGCCTGCACGCGGGGCAGGTGATCGTGGCCGACGGGACCGACGCGGCGGCAAAGCGCCTGGAGCGGGTGCTCAACAACGATCCGGGCATCGGCATCGCGCGGCACGCCGACGCGGGCTACCCCGAGGCGTTGGCGGCGGCCAAGCGGCACGCCATCAAGCTCCCCATGGAGGAGGTGGCGCACTGAGCACGCTCCTCGTCGGCGCCACACAGATCGTCACCTGCCGCGGTCCGGGCCGGGCCCGCCGCGGTCCGGAGATGGCCGAGCTCAACGTGCTGGAGGACGCCGCGGTCCTGGTGGCGAGCGACGGCACGATCGCAGCGGTGGGGCCGTACGCCGAGCTATCGACCGAGGTAGGCGGAGCGGACGTCCACGAAGTGGAGGGCGTCCTGTTCCCCGGCTTTGTGGACTGTCACACCCACGCGGTATTCGGTATGGCCCGCTTGGCGGACCACGAGCGCCGCGCCCGGGGGGTCGGCTACAAGGAGATCGCGGCGGCGGGGGGCGGGATCCTCTCCTCGGTGCGCGACGTGCGGCAGCGCTCAGAGGACGAGCTCACCGATCTCACGCGCCGCCGGCTCACGCACCTGCTGGCCAACGGAGCCACCACCGTAGAAGTGAAGTCGGGCTACGGGTTGGAGCTAGCGGCCGAGCTCAAGCAGCTAGACGTGATCGCCGCCGTCGCGGCCGACGGTGGTCCCGCAGTGGTGCCCACCTTCCTGGGCGCGCACGAGGTGCCGGAGGAGTACCGGCCGCGCACGGATGAGTACCTGGACCTGGTGATCCACGAGATGCTCCCAGCGGTGGAGCGGCAGGGCGCGGCCCGGTTCTGCGATGTCTTCTGCGAGCCCGGGGTGTTTACGGTGGAGCAGTCCCGGCGGGTGCTCGAGGCCGCCCGGCGCCACGGCATGGAGCCCAAGCTCCACGCCGACGAGCTCGATCCGTCGGGCGGTGCCGAGCTGGCCGCCGAGCTGGGGGCGGTGAGCGCTGACCACCTGGCGGCCATCTCCAAGGCCGGCATCGCCGCCCTGGGCGGGAGCGAGACGGTGGCGGTGCTGCTCCCGGGCACGATGATGTACCTGGGGCAGCGGCGTCAGGCCCCGGGGCGGAGCCTGATCGATGCGGGGGCGGCGGTGGCGCTGGCCACCGACTTCAACCCCGGCAGCTCGCCGGGAATGAGCCTGCCGCTCATGGCGACCCTGGCGGCCTCCCAGAGCGGGTTGGCTCCGGCGGAGACCGTCACGGCTATCACCGTGAACGGGGCGGCAGCGGTGGGGGAGGCACACAGCCGGGGGCAGATTGCGCCGGGGTACCGGGCCGACCTGGCCCTGGCTGCGGTGCGAGACTGGCGCGAGTTGGTATACTGGTACGGCAGTAACCTGGTCAGCGAGGTGTGGGTCGGCGGAGTGCCTTGTCATCCACGCCAGAGTGGCCTAAATTTTTTGGTTTGAAGGAGTTGGCGACGCCGTCTCTCCGATCCGTGACCATTCTCAGCCGGTAGAGGTCCGCACTGAACGTCGAAAGAGCCAAGGACAAAGCCCGCAAGCTCGAGCTCAAGGACCAGTTCGATAAGGCGATCGATCAGTACTCCAAGATTCTGGCATCTCTGGAGGGCACGCCCGAACTGGACAAGGAGCTCGCGCTGTTCAACAAGGTCGGCGACCTCTACCTGAAGATCGGTCAGGTACAGGACGCGGTCGAGACCTACGAGCGGGCGGTGCAGTACTACGACGAGTACGGCCTCGTCAACAACGCCATCGCGCTCTGCAACAAGATCCTCCGCAACGCCCCGGGGCGCACGCCCGTCTACCTCCGGCTCGCCAAGCTGATGGTGCGCCGGGGCTTCGTTGCCGAGGCGAAGCAGAACCTCCTGGAGTACGCCGAGCGCATGCAGCGCGCCGGCGAGGTGGAGGACGCCTTCAACGCGCTGAAGGAGTTCGCCGACCTCTCGCCCGACAACGAGGAGATCCGCCTGCTCCTGGCCGAGCAACTCAAGGCCGCCGCGCGCACCGACGAGGCACGGGAGCAGCTGGCCAAGCTGTATCACGAGCTGGAGTCGAGGGGAGACAGGAAGGGCGCCCGCACCACGCTGGAGAGGATGCGGCTCATCGACCCCGAGTACGACCCCGCGGCGGCGCCCAGACCCGAGAAGAAGGAGAAGCTCAAGACCCACGATCTCATCTTCCTGGACCTGGGTGATGAGCCACGCAAATCCGCGGCAGCAGCTGTGGTGGAGCCCCCGCCGCCGCCGCCGGCGCCCGAACCCGAGCCGATCATCACCGGTGCGTTCGAGGAGCCCGCCGGGGAGGCGCCCCCCACGGAGCCCTTGGAGATCGAGCATACCGCCACAGCGGAAGAGGAGCCTGCCCAGCCAGAGGTGCCGGAGGGGGAGCTCGAGATCGAGCGCACCTCCGCTGAGGTAGCGCTGCCGGACGTCGACGCGATCTCCGACCTGGAGGTGGGCAGCGCGTTCCAGGCGCCGGACGATGGGGTGGTATCGGCCCTGGACATCGAGCCGACGACCCTGGACGAGCCCGAAGCCCCCGCTCCCCCCGAGTTCGAGGCGGACACCGCCGCGGCGGCGACCCCGGCGGACGAAGCTGACCTGCCGCTCATCCTGCCGCAGGATGTGGACCCTGACGCCACCCTCCCCGGAGTGGTGGACGAGCCCATAGTGGTGGACGAGCCTGCAGTGGAGGAGGCCGCCGCCGGAGTGGCCCAGCAGGCGGAGCCCGACATCGTGGTGCCGGAGCCCGATCTGGGGATCTCGGCGGAGGACCTGACGGCGTTCATGCCGCCGGATGAGCCGATGCTGCCAGAGGTCAAGGGGACCGCCGGCCTGGAGGTGCCCGAGTTGGACATCGGAGGCTTCGGCGAGGAGGAGCCGGAAGCGGAGCTCCCCGAGCCGCCGTCGCCCACCACGGACCCGTTCGGCGGCAGGATGATCCGCACGATCGACCTGGATTCCTTCGATACACCGGCGGGGACCACCACGGCCGAGCCCGAGGCCGAGCCTGCGGAGCAGCCGGTCCCAGAGCTTGCTCCGGAGGAACTGCCGCTCGCGGGGCTCAAGACGGGTGTCACGCCCAAGCTGGACGTCACCGCCCTGGAGTACCAGGTGGCTGACGATCCCGACAACCCCGTGCTGCATCGCATGCTGGGCGAGGCGCTCCTGGAGCAGGGCGATCGGGAACGGGGTCTCGAGGAGCTGGACATCGCGCAGGATATCTACGAGGCGTCGGAGGATTGGTCGCACGCCGAGGACCTGTCGCGGGAGATCCTGCGCCTCGATCCCAACAGCGTGCGCCACCAACAGAAGTTGGTGGAGTTCGCGTTCCGGCGGGGAGACAAAGAAGGCCTCGCGGATGCCTATCTCGGGCTGGCCGACGCGCTGTTCCGCACCGGCGCCGCCGATCGGGCCCGCGCCGTGTACCAGCGCGTCCTGGAGCACGACCCCGAGAACGAGCGGGCGCGCCTGGGACTCCAGACCCTCGAGCCCACGGAGGAAGAGCCGCCGGCGCCCGAGGCGCCGCGCGAGCCGGCGCTCGCGCCGACCGCAGTGGCCGACTCCCCGCCGCAGGCGCCGCCCCCGGCGGAGCCCGCGCCCCCCCGCGGCGACTTCATCGATCTCGGGAGCCTGGTCCTGGAGCAGGACATGGCTCCGGCCAAGGACACCCGGATGCGCATCGAGGAGGAGGAGCCCACCGGGGACGAGCAACGCGACTTCGATGAGATGCTGTCGCAGTTCAAGAAGGGCATCGAGCAGAATGTGGACGAGGAGGACTGGCAGGCGCACTACGACCTCGGGATCGCGTTCAAGGAGATGGGCCTGCTCGACGAGGCGATCGGCGAGTTCCAGAAGGCGCTGCGCTCGGCCGAGGGCCGGCTCCGCGCCGCCGAGGCCCTGGGGCTGTGCTTCTTCGAGAAGCAGCAGTACTCGGTGGCCGCCACGGTGCTCAAGGGGGCGGTGGACTCCGGTTCGGGGGGGGATGAGGGTAAGGTCGGCCTGCTCTACTGGCTCGCACGGTGCGAGGAGGAAGTGGGCCGCGGCCAGGAGGCGCTGGGCCATTACCAGCGGGTCTTCGCCGTCGATATCCAGTTCAAGGACGTAGGGGACCGCGTGAGGGCGCTGGCAGGGGCCGGGAGCTAGCGCGTGAACCCCCAACTTGCCGGGGTGTCCCTCGCGTCCATTCAAGAGCCGGTCCGCGAGGAGCTCGACCAGGTCTTCGCCGAGCTCGGCCGGATCATTGCCGGCGATTTCCCCCTCATCGAGCGCGTGAACGAGCATCTGCTGCGGATCCGCGGGAAGATGTTCCGTCCCACCCTCCTGCTGCTTGCGGCACGCGTCACCGGCGGTGTGCGGCCCCGCATGGTCACCCTCGCGGCCGTGGTGGAGCTGATCCACCTGGCAACCCTGATCCACGACGACTCGGTGGACCATTCGGTGCTGCGCCGGGGGCAGCCCACCGTGAACGCGCTGTTCACACACGAGATCGCGGTCATCATGGGTGACTACCTCTACTCGCGGGCCGTGGTCGAGCTGGTGCGGCTGGGCGACCTCGAGCCGCTGCGCGTGATGAGCCGGGTCACCAACGAGATGACCGTGGGCGAGATGCGGGAGATCACGTCGCATGACGTCCTGGGGTTCACCCAGGACGACTACGATCAGCTGATCGACGCCAAGACCGCCTCTCTCATGAGTGGCGCCTGCGAGGTCGGCGCCCTCGACGCGGATTCCGGGTACGGCGACCCGCTGCGGCGCTACGGCCGCAACCTCGGCATGGCGTTCCAGATCGCGGACGACCTGCTGGACTACACCAGCAGCGAGGAGGTCACCGGCAAGCCCGCGGGACTCGATCTCCGGGAGCACAAGATCACCCTGCCGCTGATCGCGGCGCTGCCCCAGATGGACGAGGGCGAGCGCGCGATGGTCCAGGCGCTGATGGATGACCCTACGCCGCAGGACGGGCACATCGCGGAAGTGATTCGCCTGGTCCAGGAGCGGGGCGGGATCGAGGCGGCGCGCGCCCGGGCCCTAGAGTTCGCGGGGCTGGCGGAGAGCGAGCTGGAGCATCTGCCGGCCGGCCGCGCCCGCGACGCACTGCGGGACTGCATCGCCTACGTGGTGGAGCGGAGGAGCTGACGTGGCCATCGGACCCCGCCGCCCGCTGTTCTACGTCTCGGTCCTGACCATCGGGTTCGTGCTGGGCGGGTTCCTCTCGGCGCTGCTCAAGCGGTTCCTGCCGGAGGGTCCGGCCAAGGAGCTGTTCACCTGGACCGTCACACCCTCCGTCGGTCCATTGCACTTGGACCTGATTGTATTCAGTTTGACAATAGGGCCGCTGGCCCTGCAGGTGTCGCTGCTGGCGATCGTCGGGGTCGTCTTGGCGTACCTGCTGGCGCGGTCGCTGTTTTAGGGTAGGGGGAATGGGGCAGGGGGAAGCGGGTCGGGCGGCAACGGGAAACATACGAGGCTGATATGCCATTCAATCTCGGCGTCACCGAGCTCGTCGTCATCATGGTGATCCTGCTGCTCGTGTTCGGTGCCAAGCGGCTGCCCGAGATCGGATCCTCCGTGGGCAAGGGGATCCGGGAATTCAAGAAGAGCATCCGTGAGGTGAAGGGCAGCATCGAGGAGGACGACGGCAGCGGGGCCCCGCCCCGGCAGATCGACGCGCCGGATGAGGACCCCTCCGGCGGGGAGCCGAAGAAGCTCTCGGAGTAGGCGGCGACCCCCGCAGGGGGGCGGGAGAGCCCTGAGGGGACCCCCGGCACAAAGAGAAGCGGCGTCGCGGAGCCATGCTCCACGACGCCGCCATGCGTTCCAGCGCCTGGACTAGAACCCCAGGGGACCCGTGGGGAAGGGGAGACTCGGGGTCGGGGCCTGCTGCTGGCGCCTCACCTCGGCGCGAAGATCCTCTACCTCGGCTTCCTCACGCAGCGAGGAGAACACCACCTGGACCCGTGCCTGCTGCGCCTGGGGCAGGCCCTCCTGTCGCAGCGTACCGATCTGGCGTGCGAACTCGACGGTGTCCGCCGGGACCAGGCCCACCGATTCCACGAGCAGCAGGGCGAGCTGGGTGTCGAACGGTCCCGCCACCTCGCCGGGGCGCATGCCGAACGCGGCGCCGATCGCCTCCGGCGCACCCCGCAGTGCCGGGGTGGGCGTCAGCCTGGTGAACGGCCCCACCGTCTGCGGGGTGAGGTTGTGCCGCCGGGCTGCCTCTCCCAGAGTTGCCCCGTCAGCGACCTCCTGCAGCAGCGCGGCGGCCAGGCTGCGCGCTGCCTCCCACTGGAGCTCGCGCTTGGCGGAGCGGGTTACCTCGTCCCGGATCTCCTCCAGCGGCGGTGCCGCTTCGGGGAGCAGGCTGTCCAACCGGAACAGGTAGTAGGCCCAGTCGGTCTCGATGATCTGCGAGGTCTGTCCCGGGGTCGCCTCGAAGGCCCACAGGTGAATGTCCGGGATGACGAACCGTCCCAGCTGGAGCCGGTCGCCCTCGTACAGCCGACCCGTCGGTGCCAGCGGGAGGTCCATCCGGATCGCCACGCTGTCGAGGGCCGTCGGGTCGTCCTGGTCGGCTGCCAGCATGTCCAGCGAGTCCGCCCGCAGATCGACTTCCTCCAGGTGGTCCCCGTAGAGCTCGAGCGGAATGAGGATGTGGCTCGCGTGGTATGACGTGTCACCCTTCGACTCGAGCCGGATTACGTGGTAGCCGAACCGGGTGAGCACCGGTTGCGAGAGTTGCCCCGGTCTGAGGGCGAGGGCCGCCTCCTCGAACGGCGGCACGAACGCCCCCAGGTTCACCTCGCCCAGGTCGCCGCCGGTCTCGCGGTTCGCCGAGTCGGCCGACTCCCGGGCCGCGACCGCGGCGAAATCGGTGCCGTCGAGGATCTCCTGGCGCACCGCCTGGGCCCGGGTCAGCGCGGCGGCGGAGTCGCTGGCATCGGGACGGCGGGAGGTGGCCACGAAGCTCATGAACGCCTGCGCCGGCCGCTCGAACTCGTCGCGATGGTCGCGGTAGTAGCGGCGCAGGTCGTCGTCGGTCACCTCCACCTGCTCCTCGTCAACGGCCGTCTGCGGAATGATGGCCACCACGTTGGCCGTGGCCGAGTCGTTCTGGTCCCGGAACATGCGCCATAGTCTGGCGTCGGAGAGGTACACGTCCTCGGTCACGCGCTCCAGGAGCTTGATCCGCGGCAGCTCCTCGCGGTAGCGCGCCTCGAGAGCCAAGGCAAAGTTCGGGTCGACGCCGGAGCGCAGGTAGCGCTGGTACTTCTCGAGGTCGAACTGGCCCTCGGTCTGGAACTCCGGCACCTGTTGCAGCTCGGGGAGCGGGGCGTTCAACAGGAGCTGCCGGATCTCCTCGTCGCTCACCGTGATCCCCCGCCGCATATACTCCTCATTCAGCAGGATCTGCTGGATGAGCTGCTCGAGAACCTGGTCCTCCAGCGCCCGTTGCTCCTCCAGCGTGGTAAACGTCGGGGCTCCGGCGAGGCGCTGCTGCTCCTGGGCGTTGCGCACGGCGGCGTAGAAGGTCTGCAGGTCGATGGCTCGCCCGTTCACCACCGCCACCTCGCTGGCCGTAGCGCCGGAGCTCTGGCCGGTGACGTCCATGCCCACCTCGAACACCATCCAACCGACGAAGCTGACGGCGACGATCAACATGATCCAGGGCGCGATGGCCCGCATGGTCCGCATCATGGGTGTGACTCCTGCCGGAAGCCTTCTCGGGACCCCGCCGGGGCCCCTTGTGGAGGCCGCCGCCGGCCCCCCGAGAGCCGCTAAGTCTAAGTGTGACAAGGCGGAATCTCAACCCGGGCCGGTTGACAGTGCGTCAAAGTGCACTAGTTTCGGGGGCGACACCACGCACAGGCCCGCAACCCCACGCCATGGCCTATCAGAGCGAAATAGAGAAGCTCGAGCAGCGCTTCGGTGAGAAGCCGGAGCAGTGGTTCGCCGCCCTGGCGGACGCCTATCGCAAGGCCGGCGAGCTGGACATGGCGTTGGACATCCTCAACATCTGGGTCGAGAAGCGCCCCAACTACACCAGCGGCTACATCGTGCTGGGTCGCTGCCTGCTGGACAAGGAGCAGCACGACCAGGCCCAGACCGCGTTCCAGGAGGTCCTGGAGCTCGATCCCGAGAACATCATCGCCATCAAGGCGCTGAGCGATATCGCGGAGCGCCGCGGGGAGACAGACGAGGCCCGCCACTGGCTGGAGCGGCTCCTCGAGGTAGATCCGATGAACGAGGATGCGCACCAGGCGCTCGAGGCCCTGGGTGCGAGTGGTGCGGCCGCCACCGAGGAAGCGGCGGCGCCGCCGACCGCGGCAGAGCCGGAAGCCGGTGCCGCGGTGAAGTCCGGGCCGGCTCCCACGCCGTTCGGCGCGCTGTCCATCGCGGACCAGATGAAGCGCGACATGGAGGAACGGCGCTCGCAGCAGGCGGAGGCGGTGGAGGAGACCGAGGCTCCCGCCGTGGAGGAGGTGACGCTGGACATGGAGCCGGAGGCCGCGGCCACCGCGGAGCCTCCTGAGCCTGCGGAGCCTCTTGCCCTCGTGGAGCCGCCTCCCCCCATGGCGCCGCCCGCCCCCGTGGAGCCGGCTCCCCCCGCGGAGCCCGCTCCCCCAGTAGAAGCCACCGAGCCGGCGGGTGCTCCCAGCGGGGGGTTTGAGGCTCCGGATCTCAGTGTAGCCCCCGTCGAGCCGCACGCGGACGCTCCCGACCTGGACGTAGCGCCGCCGCCCCTGCCCGAGACGCTCCCCGAGACGCCGGCCCTCGAGGGACTGGAGGCTCCACCGTCCCTGCCGCCGCGGGAGTCGGTGCCCGTGGCCGGCTTGCAGTCCCTGGACAGCTTCGAGGAGCTTAAGGAGGAGGCGGTGGCGGAGGAGGCGCCCCAGGCGCCCGGGCTGCAGGAGCCCGACCTCCCGGTGTCTCCCCCACCCGCTCAGCCGGTGGCTGAGGAGGAGCTCCCCCTCATCATGCCGGAAGAGGTGGCGCCGGAGCCCGAGCCGGTGCTCACCGAGACGATGGCCGAGGTCTACGCCCGCCAGGGGCTCTACCGCGAGGCGGCAGCGATCTATGAGCAGCTGCTGGCCGCGCAGCCCGGCAATGAGCAGCTCCTCGCCCGGCTGGCCGAGGTGCAGGCCCAGGCGACTGCGGCACCGGCTGCGGTCGAGCGGGCCAAAGAGGCACGCTTCGCGGCGGCCACCACGGGAGGCCAATCGGTGCGGGCCATGCTGGCCGAGATGCTCGGCTCGGCGCCAGGAGAGGCTCCGCCCGCCGCGGCTGCGCCACCGGCGGCTGCGGCTCCCGCACCGGCGCCCCAGGCACCGGCGGCTGCCGTCCCCGAGGCGCCAGAGGCTCCTGCCCCACAGGAGCCCGAGGAAGCGGCGGAGCCGGAGGGGGATGACTTCTCGTTCGACCAGTTCTTCGGTGACGAGAAGCAGGAGTCCGACCGGACCTCCGGCCCCAGCACCCGTCGCGCCGCCGAGGAGGGGGGCAGCGACGACGACTTCCGCGACTGGCTCAAGGGTCTCAAAGGGTAAGTGCGCGTCGCGGTCCTCAACGGTCCCAACCTCAACCTCCTAGGATCGCGCGAGCCCGAGCTGTACGGGTCTGAGCGGCTCGAGGATCTGGAGCGCCTCGTGCGCGGGCGGGCCGAGGAGCTGGCAGTGGACGTGGCGTGGCACCAGACGAACCACGAGGGGGAGCTCGTGGACCTGGTGCAGGCGCTGCCCCGCACGGCGGACGGCGCCGTGGTCAACGCCGCGGCGTTCACCCACACGTCGCTGGCCGTGCGCGATGCGTTCCTCGCGGTCGAGGTCCCGTTCGTCGAGGTGCACCTGAGCAACATCTTCGCCCGGGAGCCGGAGCGCCGGCACTCGCTCCTGGCTGACCTCGCGGTGGGGGTCGTAGCGGGCTGCGGCTCCCGCGGCTACGTGTGGGCGCTGGAGGCGATCGTGGCGCACCTCGAGAGCCGTGGGGACTGACCGGCGGGGCGACCGCCGCGCGGCGCTGCTTCGGCTCCTCGCCCAGCAGGGGCTCGACGGCCTGATCGTCACGGCGCTGGCCAACGTCCGCTACCTCACGGGATTCACGGGGTCGGCAGGCGTGGCCGTGGTGCTCGCCGAGGAGACGCTGTTCTTCTCGGACTTTCGCTACCGCACCCAGTCGGACCACGAGGTGGGCGATCTCGCCCGGATCGAGATCACCACCAACGATCTGTGGGAGCGCGTCGGGGAGGTCTTAAGCGGGTACGCCGGAGTCCGCTCCCTGGGGGTCGAGGCTCGGGCGGTGAGCGTGAGCGAGCACGAGCGCATCGGCCGGGCGGTTAAGCGCGCCGCGCTCGAGCCCACCACCGATCTCGTAGAGGGGCTCAGGGTTGAGAAGGCGCCCGAAGAGGTGGCGGCGATCCGCCAGGCGGCCGAGCTAGCCGCAGAGGCGCTGGAGGCCACCCTGGCCACCGTGCGACCGGGCCAGCGGGAGGTGGACGTCGCGGCGCGCCTGGAGCACGAGCTGCGGCTGCGGGGCAGTGAGTGGCACCCATTTCACACCACGGTGGCCTCCGGCCCCCAGGCGGCGCTGCCCCACGCCCGCGCCACGGAGCGGGAAATCGGCGTGGGCGAGCTGCTGCTCCTTGACTTCGGGGCACAGGTGGATGGATACTGCGCGGACATCACCCGCACGGTGGTGGTTGGGGCGGCGGCCGACGAGCGGCAGCGCACCATCTATGCGCTGGTACGGGAGGCGCAACTCGCTGCGCGCGAGCACATGCGGGCCGGCATGACCGGGCGTGACGCCGACGCGTTGGCGCGCTCGGTGATCGAGGCCCGGGGCTTCGGCGACGCGTTCGGACACTCGCTGGGGCACGGGCTCGGGCTCGAGGTTCATGAGGCGCCCCGGGTGAGCTGCAAGAACGAGGACCCGCTGCCCGATGGAGCGGTGGTGACGATCGAGCCCGGCGTGTACGTTCCTGGGTGGGGTGGGGTGCGGATCGAGGACGACGTTCACTTGACGCCCGGCGGCCTCGTGTTGTTGTCCGACGGCGAGACACAATTGCGAGAGCTCACGTAGGCTCGAGGCCATGGCGACAACGGCGGATTTCCGGAACGGGTTGGTGCTCCAGATTGACGGGCAACTGTTCCAGGTTGTCTATTTTCAGCATGTGAAGCCGGGCAAGGGGGGTGCCTTTGTCCGCAGCAAGCTCAAGAACGTGCTGAGCGGTGCGGTGATCGAGCGCACCTGGACGGCGGGCGAGCGGGTCAATGAAGTGCGGCTGGAGCGGCGGCCGGTGCAGTACTCGTATCACGACGGTCACCTCTACCACTTCATGGACATGCAGACATACGAGGACATCCCGATCAACGAAGAGGTGATCGGCGAAGGCCAGCTGCGGTACCTGAAGGAGGCGATGGAGTGCAGCGGGCTGGTGCACGACGGCAGTGTCATCTCGATCGAGCTGCCCTTCTTCATCGAATTGCAGGTGGTGGAGACGGATCCCGGCGTGCGGGGCGACACGGCCCAGGGGGGAACGAAGCCGGCCAAGCTGGAAACCGGCGCCGTAGTCCAGGTGCCGCTCTTCGTGGAGCAGGGCGAGATGATCAGGGTTGACCGACGCGAAGACAAGTACCTCGAGCGCGTATGAAAGACCTACAACTCCTCGAGCGGATGCTGGAGCTCCTGAACCAGACCGGGGCAGGGGCCATCGAGATCCGCAAAAATCTGTGGAGCACGACTATCCGGGTCTCCAAGGACGCGGCCTTCGGGCACTCGGGGCCGGTGACGTACCAGGTGGCCGCTCCGGGAGGGTCGCCGAATCCGGATGGTGCAGCGGCGGAGACGCTTCCCCCGAGGAGCGGGGAAGCAGGAAAGGAAAAGGGGGAAGGGGCGGCGGCGGTGGAGACCCACCTCCATGAGATCAAGTCGCCGATGGTGGGCACGTTCTACGCGCAGCCGGAGCCCGGCGCGGAGCCCTATGTGCAGGTGGGGAGCCGCCTCAGCCCCGGACTCACGCTGTGCATCATCGAGGCGATGAAGATCATGAACCCCATCGATGCTGAGGTGTCCGGCGTGATCAAGGAGATCGTGGTACAGGACGCGCAGCCCGTCGAGTACGGCCAGGTGCTGTTCAGGGTGGATACCAATGCCTGATCCCTCGAACCTCCCCCCGTTCAACTTCAAGGGGGCCATCACCGAGATGGTCCAGCGCAACGGCTCCGACCTGCACCTCAAGGTCGGCCGTCCGCCCACGATCCGGGTAGCCGGGGAGCTGCTCCAGCTCAACCAGGCGCTGCTCAAGCCCGACGAGCTGAAGGCGCTCGCCGAGCAGATCATGACCCCGCGGCAGGTCAAGGAGTTCGCCGAGCACAAGGAAGCGGACTTCGCCATCGGGGTGCCCGGGGTGGGACGGTTCCGGACCAACGTCTTCCAGCAGCGCGGCACGCTGGCGTTCGTGTTCCGGGCGATTCCCTACGAGGTGAAGACGGTCAGGGAGCTCAACCTGCCGACGGTGCTGGAGAAGATCTGCCTCAAGCCCCGCGGCCTGGTGCTCGTCACCGGGGTGACGGGCTCGGGCAAGTCGACGTGCCTCGCGGCGATGATCGACCACGTCAACCGGAACCGCCGCTGCAACATCATCACCATCGAGGACCCCATCGAGTTCCTGCACCGGGACGGCGTGTCCAACATCTCGCAGCGCGAGGTGGGAAGCGACACGCTGTCGTTCGAAGCGGCGCTGCGGCATGTGCTGCGGCAGGACCCCGACGTGATCCTCATCGGTGAGATCCGGGACCGCATCACCCTCGATACCGCCATGAAAGCAGCCGACACGGGCCATCTGGTCTTCTCCACGCTGCACACCACCGACGCCACGCAGACGGTGAACCGCGTCATCTCGTTCTTCCCGCCGCACGAGCACGGCGCGGTGCGGAGCCTGCTGTCCACGGCGATGGAGGCGGTGGTCTCGTTGCGGCTGGTGCCCACCAAGGACGGCCAGAACCGGGTGCCGGCCTGCGAGATCCTGATCAACACTGCGGCGGTGCGTGACAACGTCCGGGATGCCGAGAAGGCGCTGGCGATTCCGGACCTGATCAAGGAAGGGACGGTGCAGTACGGCATGCAGTCGTTCGACCAGTCCCTGATGCAGTGGTACCAGAAGGGGACCGTCACCTACGAGGCGGCCCTGTTCCATTCCAGCAACCCGAACGAGTTCGCGCTACGGGTGAGCGGGATCGAGGGGACCTCGGACCGTACGTTCGCCGAGGAGGCGATCAAGGGGTCCGACGACGCCGACATCGAGCGCTTCGACAAGTAGCGTGTTCAAGAAAGTCCTCATCGCGAACCGCGGGGAGATCGCCCTGCGGGTCATCCGCGCGTGCCACGAGCTCGAGCTCGAGACAGTGGCGGTCTACAGCGAGGCGGACAGGGACTGCCTGCACGTGCGGTTCTCCGACGATGACGTCTGTATCGGACCGCCACCCTCACGCCTCTCCTATCTCCGCATCCCCAACATCATCGCCGCCGCCGAGCTGACGGGGGCCGACGCGATCCATCCGGGCTACGGCTTCCTGGCCGAGAACCCGATGTTTGCCGAGACCTGCGAGGCCTCCAACATCACATTTATCGGGCCCACCGCCGAGCAGATCCGGCTGATGGGCGACAAGGCAGCGGCGCGGCAGATGGTGCAGGAGCTGGACATCCCGGTCATCCCGGGCTCCGACGGCGCCATCGAGGACGCGGATGCGGCGCTCAAGGTCGCGGAGGAGCTCGGGTTCCCGGTGATCATCAAGGCCGCCGCTGGTGGCGGGGGGAAGGGGATGCGGGTGGCGCTGGATGCGGCGAGCTTCGCACAGGCGTTCCAGTTGGCGCGCAACGAGGCCCTCGCGGCGTTCGGCTCGGCGGAGGTCTACGTCGAGAAGTACCTGGAGCGGCCGCGCCACATCGAGATCCAGGTGATGGGGGACCGGCACCACAATGTGATGCACCTGTGCGAGCGCGACTGCTCGGTGCAGCGCCGCCACCAGAAGCTGATCGAGCAGGCGCCCAGCCCGGTGGTGAACCAGGAGCTGCGGGAGCGGATGGGCGAATGCGCCGTGCGCACCGTGGAGCGCACCGGCTACGTGGGTGCCGGCACGGTGGAGTTCCTGCTGGACGAAGACGGTCACTTCTACTTCATGGAGATGAACACGCGGATCCAGGTCGAGCATCCGGTGACCGAGATGGTCACCAACTTCGATCTGGTGAAGGAGCAGATCCGCGTGGCCGCCGGCGAGAAGCTCTCCCTCACGCTTAAGGGCCAGCGGCTGCGGGGGCACTCTATCGAGTGCCGGGTGAATGCCGAGGATCCGTTCCGCAACTTTCAGCCGTCGCCGGGGACGATCACGGTGTTCCATCCCCCCGGCGGCCCGGGGGTGCGGGTCGACACCCACATCTACGCGGGCTACACCGTGCCGCCGTACTACGACTCGCTGATCGCCAAGCTGATCGTGCACGGCAACACCCGGGAGGAGGCGCTGGTGCGGATGCGTCACGCCCTCGAGTCGTTCATCATCGAGGGAGTGACGACGACCATCCCGTTCCTGCGGCGGGTGATCGAGCATCCCGACTTTGCCGCCGGCAAGGTGGACACTAAATTCCTGGAGCGAGAGACCCAGCTCTTCGAGCCTACGGGATGAAGCTCACCGTCTACTTCACGCCTCTGGGTGTCACCCCCAACGCAATAACAGGCAAACCGGTTCTCGTCGTGGACGTGTTGCGTACCACGACCACGATGATCGCCGCCCTGGCCAACGGGGCGAAGGCGATCGTGCCGGCGGCCACGGCCGAGGATGCGCTGCGCCTCGCCGCCAACCTGGAGCGCGACGCGGTGCTGCTGGCCGGCGAGCGCGGGGCGGAGCGCATCGCGGGGTTCGCCCTGGGGAACTCGCCGCTGGAGATGGAGCCGGACACCGTCACGGGCAAGACCCTCGTGATGGC
>JBDHDE010000022.1:0-39640 GCA_039591655.1 Gemmatimonadota bacterium
GCGCGACGCAGACCGGCGCCGAGCGGAATTCATACGCACCTCCGTGCACCAGCTCCGAGCACCTGTTTCCGGCATGCAGAGCTTTCTACGGCTCATCACACGCCAGATCGTGGGCGACCTCTCACCTAAGCAACGGGAAACGCTAGATCGTGTCGACAGGAAATGCGGCCTGCTCCTCGCAACCGTGAATGATCTCCTCGACATGGCCGCTATTTCGGAGAACCGCCTGGACCGACCCGCCGAGTCCGTTGACGTGGGCGCCGTTGCGGGCCGGTCCGTAGAGCAGTTCAGTCACCTCGCAGAGAAGAAGCGCATCGACCTCCACCTCGAGTGTCACCCGGCGCTGCCGCGTGTCGTTGCGGCGCCGAGGGATGTGGAATACGCCCTATCGAACCTCCTCAGTAACGCCATCCACTACACGAACCAGGGCTCAGTCACCCTGACAGTCGGCCCGGGCGACCAGTCGGTAGTGCTCACCGTCTGTGACACCGGTATCGGCATCCCGGAGGACGACCTACCGCACTGTTTTCGCGAGCCGGCTCGAGACCTCGCTCGGCTCGGGCACCACCGTCACCCTATCGCTACCGACAAGGCACCCATGACCGCGGCACGCATACTCGTGATCGATGACGATCCGGATTTCCTGGAAATCACGACGACGATCCTCGAAAGCAAGCAATACGACGTGCGTTGCGCCACGAATCTGGACGAAGGCCTAGCCCGACTGGAAGAGGGCATACCGGACCTGATCATACTCGACATCATGATGCGCAAGGGCGCCGAGGGAATCGTAATGTCGAGGCGCCTCAGGAAGGATCCACGTTACGCACCTATCCCCATACTCATGTTGACGTCGATGCCCGAGCAGACGGGCTTCGATTTCCCGGGTGAACCCAAACACCCGACATATCTGCCTGTTGACGACTACGCGGAGAAGCCTATCGAGCCACAAGATCTTCTCGAGAAGGTTGAACGGTTACTCGCCCAAGCGAGCAGCAATTCGACGTGATTGTTGTGGGCGCTGAAAGGAGGCGAAGATCATGCCGGTGAAAGTGGCAGAGGAGTGGCTGAACATCTGCGGCGGGTGTGAGGTCACGATTCTGGATATAGGTGAACCGCTGCTGGATCTGCTGCCGGAACTGAACTTTGTCCACATACCGGTGCTGATGGACCACAAGTACTTCGGTCAGACCGGGGAAAAGGAGGAACTCGAGATACCCGATGCTGACGTTGGGATCATCTCCGGGGGCATCAGGAACGAGAAGGAGAAGCATGTCGCCGAGGAGATGAGGAAGAGGTGCAAGACGCTAATTGCCCTGGGTTCCTGCGCCTGCTACGGGGGCATACCCGCGCTGGCCAACATGTTCCCACTCGAGGCCTTATACGACAAGGTGTACCGGGAATCCAAGACCACGGAACCCGGCGACACGCCTGTGGACAACATACCGCCACTGCTCGACAGAGTGTACGCGGTGGATGAGGTGGTTGACGTGGATATCCGGATCCCGGGGTGTCCCACCAATCCCAACATCATCGTCCAGGCCCTCACGGCGCTCCTCGAGGGCAAGCCGTTCGAGCTCCCGGAGCGCAGCGTGTGTGACGAATGTCCCCTCAAGCGGGAGAAGAAGGCCTCGGGCGGCGACATCAAGCGCACTCTCGATTCCGTGGACTTCAAGCAGGGGGCGCCATGGGATCACACCCGCTGCTTCATGGAGCAAGGATATCTCTGCCTCGGGCCCGTCACGCTTGCGGGCTGCGGCCACAAGGAAGGCAACGGTGACGGCGTAACCGTACCGCGCTGCATCAAGGGGTATATGCCCTGCCGGGGGTGCTTTGGCCCCATCCGCGAGGGTGCGAATCCCATGGTCGATATGATGAGTGCCATCTCGTCCATAGGGTTGGAGGCCAAGCAAGTGGAAGACAGGCGGGCTCTGTTGAACCGGTACGTTGGCAGTCACAACCGACTCAAGCCGCTGCCTCAGCGGCCGAAGAAATAGGGGGCCTGACCTATGACGAGGATCACACTGGCTCCGGTAACCCGGATAGAGGGCCATGCCAAGGTCACCATTGACCTCGACGATGCCGGAAATGTGGCCGACACATTCGTCAACGTCGTCGAGCTCCGCGGCTTCGAGAAGTTCTGCATCGGACGGCCCGTAGAGGAGCTACCGCGGATTGTCACGAGTATCTGCGGGGTGTGCCCGTGGTCGCATCACCTCGCCTCCGCTAAGGCCAACGACGCCGTCTTTGGCGTCACCCCGCCCAGCGCAGGGACGAAGCTCCGTGAGCTTTGCAACGCCGTAGCGTACACGGAGGAGCACATCCTCCACTTCTTCTTCCTCGCAGGCGCCGACTACGTAATGGGTCCCGACAGCGATTACTCGGTGAGGAACGTCATCGGCATCGCCCAGGCACACCCCGACATCGGTAAGGCTGTCGTGCGCAACCGGCACCTCGGCGCTCAGATGCTCAACATCATCTCAGGGAAGTGCATCCACCCCGTCACGGCCGTCCCCGGTGGCTTCAGCAAACCCCTGACCGAGGCGGAACGGGAGCAGCTGGTGCCCATGGCAAACGAGGTGTTGGAGTTCGCCAAGTTCGCCATCGGGTTCGCGAAGGAAAACGTGTTCCCCAAGTACCTCGACACCGTGAAGACCGTTGGCGTTATCACCACGGGATTCCTGGGGACCGTAGCCGACGACGGAATGCTCGATCTGTACGATGGCAGACTGCGATTGATGAAGGCCGATGGCACGTACATCGAGTTCCCGTACGACAAGTACACGGAGCACATCGGCGAGCACATCGAGCCGTGGACCTATCTCAAGTTCCCCTACGCGAAGGAGTGGGGCGACTTCTCGATGGACCTCGACAATCCGTCAGGGATCTATCGGACGAACACGTTGGCGCGGCTAAATGTCTGCGATGGGATCAGCACGCCACTCGCCCAGAAGGAGCTCGAGGAGTACCGGGAGAAGTTCGGCAGGCCGGTACAGCTGACCCTACTGTACAACTGGGCGAGACTCATCGAGCTGCTGTACAACGCAGAGAAGGTCATAGAGCTGCTCAACGACCCGGAAATCACGAGCACGGAGACCCGGGTCCCGGTGACGCCGCGTGCAGCAAGGGGTGTCGGCTGCGTCGAGGCCCCGCGCGGCACATTGATTCACGATTATGAGACAGATGAGAACGGGCTGGTTGTCGACGTCAACTTGATCGTGGGGACGACCCACAACAACGCGCCGATCAATATGTCGGTCAAACAGGCGGCAAAGACCCTGATCAAGGACGGCAAGTACGATCAGGGCATCCTCAACACGGTCGAGATGGCCATTCGCGCCTACGATCCGTGCCTGTCCTGTGCGACTCACGATCTGTCAGACAGGATACCGGTGAAGATCGAGCTGCGGAATGCTCAGGGGGAGGTGCTCGACACCATAATCGGCTGAGTGTCTCCGAGAGGCCGGCGCCCGGCTGGGACAGCGGCCGGACGCTGGCATCTCGGGGTGGATATCAGTGATGTAGCGCGGGGCGCTACGCCGTCCGGCGACTAGCGCAACACAGGGAGGCCAGCGGGGAGAATGACTCCGGACTGGTATCAGAAGCGCACCGTCATCCTGGGATGTGGCAACGTCCTGTTCGGCGATGACGGCTTCGGTCCAGCCGTGGCGCAGTGGTGCCTGCAGAACTGCCGGATTCCCCCAGAGGTGTGTGTGCTGGATGTGGGGACCTCAGTCCGGAACGTCCTGTTCGACATCCTCCTTTCCGAGAGCAAGCCGTCGACAGTCGTCATCGTCGATGCAATGGACTGTGGCTTCGAGCCCGGTGAACTGTTCGAGCCGGACATCGATTCCATCCCGCAAGTCAAGACGGACGATTTCTCGATGCACCAACTCCCCACGTCCAATCTCCTCAAGGAACTGCGAGGTCTGTGTCGCATAGATGTCGCTGTCCTCGCGTGCCAAGCCTCCGCCATACCGCAGGCGGTGAGCCCGGGGCTTTCGAGTCCGGTGAAGCGGGCTGTGGAGCGCGCCGCCGAGCACCTGGCACGGGAGCACTTCGGCTGGCGGCAGGCACCGAACGGTGCAGGGGGGGGGAATTGACCGGAGGGGCGTAGCCTACTGGCCGGGGGCGCCGCCGCGCCCCGGTCTCCGGATCTGCTCCGCGAAGGCCACGACCTCCGGATCCGGGTCGGCGTCGAACACCCGCTTAAGGAGGTCGGCGTGGCGCTCGGCAACGCGAATGGCCGCGCACCGCTCGCCCGCCGTGTCGAGCGCACCCATCAGCCCCACTGCGACGCGCCCGTTGTACGGATCCACATCCCACAGCTGGCGCCACCACTCCACCGCGCGCAGCGTGTTCCCTTGCTCCAGTGCCTCGTGCGCAAGTTGCTCCAAAGACGCTGCATACTCGCGTTCCAGCCGGTCCCGCATGGAATCGACCCAGGCAACGAAGTTCGGCGCTCCCGTTAGAAAGAAGCCCCTGAGAAAGGAACCGCAATATAGCGACACGGCTCGGCGCAGCTGACCGCCCTCCAGCGCCTGCTCAAAGGTGCACGCATCGCACCACAAGTGATCACGGTCGATCCCGACATCGGTGTCCCCGCTCGTCACCACCATGTGCTCACCCAGTGCCCGTCGCAGCCCGTGCAACGCCTGTCGCAGTGCGCCTCGCGCGTGCGCCTCATCCTGCTCGGGCCACAACAACCCGAGCAAGGTATCCCGTCGATGAAAGCCGCGGGGGTGCGCAACAACAAGGTAGGCGAGCAGCGCAACAAGTTTGGGTTGCACGATGACGGCGTCCAGCGGGTCGTCACGCGACTTCCGCAGGCTGATCTCGCCTAGGGTCCTGAATTCGAGCATCGGTGTTTGTTCCGACTCTCAGCTCCAGGCTGCCCCCGCCCGCCCACCCCGGCCTGCGAGGCGCCACGCTTGAAATAGATAGTTAACGAGGTTTAATTTCAACCACGACAAGTGTTGTCGGATTGTGTGGACGCTCCTGTGCGCCCCAACCCATCCTCGACCGCCCGAGCGGCGGTACATCCCGTGAGGTAGCGGCATGGCCACCACCAACGCACCGGACGTTGTCCACGACTTCCTGGGCAGCGCACAGATCTTCACCAACGCCGTGACAGATCTGATGGAAGAGCAGCTGCAGGAGGTCGCCAGCGACCGCCTGACGTTCTCGCAGCTCAAGCTGCTCAAGATGGTCTCCCTCACCGACAACTACACAGTCAGCGACGTGGCATCCTTCCTGGGCGTGAGCAACGCCGCAGCGAGCCGGGCGGTCGACCGCTTGGTGAAGCGGGGGCTAGTCGACCGTACAGAGGCAGAGGCCGACCGCCGGGCTGTCAAGTTGTCGCTCACACAAGATGGCCAACGGCTGCTGCAGCGCTACGATGCCGCATCCACTCGTGTACTAGGAACCTTGTTCGGTGACCTGTCGCCCGATCAGCTCCACCGGACTGCGAAGGTGCTCGACCAGCTGTCCGTGAGCATCGTGAGCCGTCGCGCCCAAAAAGGCGAGGTGTGCATGCGGTGCGGTATCCACTTCCGTGACCGCTGCCTGCTCCGGCAATCGAAGGAGCGGAACTGCCACTTCCATCAGCACAGGGGCGACGAGAACGGGCACTCGGACCACGAACGTAGGCGAGCGAAGCAGGGATCCTAGCAGCTGGTTCCCGCCGCCTCGGCTGAGGGAGGTGTGCGGGCGGCTGATGGGCAAGGAGGCGAAGCAGCAAGCCTGACGCTCGCTCGGGCAGGCCACACCCGCTCGCTCACGCCTAGCGCTAGGACTTGCACTCTGCAGGACCGTTTCCCGCTTCCCGTTTCCCGGTCGACGTGTAGCTTCCCCGCGATGCCCGACGCTCCCGAGACCCGCTGCGGCGTGATTGCACTCGCGGGCGCGCCCAACACAGGGAAGTCCACCTTGCTGAACGCGCTGGTCGGTGCCGAGCTGGCAATCACGAGCCCGAAGCCGCAATCCACCCGCCAGCCCGTGGTCGGCATTCGCACGGAAGGCGGCGTGCAACTGGTCTTCGTAGACCCGCCGGGACTGCTCGAGCCGCGCTACCTCCTGCAGCAGAGCATGGTGCACCAGGCCATCGAGGCGCTGCGTCGCGCCGACGCCATTCTCCACCTCCACGCGCTGACCAGCGGCCCGGCCCCTCGGCTCGAGTCGTTGGTGCCCGACGAAGCGCTGCGCGGCCAGCCAGTTGCCACGGTACTGACCGGCGCGGATACCGTACCTCGCGAGTCATGGCCGGCCGTGGAGGCGCCGACGTTTCTCGTGGGTGCGACGACGGGGCAGGGACTCGAGGAGCTGCTGTCCTGGTGCCGCGCACAGGCCCCGGCCGCACCGTTCCATTACGATGCAGATGACATCAGCACGCAGCCGTTGCGCTTCTTCGCCGCCGAGTACGTGCGCGAAGCCGCATTCCAGCACCTCGGAGAGGAGCTCCCGTACGCGCTGGCTGCGGAGGTTGACGAGTTCCGAGAGCACTCGGACCCGGTGTATATTCGGGTGACCGTCTACGTCGAGCGGGAGTCGCAGAAGGGGATGGTCATCGGACGCGATGGTCGGACCATCAAGTCACTCGGTGCGACGGCCCGACAGCGCATCGAATCCTTGCTCGGCCAGCAGGTGTACCTGGACCTATGGGTCAAGGTGCTGCCCAAGTGGCGCCGGTCGCCGGAGCGCCTGCGCGAGCTGGGCTTCCCCGTACCCGACCAGAGGGAGTCATGAGCCTCTCACCCGATCTTCTGGAGATCCTGGTCTGTCCCAAGTGCAAGGGAGACCTCGAGTACCGCACTGAGCCGGCAGAAGAGCTCGTCTGCCACCAGTGTCGCCTGATCTACGCCGTCGAGGACGACATCCCTATCATGCTGATCGATGAGGCGACGCCGTTCTAGCATCGGCGCGCTCTCACTCCTGCTGGCCACATCGCCGGTGTGGGGACAGGAGCCGGCCGCCCCGGAAGCGGGTGGGGCCACCTTCCTGTTGCTCCCCGTCGGCGCACGCGCCGCGGCACTGGGCCAGGCAGCCATCGCCGACGCCGGAGACAGCGAATCGGCCTTCTGGAATCCCGCAGGGCTTGCACTGATTCCCCGCCACGAGCTGGCGATCGATTTCGCTTCCACCTTCGCCTCGAACAACACCGCGATCTCGGCGTACTTCCGGACGAACCGCCTCGGGGTGCTAGGCATCGCAGGGTATCTGGTGGACTTCGGCAGCCAGGAGGTGGTCCCGGGCCCCGGCGCGCCCACAGGCCGCATCTCACTCAAGAACATCGAGCTCCTCGCCTCGTATGCGACGGAGCTGCCGGGACACTTCGCCCTCGGCTTCAACTACAAGCTGATTCAGTTCCGGCAGGACTGCTCGGGAGACTGCGGAAGCACCAATACGGTCGTGGGCACCACGCACGGAGTGGACATCGGCCTGCAGTACGCGGTGGCAGGCAACGACAACCTGCGTCTGGGGCTCGCAGTGCGCCACGTCGGCTTCAAGCTCCAGTTGGAGAATCGGGATCAGGCTGATCCGCTGCCGACGCGGGTGCAACTCGGCGTGGCATATCGTGTGTTTCTCGCGCCCCCGACCGCGGACGCCCCGGAGCGTCTGGACGCCAGGTTCCTGCTCGACGTGCAGGACGCGTGGGGTCAGTACACCAACCCGGATGCCCGTGTCGGCGTAGAGCTGGGGTACGCAGAGTACGTCCGGCTGCGGGCCGGGTACGCCTTCCTCCACTCCGAGAGCCGCGGGCCGTCGGTAGGCGTAGGACTGCGGTTCGGGCAGATCTCCTTCGACATCGCGCGGATCTTCTTCGATTCCTCGAATTTCGACGAACCGTTCTACATCAGCCTCCGGGCCAGGCTCTAGCGTGCGCCGCTCCAAACTCATCGCTCTCGCCCTCCTGCTGTGCTCATCCGGCCCGGCGCGGGGTCAGACCACAGGGTTTCCCCGGGACCTTGCTCGCCGGGAGACGAGCCCGTGGACGGCGCAATCCGATACCAGGCGGCCCGACTGGCTTCCGCCCCTGTCCTCCCTCATCATCCCTGGCAGCGGTCAGCTGATGCTGGGCCAGGAACGGGGCGCGATCTACCTCGTGCTGGAGGCATTCCTCCTCACCCAGTTCTTCGCGTTCCACTCCGAGGGCGGTAGGGAAGGAGACCGCTACCGCGAGCTGGCATTGACGATAGCACGAGCCCCCTTCGAGCCCATGTTGGCGGACACGGCGTTTGAGTACTACGAGAGGCTGGCGGACTTCATCGAGAGCGGGCCGTTCGACACGGATCCGGGTCCCGACCTGGTGCCGCCGGAGGACGAGCGGACCTTCAACGGTAGCCAGTGGGCGCTGGCCCGGAGGACGTTCTTCCCAGACCCGGACAACCCGCCGCCTACCGACTCGGAGGAGCACCAGCGCGCGCTCGATTTCTACCGATCCCGCGCCGTGGGACCGAACTTCCTCTGGACCTGGCGCAACGCAGGACTCGAGCAGGACCTGTTCCGGCAGTCGATCCGGCAGAGCGACGCGGCGTTCCGGCGCGCGACGACCCAGCTCGGGCTCCTGCTGGCCAACCACCTGTTGAGCGCGGTAGACGCCTTCATCACGACCCGGCTCAACAGGGGCCAGCGCCGGGTCGAGGTCGACTCCTCCATGCGGCAGGCCGCCGTGGGCGGGGGCGTGGACTGGGTCGCCGGGCTACGGGTGAACTTCTGAGCCCCCCCGGGGGCCTCCGCGGGCAGCTTGTGACGCTCGCCACAGCCCCCGGCAGAGCCGTGCCGAACCGGAGCGGGACCCGGCGTTGCGGGGGACCGAGGCCTCAGAAGCCCTGGCGCCACAATGTGATGCAGCTCATTTGACTTGACTGGGGGGCATTCCTAGGTTTGTCCGACTTTCACGAGGAGCGCAGAGGAGACCGGTGCGGACGCGCCCAACGGTACTCTATTTCTCACCCGCTGAGCGTCCCATACCCGATCTGATCTCGGCGTGGGCCGAGCAGCATCCCCTCCCGCTGCTGTGGCTGCACGATCTCCATGACGTCGAGACGCAGGCGCTCCGCAGTCCCCCAGCCCTCATCATCGTCGATGCGGACGGCGCCGGCCCACAGGGTCTCGAGCTGTGCCGGGCGCTGAAGCAGGATCCCTACACTGCGATCGTGCCGGTGGCGTTCTTCTCCGGGGGGCACGCGTGGGAGCAGGTGCACACGTGGTTCGAGGCCGGAGCCGACGAGGTCCTGACGCCGATCCTCGCGCCCGCAGAGCAGCGGTGCCGGCTGGGCGTGCTTCTGTCACGTACGGAGCGCAACGTTGCCGTACACCCGTCCACTCGGCTGCCGGGAACCACGGAGATCGAACGGGAGATCCGCCACCGGCTCGACGACGGGGATGTGTTCGCCGTCTGTTACGCCGACCTGGATCACTTCAAGGAGTTCAACGACCGGTACAGCTATTACGACGGCGACCGGGTTATCTTTATTCTGTCGCGGATCCTGCGCGACGTGGTGAAGGGCCTCTGCCCGAAGGACGGGTTCGTGGGGCATATCGGTGGCGATGACTTCATCATGATCCTGGCCATGGCAATGGTGCAGGAGGTATGCGGCGAGGTCATCTCGGTGTTCGACGCGCTGATCCCGTACCAATACAACGCACAAGACCGACGGGCCGGCTACTTCTTCGGCAAGGATCGCCGCGGCCACCTGCATCGGGTACCGCTCATGACCCTCTCGATCGGCATCGTGACGAACGAGCGCCGCGGATACAGCCACCCGGCGGAGGTGAGCGAGCTGGCTACCGAGATGAAGAGCTACGCCAAGACTCTACCTGGCTCGGTATTCGTCGTCGACCGGCGGCGCGACGCCGCCCAGTAGGGTGCCGGAGACCGCACCATGAATGTGAGCTGTGCCAGCTGTGAGACGGTCTACCGCGTGGACCCGGCGAAGATCCCTGCCGGAGGCGTTCGCGCCCGCTGCTCGGTGTGCTCCGGCGTCATGGAGCTCGGCCCCACGGCCGAACAGGCGCCGGGTGATGCACCAGCGCCCAGCGTCCCGGCAGCCCACCGGGCTACGACCCCGCAAATCCGGGGTGCGGGGCCACCGCCGGTCCAGCCCGCAGCCCCGGCTCCCCAGCCCCAGGAAGCCGGTTTAGCGGCCCCACCTCCCCAGCCGGCTGCAGCGCCGGCGGCCATGCCCCCGGCCGCCCCCGTGGCGCAGCCGGCGGCCGAACCCGCCCCTGTGGCCGCCCCGGCGCCCGGCCCGGCACCGCCGCCTCAGCCGGCGACCCGCAAGCGGCGCATCACGCGGCCGGTCTCGGCCCCCCGGCTCTCCGGCGCCACCGTGCAGCCCGCCCCCGAGCGTCCCAGCGCCCCCGTCTTCCATGCGGCGCCCGGGCGGCCCATGCCGGCCCCGCCGGTGCCTCAGGCGGCCCCACAGGCAGCCCCCGAGCCGCCCGCGGCACCCTCGTTGGGGATCGCCCCAGCCGCCCCGGCGGCAGCCCCCCCGCCACCGGCGGTCGAGCCCCAGGCTCCGGCCTCCGGGGCACCGCCGCCGCTCACACTCGAGCCCCAGGCTCCGGCACACCCGGCGGCGCCAGCCTCGCCTCTGCCTCCTGCGGCTGCCCCGGCCCAGCCAGAGGCCGAGGCGGTGCCACAGCCGCCCACGCGGCCCATCAACCCGTTCCTGTCTCAGGATCCCAAGCAGAAGGCGCGGCGCTTGGCTCGGGCCCTGGTCTCGGACATGATCGTGTACCAGCCCGAGAAGCGGCAGCAGGCTATGGCTCAGGGGAATCTCAAGGAGGTGTTCGACGAAGAGATCAAGAAGAGCTGGGACGAGTACGTGGAGCAGGTGGGGTCCGAAGTGGCCGAGTCCACCACGTTCTTCACTGAAGCCCTCAACGAGATTCTCGCGGGAGGGCAGCAGGTCTTCTAGGGTTGGTATCAACTCCCTGCCGGTCTTATATTTGGCTGGTCGTCGAGCCGTCGTCCCCGGCCCGGGGTAGACGGCTCGACGCATACCCGATTTGAGGAGCGGAACGCCAATGGCCGAAGAGACTCGAGCGCAACTCGCCGCGCTGGACCGTCGAATCAAAGAACTCAGAGGCTATCTTTGACCTCGAAGAGAAGAATGCCCGCCTGAGCACCCTGGAATCGTCTATGGCGGCGCCGGGATTCTGGAACGACCCCGAGCGAGCCAAGGCCGCCGTCGAGGAAATCCGCCAACTCAAGCGATGGACCGAGCCGTTCTCCGACCTGAGCCGCCGGATCGAGGACGCCCTCGAGCTCACGCAGCTGATGGACCAGGAGCCCGACCCGGACCTCGAGCGGCAACTCGCCGCAGAGGCCGCGCAGCTGGAGACTGGGCTGGAGCAGCTCGAGCTCCAGAGCATGCTCCAGGGCCCCGACGATCGCCGCGACGCCTTGCTCACCATTCACCCGGGGGCGGGCGGCACCGAGTCTCAGGATTGGGCCGAGATGCTCATGCGCATGTACAGCCGCTGGTCCGACCGGCGGGGCTACGGTGTGCAGCTGCTAGACCTGCTTCCCGGGGAGGAAGCCGGAATCAAGTCCGTCGCCATGGAGATCCGGGGCGACTACGCCTACGGGTTCCTCAAGGCGGAGAAAGGCGTGCATCGCCTCGTGCGGATCTCGCCGTTCGATGCCCAGTCCCGTCGGCACACTTCGTTCGCCTCGGTGTTCGTCTATCCCGTTGTGGATGACAGCGTGGAGATCGACCTGCGGGAGGAAGACATCGAGATGGAGGTGTTCCGGGCGTCCGGGGCGGGGGGCCAGCACGTGAACAAGACGTCGTCGGCCGTGCGCCTGCGGCACGTGCCCACGGGTATTGCCGTTTCGTGCCAACAGGAACGCAGCCAGCACAAGAACCGCGCCACGGCCCTCAAGATGCTCAGGGCGGCACTGTATCAGCAGGCCATCGAGGAGCGTGAGAAGAAGCGCGCCGAGCTGGAGGCCACGAAGACCGATATCAGCTGGGGCAACCAGATCCGGTCATACGTGTTCCAGCCCTACACCATGGTGAACGACCATCGCACAGAACTGAAGGTCACGGACGTGCAATCGGTAATGAACGGAGGGATCGACCTGTTCATCGAGACCTTCCTGAAGAGATTCGGCAGCCTGGCAGCATGAGCGTAGACGTGCGATCCCGGGTGGAAGAGGCTCGGCGAGAGAAGCTGGAAGCGATCCGCGCCCGCGGGATCGCGCCGTACGCGTACGGGTATCGGCGCACCCACACCGCTGCCGAGGCGGTCGCATCGTACGACCCCGAGACGCAGGTGCAGGTGCGCGTCGCGGGCCGGCTGATCGCTCGCCGGGGTCATGGGAAGACGACATTCACACACATGCGGGACGCCAGCGGCAGGGTGCAGGTCTACTTCCGAGAGGACGGCCTCGGCGAGGACCAGTACGAGTTGGTCCGGCTGCTCGACCTGGGAGACCATCTGGGCGTTTCCGGTCATATGTTCCAGACGAAGACCGGCGAGATCACCGTCCACGCCCACGAGGTGACGTTGCTGGCGAAGGCGCTACGGCCACCGCCCATCGGCAAGGAAGACGCGGCGGGCGAGCAGCATGGGGGGCTGCGCGACACCGAGCAGCGCTATCGGCAGCGTTACGCCGACCTCGTGGCCCAGCCCGAGACCGGTGAGACCTTCCGGCTCCGGGCACGCGTGATCGCCCACCTGCGGCGCTTCCTCGATGCCAGGGGCTACCTGGAGGTGGAGACGCCCGTGCTCCAGCCGGTATACGGCGGTGCGCTGGCACGGCCCTTCGCGACGCACCACAATGCGTTGGATGCGCGCTTCTACCTGCGCATCGCTACAGAGCTCTACCTGAAGCGCTGCATCGTCGGTGGCATCGAGCGCGTATACGAGATCGGCAAGGACTTTCGCAACGAGGGCATCGACCGGCTCCACAACCCGGAGTTCACGATGCTGGAGTTCTACGAGGCCTATGCCGACTACCAGGACATCATGGACCTCGTGGAGGAGATGCTCCACGGGCTCGTCACCGAGTTGTGCGGCACCACCGTGCTGGAGCGCTTCGGCAGGACCCTCGATTTTTCCCGCCCGTTTCTCCGGGTGTCGTACCTCGACGTGGTGCAGCGGTATGGGGCAGTGGACCTGGAAGCGGCCACCGACGACGACCTGCGTGACCTGCTGAGGAAGCGGGACGTGCCCGACCTCGATCCGCTGCCGCGGGGCAAGCTGATCGAAGAGGTCTTCAAGGAGTACGTCGAGCCGCAGCTCGAGCAGCCCACGTTCGTCGTGGACTACCCCCTGGAGCTCTCGCCCCTGGCCAAGCCCCACCGCGCGGACCCCGCGCTAGCAGAGCGGTTCGAGCTGTACGCCGACGGTCGGGAACTCGCCAACGCCTTCAGCGAACTGAACGATCCTGATGACCAGCGGGCGCGGTTCGAGGCCCAGGCCGCGGCGCGGGCCGCCGGCGACCTGGAGGCACACCAGGTGGACGAGGACTACGTGCGGGCGCTGGAGTACGGCATGCCGCCCACCGGCGGCTGCGGCCTGGGCATCGACCGCCTGGTGATGATCCTCGCGGAGGAGTCGTCCATCCGGGACGTGATCCTGTTCCCCACACTGAGGCCCGAGGAATGAGCCGGTTGGAGCGCAAGCTGGCCTCGCGCTACCTGAGGAGCCGCCGCTCTTCGCGGCTCTTCTCGCTGATCACGCTCATCGCCACCGGCGGGGTCACGGTCGGAGTGATGGCGCTCATCGTCGTGATGGGCGTGATGAACGGCTTACAGAACGAGCTGCGAGATAAGATCCTGGTGGCGAGCCCCCACCTCCGGGTCCTGACGTTCGGACGGGGCCTCCGGCTCGAAGACTGGGGGCGGGTGCGGGAGACCGTGGAGGCCAACCCGGAGGTCGTGGCGGTGGCGCCCTTCGTGTTGAGCCAGGGGTTGCTCTCGGCCGGAGCCGACTACGCCCAAGGGGTATACGTCGTCGGCATCGAGCCTGACACCGGTGCGATGGCGGTGACGGCGTTGCCCCGGCACTTCGTGCAGGGCGACTTGCGGTTCGCCACCAGCCGCCCCGACGTGGAGGGTGGGATCGTGCTGGGGCGCCGCCTGGCGGAGCGTATGACGGCGTTCCCCGGGGACACCGTCACCATGGTGTCGCCCGCGGGCAGCCGGTTCAACGCCGCCCTCGGGGCGTTCGTGCCCAAGTGGTGGACCTTCGAGGTCACCGGAGTGTTCCAGTCGGGCATGTACGAGTACGACAACGGGTACGTGTTGCTCCCCCGGCAACTCGCACAGGAGTACGCGGGATTGGGCGCGGCGGTGACCGGACTGGAAGTCCGCATCAAGGACCCTTGGGAGGCCCCACGGGTGGGAGCGGAGCTTGAGGCCGAGCTGGGCTATCCCTACCGCACCCTGGACTGGCAGACCCAGAACGCCTCGCTGTTCTCGGCGCTTCAGCTCGAGAAGCTGGCCATGGGCACGATCCTGCTCCTCATTGTCGTGGTGGCGGCGTTCAACATCGTCAGCACGCTGACCATGCTCGTGCGGGACAAGACCCGGGAGATCGGCATCCTCCGCGCGATGGGGCTCCCGGTCCGCTCGGTGCGCCGTGTGTTCATTCTGCAGGGCGTCGTGATCGGCGTCGTCGGCGCCGTGCTGGGCACGGGACTGGGCCTCATCTTGGCCCGGGTCGTCGACCGCCGGCAGATCGTCGCTCTCGATCCGTCGGTGTACTTCATCGACCACCTCCCCGTGCACGTGGACCCGGCTGACCTGCTGATCATCCTGGTAGCCAGTATCACCGTGGCCACCCTGGCCACGCTCTACCCGGCACGGCAGGCCGCGACCCTCAACCCGGTAGACGCGATCCGGTACGAATGAGCGCCGTGCTCGAAGCGGACGCGGTCCGCAAAGTGTATCGCGGTGGCGACCTGGCCCTCGTCGAGGTGCTGAACCACGTGGACCTGACGGTCCGACGCGGCGAGGTGGTGGCCATCGTGGGCGCGAGCGGCGCCGGCAAGAGCACACTGCTGCACCTGCTGGGCGCCCTGGACGAGCCGACCGGTGGCGACATCCGGCTGAACGGCACGTCGTTCACGTCGCTCACCGGACGGGAGCGCGACGAGCTCCGCAATCGGCAGGTGGGGTTCGTGTTCCAATTCCATCACCTGCTGCGGGAGTTCACGGCCCTCGAGAACGTCATGATGCCGCTTCTCATCGCAGGCTGGTCCGAGG
Source organism: Gemmatimonadota bacterium (assembly GCA_039591655.1). Taxonomy (GTDB): domain Bacteria; phylum Gemmatimonadota; class Gemmatimonadetes; order Gemmatimonadales; family GWC2-71-9; genus WVYX01. The sequence goes on from JBDHDE010000022.1 coordinate 15,225, forward strand.
AGCGCGCCCAAGCGCGGGCCGAGGAGATACTGGCGGCGGTGGATCTCGCCGGCCGGATGGCGCACCGGCCCATCCAGCTCTCCGGCGGGGAACAGCAGCGCTGCGCAGTGGCGCGGGCCGTCGTACACGATCCCAAGGTGTTGCTGGCCGACGAGCCCAGCGGGAACCTGGACCACTACAACAGCCATCGGCTCAACGACCTCCTGTTCGCGTTGGCGCGCGACCTGGAGACCTCGTTGGTTGTCGTCACCCACAACCCGACGCTGGCCCAGCGGGCCGACCGCGCCCTGCTGCTGCAGGACGGCCGCCTCCAGCCGGTCAACTCCGCCGAGGTCGTACCCTAATGCAGTGCGACAACTGCCACGAGCGTCCCGCTGCGATCCACCTCACGCAGATCGTCGACAACTCGGTGACGACCGTGCACCTGTGTGAGGAGTGCGCCGCGGAGAAGGGCGTCCAGACGGGGGCCAGCGTCACCAAGCTCCCACTCTCCGGCTTCCTCGCCTCGGTGGGGCAGGGAGCCGCGGCGGCGCTGCCGCCGGGGGTAGACGACCGGAGCTGCGGCTTTTGCGGCGCGAAGCTCCAGGACTTCAGGGAGACGGGACGGCTCGGCTGCCCACATTGCTACGACACGTTCGAGCAGCACCTGCGCGACCTGCTGCGCCGGATTCACGGCTCGAGCCAACACGTTGGAGAGGTGTACCTCCCGGCCACGACGGCCCCGTTCGACGACACGCAGCGGACGCTCGCGGAGCTCCGGGAGCAGCTGCGCCGCGCGGTGGAGACGGAGAACTTCGAGCTGGCCGCCGAGCTACGGGACCAGATCCGGGGTATGGAGTGATGCTCGACTTCAGCCTGCTTCCGGATGGCGGCATCACATGGCTCGACGCCAGCGGTCCGGAGAGCCATATCGTGCTGTCCACCCGCGTGCGCCTCGCCCGCAACCTCCAGGGTATGGCGTTCACGGTGCGCGCAAGCGACACCGACCTGGAGGTCACGCGCGACCAGATCGTCGAGGCGGGGCGCCAGACCCTGTCGCTGTCGGAAGGCGCCGTCTTCCCCGTGGGCGAGTTGGATCGCCTGGACCGCCAGCTCCTGCACGAGCGGCACATGATCTCCCGGGAGCTCGCTGGTCTCGACCGCGACCACCCGGTGCGCCGCGCGGGGGCGCTCCTTTCCAACGGCAGCCTGGGGATCATGGTCAACGAGGAGGACCATCTCCGCCTCCAGAGCCTCCAGTCGGGGTTCGGGCTGGAAGCATGCTACACGGAGCTGGAGCGGCTCGACTCCGAGCTGGGCGCGCGGATTCCCGTCGCGTTCCACCCGGAGTTTGGTTACCTTACCGCGTGCCCGACCAATGCGGGAACGGGGCTGCGAGCATCGGTCCTGATCCACCTACCAGGCCTCGTCCTCACCAAGGAAATCGCCAAGGTCCTCCAGGGTCTCTCGCAGGTCGGGTTGACGTTCCGCGGGCTGTACGGCGAGGGGAGCGAGGTGGTCGGGAATTTCTTCCAGCTCTCCAACCAGACGACACTCGGGAAGCGCGAGGAAGAGCTCATCGACCACCTGGACAAAATGGTGCTTCAGGTCATCGAGTACGAGATGCAGGCCCGCGAGGTCCTGGAGCGGGAGGCTCCCGCCGTGATCGCCGACAAGGTGTGGCGCGCGTATGGACTGTTGCGCTACGCCCGCAGTCTATCGTTCGAAGAGACGATGAACCTGTTGAGCGGCGTGCGGCTGGGGGTCGGACTGAACTTGATCGACGACGTGAGTGTATACACACTGAACAAGCTGCTGATATTCACGCAGCCCGCACACCTGGCGCAACGCGAGGGATGTCACCCCTCGGACCCGGAGCTTCCCGTCAGTCGCGCCTCGTACGTGCGGATGTTGCTGGAAGCGGACGCCAGCCGGCGGCCCGACGGTAACGGGACGACTTCCGGATAGTGGGCCGCACAACCATGGAGCGTAAGTCGACAGAGCAATGAACGGGTACAACTTCACCGATCGAGTGCGAAAGGTCCTGCAGATGGCGCGGGAGGAGGCTGCACGGCTCCACCACGAGTACGTCGGCACCGAGCACATACTGCTGGGCCTGATTCGCGAGGGGGAGGGTGTAGCGGCGGCGGTCCTCACGAACCTCAACGTCGACCTCGATGAGATCCAACAGAAGATCGAGGAGACGGTGAAGAAGGGGAAGGCACCGGCGCCCGAAGGTCCCGATCTCCCGTACACGTCCCGGGCCAAGAAGGTGCTCGAGCTGGCGATGAGTGAGGCGCGGGAGCTGAACCACTCCTACGTCGGCACCGAGCACCTGTTACTCGGCCTGCTGCGTGAGGAGAAGGGCATCGCGGCCCAGGTGCTGGCCGATGCCGGCGTGAACCTGGAGCAGGCGCGCGCCGAGACCCTCCGCCTGTTGGGCTCCGACATGCCGCCCGCGGGCAAGGGCGCGCCACCCGGGGGCGCGGCACCTCGCTCCGAGAAGAAGTCCAAGACTCCGGCCCTGGACCATTTCTGCCGAGATCTCACCTCCCTGGCCGGCGAGGGGCAGCTCGATCCCACGATCGGCCGTACCCAGGAGATCGAGCGGGTCATCGAGGTGTTGTCGCGCCGCAAGAAGAACAACCCGGTGCTGATCGGTGAGGCGGGCGTGGGCAAGACCGCAATCGTGGAAGGTCTGGCCCAACTCATCGCCGCCGGCAACAGTCCCGAGTCACTGGCGAGTCATCGCGTGCTGGCGCTCGATATGGCAGCGGTGATTGCCGGAACGAAGTACCGCGGCCAGTTCGAGGAGCGGTTGAAGGCCGTGATGAACGAGATCGCCCAGAACAAGAACGTCGTTCTCTTCATCGACGAGCTCCACACTTTGGTGGGCGCCGGCGCCGCCGAAGGCGCTATCGACGCCTCCAACATGCTCAAGCCCGCGCTGGCCCGGGGCGAGCTCCAGTGCGTGGGTGCGTCCACTCTCAACGAGTACCGCAAGTACATCGAGAAGGACGGCGCCCTCGAGCGACGCTTCCAGACGGTCATCGTCGATCCGCCCACCGTGGATGAGACGATCGAGATCCTCAAGGGCCTGCGGCAGCGCTACGAGGACCACCATCGGGTGGTCATCCCCGATCTGGCGTTGGAGAACTCGGCGCGCCTCTCGGAACGCTACATCACCGACCGATTCCTGCCCGACAAGGCGATCGACGTGATCGACGAGGCATCCGCCCGGGCGCGCCTCGCAGCGCAGGTGCCGCCCCCCGAGGTCTCCAGCCTCAAGGACCGCCTCGAAGCCATCAATCGCGACAAGGAAGAGGCCGTGCGCGACCAGAACTTCGAGCGCGCGGCCGCCCTGCGCGATCAGGAGCGCGAGCTCCAGGCGGAGATCCGCAAGCGGCAGGAGGAATGGGAGCGGGAACGGCAACAGCACCGGCCTACGATAGCCGAAGAGGACATCGCGTTCATCGTCTCCCGGTGGACGGGCATTCCGGTCACCCGCCTCCAGGAAGCCGAGACGCAGCGACTGCTCCGCATGGAAGAGGAGCTGCACTACCAGGTCGTCGGGCAGAACCAGGCCATCGACTCGATCTCGCGGGCCATCCGGCGCTCTCGGGCCGGGCTCAAGGACCCCCGCCGGCCCATCGGCACCTTCGTGTTCTGCGGCCCCACCGGCGTGGGCAAGACCGAGCTGGCACGGGCGCTCGCCCGGTTCCTGTTCGCCGACGACCAAGCCCTCATCCGGGTCGACATGTCGGAGTACATGGAGAAGTTCAGCGTGAGCCGGCTCATCGGCGCGCCTCCGGGGTATGTGGGATACGAGGATTCGGGCGCGCTCACCAAGGCCGTGCGGCGCAAGCCGTACTCCGTGGTGTTGCTGGACGAGATCGAGAAGGCACACCCCGATGTCTTCAACATCCTCCTCCAGGTGCTCGACGAGGGACACCTGACGGACAACTACGGCCGAAAGATCGATTTCAAGAACACGGTCGTGATCATGACGTCAAACATCGGCGGGCGCGACATCTCCAAGGGCAAGGCGCTGGGCTTCGAGCAGCCAGATCCGCAGGCGTCGTTCGAGCAGATGGAACAGAAGGTGCGGGACGAGGTCAACCGGGTGTTCAACCCCGAGTTCCTCAACCGCCTCGACGAGGTGATCGTGTTCCACGCCCTCAGCCGGGACCACATCGCCGAAATCGTGGGGATCATGTTCCGGCAGGTCGGGGAGCGTATCGCTCCCGAGGGCTACCGCCTCAGCCGCACCGACGCGGCGACCGGCTTCCTCGTGGATCACGGCTACGACGAGTCGTTCGGTGCGCGGCCGCTCAAGCGGGCGATTCAGCGCTTCGTGGAGGACCCGCTCTCGGACAAGATCCTGATGGGCGAGTTCGCACCGGGCGACGAGATCGAGATCGACGTCAGCCCGGACGGCGAGAAGCTGGTCTTCCGGGCGCTGTCGGGTTCCAAGACGTAGCGATGGCACGACTCTCCGTCACCGCGCTGCTGAGCCTCGCGGTCGCCTCGACCGCCGCCGCACAGGAGCCCGGTCCGGGTCCCATCATCGTCGACAGCATCGCCGTCGAGGGAACTCGCCGTATCTCCAGGGAGACGGTCATCGCCAGCGCCGGCGTCCCCATCGGGGAGGAGATCAACTACCGCGACCTGCAGCGGGCCATCGTCGCCCTGTATGCCACGGGGCAGTTCCAGGAAGTGCTCGCCCTTCAGGGCCGGGTGGGTGGCAAGGAAGTACTGCGGTTCGTGCTGGTGGAGCGCCCCATGCTCACCGGCTGGACCGTCCGCGGTGCCCAAGAGGTATCCGCGCGCCGGGTCCGCGGTCGCGTGCAGCTGCTCGCCGGACGTCCCTACGATCCTGCGCTGGCGGCCCGATCCCGCGCATCGATCGACTCCCTGTATAAAGAAGAGGGTTTCTACCTCACCCAGGTGGCAGTGGAACAGGTCGTACAGCAGGACTCCACGCTTCAGGTGGTCTTCGCAATCGATGAGGGGCGGCGTGTGAAGGTGGCGGAGGTCGTCATCGACGGAAACGAGGAGCTCCTCGACCAGGAGGTCGTCGGGAAGATGCGCACCAAGCCGGAGGGCTTCTGGTGGTGGCGCAATGGGGACTACAACGAGGACGTGCTGGAACGGGACCTCCGCGAACGCATCCCCTCGTTCTACGCCTCCAAAGGCTACATCGACTTTCAGGTGGTCTCCGACACGCTCATCGTCAACCGGAACACCGGCAAAGGCACGCTGGTGCTCCGTGTGCGGGAGGGTGAACAGTACGAGGTCGGCACCTTCGAAGTGGTCGGCAACCGCCAGTTCTCCTCGGGCCAGATCGAGCGCTACTACCCATTCGGCCGACGAACGACGGGCTTTCTGGGGCTCGGGGGCACGCAGGAAGGACCCGCCGTATTCAATCAGGACGATTGGGACGAAGCCACGATGCAGGTGCGCAACCTCTACCTGAACAACGGCTTCATCTACGCGCAGGTGCAGCCGTCGATTGCGCGGCGCACCACCGAGGACGGACGCAACCTCGTGGACCTCCGCTGGCAGATCATCGAGCGCCAGCCGGCCGTCGTCAACAAAGTGCTCATCCGTGGCAACACCGTCACGCATGACGACGTGATTCGCCGCGCGATCCTCATTGTGCCGGGTGATGTGATGCGTCAGGAGGCCCTGATCCAGTCGTACCAACGGATCTCCAATCTGGGCTTCTTTGAGCAGCCGCTTCCGATCCCTGGAACAGAGCAGGCGAACCAGCAGGGTGACGTCAACGTCGTCTTCCACGTGAAGGAACGGCACACTGGGAGCGTCAACTTCGGCGCCTCGGTGGGCCAGGGAACCGGACTCGGCGGGTTCATTGGCTTGGACGAGCCCAACCTCTTCGGGCAGGGCAAACGTGCCAGCTTCCAATGGCAGTTCGGCCGCAACATCAACAACTTCAACATCTCGTATCAAGACCCCGCCTTGAAGGGAAGCCTGATCTCCGGATCGATCTCGCTCCACAGCTCACGCCTCCGGTACACCGTGGCCGACCTCGGCCGGATCAGCTCCCGGGGTGTGAGCCTGCAGGTCGGGTTCCCGTGGCGCGGATCCCGCTTCACCAGGCTGCTGGTTTCCTACACCTTGGAGCGGAGCGACTTCGACTCCCCCACTCTGGCGTCACGCTTCGTCTGCGACGGCTGCGTGCTCTCCATGGCCACACTGACGCTGGTGCGTGACACGCGGATCGGCCTGCCGTTCCCCACGGGCGGCGCCCTCCACCGGTTCACCGTTGGACAGGGCGGCGGGTTCCTGGGCGGGAGCGGCGACTTCCAACGCGCCACCTTCGAGGGGCGGTGGTATACGCCGCTGATGCGGTTGGGCGGTGACGACCCGATGGCCGCTCCCATGACTGTCGTGCTGGGGCTCCGGGGACAGATCGGAGCCGTGTGGGGCGACGCGGGACCGCACTTCCGCCAGTTGTTCTCCATGGGCGGCGTGCAGTTCGGCATCCCACTGCGCGGTTACGAGGAGTTCTCAATCACGCCACGCGGATACGATCCAACGGCGTCGGGACAGCAGGCCAGCACCGTCGACGCGTTTGGCGCCTCATACGTGGCCTTGAGCGGCGAGCTCGGCTTCCGGCTCAGCCAATCGATGTACTTCAGCGTGTTCTACGACGCGGGCAACGTCTGGGCCCGTGCGGGGCAGGTCAATCCGACCCGCATGTTCCGCGGCGCGGGCATCGGGGCCAGCTTGATCAGCCCGCTTGGTCCTATTGGAGTAGACTACGCATATGGCTGGGATCGGGTCGACCTCGCCGGCAATCCCGACCCCGGGTGGAAGCTACATTTCAGACTCGGCAACATCTTCTAAACACGGATTATGACCATGCATCTGGAGCGTAAGATGGCTCGTTGGGGACTGGCCGCACTGGCCGTGATGGTCGTGGTGGGTATCGCCGCGATCCCGACCGCGTCCCAGCCGGCGCAGGGTGGGACACTCGCCTACGTGAGCAGTGAGATCGTGCTCCGCCAGACGCCTGGGTTCATACAGGCAGAGTCCACGTTCAACACGGAGATGGCGGGGTACCGTGCCGAGGTGCAGCAGCTGCAGCAGACGCTGGACTCGGCCGTCGCCGCGTTCAACCAGCAATCGATCGTGCTGTCGCCTACGGCCCGGCAGGAGAGAACGCAGGATCTGCAGCTCCTGCAGCAGCAGCTCGAGCAGCGGACCTCCGAGCTCCAAGTCCTGCTCACGCAACGGCAGCAGGATTTGATCGGTCCCTTGGAGGATCGAATCCAGCGTGTGATCGACGGCATACGAGCCGAACGCAACATCGCCGTCGTATTCGACGTCTCCGCACCGGGGAACAACATCATCTCCGCCGATCCCCTTCTCGACCTCACGCCCGTGGTCGTTACTCGTCTCACGGGCGAGAGTCAGTAGCTCGGCGTTGCGCCCCCGGTCTGGTCTGACCGCCGGCCAGATCGCGGAACTGGTTGGCGGCGAGGTCATCGGACGACACGACGTCATGCTCGCCGGAGTCGCCCCACTGGAGCGGGCCGGCCCCGGCGAGCTCGCTTTTCTTGTTTCGCCCCGATACCGACCATACCTTGCAGGCACTGCTGCGGGCGCGGTGCTGCTCTCGCCCGCCTACCGACGCGAGAGCCCCGGGGCCGCGACGCGCATCGTGGTGGAGGATCCGGCGCGCGCCATGGCGCGCATCCTCCATGCGCTCTTCCCGGAGGCACCACCTCGTTGGGGCGTGGATCCCTCGGCGCGCATCGGTCGCGGGACGCGCTGGACCGGACGGATCGCCGTCGGAGCCGGCGCGACGTTGGGCCGCAACGTACGGCTCGGGGACGGCTGCGTCGTGGGAGATCACGCGGTGCTCGAAGACGATGTCGCCGTTGGCAGCGCCTGCCGCATCGAGGCGCATGCCGTGGTCCACTCCGGCAGCGTACTGGGAGACCGAGTCTTGGTACGGGCCGGCGCGCGTGTGGGCGGCAAGGGGTTCGGCTTCACGCGAATCGACGGCGGCCACCAGCCGATCCCGCAGGTGGGACGTTGCGTGATCGGCGACGATGTCGAGGTGGGCGCCAACACCACCGTGGACCGGGGCAGCCTGGACGACACCGTGATCGGGCCGGGCACGAAGATCGACAACCTGGTGCAGGTGGCCCACAACGTCCGCGTCGGCGCCCGGTGCGTCATCATGGCCCAGGTCGGCATCGCCGGAAGCAGTGTAGTGGAGGACGACGTGGCGCTCGCGGGCCAGGCGGGGCTCGCCGATCATCTGCGGGTGGGGCGGGGCGCCCGCGTCGCCGCGCAGAGCGGGGTAATCGGCGACATTCCTCCCGGCGCGACCGTTTCGGGATACCCAGCCCGTAACCACCGGGCGGTGCTCCGCCAGACAGCGGCCCTGGCCCGATTGGCGCCCCTCGTGGATACACTGGAAAGGATGATCTCGCGCGATGACGCAAGGTAGACGCTCGATCTCGACGCCCGCGTCCGTCACCGGCCGGGGCCTCCACACCGGTGCGGACACGACGGCCACCCTCAAGCCCGCCGAAGCCGGGAGCGGCATCGTGTTCCGGCGTGTCGACGTCGACCCGCCGGTGGAGATTCCTGCGCGCTTGGAGAGCGTCGGCAACCTGGATCGCCGAACCAGCCTGGGTGAAGGAGACGCTGCCGTTCACACGGTCGAGCACGTGCTGGCTGCCGCGGCCGGTCACAGCATCGACGACCTGGTGGTCGAGCTCGACGGTCCCGAGCCTCCCACGGCGGACGGGAGCGCCGCCGCCTATGCCGACGCAATCGCCGCGGCCGGCGTGGCCGACGTCGGCGGGAGCCCCACGACGTACCGTGTATCGGCCCCTCTGGTTGTGCGGGATGGGGACGCGGTCTACCTCGTGGCTCCGAGCGACGGGCTCCGGCTGACCGTGACCATCGAGTGGGACCACCCCTCGATCGGCCGCCAGTCGGGATGTTACGACGTCACCCCCGACGCTTTCGCGTCGGAGCTCGCCCGGGCGCGCACCTTTGGCTTCCGGGCGGAGGCCAAGGCGCTGCGAGAGCGGGGACTCGCGTTGGGAGCATCCGAGGAGAACACGATCGTTCTGTCAGAGACCGACGTTGTCGGCACGGAACTCCGGTGGGGCGACGAGTTCGTGCGTCACAAGGCAGTGGACCTGCTGGGCGACCTCGCGCTCCTGGGAGGAAGGATCCTCGCCGACGTCGTCGCTTTCCGTCCGTCGCACAGCGGTAACATCGCCCTGGCCCGAATGATCCGGCGGGCGGTAACCCGCACCACCCCCGCCATCGCGGGGATACAGGAGATCCTTGGCGTGCTGCCGCACCGCTACCCGTTTCTCCTGGTGGATCGGATCGTCGAGCTCGAGACCGGAAAACGCATCGTCGGCATCAAGAACGTCACCATCAACGAGCCGTTCTTCCCCGGGCACTTCCCCGACCACCCCGTCATGCCAGGTGTCCTGATCGTCGAGGCGATGGCCCAGACCGGAGGGATGATGTTGATGGACCAAGTAGACGACCCGGAGAGCAAGGTGGTCTACTTCATGTCCATCGACAACGTCAAGTTCCGCAAGCCGGTGATTCCCGGCGACCAGTTGCGGTTCGAGCTCGAGATGCTGCAGTTCCGCGGCAAACGGTGCCGCATGCGGGGCGTGGGCTACGTAGACGGTCAGCCCGTAGCCGAAGCCGAGATGATGGCGGCAATCATGGACCGATGACGGCTCGCGTTCACCCCACCGCAATCATCGATCCCGATACCGAGCTGGGGGCCGACGTATTCGTCGGCCCGTATGCCGTGATTGGCCCGCGCGTGCATATCGGCGAGGGCTGCAACATCGGCCCGCACGCCGTGATCGAGCAGAACACCCGACTCGGGGCGCGCTGCTCGGTCGGGCCAGGAACCGTCCTGGGCGCGGCGCCGCAGGACCGGAAGTACGGCGGTGAGGAGACGTTGTTGGAGGTGGGCGACGAGACCGTGATCCGGGAGTTCTCGACCCTGCACCGCGGCACGCCGGCCACCGGCGTCACGCGGGTAGGGAGCCGCTGCTTCATCATGACCTACGTACACGTGGCCCACGACTGCGTGATCGAGGACGATGTCACGCTGGCGAACGCCGTCCAACTGGCGGGCCACGTGCATATCGAGCCGCACGCCACGGTGAGCGGCCTCTGTCCCGTTCACCAGTTCGTGCGGATCGGCACGCACGCCTACATAGGCGGCGGCTCCCGGGTGCCGCAGGACGTCCCGCCCTACACCCGGGCCGCAGGGACCCCGCTCAAGCTGTACGGCATCAACACCATTGGCCTCACCCGCGCCGGCTTCTCGCAGGAGGTGCGCGGGGCGCTGAAGCACGCCTACCGGCTGCTGTTCAACTCCGATCTGACGACTGCGGAAGCCGCGGAACGCCTCCGTCGCGACCCCGATCTGATCGGGGAGGTCGCGCACCTGGTGGAGTTCGTGGCCAGCACCGAGCGCGGGGTCCTCGTGTGAGGCGAGTCTTCGTCTCGGCCGGGGAGCCCTCGGGAGACGCGCATGCCGCAGCCGTAATACGCGCCCTGAGGGCGGCGGAGCCCGAGGTGCTGGTGGAGGGCGTGGGCGGACCGCAGATGGAGGCAGCAGGGACATCGCTCCTGGCACGCATGGAACACCTCTCGGCCGTGGGCCTGGCCGAGGCCCTGCACGCGCTCCCCACGCACATCGGGTTGCTGCAGCGTCTCAAGCGACGCTTCGCCGCCGGCCGCTACGACGCAGCCGTCTTGGTCGACTATCCCGGTTTCCATCTACGGCTGGCGCGCGCCGCGGCGCAGAGCGGAGTGCCCGTGCTGTACTACATCGCCCCCCAGATCTGGGCCTGGGGACCGTGGCGTGTTTCCGCCCTGCGGAATCGGGTGGGACGCCTGGCTGTCATTCTCCCGTTCGAGGAGCCGTTCTTCACCGAGCGCGGCGTTCCCACCAGCTTCGTGGGACACCCCCTGCTGGATCGTCCCCCGGCGCCGGAGCGCGACGCCGCGCGGCGCGCGTTGGGTGTCTCCGCCCGTGCGGCGGTCCTCGCCCTGTGCCCCGGCAGCCGACCGACTGAGATCCGGCGGCTGTGGCCCGTGTTTCGTGCGGCGGCAGAGCGCGTGCGGCGGGAGGTGGGAAGCCTGGAGGTGGTGGTGGCGGAGGCACCGTGCGGTATCGATCGGCGTGACGACTCCTTCCGGTACTGGAGGGGAGACCCGGCGGTCGTGCTCGCGGCGGCCGACGCCGGCCTGTGCAAGTCGGGAACGACCACCCTGGAGGCAGCCCTTGCCGGGATGCCCATGGTCGTGGGCTATCGCCTCCACCCGGCAAGCTACGCCCTGGCCCGCCGGCTGGTGCGCGTCCCCCACGTCGGCCTGGTCAATCTGATTGCCGGCCGGGAGGTGGCTCCGGAGCTACTCCAGACCCATGCCGCTCCCAAGGCGCTGGCCGAAGCGGCGCTCCCGCTGCTGGACGGGGCCGGGCCGGCGGCGAGGCGACAGCGAGCCGGATTCGAAGCCGTGCGGGCCGCACTGGGGCGTCCGGGGGCGGCCCGTCGCGTGGCAGGCCTCATCACAGAGATCGCGGCTTGAGGTGGAGCCCGCTGGAGGGAGCGGTGCGGTGGTGCGCCACGGCACTCGCCAGGAGTTGGAGGCTCGAAGTGCGGGGCGAGGAGCACCTGCGTGGTCTGCATGCAGCGGGCGCGCCGCTGGTCTACGCGGTGTGGCATGGGCTCCTGCTGGTTCCCCTGTGGCATCGCCGGGGTAGGGGGATCGCGCTGCTGGTCAGCGGGCACCGCGACGGCACCCGGCTTGCCGGGGCGGCCCGGCGCTGGGGCTACCGGATAGTGAGCGGATCCAGCACTCGGGGCGGCGTCGCGGGGCTCAAGGCCGTGGTCCGGGACCTCGCCCAGGGGGGAGAAGCGGCCTTCACGCCGGACGGGCCCAGGGGGCCCGCTCGGGTCGCCAAGGGCGGCGCCGTGGCGGCGGCTCAGCACGGCGGGGCATTCCTCGTGCCGGTTGCTGCCGCAGCCTCGGCGGCGTGGCGGGCGGGCTCGTGGGATTCCTTCATGGTTCCCAGACCATTCTCCCGGGTCCGCATCGTGTACGGCGAGCCGTTCCGCGTGGCGCGTGGCGCGGGCGGGCTCACCGAGGGACGGCGGCGGCTCGAGGCGGAGCTGCACCGAGCGGAGGAGTGGGCCCAGTGCGCATCGTGACCCGGTGGCTGTGGGTCAAGCGAACCATACCGGCACGCCTCGCCCGCCTCGTGCTCCTGCCACCGGCGTTGGTCTACCGGCTCACCCAGGCCGCCAGGGCCCGGGCCTACCGCACAGGGCTGCTGTCCCAGGGGGCTCCACCGGTCCCCACTGTGGCCGTCGGGAATCTGACGGTGGGCGGTTCGGGCAAGACCCCGCTGGCAGCGTGGATCGCCGGCTACTACGCCGGCACGGGCCTCAAGCCCGCCATCGTGCTCCGGGGATACGGCGGCGATGAGGGCCAGGTGCACCGGGCGCTGGTACCGGACGCCATTGTCGAGGAGGACGCAGATCGCCTGGCGGCTGCCGACCGGGCAGTGGCACGAGGCGCCGACGTCGTGATCCTGGACGACGCCTACCAGCGTCTCGACGTGGCGCGGGACCTGAACATCGCGGTAGTGAGTGCAGAGTCGAGCAGGGCCGTGCGGTGGACGCTCCCTGCCGGCCCCTGGCGGGAGGGCTGGTCGGCCCTCGGACGGGCTGATGTCATCGTCGTTACGCGCAAGCGCGCGGACCGCACCACCGCCCTGGCGGTGGCGGAGCGGGCCCGCCAGGCGGCGCCCCGAGCCAGGCTCGCCATCGCGCATCTGGGCATCATGGGCTTCCAGGGACTGCTCAGCGGCCACCGGACCGGCGTCGAGTGCATCGCCGGCCGCCGAGTGCTCGCGGCCGCCGGCGTCGGCGATCCCGAGAGCTTCGCGGCCCAGTGCAGGCGAATGGGTGCCGACGTGCGGCTCCTCGCCTGGCGCGACCACCACCATTACCGGGCGGGTGACGTCCAGCGTCTGCTCCATGCGTCCGGCGCAGTTGATTACGTTGTAGTCACCGAGAAGGATGCGACCAAGCTGCGCAGCAGCTGGCCATCGGACACCCCGGAACCGCTGGTAGCGTCCCTCGAGCTGCGCTGGGAGCTCGGCCGCGGGGCGGTGGAGACGGCCCTGGATACCGTCGCCACCGACATCACGGAACTCTTGGCCTGAACCGAATAGCGCAAGGGTGCGGTAGGAGCCCGAGTACCTCATGAGCGACGGAACGACGACCCGAGATCCCGCAGGTACCGCCCAAGACATCCTGGGACGCGACAAGGACCCGCACCTCGACGAGGACAATCCGTTCGAGGCGATGATGGCGCGGTTCGACTACGCCGCCGAGCTGGTGGACCTCGATCCCGGGATCTACCGGATGCTGCGACATCCCGAGAAGCAGATCATCGCCGCCGTGCCGATTCAGCGAGACAACGGAGAGGTGGAGGTGTTCACGGGCTACCGGGTGATCCACAACACGGCCAGGGGCCCGGGCAAGGGTGGGATCCGCTTCGATCTCCGGGTCACACTGGACGAAGTCAACGCGTTGGCGGCCTGGATGACCTGGAAGTGTGCCGTGGTGAACATCCCCTTCGGTGGTGCAAAGGGAGGCGTGGTCTGCGACCCCACCACGCTCTCCATCAGCGAGCTCGAGCGCATCACGCGGCGCTTTACGTCGGCCATCCTGGAACACCTGGGACCCGAGTCGGACATACCGGCGCCGGACGTGAACACCAACGAGCGGGTGATGGCCTGGATCATGGACACGTTCTCCATGCACCAGCGTCATCCCGTGACCGCGGTGGTGACAGGCAAGCCGGTGGAGATGGGCGGCTCCCTGGGCCGGCGCGAGGCGACGGGGCGGGGCTGCATGATCGCCACGAAGCAGGCACTCAGGCACCTGGGTCTGCCGCTGCGAGGCACCAAGCTGGCCGTCCAGGGGTTCGGCAACGTCGGGTCGATCGCCGCACAGCTGCTGGAGCAGGAAGGGCTCACCGTCGTCGCTGTGAGCGACCTCTCCGGCGCGATCTACAACCCCAACGGGATTCTCATCGAGAACGCGATCGACTGGGTGCGGGATCACAAGTACCTCAGCGGCTACCCCAACGCCGAAGCCATACCGCCGGAGCAGCTGTTCAGTCTCGACGTCGATGTGCTCCTGCCGGCGGCCGTCGAGAACGCCATCACCCGCAAGAACGCTCACGAGATCAAGGCCAAGATCATCTGCGAAGGCGCCAACGGCCCCACCACCGCGGGCGCCGACCGGATCCTCGAGGAGCAGGGCGTCTTCGTCATTCCCGACATCCTCGCCAACGCGGGCGGCGTGACGGTGAGTTACTTCGAGTGGGTGCAGGACCGCATGGGGTACTTTTGGAACGAGCCCATGGTCGTCGAGCGGCTCGAGTCCATCATGCAGCAGGGATTTCAGGACGTACTGAGCGTCGCCCAGCGCCACTCGGTGAACATGCGCGTCGCCTCCTACATGCTGGCCATCCAGCGAGTCGCCGCGGTGCACCGGTTGCGCGGGCTGTATGCCTAATGGTCCTCTACCTGGTCGCGGTGGGGCGCCTGCGGGATGCGGCCCTGCGAGACACGTGTGACGGCTACGCCGCGCGGCTCCGCCGGTACACCCGGTTCGAAGTCAGGGAAGTCCGAGAGGCAGGCCGCCGGGCGCGCGACCCCGACACCGTGCGGCGGCTCGAGGGTGAAGCCCTCCTCGAGGCCGTACCGAAGGGGGCGCGCGGGTTCGCCCTGACCCGTGACGGCAGAGCCATCACGAGCGAGGACCTCGCCCAGTCGCTGGCCTCCTGGCAAGAACAGGCCCGGGACGTGGCGCTGATCATCGGCGGTGCGCACGGGCTCCACCCGTGCGTACTGGAGCGTGCCGAGGGAACCATCAGCCTCTCGCCCCTCACCCTACCACACGAACTGGCCCGCGTCGTCCTCACCGAGCAGGTCTATCGTGCCTTCACCATCCTGCGGGGTGAACCGTATCACAAGGGAACCGGCGCGTGACCGAGTGGTTCGAGCAGTGGTTCGGCGAGGAGTACCTGCAGCTCTATCCGCACAGGGACGATGAGGACGCCCGGCAGTTGGCTGCCCTGCTCGCGCGCTACGCCCCCTACGAGGGGCGACGCGTGCTGGACCTGGCTTGCGGCTCGGGGCGACACGCAGCGCGGTTCGCCGAACGCGGTGCCCGGGTCGTGGGGTTCGATCTCTCAATGCCACTCCTGGTCCGCGCGCGGCACCGCCGCGGACCGGCCATGGCCCTGGTCCGGGGGGACAAGCGGAGGTTGCCGTTCCGGGACAGATCGTTCGACCTCGTGGTGAACCTGTTCACGAGCTTCGGCTACTTCGCGGACGACGCGGAGCACCGAGCGGTGCTCGAGGGCGCGGCCGCAGCGCTGAGCGCAGGGGGCACGTTCGTGCTCGACTACCTCCATGCCGACGCGGTCCGCACCAATCTGGTGCCCCACGAGGAGCGCGAAGTGGGGGAGCAGCGTATCGCCGTCGAGCGGCGGATTTCCGACGACGATCGCTTCGTGATCAAGGAGATCCACCTGGTGAATGACGGGCGGAGCTTCGTGGAGCGGGTGAGGCTGTTCTCGCCACAGGAGCTGGAGGCCATGCTCACCGACGCGGGGCTCACTGTGCGGGAGCGCCTGGGAGACTACCGGGGCGGTCCCCTGGGGACCGACGCACCCCGGGCCATCCTGATCGCGGACCGGCCATGACGCTCCGCTTCGAGACGACTCCCATCGCGCCAGCGGTACGGCTCGACGTGAGCCGGCGACTGCGAACGGCCGACCGGCGCCCCGATCCCGCACTGCGGGAGGCGTTCGTTGCCCATGGACCAGCCGGGGCCAACCTCGAGCGACTGTTCACCGAGGGCGCGCTCTGCATCACTACAGGCCAGCAGCCCGGGCTCCTCACCGGCCCGCTGTTCACCATCTACAAAGCACTCAGCGCGATCACACTGGCCAGCGCGTTGGAGGCGGCGCTGGAGCGAACCGTGGTGCCGGTCTTCTGGGTGGCCGGTGACGACCACGACTTCCAGGAGGCAAACCACTTCAACCTGCTCACGATGGACCATGAGATCGAGCAGGTGCTGCTGCGGAGCCGCGCGCCGGAAGCGCCTTCGCTCCCCCTCTACCGGGAGCCGCTGGGCGCGGAGATCGCCGAGGTGCTCGAGACCGTCGGCCGCGCCACGCCCGAAACGGAATTCCGTCAGGACGTCTTCGACTGGCTGAACCGGCACTACCGCCCGGAGCAGGATCTCGCCTCGGCCTTCGCGGATGCATTGGCCGAGCTGCTGGGCCCACGCGGACTCGTCGTGCTCCGCACCACCCACCCCGCGGCCAAGGGAGCGATGGCACCCCACCTGCTGCGGCTGCTCGAGGGGGCCGGCGCCATGGACCGGTCTCTCTCCGCCCGGGCCGCAGCCCTCGCGGAGGCGGGGCAGGCGGTCCCCGTGACGGTCGGGGACGGCACGACGCCCGTGCTGCTCGAGGACGAAGCCGGCAGGGACCGGTTGGTGGTGGACGGCTCGGGATTCCGGACGCGCCGCGCCAAGCGGGCGTGGAGTCTGGCGGACGTGCGGAGCCTGGCCGAGACCGAGCCGGAGCGGCTCTCGCCCAACGTTCTTTCCCGACCCGCCATCGAGGCGGCGTTGCTGCCGACGTTGGCATACGTGGCGGGACCCGCGGAGCTCCAGTACCTGCCGCAGGCCGACCCCATCTACGAGGCCCTGGAGATCGTTCCCCAACGGCCCGTGGCCCGGTGGTCGGCCCGCTTCATCGAGGCACGGGTAGCCAAGGTGCTCGACCGGTACGGCATCGGCGCCGAGGAGTTGGCGGGTCCGGAGGGCCGGCTCGAGGCCTCCCTGGTACGAAACGAGATGCCCGACGAGGCGCGGACCGCCCTCGACGCCCTGCGTGGATCCCTGGCCCAGGAGTACGAGCGGCTGGAGCAGGCGGCGATAGCGGTGGACCCAACGCTGGGGAAGGCGGCGCAGTCGGCGCGGAACAGCGCCCTGGCCGGGGTGGGCGGGCTGGAGAAGCGGCTCGTGGCCCACCTCAAGAAGAAGAACGAGATCGTCGTGCAGCAGATCGCCAAGGCGCGACGCAGCCTGTTCCCCCGCGGGAAGCCGCAGGAGCGGGTGTACAACACGGTGCCGTACCTGGTGCGCTACGGACCGGCCTTCCTGGACGGGGCCCTCGAGGCGTGCCGCTCGGCGGCTCCCGAGCTTGAATCCCCACCACACGACCGGTAGAATCGCCTCATGATATGGCCGCTCGGGCTCGCCGTTCTGCTGCTAGCGCTGTTGATCCCGATCCTCGTGTTCGCGTTCGACGTCCCACGGCTGCGGGAGCGAGCCCGGGAGGCCGACCGCCTCAGCCCGGAGCGGGATCGCCTCTTGGAGGATCTCACCAAGCGCCTCGTAACGCTGGAGGACGAGGTGGACGACCTGTCCCGCTCCCTCGAGGGTCTCCGGGACGAGACGCAGTTCCTCCAGCGGCTGCTCGAGGACCCGGAGCGTCGCGAGCCGCCCAACCGGCTCGCCCCGCCCACTCCATAGCCGCGTGCCCCCGTCGCAGGGCCGTCTCGCGGCCCGGGTCGGCACCGGGATCCTGCTCAGCCGCATTCTCGGGTTCGTCCGGGAGCGCGTCTTCGCCCACTACTTCGGCGACGGCGTGCCCGCGGACGCGTTCCGGGCCGCGCTGCGCATCCCCAACGTCATCCGCAACCTACTGGGAGAGGGAACGCTCTCCGCGTCGCTGATTCCGGTATACGCCGGGATGATCGAGCGGGGCGAGACCGAGGCCGCGCGGCGCCTCACCAGCGTGATCGCGTCGATCCTGGTGCTGCTCACCGCGGTGCTGGCCCTGATCGGCGTCCTCCTGGCCCCAATCATCACGGACTTCGTCGCCCCGGGATTCGACGGGGACCGCCGCACCCTCACCATCACGCTGGTCAGGATCATGTTCCCCATGTCGGGCATCCTGATCCTGTCGGCGTGGTGCCTCGGTATCCTCAACACGCATCGTCGTTTCTTCCTCTCCTACGCGGCACCATCGCTGTGGAACATCGCACAGATCGCCACCCTCGTGACCCTCGGCGGGATCCTGGCGGAGATGGACCTGGTCGTGGCTTTGGCGTGGGGAGCGGTGCTGGGCAGTGTGCTGCAGCTGGCGCTGCAGCTGCCTGCCACGCTGCGCCTCGTCGGCGGCGTCCGCTGGAGCCTGGATCGGAGCGCGAGCGGGGTGCGCCAGGTCGTCCGCCGCTGGATCCCCGTGGTCGTGGGTGCCGGCGCCTATCAGATCTCGAGCATCGTCGACACCCAACTGGCGTCGCTGCTGCAGCAGGGGGCCGTCGCCATCCTGGGGTACGCCCAGCTCGTGGCGATCCTTCCGGTCTCACTGTTCGGCGTGAGCGTGTCCGCCGTCGCGCTGCCGGAGCTCTCGCGGGACGTGGCCGGCGACGACACCAACCTGCTGCGCACCCGACTCGGCACCGGCATACAGCGGATCGCCTACTACGTCCTCCCGGCCGCCGTCGCCATGGCTGCGCTGGCGCCGCAGATCATCGGCGCGCTGTTTCAGACCGGCGCCTTCGGCGCGGCGCAGACCCTGGTGGCGGCCGGGGTGCTCGCCGCCTACGCCATCGGCGTGCCGGCGCAGGCCTCCGTCAAGCTCCTGGCGTCGGGTCACTACGCCATGGGAGACACAAAGACGCCCGTGCGCATAGCGGTGCTCTCGGTCGCAGTGTCCGCCGTGAGCGCCTTCCTCCTGATGCAGCGCTTCGGGCCCGCGGGGATCGCGCTGGGCGCGGCACTGGCCGCCTACGTCAACGTGTCGCTCAACTTCGCGACACTGGTGCGGCGGGTGGGTCCCGTGGTGGATACCGCGCAGGCGCGCGCGGTAATACTGGGAACGCTAGCCACGCTGCCGGCAGCCTTCGTGGCGACGGCCATCGCGGATACCCTCGCGGCACGACCGGTGTGGCTCGCCGCCGTGCTCGCCCTCGCGGGGTTCGGCCTGGTGTACGGGATCGTAACCCTGGCGCTGCGCCACCCGGAGGCGGCGGGCCTGTGGCGCACGGTGCGGCGGCGGTCGAGGACCGGCTGAGCGCGTGTAGCTTTCAGGTATGGTGCAGCCCGCTCCAGAGCACATCCAGCGCAAGATCACCTCGCTCCCCGACAGGCCCGGCGTCTACCTGTGGAAGGGCGAGGGCGGGGAAGTGCTCTACGTGGGCAAGACCAAGCGCCTGCGTCAGCGCGTGCGGCACTACTTCACCGCCGACGCCTCGCGCAACCCGAAGCAGCGCATGCTGCTCCGGCTGGTGAGGGACCTCGACACGCTGGTCGTTCCGACCGAGTCAGAGGCGCTGCTCCTCGAGAACAACCTGATCAAGCAGCACCGCCCGCGCTTCAACGTGATGTGGCGGGACGACAAGAGCTATCCCCGCGTCGCCGTCACGCTGGGTGAGCCGTTCCCCCGTGTGCTCGTTACCCGGCGACTCGACCTCCCGGGGGCGCGCTTCTTCGGGCCGTACACGGACGTGGGCATGCTGCGTCGCACGCTGCGCATCATCCGCCGGATCTTCACCGTGCGCTCGTGCCATTATGCGCTGCCGGACGACACCCCCGACCGGCCCTGTCTGGACTATCACATCAACCGCTGCCTCGCGCCGTGCGTGGGCTATCAGAGTCGGGAAGCATACCGCTCCATGATCGACGATGTGTTGGCGTTCCTGGAGGGCAAGACGGTGGAGGTCCGGTCGCGGCTCCGGGAACGGATGGAGGAAGCCTCCCGCCATCTCGACTTCGAACGTGCCGCGGGCATCCGGGATGCATTGCAGTGGCTCGAGCAGTTGGAGCAACCGCAGGCGGTTGAGACAGTCACCGGACGCGACGCCGACGCCATCGGGTTTGCGCGTGACGGGGACGATGCGGTGGGCGTGATTCTGCGCCTGCGGGGGGGCAAGATCCTCGCCCGGGAGCAGCGCTTCTTCGAGAACCTGACCGGTGCCGGCGACGACGAGATCCTGGGCATGTTCCTGGTGGGACATTACGTGCGCGCCGAGGAGCGGGCGCGCCGGGTGGTGCTCCCGTTCCCCCCGGCGGACCTCGAGGCTATAGCCGAGCTCGCAGCGGGGCAGCAGTGGATCGTGCCCCACCGGGGCGCCAACCAGCGACTCGTCGCCCTCGCAGACCAGAACGCCCAGCACCTCATGGAGAGCTTCAAGATCGAGTCACTGGAGACCGAGGACCGGGTCGAGGATCCGGTATACGCCCTGGGCCGCGATCTCGGGCTCACCGCAGTGCCGCGCAGCTTCGTCTGCGTGGACGTCTCGACCAATCAGGGACGGGACACGGTGGGCTCACTCGTCTGGTTCGAGGGTGGCCGACCCAAGAAGAGCGAGTATCGGCGCTACAAGATCAAGGAGCCCGAGGGGCAGCAGGACGACTTCGCCGCGCTGCATGAGGTGCTCTCCCGGTTCCTCCGGCGCCGCCTCGACGAAGAGAAGCCCCTGCCCGATCTGATCGTGGTGGACGGCGGCAAGGGTCAGCTCGGCGCGGCGCTGCGGGCACTCGAGGAGCACGGTCTTCCGGACCTACCCCTGGCCAGCCTCGCCAAGCGAGAAGAGGAGATCTTCATGGTGGGGCGCACGCAGAGCCTCAGGCTGCCCGTCCGCTCGCCGTCGTTGCGCCTCATGCAGCGGGCCCGGGACGAGGCACACCGGTTCGCCGTCACGTACAGCCGCAAGCGGCGGGCGGCGCGCACTGTGACCTCCGAGCTCCTGAACATCCCCGGGGTCGGGGAGCAGCGCCGCCGCAAGCTGCTGCAGGCCTTCGGCTCCCTGGCGGGTGTGCGCCTGGCGACCCCGGAGGAGATTGCAGCACTGCCCGGATTCTCCCTCAAGCTGGCCGATCGCATTCTCGCGAGCGTCAAACAATGAGCTATCCCTGGACCCTCACCTGCTCGGGGTGCGACGCCCGGGCGCCGGCCACAGGGCTGCCCACGGTATGCCCAGCTTGCGGCGCGCCGTGGTTGGTCGAGTACCCGGAGCATCCACCCCGCACCGTGAAGCAGTCGCTGAGTGGGCGCCCCTGGACCATGTGGCGCTACCGTGAGTGGCTGCCGCTGCTGGACAATGAGGCGCCCGTCACCCTGGGTGAGGGGGGCACACCGTTGCTCGCCGCTCCACGCCTGGCCCGGGCAATGGGTCTCACCCACCTGTGGGTCAAGGACGAGTCCACGAACCCGTGCGGCTCGTTCAAGGCAAGGGGCCTGTCGGCCGCCGTGACCCGAGCGCAGCGCGGCGGCGTCGCGGCCCTCACCGTGCCCACCGCGGGGAACGCCGGTGTGGCCCTGAGCGCCTACGGGCAGCGAGCCGCCATTCCCGTCCACGTGTTCGCGCCCCGCGGCACACCACCTCGCATCCTGGAGCAGATCGAGCTGTTCGGAGCCGAGCTCCGGCTGCTGGACGGCCACATCGGCGACTGCGGGAAGGCGGCGCGGACGTTCGCCGATGAGCGCGGCGGCTTCGACGTCTCGACACTGCGGGAGCCCTACCGCATCGAGGGCAAGAAGACGTTGGGACTCGAGGTGGCCGAGCAATTGGACTGGCGGCTACCCGACGCCGTCGTCTATCCCACCGGAGGCGGCACCGGGCTCATCGGCATGTGGCTGGCGTTCAGGGCCCTGCTCGAGGCTGGCTGGGCGACGGGCAGCCTGCCACGGCTCTACTCCGTACAGTCCTCGGGGTGCGCCCCGGTGGTGAGGGCCTTCGAGGCGGGGAGCGAGCGCACCGAGCCGTGGGACGATCCCCAAACGGTGGCATTCGGTCTCAGAGTGCCGGCCCCCCTGGGGGGGGCGATCATTCTGCGAGCCCTGCGGGAGAGCGCGGGTGAGGCGGTCGCCGTCTCCGACGAGGCCCTGAGCCGCGGCGCCACTCAGATGGCGACCCTCGAGGGCATCGATGCCTGCCCGGAAGGCGGCGCCACCCTCGCAGCAGTGGAGGCTCTGGTGGCCCGGGGCAGCATCGGGCGGGAGGAGCGGGTGGTGCTGTTCAACACCGGGGCGGGGTGGCTATATCGGGCCGGATGAGGGACATTTACGGTTTGTAGCCAGACCGATGCGCATAGCGATCCTCGACCCGGCGGCGGGCATGAGCGGCGATATGACCCTGGGTGCCCTGCTGGACGCAGGGGTCGAGGCGACGTGGCTCGAGGGCCTCCCGGCCCGGCTGGGGTTCGCCTCTGTCGCCGTGCGGATCAGCCGGGTGGACCGTGGCTCGGTCGCGGCGACCAAGGTCGACTTCGCGATCGCGGCCCACGACCCGGAGCACGGCAGGCGAGTCGGCGAGCTGATCGAGCTGGTGCGCGGCGCACCGGTCTCCGACCACGTGAGGACAACGGCCATCCGCGCCTTCGAGCTGCTCGGGGAGGCGGAGGGGCGGGTGCACGGCGTGGCAGCCGGGGAGGTGCACCTCCACGAGGTCGGGGCGGTGGACGCCGTGCTCGACATTGTCGGCGCCATCGAGGGCTTCGAGCGGCTCGGCGTCGAGGCGGTGTACAATCTCCCGGTGGCGCTGGGAGACGGGTGGGTCGAGGCGGCACACGGCCGCCTTCCGGTACCGGCACCGGCCACGGCGTTGCTGCTCGAGGGCTTCGAGGTGCGAACCGGCGGGCCAGTGGTGGGCGAGGCCACCACCCCTACGGGGGCGGTGTTGCTCAAGGTGCTGTCCCGCGGCGCCCCACCGCCGCGCTGGCGCATGGCGGCCAGCGGCTGGGGGGCGGGCCAGCGCGATCCGAAAGGGTACCCGGGGGCACTGCGCCTCATGGTCGCCGAAGCCGCCGCAGAGGCAGGGATCGTCGAGGTGATCGCCACCGATATCGACGATCTCCAGCCGGAGTACATCGAGCCGCTGCGGGGCGCGGTGTTCGAGGCGGGGGCCGTTGAGTGCTCGGTGTGGCCCACCCAGGGCAAGAAGGGGCGGGTATCTCTGCGGGTGGAGGCGCTGGCCCCGCCGGCGGCGGCGGATCGGGTGATCGCCGCGCTATTCGCCCACAGCACGACCGCGGGCGTGCGGCGGTGGCTCACCTCGCGCTCCACCCTGCCGCGACGGGAAGTCGTTGTGGAGCTTGAAGATGGCGCGAGGGTACGAGTAAAGGTACGGGACGGGCCGTCTGGTGTGCGCCTCAAGGCGGAGTACGATGACGTCATGGCCGCGGCAGACACGCTCGGTCGCCCGGCCTTCGAGATCGCCCAGGAGGCGGAGCGGCGCGGCCGGGCCCTACTGGGACAATCTGTAAGCCGATAGGACCAAAGGAGTTACGGCATGAAGAATCTGTGGGTGGCGGCGGGGATCGCCGCTGGGGTGGCTCTCGGCGCCGGTGCCCAGCCGGCCCAGGCGCAGTATCAGGAGCCCAGGTGCGATCTCTCAACGGGACACTTCCTCGTGAACAGCGGGGTGGTGTACATCAAGGGCGCGGCCGAGGAGTCGGATCCCGTCAAGAAGGACCGGCTGCTGCGGGATGCCAGGCGGAACCTGCTGCAGGCCATCGATCGCGGGCAGGCCGACAATCCTGCGGTGTGGTACTTCCTGGGACGCTACTACGCCATGGCGCGCGATGCCGTCGGCGCCGACTCGGCCTTCGACAGAGCGGAGCGGATGCAGCCCGACTGCACGGAGGACATCGTCCTCTACCGCCGCAACATGTGGGTGCCGCTGGTCAACATCGCTCTCGATTCGGTACAGGCCGGCTCGGCCGACGCGGCGAGGGCGCTGCTGCGGCAGGCGAACGCCGTGTACCAGGGCGACATCATCTCCTTCTACTACATGGGGAGCCTGTACGGCGAGGAGGGGGAACTGGACAGCGCGCTCCACTACTTCAAGCAGGTGGCCGCCATGGGCACCGACAACGAAGACCGGATGGAGAGCTACTTCGTAGCGGTGTTCAACGCGGGGCTGATCCACGGCATGCTGGAGCAGTGGGACTCCGCCACGGTGTACTATCAGAAGTACCGCGAGCTCAATCCCGCCGACCCCGACGGCCTCGATCCCGACCGGGCCCTGGCGCTGTACGACAGCATTCTGGCCAACGCCGCGGAGATGGACGCGATCCAGCTGTTCCAAGCAGGCGAGAAGCTGTTCGTAGTCGAGCGCTTCGAGGTCGCGGCCCGCGCCTTCGAGGCCGGGCTCGAGAAGAACCCGTACTTCCGTACGGCGCTCTACAACGTGGCCAACTGCTACCTCGCCATCGCCGAGGACGACAGCCTCTCGGAGGAGGAGCAGCACCAGGCAGCCGAGGCCATGGAGGGCGCCGCACAGCGCCTCG
>JBDHDE010000023.1:0-51257 GCA_039591655.1 Gemmatimonadota bacterium
CGGCTGCCGGAGGCGCGCGTTCCCGAGAGTCCGTGGGAGCCCGACGTAGCCCCGCGTGAGTCCTCGGATGCCGGATATGTAGAGCGGGTGCCGATGCAGTTGGACGACGGCTGGCCGACGGCGACCCCCTCGTCCGAGGGACTGGAGGTTGACCTCATTCGGGACCTGGTCGAGGCGATCACCGACCAGGAGCTGACGCTCACCCACAGCGTCGTGGTGGCCCGCCGCGGCAAGTTGGTGGTCGAGCAGTACTTCTACGGTTTCGACTGGACCACGTGGCACGATATGCGGTCCGCCTCGAAGACGGTCACCTCGGCACTGGTCGGGTTGGCCATCGACCGGGGGGAGATCCCGAGCGTCCACGCGACCGTCCTCTCGTTCTTCCCGACGTACCGGCAGTACGCGAACTGGGACGACCGCAAGGCGCAGATCACCGTGCACGATCTGTTGACCATGAGTTCGGGATTGGATGCGAACGACTCGGATCCCGGGTCGGTCGCTGCCGAGGGCAACTACCAGTCCGAGACCGCGCAGCCGGATTGGACGAGGTTCGCCCTGGATGCGCCGATGATAGCCGATCCCGGCTCACGGCTGCTCTACGGGAGTGCGAACCCGCTCATCCTCGGCGGCATCCTGCGGGAGGTTCTGGAGGAACCGGTGGAATGGTTCGCCCATCGCACCCTGTTCGGACCCCTGGGGGTCGAGGAGTACAGGTTCTTCCACGATCCTGCCGGGGTCGTCTACATGGGTGGCGGGATGTACATGCGTGCCAACCGATGGGACAACGAGTACGGCTACCTGTGGTGGCACAGCACTTTCCGGATCGGTGACCGGGTGGTCGCGTCGGTCGAGGCTCGGGGCGCCGGCGGCCAGTACATCTTCGTGGTGCCCTCACTCGAGCTCGTGGCGGTCATCACCTCCGGCAACTACAGGAACGGCCGGTATCGCCAGCCCGAGGAGATCATGGAGCGGTTCATCCTGCCGGCGGCGCTGCCGTAGCTCGCGGTGAGGCTCCCGGGAAGGAGCCTCTGGCAGAGATCTCCCACAAGTCCTATCGTAATACCTGCCTTTCCCGGGCGAGGTTCGCGTCCTGTCCCAAGCCTCTGACCGTCTCAAGCCCGTGCCGGAGATCGAGCATTGCTGGCTTTTGACTCCCGAAGGCATCGAGATCGTGTACGCAACAGATCGTGGAGGTTGATTGCCAGTGTCACATGCTGATGGATCGGCGATCGTGATGGCGACAGGCCACCGTGGTAACGCCGTCGACCGCTTCGTGCGGTTCACAGTAGGCCTGTTGGCTACCTCGGTCCTCGGTGCGGTCGGTTGCACCCCTTCCGCGGAGGTACCATCGGTCGCAAGCCGTGAGATCGCGGAATACGCCGACTCGGCCTATTTCGAGGCGACGCTGGCCGCGCTCGCCGACCTGATTGCGTTCCGGACGGTGCACCTGGATGGCGTCGAGAACGCGAGCAACCCGGAGTTCCGCGCCCAGACTGCCTATCTGGAGGGAAAGGCAGCGGAGCTCGGTCTCGATCTAGCGGACTATGGCGAGGTAGTGGTCATCGGGTTGGGCCAATCAGGGAGGCGGTTGGGTCTCGTGACGCATGGTGACGTACAGCCGGCCGACCCCACGAAGTGGGTCCAGGACCCCTTCACGCTGGACACCTCGAGTGAGCCTGGCAGGCTCGTGGGGCGGGGAAGCGAAGACGACAAAGGACCGATCGCCACGGCCCTCTATGCCATGGCGGCGGTGCAGGACCGCGGCATCCCACTGCGCCGGCGTATCGAGCTCATAATCTCGTACACCGAAGAGTCGAACTGGCAGCCCTTCTTCGCCTTCCTGCAGCAAAACCCGCCGCCCGACCTCAACGTGGCGCTGGATTCAGAGTACCCGGTGGTAGTGGCAGAGAAGGGGTGGAACTCGATTCATCTCTCCATCCCGCCGGTTCCCGGCGAACCGGCCGGAACGAACCGCCTGGTCGCCTTCGGCGGTGGGGCGTTCCTGTCCCAGATCCCCGAGGACGCCGAGGCGGTGATCGCCGATCCCACGGCGGAGGTGGAGGCACTGCTTCGCGAGGCAGGAGCCCGCGACTCCGCCGTCAGCCACAGTTTCACGTCTGAAGGCGGCACGCTCACGATCCGGTCCCGGGGTCTCGCAGCTCACTCGTCCAAACCCGAGGATGGGCGCAACGCCATCACGCACCTCGCGGCACTGCTGGGTGCTCACACCTGGCCCGACGGTCAGGCCGCCCGCATGGTGCGTTTGACCAACGATCTCGTGGGGACCGGCGACTACGCCGAGCGGTTCGGGGTCGTGGCCTTCAGCGATCCGTTCATGGGGCCGCTCACGCTGTCGCTCACCACGCTCGGAGTGGTCGATGGTGGCTTGGTGGCTGGGATCAACATCCGCAGCCCGGTGGGCCGGAGCCAAGAGGAGCTCGAGCAATCCATGCGAGATGCCGTGGCGCAGTGGCAGGCACGCTCGGGGGTCGCCGACGTGGAGATCCGCGTCTTCACCTCCCAACCCTACCATCTCCGGCGGGCTCCGCACATTCCTGTACTGCTCGACATCTTCGAGCACTTCACCGGCCAGCCTGATCCCCAGCCGATCTCGATCGGCGGTGGCACCCACGCGCGGGTTATGCCGAACGGTCTCAACTTCGGGCCGACCATGCCGGGCGACGAGTACACTGGGCACACGGAGCACGAGTTCATCAGCCGTGAGCAGATGCGGTTGAATCTCAAGATGTACACAGCGATGCTGGTGGAGCTCGCAGGGGAATAGGGCGGGCTGGAACGCACATGTCTGTCGCAAGGTCAACGGTGAATGGCCGCACCTTCTACAAGTGACGACGCCAACGTCCAGGACATGTCGGCAACCCGGTTCGAGCGCCCTTCGGCACCGGAGCGACGTGGCGCCGGGGCGCCGGAACTGCCCGAGGACTTGTTGCGAGCTGCAGCCAAGCGGCTGCGCTTGGTCGCGCTCATATACGCCGGCGGCTTCCTGCTGGTGGAGTCGTCGGTGGCTCTACTCGATCCGGTTCAGCGGCAGGACTACACGCACTTCTATGGCTGGGCCCCCGGCGCGGTCTCGATAGTCCTTGCGCTGGTCGTGGCCGCCCTCGCTGGCGGTTCGCGGCTCTCTCTCCAGTCGATCATGAATGTGGGTGTGGCGTTCGAGGTCGTTGCTGCCTACGCCATCGCCGCGGCCACGTACTGGGGCGTGTATCGCGGACTCGAGTACGAGCCACGACATCTGGCGATCTTTGGGCTGTCGTTCGTCGCTCCGTGGATCATGTTCTACACGATCGTCATACCCAACCCGCCACGGAAGGCGCTGTGGGCTGCGACGCTCGCCGCGACCGCGGTGCCGGTGGCCCTGTTGCTCACCATGCGATATGGGGGGACCTCGATCACCCTGACGGTAGGGACCTTCGTCAGCACGGTGATAGTCCCGTATGGGATCATCGTCGTGACCGCGTATATCGGTGCTCAGGTGGTCTACAGGCTCGGAAGAGCGGTGCAGCAAGCTCGTGAGATGGGTAGCTACCGGCTCATCGAGCGGCTGAGCTCGGGTGGCATGGGCGAAGTGTGGCGCGCGGATCATCGAATGCTAGCGCGGCCGGCGGCGGTCAAGTTCGTGAGGCAGGACGTGCTCGGCGGCATCGGTGCCGAGAAGCGGCAGCGGACCCTGGGACGCTTCAAGCGCGAGGCGCGGGCCACCGCGCTCATGCGATCCCCGCACACCATCGAGTTGTACGATTTCGGTGTCACGGATGACGGGACCTTCTACTACGTGATGGAGCTGTTGGACGGGTTCGACCTCGAGACGCTGGTGCAGCGTTTCGGGCCCCTGCCGGCGGAGCGAGCGATCCACCTGCTCCGGCAGGCGTGTGATTCGCTGGCGGAAGCACATGCGAGCGCCCTGATTCACCGTGACATCAAGCCCGCTAACATCTACGTGTGCCGCTTCGGTGGAACAGTGGATTTCGTCAAGGTCCTCGACTTCGGCCTCGTCAAGGGGCGGCAGGCCGACGCGCTGTTTGATGCGGACGTCACTGGGGAGCACATGGCCGGGGGCACGCCGCCGTACATGGCGCCGGAGCAGGCCGGCGGCGCCGAGGACATTGACGCGCGGGCCGATATCTACGCCGTTGGCTGTGTGGCTTACTGGCTCCTGACGGGCAAGCTGGTGTTCGAGGGCCGGACGGCGGTGGAGCTCATGGCGCACCACATCCAGACGGCACCGGTGGCTCCCTCCGAGCGCACAGAGAGTGAGATTCCCACGGCCCTCGATGAGGTGATCCTGGCGTGTCTCGAGAAGGACCCTGACCGCCGCCCGCAGAGCGCACGCGACCTCTCCCAACTGCTGGCCGCATGCGACACGGCGGCGCCATGGACGGAGCAGCGGGCCCAGGAATGGTGGCAGCAGCACCGGCCGTTCGTTCCAGCATCGATGACATAGAAGGGGTCGCAAGAGATCCCGTCGGCACCCCCGCATCAGGCTAGGCTCTTGAGCGCGCTCCAGATCGCCTCGACCCGACCGTCCCACATGTGAGACAGCTCGACGACCGCAACGTCACGGCAGCGGTTGCAGCCCTCCGCGCGCCCCAGAAACTCGCCGAACTCCGGACTCCGCAGCAGCGTCTTCAGTGAGGTCTGCCGCACATTGGCGAGCGGAACCGCCTGCTGCGTGCAGTCGAGGACGTCCCCGTTCGGCTCGACCCGTAGGCAGACCTTCTTGAAATGGCAGCGATACCGCCCTGCGTCAGGACCGAGTCGTGCCAGGTACGAGTTCGAGTCGCTCACGGGGAATCCGCGTTGCCGAAGTGCCGCGATCCTGACGGCGATGCTCGCCTCTTCCTCGGCCTCCAACTGGACGCGCTCCAAGTCGATCGTGCGCTCGGCGTGGCCGTAGTCGGTGACGTCCATGGCCTGGAATGACACCTGATCGCCGAGGCGCTTGCCATATGCCGCGATCGCCTCCAGTTGATCAGAGTTCAAGCGAGACAACACCACGTTGATGATCACCGCGATGTGCGGATAGGCTCGCCGCACGTGCACCAGACCTTGGTCCAGACGCTCGAACAAACCCGGCAGCCTCCGGACCTCGTCGTGCCTGGCGCCGATGCCGTCCACCGACACCATGAGGCGGTCCACCCAGGGAAGCACCTCATCGGCTCGTTCCTCGAGCCACCATCCGTTCGTTATGAGGGTGGTCATGAGCCCCGCTTCGCGCG
Source organism: Gemmatimonadota bacterium (assembly GCA_039591655.1). Taxonomy (GTDB): domain Bacteria; phylum Gemmatimonadota; class Gemmatimonadetes; order Gemmatimonadales; family GWC2-71-9; genus WVYX01. Next base: position 5,241 of record JBDHDE010000023.1, read on the forward strand.
CGGCGCGGAGTGCCGCATCGGCGTCCTGCCGAAGGAGAGGCTCGCCACCCCACAGGACGAGTGCACGAAACCCCGCCGCCGCTGCATCGCGGTACAGTTCGGTGACTTCCTCGATGGAGAGTTCATCGACCTTCGCATTCGCCGGCATCTTCCACAGGCAGGTCACGCAGTCGGCGTTGCACCTGCCGGTGAAGAGATGTGAGAGTATGAACGGCCGGTGATCCACGAACCGGGTGCGCAGCGCTCTCAGGGCTAGTCGGGCGGGCAGCATCGTCGGATCCTCGACAGCCAGTGTGTGGCGCCAGTGTAACGCTGCCGAGTCAAGGGAACGTCAAGCGACGGACGACCGGGCTATCCCGCAGGCGTGAGCTGCACGACGGCGCGCCGCCGATCCCTGAACCGTACCTCGGTGTGGCGCCAGCTCGCTCGCCCCGTTGACCATCGTCCGTCCGCCCCAGGCCCGATCTCGATCTTGAGGACCACCCCGCGCAGGTGGTGCCGCAGCCGGTAGCCGAACGTGCAGTTCCCCAGCGAGTACGCCACGAGCTGGCTGCCCCGGTCGTTCGCGTATGACGTGACGGGCTGGGGGCAGTGGGAGTGGTGTCCCGCGATCATGTCCCACCGTTGGAGCAGGCGCCGCGCGTTGGCGATCTGGGCGGGATGCGGGTAGGCCTGGAGCTCGTAGCCCCAGTGGGGACAGAGAATCCGGTAGGGGACCTCAACGCGAAGCCGGTCGATCTCGTTCTCGGCCACGACATACCCACACGGCTGGTTGGACCAGGCGGTGCAGCAGGCAATCAGCACCTCGTCGTTCACCACGACAGCTGGCTGGTCCGTGCGGCCGATGGGCAGGAAGCCCCGCGACCGCAGCAGCTCGTAGGATTGGCGAAACTGCTCCCACCCGTAGTCTCCTGCGTGGTTGTTGGCGCAGGTGAGTACCGTGCGCTCCGGGGGGAAGAGGTCCGCGAGAAGGTCGAGCACGGCTGAGGTCTGCCGCTGTCCCATGAAGACGGGCTTGACCGCGCCGCGGGTGACCGTTCCCTCAAAGTTAGCCACCAGCACGTCGGCGTCCTGGAGGAACCGCCTCAGGCTCGCTCCGAACTCGAGCCGCGTGCCGTGCAGGGGGAGCACATCCCCCACGAAGGCGATCGTGAGACGGGGTTCGATCGGATTGAGCATCGCGTCAGGTGGCAACGATGCAGTGAGCTCGCGATGCCTCTGCGACGGTCCCAGGAGGTTGTGCTTCACCCACGCCAGCGCCTCGGGCAACGAGTACGGCTGCGCGAAGTAGCGCCGCGGCCGCTCCTCGTCCCAGCCCTGCCGTGCGGAGGCCGCCTGCACGGCCCGCAGCGTCACGGATAGTCTCGTATCACGATGCGGCATCCGGGATGGTCTCCGTAGGGGGGCGGGGCAGGGGTGCCGGGGTGCGAACGAGCTCACCGGGCCACCAGTTCCACTTGCCCGCGATCGCGAGCAGCGCAGGGCCCAGGGCGATGCGCACCACGGTGGCGTCGAGCAGGACGGCTACCGCCAGCGCAAACCCGAGCATCTTCATCACGAGGAAATCACCGAGCGTGAACGCGCCGAACACCACCACCATGATGGCGGCGGCGCTGGTGATGACAGGGGCGGTGCAGGCCAGACCCTCGGTGAGCGCTTCGGTCTCGCCACGTCCTTGACGCCGCGCCTCTGCGACGCGGGCGACGAGGAACACCTCGTAATCCATGGAGAGCCCGAACACGGTGCAGAAGACGAGCGTGGGAACGACGGCGAACACGACCTGGGTAGGGCCGCCGAGTCCGAGCAGCGTGGCGCCATGGCCGTCCTGGAACACCAGCACCACGGCGCCGAACGAAGCGGCGACCGAGAGGAGATTGAGGGCCAGGGCCTTGAGCGGCACCAGTATGGAGCGAAAGCCCACCAGCAGGGCGAGGAATGTGCCCGTCACGACCATGGCTACCACCGTCCAGAACCGTCCCCCCACCGCGTCCTGGAAGTCGGCGCGCAGGGCGGGAAGCCCGCCGAAGCGCACGCGAACCCCCTCGAGTCCCGTGATCGAGGGGTAGTCGAGAGCACGCCATTGGTACACAAGCTCTATGACGGTGACGGGATCGAGTCCTTCCCGGGGGATCGCCTCGAGTAGCAGCGTGCCGCGGTCGTCGGCGAGGTAAGCCTCGCGCAGCTCGCGCGCCGTTGCCAGAAGAGTGAGACGCGATGGTGGACGAGCCCGCTCGAAGTTCGTGAACGAGTTGACCGTAGCGGTATGTTCGCTGGCAAAGAGGTGTTGCCGCAGCCGCCGAGCCGCTGTCCAGCCGATCCGATCGAGGACCGTAGTCCCCTCCGGCAACTCCACCAGGATTCGGACAGTCTGCAGTACGCCGGTGCGCCCCATCGCCTCGAGCTCGTGGAGTGCCTGGATGGATTCCTCCTCCTTCGGCAGCCAGTCCGCGTCGGGCTGACCGGTGGTCATACGGGGTGCTTGCGATGCGAGGGCTAGCAGTGGGAGTCCGGCGACGGCCAGCACGGCCAGGGGATGGCGGGCCACGAGCCGCCCCCAGCGGTGCCAGCGCGCGGAGGATCTCGGTGCTCGAGGCGCTGGGCGGAGCCGGCCCCAGTCGATGGCGCCCCTTAGAATTGCGAGCAGCGCGGGTAGGAGCGTAGATGATGCCAGCACCGCGAATCCTGCGGCGAGGATCCCACCCACGGCCACCGAGCGCAGTTCGTTCAGCGGAATGGTGAGCAGGGCCACGAATCCGATGGCGACCGCAGCGCCTGAGAGTGCAACGGTCCGGCCAGCGTACCGTCCGGCGTCGCGCGCCGCTTCATGTGGCGCTCGCCCTGCCGCGCGGGACTCGCGGAAGCGGCTCACCGTGAGGAGCGCGTAGTCGATCCCCAGGCCGAGGCCGATCATCGACACGAAGCTCTGGAGCATGATTGACAGTGGCCACGCGGCGCTGATTGCGGCGGCCGTGCCCAGGGCGAAGGCGATGACCAGGATTCCTGAGATCACCGGGATGGCAGCGGCGACGAGCGTCCCGAAGGCCGCGAGCAGCAGGAGTAGGGTCAGCGGGAGAGCGCGCTGCTCGGCGTCCCGTGCGTCGGCGGCGCTGGCGCGTCGGAGGTCGGCGTTGAGGGCCGCCTGCCCGGTCCAGCGGAGCCCGACCGCCGGGTAGCGCCCTGAGAGGCCCTCCGCGAGCCCCCTGGTCGCAGCGCGGAGGCGCTCGACGACGACGTCGGGCGCGCTTCCATTGGCGTCGATCCCCGCCAGCACGAACGTCGCCGCGTGACCCGCAGCGACGAACAGGGTATCGCGCGCGTCCTCGTACGACCGCACCCGGGTCAGGCCGGGCACGCGGCGAACCGCCGCCGCCACCGAGTCCAGCACCATGCGCCCTGCGACCTCCGTCGGTGATGGCGTGCCGGAGACCACGAGCACGGCATAGTGAGCGTACGGCTGCACGAAGCGCAGCGCAACGAGCGAGTCCACGGCGGCCGACTCGCTGCCTCGCACTCGGGCGGCCACATCGAGCGAGCGTTCCACGCCGCGCGCCGCCGGCAGCATCAGGACTGCGGTGGCAGCCCAGCAGGCGAGGACCCACCAGCGCCGGCGCACGATGAGGTCGGAGAGTCTCATGGCGCTCAAGTACCACCCCGACCGTCAAGCGAGGGTCAAGTCGCCGTGCTTGACGAGCGCTTGACGCTACTGCGGGCAAGTTGTGAGCGACACGAGGGGAGACACCCATGTCCGCAGTGACCGTTCAGACGCCCGAGCACATGGCCCGATCGCCCGCGGGGATTAGCATCCGGGCCGGCAGGCCCGAAGACAACGACGGCCTCCTGGAGCTGGCAGCGGCGTGCCCGATGCAGGCCGAGATGACGGTCCGTGTGCGGCGGGAGCCGGACTTCTTCGCGCTGTCCCGGCTCCAGGGCGAGCGCTGGGAAGTCGGCGTGGCCGAGACACCAGACGGCACGATCGCTGGCTGCATCGGGGTTGCCGGGCGCCGGGTGCACCTCTGGGGCACACCTACGCAGACGATGTACGTGAGCGACCTGAAGGTGCGGCCGGAGTTCCGGGGGATCGGTGTGGCGGACGCGCTGTCGGGTTACGCCCGGTCGGTGTGTCGGGAGGTGGCGCCGGACGTCCTGACGCTGACCACGGCGCTTGCCGGCAACCGGGCCATCGAGCGACGCGCCCGCGGACCGCGCGGGATGCCCGTGCTCGGTCGGTTTGCCACCGTTCGGCTCCACTCCATGGTTCTGCTGCGGGCGCGACAGGTACCTCTCGCAAGTCTCCGGCTCATGCAGGCCGAGGAAAGAGACCTCGAGGAGATGATGGCACTGTGGCGCCACGTGGCGCCCGGCCGGCAGTTCGCACCGGTGCTCGATGCGAGCGCGCTGGCCCGCTGGATCGCTGCGGCTCCGGGCATGGACGTGTCGTCATTCTGGCTGGCGCGGCGTCCGGACGGTGCGCTCGGCGGATTCATGGCCGTCTGGGATCAGCACCCGCTCAAGGAGACGCAGGTCCTGCGCTACTCGTGGCGAGCGGCGGCGTTTCGTGGGGCGTACAATGCAGCCGCCTCGCTGCTCGGTGCGTCGCCGCTGCCGCGCGCGGGCGGGCCACTGCGCTTCGTGTCGGCGTTTCACACCTGCGTCTCGCCGAGCGCGCCCGAAGTGCTACGCGCATTGCTCATATCGGCGGGCAACGAGGCTCGCCGCAGAGGCTACGCGTTCTTGAACCTGGGACTCGACGTCCGTGACCCGCTTCAGGTGGCGGTTCGCGGACTGTGGAGCCTCTCCACCGACATCCGGGCATATGCAACGACGCCGCAGGGGCGCTACGTGGGTCCCCCGCTCGGCGATCGCCCGCTGCACTTCGAGACGGCGCTGGTGTGACTGCGCCCAGCCGAGGAGGTATGTGATGAGCCGGGCCCTCGAGACCAAAGCGGACGGCCCCCGCTCGCGTGAGGTCGTATACAAGCTCTGATGAGGAGGCAACGATGACGCCATCACCCAAGCTTCGCGTGCGGCCGGTCCGCGTAGGCCGGCTCACATCCGACCAGATCGATCGGATGTGGAAACTCTATGCCGACCACTACGACCACGTGACGCGGGACGCCTTCGATCGCGATTTGGGCGAGAAGACTCTCGTGTTCTTGGGAATCGATGCGGCGAGCAAGGAGATCGTAGGGTTCTCCACGGCCCGCATCTATCGGCATCACTATGGTGGGCGCTGGGTGGGTGTCTACTTTTCGGGCGACACCGTCGTCCTGCCGCAGTACTGGGGCCAGCGGGCGCTGCACAACTGTGTGTTCGCGACCCTAGTACGGTGGAAGCTGCGCCACCCGTTCACGCCACTCTACTGGCACCTCATCTGCTCCGGCTACCGCACCTACCTCACGCTGGTGCGCAACTTCCCTGAGCACTGGCCGCACCACGCGCGCGCCACGCCTCGGTGGGAGCGTGGGCTGATCGATTCGATCTGCCGCGAGCGCTACGGCGGAGCCTGGCGGGCGGAGCGAGGAGTGATCTCCTTCGGCGAGGTGCAGCCGGTGCTGAAGCAGGCCGTGGCGCCATTCACCAGCCGCGTGCTGTCCCTGCCCGAGGTGCGTTTCTTCGTGGAGGCCAACCCTGGACATGCCAAGGGGGATGAACTGGCGATGATCGCCCGGGTGAACCTCCAGGCCGGGATCCAGGTGTTGGGTAAGTGGCTTCGCAGGCTGCTCCGGCGCGCGGCGCCGGCGCGCTTGCAGCGGCGCGGAGCCGACCTGCCGGAGCCGGCACGATAGGGGGCAGTGTGCGGGAGAGGCTCTTCAAGGCAGCCTTCCGGCTGGGGACCGGCAGACGCGCCCGGCGCTTCGAGGTCGCGCTGCGCCATCCCCAGCGGGTGCAGGAAGGGGTGCGGCGTCGCATGGTGTGTCTCGCCGCGCAGACCGAGTACGGTCGGCACCACGGCCTGACGGGTGGCGAGTCGTACGCGGAGTTCGCGGCGAAGCTGCCGATCGTGGAGTACGAGGACCTCCGGCCGTGGATCGAGCGGCAGGCGACCACGGGCGGCTCGGTGGTCGCGGCCGAGCAGGTGGTCGTGTTCGAGAAGACCTCCGGGAGCTCCGGGCGCTCCAAGCTCATCCCCTACACGCAGGCGCTGCTCGACTCCTTCAACGGGTGCTTCCTGCTGTGGGCCCACGACCTCATCCGGCACGGGCCGCCATTTCGCACTGGAAGGATGTTCTGCAGCATGTCGCCCGCGTTTCGCGACGAGCGTGAGACGGCAAATGGGGTACCCATCGGCTTGGAGGACGACGCGGCGTACCTCTCCCCCGCCATGCGCCGGCTCTTCGGGCCCCTCTTCGTGGTCCCGCCCGGGATCAAACGGCTGCGCGACCCGCACACGTATCGGCTGGCGCTCGCGTGCTTCCTGATCGCCGAGCATCGGCTGGAAGTGCTCTCGGTGTGGAGCCCCACGTACTTGCTCAGCCTGCTGCAGTTCGTGGCCGAGAACCGGACGGCAGTGGTCCGGCAGCTTGGGCTGGGCGCGGTCGGCCCCGGGGAGCCTCCTCTGAGCTTCGCCCCGCCGGCGCCGCAGCGTCTTGCGCTACTCGAGGGAGATCCGATTCCCTGGGAGCGGGTCTGGCCCGACCTCAAGCTCCTCTCCTGCTGGACCGATGCCGGATCGACGCGGTTCGTGGGCGCGCTCCGCCGGGCCTTCCCAACGGTGACGATCCAGGGAAAGGGGCTGCTCGCCACCGAGGCGCCGGTCACGATTCCCCTCGTTGGCGCACCGGCTGCTGTTCCCCTGGTAGAGGACGTCTTCTTGGAGTTCGAGAGTGGTGGGGGCGTCCGCCGGCTGCACGAGCTCCAGGAGGGCGAGCAGTACGGCGTGATCGTCACCCAGGCCGGGGGCCTCATGCGCTACCGCATGCACGATCTGGTGCGCGTTGAAGGACGAGTCGGCCGGACCCCGTGCCTCCGGTTCATGGGGCGCGACAACCTCGTGGCCGACCTGGTGGGAGAGAAGCTCAACGAGACGTTTGCACGCAATGCGCTGACCAGGGCATTGGGGAGTGGGGACGGGATGTCGTTCCTGGTGCCGGTCCCGCGCGCCGAGGCAGCGTCGTTCTACCTGTGCGTCACCGACTCCCCCGACGCCGGCCGCGAAGGAGCAATGTGCGCCGCGCGGCTCGATGCGGAGCTGCAGCAGGCGTTCCACTACCGCCAGGCGCGACTCCTCGGGCAGCTGGCCCCCGTGCAAGTGCACTTCGCCCCCGATGCTGGCGAGCGCTACGAGTGCCTGTTCTTGAGCCGAGGGGTGAAGTGGGGCGACATCAAGTACGCTTCGGTGGTCACGACCGGCACGGCGCGGGAGCTGGAGGTCCTTCTGGCGGAGTGGGACACGCCGGCCGCATGATCCCGCCCGACCTGCCACCTCCCCAGCGGCGATTCCCGGTTCACAACGGTAACCTCTTGTAGGGCAGCGAGTTACACCGTTCTGTCGCGCTCCGTGTGAGTCCCCCGCGACGCGACCTCTCGCGGGCCTCCGTCGAGTTGCGACGCGCATCACAGCAGCGCACCCAGCACTCCCATAGCCTGGGAACAACCGGCGAATCGCCCTGCCTGCGGGCTATCCTCGGGCCCGGGTGGGGCACTTGCCAACGTCATGAACTGGGGGATCGACCTCCTCAGACTGGGTGCGAACGATGAGCAATCCGCAGAACTGGGGCACGCTGCAGTTCAAGGGCGTGATTGGTGACACGGAGGAGCGCTGGCGCCGCCAGGTGTTCCCCGAAATGCAGAGCTCCGCGAGCTTCCAGGCACGCGTCCACCAGGATCCATTCCTGCGGGACGCGTACGCCGTGCTCACGGCCGAGTCCGACGGGGAGGCCGTCGAGGCGGCCAAGCAGCTGCGCGGCCGCTGGTTCCCGTTTCACGCGCTCAATGACGACAATAGCAAGCGCACGGCCTGGCTCGATGAGCTGCAGCAGGTGACGAGGGCCGAGGCGCAGGAGCGGGGGAGCTCGGAGCAGGAGATCGAGGACTTCCTTGCCGCGCAGTCGCTGTGGCTCGCCGTGCTGCGCTCGCCCCTGAAGCTCACGGGTGTCGAGACCTGGCAGCAGGGACAGAGACGATGGATCCAGGAATCTCGGGCAAGCGCCGTCCGCACGACCGCAGACGGAGATGAGCCGCGCGGCAATCAGCCGGTCGCGTACACGCCCCCCTCACCCGAGCGGTTCATTACGGAGACGCGCCTAGCGACTCCCCGAGGACCAACAGACGGCGATGCGACTCTCCTACGTGACTGGTCTCATGGAGGATGAGATCGCCAGCCAGATGGGGGTAGACCAAGACTTCGTGAGCCAGCTCAAGCGCCACGCGCTGGGGGCTCTGCGGGCTGGGTTGGTGAAGTAGTCGCGCTCCAGCGCCGAGGCTTGGTCCGCTCGGCAGTCTATCGCACATCCGACGCCCCACAGCCACTTGGAGTGGCTGTGGGGCTGTGGTTTGCCGGGGGACGAGTCGAGCAAGCGACTACCAGCGGTTTGACCGCGCTGCGGCGCGGGATTATGTAGAAGCAAGGCAGTAATCTGCGGGAATCGTCCTTCGCTGGTAGTGACCCTTCAGCAGACGGGCGCGGGAGGCCGACAGTGGCGGCACCTTCTCCAAGCGACGAGACCGACCGCGTCCCATTGGTCACCCGAGTCGAGCGGCCCTCGATGCCGAGCCGGCGAGCCTCGCGGCCGCCCTCCCTGAGCCTTCCTGAAGACCTGCTGCGTGATGCCGCGAAGCGGCTTCGCGTGATCGCGCTTATCTTCGCCGCCGGCTTCCTCGTGGGGGAGCTCGCCGTCGTGGTCTTCGCTGCCGATCTCCGCGAGGAATACAGGCATTTCTACGGCTGGGGCCCGGGCGTGATCTCAGTAGTCATTGCCCTGGCGGTCGCCGTGTTGGCCGGCAGTAAGCGGCTCTCTCTCAAGACGATCATGAATACCGGGGTGGCGTTCGAGGTCTTGGCCGCCTATGGCATTGCATTCTCCGCGTACTGGGGCATCTACCGCGGGCTCGAGTACCGGCCGGAGCACCTGACGATCTTCGGGCTGTCGTTCGTCGCGCCCTGGATCATGTTCTACACGATCGTGATACCGAACCCGCCCCGGAAGGCCCTGTGGGCGGCCGTCCTAGCTGCCACCTCGGTGCCGGTGACCCTGCTGCTCACCATGCGCTACGGTGGATCATCTATTGAGCTGGAGCCGGGAGGGTGGATCAACGTCGTGATCGTGCCGTACGGCATGATCGTCATCACGGCGTACATCGGTGCGCGCGTCGTCTACAAGTTGGGCACGGCGGTGCGGCAGGCCCGCGAGATGGGGAGCTATCGGCTCGTCGAGCGACTGGGTCGGGGCGGCATGGGAGAAGTGTGGCGTGCGCAGCATCGCATGCTCGCGCGGCCAGCGGCGATCAAGCTGGTGCGGCCGGACGTGCTCGGGGATATCGAGAGCGACCACCGGGAGCGGACGTTGGGGCGATTCGAGCGTGAGGCCCAAACGACGGCGCTCATGCGTTCCCCCCACACAATCGAGCTGTACGACTTCGGCGTCACGGATGACGGAACGTTCTACTACGTGATGGAGCTGCTGAACGGCTTCGACCTGGAGACGCTGGTGCAGCGGTTCGGACCGGTGCCGGCTGAGCGTGCGATCCACCTGCTCTGCCAGGCCTGTGACTCGCTGGCGGAGGCGCATGAGAATGCCCTGATTCACCGCGACATCAAACCTGCCAACATCTACGTGTGCCGGTACGGCCGTCGTGTGGACTTCGTGAAGGTGCTGGACTTCGGGCTCGTCAAGCTGCGACAAGAAAGCGCTCAGGCTGACATGAAGGTCACCATGGATCACGCTGTTGGCGGCACACCGGCGTATATGGCGCCAGAGCAGGTGGCCGGCGATGAACAGGTCGACGGGCGTGCCGACATCTATGCCTTGGGATGTGTGGCCTACTGGCTCTTGACTGGTCAGTTGGTGTTCAAGGGCAGAACGGCAGTGGAGATGATGGCCCGTCACCTCCAGACGCCGCCGGTTGCTCCGTCGGAGCGGACCGAGCTGCAAATCCCCAAGGAGCTCGACGAGGTGATCCTGGCCTGTCTGGAGAAGGACCGCGACCGCCGCCCGCAGTCTGCAGAGGAGCTCTCGCGAATGTTTGCTGCGTGCGGCGCGGCGTCACCCTGGACGGATCAGCGGGCCCGGGAATGGTGGACGTTGCACCAGCCGCGGATCTCTACGGCGGGCGACGCGGAGGGCCGGTTCATCGCGGCTTCATAAAGGGCCGGGGGGGTCCAGGGGACGGCGCGCGACGAGCAGCCACTGCTGCCGCCTGGAGGAGCGGTTACGCTGCGCGTCGGCGAAGGACTCGTCGCGCTGGACGATCTCGAATCCGGCCTGAAGCAGCTCGCGCTCTACCACATCGGCGGCGATCGTGTGTCGCGCCGTCTGCCCGCTGCGTGATGCGGATGGGTCGGCCGGCTGGTAGTCCAGCATCACCAGGCGTCCTCCCGGCTTCAGCGCAGCGTACATGCCGGCCAGCATCGCGCCGTACTCCGTCATCTCGTGGTAGGCGTCTACGACCAGCACCGCGTCGACGACGCCGGACGGCAGCCGCGGATCGTCGGCCACCCCTCGGATCACCTCCACGTTCAAGAGGCCGTCGGTCTCCACCCGACCTCGCAGCCGGTTCAGGGAGGTCTCGTCGATGTCCACCGCGTAGACCAGGCCGGCGCTCCCGACGTGTTCGGCGAGCCGAACGGTGAAGAACCCCCGGCCGGCGCCGACGTCCGCTACCCGGCTGCCCTCGCCGATGGCCATGGCAGCCAGGACGTCCGGGACGCGCTGCCAGGCGTCGCGTTCCGCGTCGCGTTGCGCCTGGAGAGCGGTGGGAAGCGTGAGCGCGGCGACACACGCGGTCAATACTGCGGCTCGGAGGATCGGCATTGTCTCTGGTAGAACGGCTCGAGGGATGCTACGGTTTCGTGGCGGTTGTAGGCTGGGCTTCATAGGTCCTGGCCCATAAGAGCCGAGCCCCACAGCCACCGAAGTGCCTGTGGGGTGGGGCACCGTCTACGCCCGATTCAGAGACCCAGGGCTATTTCCGGAACAGCGACACGAGTATAGCGACGCCGGCTACGACGAGCAGGATGGGTAGCAGGGGCAGATCCGTGCCGAGCAACCCCCACACCCCGCCCGCCAGGAACAGGAGTCCCACGACGATCCAGAAGCCCTCTAACAATAGGCCGAGTGACTTCCTGGCCGCCTGCACGCCCAGCGTGATGGCCCCGATGACCAGCAGCGACACCGTGGCGCTTATGCTCGCGAGAAACGCGATGCCGATCCAGATGAATACCAGTGCCCATCCGACCGATCCGAGCTTGCGGGCCATCTCACTCTGATCAGCCGTCACCCCCTGCCAGGCACCTCCCCCCGGCTCTGTCATGATCTCCCCCCTTGCCACGCTGTGAGTAGTCTTCCGAATCCGGTTCATGCCACGTTGCTGCTCACCGGTAAGGATGCCACGGGGGCGTCGGCGCGCAACCGGATTGTTGAGAGGAGGTGTCGGCTATCTCACAGCTTGTTCAGTAGCGCGCTCAAGCTGTCGGCCTGCAGTACGTCACGTGGCTCGGGACGTGCATCGCGGTGCCACTTCACCAGCCGGATCTCGTCGTTCGCGATCTCGATGGCGGTGATGCCACCGGTGAAGAGCCCGCACCCGGTGTTGAAGTAGCAGGGCACAGGATCGTCATCCGGCGCCCCGATGTTCCGGCGTCTCTTGCGCTCCTCCCGCAACTGGACGTCGATCTGCCCCAGTTCCCGGCGCCATTCGTCTGCCTTGGGATCATCGGGCTTCGCGCGGAGCCGGGCCCGGAGCTTGTCCGCTCGCCGCTTGAGTCGCTCCCAATACGGGATCGAGGCAAAGACCGCCCGATGTGAATGGCCGCAGATCAACATTACGTGGTGCGTCTTGGCCCAAGCGTAACGGATGCGCTCGAAGTCCTTGGTGACCGGAGTTTTCGGGATTGACGGGTTGCGCCACAGGCCGAGCTTGCGCAGCAGGGGCTCGACCTTCCGCCCCAGCCGCACCAAGAAGCGACTCGACCAGCTCTTATAATCGGATAGGTATGTGCCCTGATGCCCGTGCGCCAGGAGGATTCTGGGTCTGCCTCGGTCATCAGTGAGCTTGATGCCCTCCGGCGCCCCGAGGGTACGGGAGGGAGGTGGCAGGACAGGATCGATTGGAGAGCCCCAATCGATGTCGTGGTTGCCAAACACCCGGTACAGGCGATCTGGGGCGAAACCCTGGATGCGCGCGTAGATGGAGGCATCATACTTGGCGCGGATTTCGTGGATGTCGAACTGCCACAGTTCCTCCGTATCACCCAGCAGGATCAGTCGGTAGCCACCCGCGTGATAGTGATCCAGGGCGGCAGCGAGCGTGCTCTCGTTGCGACGGAAATCATCGGCGCCGCCGCCATTCCCGAGGTGCAGGTCGCTGATGAGCACGTAACTGGCGTGACGTAGCGGCAGCTCCGGAAGCTCGCGCCCCCCTAGCTCCGTCAGTCGCTTCGAGGCGTACTCCTGTGCCGATTCCCGCTGCTTCTTGCCCATGGGTCCTCACTCCGCTCACGCTATGCCCGATGCCATTCCTCGCGAACGTCGAAGGCGGCGCTGCGATACAGCGCTTCCGGATTGGTGTGTGTCAGGTCCACCGCATCATTGAGCGGGTCACGCCCGATATGCCGATAGCACATGCGGACGAACGTGGAGCATTGAACAGCGTGCTTGTCGTCGAAGATGTTGCGCTTGCTCAGGCGACGAGTGAGAACCGCCCAGAGCGTACCGAAGAGCTCGCCCACCGGGTATCTTAGATGCTGCTCGTCGTAGGCGTATTGGAGCGCTTGGCGTATTAGGCGATCGCGTTCGGACGCGGCCAGCTCCATGCCGAGTACGCAGGCGTGCTCGATGTCGTCGCGACACCACTTGGTCAGCCGGCTCTCCATGGCGCCGTTCTTCACCTGCCAGTCGGTGACGCTCACCTTCAGGTCGCTCTCGTAGATGTAAGTGCTGCCGTCACTCCGCCCGTCGTCGCGCCGCTCCCCGAGGAGGAACGCGTGGCTCCACCGAGACGGCTTGCCGTGGGGAGTGAGTCCTGCCTGGCCCTTGCGAATCAAGCTGCCGATCAGATCGGTGGCGCCCACGAGTCCGACTCGACCGGGGGCGTAGTGCCGAGCGAAGAAGTCCGTCAGGGCTTGGTTCATGCGCTGGCTCCGTGAGGTGCGTCGAGGAGCTGGCCCACGGGGCAGACGGGTGGCGCCGGCGCGTCAGCGTCCTCTTGGGGGTGTTGTGTGGGCCTACGTTGCGGGGAGGGTAGGGATGGTGCTAGGCCCTTTCTGGGGCAAGAGGTGCCCGATTTGAGACATCTGGTTCGAGGATCGTGTCGCTGGCCTCTGCCTGGGTCTCCGGGTAGTCGAGGCTGTGGTGCAGGCCGCGGCTCTCGTGGCGCCGGGCGGCGGACCGAATGATCAAGCTTGCCACCAGGGCGAGATTCCGCAGCTCGATGAGGTCGTTGGTAAGACGGAAGTGGGCGTAGTAGTCCTGGATCTCGCCCAGCAGCAGCTCGATGCGGCGCTGGGCCCGCTGCAGGCGCTTGTCGGTGCGCACGATACCCACGTAGTCCCACATCGTACGTCGCACCTCGTCCCAGTTGTGTGAGACTACCACCTCCTCATCGGAGTCGGTTACCCAGCTCTCGTCCCACGCCGGAAGGTCCGGTGGAGGCGGAGCCTCGCCGCGGTGCTCTGCTATGTCCTCGCTCGCTGCCGCGGCGAACACTAGGCATTCGAGTATCGAGTTGCTGGCGAGCCGGTTGGCGCCGTGGAGTCCCGTGTGGGCGGTCTCCCCGACGGCATAGAGACCGTCGACGTCGGTCCGTCCCCGGCGGTCGGTGACGATCCCACCGCACATGTAATGGGCCGCGGGAACCACAGGCAACGGCTCTTTGGTCATGTCGAAGCCGTATTCGAGGCAGCGCGAGTGAATGGTGGGGAAGCGTTCCTTGATGAACTCCGCCGGCCGCTGACTGATGTCGAGGTATACGCAGTCCAGGCCTAGCCGCTTGATCTCGTAGTCGATGGCGCGGGCAACGATGTCGCGAGGCGCCAGTTCAGCGTGCTCATCGAAACGTTCCATGAACCGGGCGCCGTCCGGCAGGAGGAGCCGGCCGCCCTCCCCACGGACGGTCTCACTGATGAGGAACGACTTCGCGTCGGGGTGATACAGGCAGGTGGGGTGAAACTGCACGAACTCCATGTTGCCGACCCGGCAGCCGGCGCGCCACGCCATGGCGATGCCGTCACCGGTGGAAACGTCCGGGTTGCTGGTGTAGAGGTAGACCTTGCACGCCCCACCCGTGGCCAGGACAACGGTCCGGGCGCGAAAGACTATCACCTTTCCTTGGCGACGGTCGAGCACGTACGCGCCGAGGCAGCGATGTCCGGGTAGGCCCAGCTTGCGGGTCGTGATCAGGTCCACCGCAATGTGGTGCTCGAAGAGATCGATCTGTCTTCCGTGCCGGACGTGCGTCATCAGGGTGGTGGCGGTCGCGACGCCGGTCGCGTCATCGGCGTGGATGATGCGGCGATGGCTGTGCCCACCCTCCTGTGTGAGGTGGTATTCCGTGCCCGAACCGGGGTCCCGCTCCTTGGTGAACGGGACGCCCAGCTGTATCAGCCAGTCGATGCACTGGGGTCCTTGCTCCACGGTGAAGTGGACGGTCTCCTCGTCGCACAGACCGGCGCCGGCGGCGATCGTGTCGCGCGCGTGGGCCTCCAGCGAGTCACGTGCGTTCATCACGGCGGCGATGCCGCCCTGGGCGTAGCGGCTCGATCCTTCGGTGAGGGATCCCTTTGCCAGCACCGCGACCCGCGCTGTGTCGGCCAGCCGGAGCGCCAGGGTCAGCCCAGCAATACCGGCCCCGACGACCAGAACGTCGTACTCGACCTGGTCATTCCCGTGGCGTTTCGTTCGGTTCGTGCTCACGGTGTCTCGAGGGCTGCTACCGTGTTTGGAGAGCTTGGTAAGCGGCCTAGCTCCACCCGCTGGGAACCGCCTCGGGCTTTGTCGGCTCGATGGCGCTCCCTTCCGCCGCTTCCTGCTCGAGGCGGGCCCGGATGGCCCGGAGGTCACGGAACCCCACCAGGCGGCGGTCCCCCTCGTCCCACAGCGTGAGCCGCAGCGTCTTGAGGCTCTCACCCAGGGTCAGCTTGGTGACCTCGTGTAGCTCCGGGTTCTCTTCGTAGCACCGCTGCAAGTGGTAGTTGGGGATGCGGCTACTGACGTGGTGGATGTGGTGAAAGCCGATGTTCGCCGTGAACCACTGCAGCACCTTGGGCAGGACGAAGAGCGACGCGCCCTCCAAACCTGCGGCGTAGTAGTTCCACGCTTCCCGGTACCGCCAGTAGGTATCCTCGTACTGGTGCTGCACGTAGAACAGGAACACACCGAGGGACCCCGCAATGAGTGTGATCGGGATCTGCACGGCGAGGAACCGCCCCAATCCTATGGTCAGTCCCGCCAGGACGAGCACCAGCGCGATCGCGACGTTCGTCCAGTGCACGCTCGCCCACTCGCGCTTCCAGGTACGCGGGGTGTCCGACGGGTATCGATGCTTGATTATGAACTGGTACGCCGGTCCGATCAGCAGCATCACGAGGGGGTTGCGGTAGAAACGGTACAGCACCCGCTTGACGCGGGGGCGGCTCAGGTACTCGCGGACCGTGAGGGTGTCGATGTCCCCAAAGCCCCGTGTGTCGAGGTTGCCGGAGGTCGCGTGATGGATGGCGTGCGTCTTGCGCCAATAGGCGTAGGGCACCAGGGTGAGGACCCCGATGACGCTTCCCACCAGATTGGCGGCCCGTTGCGATCGGAAGAATGCCCCGTGTCCGCAGTCGTGCTGGAACATGAACATCCGTACGACCAGCAGGGCTGTAGGGACCGAGAGAAGCAGCGTCAGCCAGTAGCCCACACCGAGGCTCCAGAGCATCAGGAGCCATAGACCGGCGAACGGCAGTGCCGTGTTCACGAGCTGGAATACGCTGCGCCAGCGCACGGGCTTGCGGTATTGCGCCAGTAGCGCGTTCCAATCGATGTCCGAGTGTGTCGCCGGTGTCGCGGTCAATGGCCCATCCTGTGGATTCGCTGTGCCACAACCTACCTGCAATCCGCCTCAGCGCCAAGGTCCGGCTTGCGCACCGGCGGGATTCGACTAGACTTCTCGCCCCTTGGCGCGCTAGATTCGCGTCGTTCCAGCGAGACCGTTTCCGGAAAGACTCCAACCGCAGAGGAATACGAATGCTTCGAGCAGTACGACGGATCGTTGCCCTGGGCCTGCTAGTGGCGGGCGGGCTGTTCGCTGCCGCGCCCGCGGCCGCCCAGGACTCTCCCGTCCTGGACAGGGTCGTCGAGAGCGGGGAGCTCCGCGTCGGCATGTCCGGCAACCAGCCCCCCTACAACGTTCGCAGCCGCACCGGCTCGGTGATCGGCATCGAGGTGGACGTGGCCACCCTGTTGGCCGCAGCCATGCAGGTCGAGCTCAACATCGTCACCATGCCCTTCGGCGAGCTGATGGCTGCGCTCGAGGCCGGTGAGGTGGACATGGTGATGTCCGGGATGGCGATCACGGCGGAGCGCTCCCAGAAGGCATCGTTCGTGGGACCGCACCTGCTCTCCGGGAAGTCGATCCTGACCAACTCCCGGGCCATGGCGGCCGCCCAGGAGGCTGATGACTTCGATCAGTCGAATCTCAAGCTGGCCGCGCTGCAGAACTCCACGAGCCAGCGCTTCATCGAGCGCTACCTGCCCAACGCCCAGTTCATGCCCGTGGCCGACTATGATGAGGCTGTGCAGATGGTGATCAGCGATGAGGTGGACGCGCTGGTGGCCGACATGCCGATCTGTCTCCTGTCGCTGCTCCGTTATCCGGATGCCGGGCTGCTCACGCTTACCGAGCCGTTGACCATCGAGCCCCTGGGGATTGCCGTGCCGGCGAGCGACCCGCAGTTCCGCAACCTCGTTGACAACTACGTGGACGCTCTCGAGGGCACCGGCATCCTCATGCAGCTGCGCAAGAAGTGGTTGGAGGACGGGTCCTGGATCGCAGCCCTGCCCTAAGGGCTTTCTTCATCGCGTGACCGGCGCCGGGCGAGTCGCCTGGTGCCGCGGACCATAGGAAGCCCCGGCGGATGCCGGGGCTTCTTCGCTCATCAAAGGGGTGCGGCCCGCCGCCCTAGTGCGTCTCGAGGTAGTCCAGCAGCACCGCCGCCATGGTCTTCGCACCAACGAAGATCGCTTCCTCGTCGGCTACAAAGCCGGGGCTGTGGGGCATGCCGTTGTAGCCCAGCTCGCTGTTCGCAACACCGAGCCAGTACATGGCGCCGGGGACGTGCTGCTGGTAGCGGGCGAAATCCTCGCTGAACTGGGGTGTGACCTGATTGATCTCGAGCAGACCGTCGGGTCCCACTACGGCTCGGATCGTCTCCAGTGTGCTGCGGACCAGCTCGGGGTCGTTCACCATGTCCGGGACGACGTCGAATTCACGGTAGTCGAGCTCGGCCTGGATCCCGGTCGGGCGGAGACCGGCAACCGCCTCTTCCATGGCGAGCCGCGTCCGAGTGCGGGCCGCTCGGCTGCCGGCACGAACCGCGCCGGTCACCACCCAAGCGCTGTCGGCGTTGGGCTGTGGGTTGGCCGTCATGACGAGTACGAAATCCTCCGGCGGCGCGTCCGGGTCGCTGGACGTACTGAGCTTCCCGACCGTTCGCAGGAATCCCCGTGCGGCCCCCTCGAAGTCGCCTTCGCCTTGGAAGGTCGCGGTGAACCGGTCGAGGCCGGGAAGCGCCAACCCCTCGACACTGCCGATCTGTCCCACCTGCAGCGGCGCAGAATGGTACGCGAATATCGCCTCGGGCGCGGGGTCCTCGAGTACGCCGTCCGCGATCATTGCGCCGGCGCCTCGCACGTTCTCTTCGGCCGGCTGGAAGATGAACTTGACCGCGCCCGGTAGCTCGTCTCGGATGGCCGTCATGGCCTCGGCGATCCCAAGGGCCACGGTGGTGTGGATGTCATGGCCGCAGATGTGGCGGACGCCTGGCGTCTCGGAGGCGAAAGGAACGGGATCCGGAGCGCCGGAGTACACCGCGTCCATGTCCGCCCGGAAGGCGACGACGGGGCCCGGCCTGCCACCGCGGAGGATGCCTACGACGCCGTGCCCGCCGACTCCCGTCTGGATCTCGAGACCGAGAGACTGCAGCCGTGCGGCGACGACGCTGGCCGTTCGCTCTTCCTGACCCGAGACCTCCGGATGCCGGTGGAGGTCCCGGCGGACGGCGATGAGTTCCTCCCGCGCCCCCTCTATGCGGCGGTCCATCCGGTCGAGCAGCTCCTGTTGCTGCGCGTGCGCCGGAGCAGAGCTGACGCCCAGGAGAGGAAAGGTGAACAGTGTGGCCCACATCGCGCTCGAGATCATTCTCATCGCTGCCTCCAGTGGACCCGCCGTGGGCTCATGGCCGTGGCTCCCCACCGCCCGGCTCACGCCCCTCAGTCCCGTCTGCGCTGCTCCGTCGCTTCCGGAAGGTGGCCAGGAGCACCGTGCATAGCCCCAGCAGGATCTCGTCCACGAACGGGATCACGTCAGGGAAAACGAGGTCCGCGCCGAACAGCGCCGCGGTCAGCAGCAGCAGCCGCGGGTAGCGGAGGCGACCCGCGTAACGCTGCACCACCGAGGTGACAGGTCCTCGCATGCCGCCTCAGTGGTCCCGCTCGTGGCGTTCGGTGCGCCCTTCGAGGTAGATACCCTCGATCGCCAGAACGCTGCCGCTCTCGTCCGAGACGAAGCGGAACCTGACGTTGTCGACTTCGTCCAGCATGAAGACGTCGCGGGTGAGGGGGCGTAGCTCCAGCTCGGGTCGCCCAGAGCCCTCCCGCGCGTAGTACAGGTGCCCATCGCGGAACGTGACAATCCGCGGGCCGTAGGTACCCGCACAGCGCTCGAGCTCGGCCGCCGAGAGCGTCACCGGATTCTCACGTGCCTCGATTTCGAACCGCATCCACTCGATGCGCCGCCGAGCATTGTCGTTGGAAGAGTCGAGTTCCAGAGACCTAGTGTAGTTCTCGATCGCCTCGTCGTATTCGCCGGTGGTCATGTACCCCTCGCCGAGTGAATCCCACACGTTGGACGACTCGGGATACGTACGTGTGTTGTCCCGGAACACCCAGATCGCCTCCTCGACGTGGTCGCGACGCAGCAAGAAGTAACCGAGGGAGTTGACGTCGCGCTCGCCGAGGTGTTCGGGGGACACCTGCTTCAGCTCCTGGAAGGCCTCTTGCCCCGCCGCGAACCCGTCCTCCAAGAAAGCCCGCCGGATGCTGATGCGGGCCAAGCGGCGGAGTTGATCGTACCGGGGGTAGTCCAGCCAGCGGAGCGCCCAGTGGTCGTCATCGGCGACGAGGCCGACCAGGTCTTCGGCGATGGCCAGCCCGTTCTCGCTGTTCGTGAAGTAGACCACGCCTCGGCCGTCGTCCGGATAGACTACGACGTAGCACCGCTGTGTGAGGTTGTCGCCCCAGTGCCAGAAGGCGGTGCCGCGGCCTCCCTGTTGGATGCCGAAGCCCAGCCCCCAGAAGAGGTGGGCCTTCGGCTCATCGTCGTCTCCCCAATCGGTACCAGCCAGGTCCACCTGCGGCGTGAGCGTCGCTGCATGCATCTCGGGGGAGAGGCCCTCGCCGGACAGGATCGCCGCGACGAATCGGGCGTAGTCGCGCGCTGTTGTGTGCAGGGATGCCGCGGCATTCCCGTCGTCCGGCCGGCGCTTTTCAGTCTCGTATCCCAGCTCGTCGTGGGGTTGTGCCGCGATCGTATCGTAGGCCGGCACCCACACGTAGTGACTCTGGGTCATGCCGAGGGGCGCGAAGACCTCGCGGCCCGCGATCTCTTCGATGCTGATCCCCGTGTGCGCTTCCACTGCGCGCTGCAGGAAGACGAAGCCCTCTCCCGAGTAGCCCCACCCTGAGCCGGGGTCGAAGTTGAACTCCAGGGGCGTGCCGCCCCAGTTGGGCAGGCCGCTGCTGTGGGTGATGACCATGCGGGCGGTGATGCGGCGGGCCCGCTCGTCGTGCGTCAGGCGCTCGTGCTCCCACAGGTCCCACAGGGGCGCGTCCAGGTCGAACTCGCCCCGGTCGGCCAGGCGCAGCACGGCGTAGGCGAACACCGGCTTGGAGAGGGAGGCTGCCTCGAAGACCGTCGTCTCGTGTACCGGCGCTCCGGATTCCGTGCCCGCCACCCCGAAGGCCCCGCTCCACACGACCTCACCGCCTTCCAGCAGCGCAACGGAGAGCCCGGGGATCTCCGCTGCCTCCATGAGCTGTGGGATCCGCGCCTCGAGGGCCTGAACAGTCTCCGCGGTGGGTGTCTGGGCCGCGGCCGGTGAGGCGGCGGCCAGTGCGGCGAGTAGGGCGGCGCCTCTCATGGTGCCCCCACCGCGACCTCTTGAGCAGCGATCTCATAGAGGTCCGCCGGACCGTTGGCATGGCTCGTGAAGTACAACCGGCTGCCGTCCCATGATACCAGCGGGCCGTACTCGTACTCCGGCGTGTTCACCGCATCCCCCAGATTGCGTGGGGCCGACCACCCGTCCTCCGACCGCTCGGAGTAGTACAGGTCGTCACCGCCGAAGCCCGAGGGATCATTCGTCCGAACGAACACCAGGAAACGCTGCTGTGGGTCGACGTAGACGTCCGTCTCCGGCAGCGGTGTGTTGATATCGGGTCCCAGCGACTCGACCGCGTAGCCGTCACTGGTAGGTCGCGCCAAGTAGAGATCCCACTCCCCAGCGCCGCCGGCTCGGCCCGAGGCAAAGTAGACCGTGCCGTCGGCAGCGATCGAGGGATGAGCATCGGCGGCGGGGGAGGCGACCGGGGCCGGAAGGAGCTGCGGCGCTCCCCATCCCTCTGCGGTGCGCTCGACGACCCATAAGTTGTAGTCGGCCGGCTCCGGGTCTCCTCCTGGTCGGGGGCGATTCGAACTGAAGAAGAGCAGCCGGCCGTCAGGGGAGAACCGGGCGCCGCGATCGCCGTAGGTCCCGGAGAACGGGGCCACCACCGGATCGCTCCATCCTCCCTCGCGGCGGGTGACGTACAGAGTGTGCTCGCCCCAGTTGGCGTTGTGGCGGCCGAAGACCGCGAGGTCGCCCGAGGGGTCGAACGAGATCCAGGACTCGCCCTGGTCCGAGGACACGATCCCGGCGGCGAACACCTCGGCGGAGAATGCCTCGGGATCCGCGGTCTGTAGACTCCGTGCCGGACGCTCGCTCGTGCATCCGAGCACCACCATGACAGCCGCACACAGCAGATGCCGCATCTTCATATTGTCGCCCTCCCTCCCGGACTCGGGTCGAGACTCATGCCCTTCCGATTCCTCTACGCTGAAGGCCGCCCGCGGGTTGCGCGCGGCACGGATGTCGAGCACGTGCGGCTGTTCCAGCTGGTCGAGGAGTGAGTGGTGGGCCCTACGATCGCCCTCGGAGTCGTGGTATGAGCCTGCCCGTGCCCTCGGCGTATGCCCGGTGCGCGTCACCGAAGTGTGAAAGCAACATCCGCTCCTCTCGGGGCACCCGGTACGCCACCACCGGCAGCACGACGGCGAGCATGGCGAACCCGGCGATCCAGTTCGCAATCAGCAAGGGCTGCGCCAGGCCCCAGAGGACGTGCGCCGCGTACATGGGATGCCGGATGTGCCCGTACACGCCGCGGGTGACGAGTCCCTGGCTCTCGCGGATCTCCACCCACGGCGACCAATTGGCACCCAGCTCGACATGTGAGCGCCAGAGGAGCCAGAGGCCCGCAGCGTAGATCGCGACCCCGATCCAGGCGGCCCACACGGGGATCTGGTAATCGGCGAATACCAGCCACGGCGAGAAGATGTGCACCAGTGGGAGCAGGAACCCGAAGCTCCCCGACACCGTGAGGATCCGATCGAGCGGGGTCTCCTTGCTCTGCAGAGCGGCTCTTGGTTCGCGCCGGTAGCGACGCCCGTGCCGGGAACGTACGGCGAACCCGACGACGAGCCCGCCCAACCAGAGCACTTCGAAGAGGTTGTCGAACATGGGGAGGGAGTTAGGTGCGATGAGGCGGTCGGTCGGTTTCTCGTTGCTCCACTCCAGGCTGCCTTAGCTGATCCGCTCGCAGCTGCCTCACCGCCTGATCCAGGGCGCTCCGAACTTCAGCGACGGTGTCCCGCATGGTGCGGATCTTCATCTGTGTGAGATTGGTTCGCCGCATCTGCATCTTGAGTCCCGCGGCCGAGTCGGCCAGCGCGCCGTAGCCGCAGTCGTCGAGCACCCGGCCGACATCCGTCGCTGCACGCCCGATCTGCTGCATGAGGACCATCTCAGACCCTGCCGCCGCGAAGGTCGATACCTGTTCTACCAGGGCGTGCACATGGTCCCACTTCCTTCTCGCTTCCTCGAGACCGCTGAGCCTGCGGAACGCCGTCGCGCTGAGTCTGGGCATCAGGTACTCCCCCGGCGGCCTCCTCCGCGACACCGCCCCACTCCAGCCGCCTGATTGGAACGCCGGACCTCGCAAGACCAATGTAGTGAAAACCGGAGCGGACGAACAGCGCAGCGGGGCCTTCAAGGCGAGCCCGATGCCGCCTCCAGGATCGCGGCAGCCAACCGGAACGCCGCGCGACTGACCCTGCCGTCCTCGTCGAACGACGGATCGTAAGCCGTGAGCGCGGCTCCGCCGATAGGGAACCGGCGGCCGATGGCGCTCACGGCGTCCAGGGTGTCCGGCAGCGTGAGACCGCCGGGCGCCGCCAGGATGTTGGCGCGGCCCTCGGACGGGTCTAGCACGTCGAGGTCGATGTGGACGTAGGCCAGATCGACGGCGCCCTCCAGGAGTGCGAGCGACCCATCCAGTTCCGCCCGGAGCTCCTCCGGCGGGAGACTCCGCACATCGGAGCTCTCGAGCAGCTCCGCCTCGAGGGGATCCAGATCCCGTACGCCCAGCAAACGCATATGACGCTCCGGTACCGGCTCTAATCCGGGAACGCTGGCGGCGAGGTGTGTCCAGCAGCGGCCGGCCAAGGCCGCGAGCCCCATCCCGTCCAGGAAACCGGTGACGGTTGTATCCGGCGTGTTGAAGTCGGCGTGGCTGTCGAACCAGAGTACTGCAGTACGCCGTGACCCCAGCGCGGCAACGGTGCCGATGGCCGTGTAACAGTTCCCGGCCAGCACGAGAGGGAACAAGCCGTCCTCCCGCGCCGCCCCGACGCGTCGCGCGAGGTTGCTGTTGAGAGCGAAGGCGGTCTTGGGCTCAGGCGTGAGGCGATCGACCGGCTCATCCACGATCTGTATCTCGACGCGGTGCCCCGCCTCGATGAGATGGTCGGCGAGGCCGCTCTCGAGCAGGTGGCCCGGCCCGACACCCATCCGGACGTCGCGCACCCCGGAATCGTAGGGCACGACGAGCAGCAGTACGTCCATGATCAGTAAGGCTGGCTCCATCTCCCACTACACACAAGCGGCGGCGGCTCCACCACCGGGACCGTTACGACCGGCGCGTGTGGAACCGTGGGCGTCTCGAGACGTTTCCTGCTGTGCTGGATAACGACATTGGAAAGGGAGCCCTGAGAATGACCGATACCCCCACACCGCACCGGATCCGCATCGTCGCCCTACAGGGCAGCGTCCGCGCCGGCAACAACACGGCCAAGGCCCTCGCGTTGGTCGTAGACGAGTTGACGAGGCGCTCGGATGTACAGTGCGAGGTGATCGACCCGACCGACCTCCCGCTGGCGTTCCCGGGCAAGGGAGAGGCGCACGCCGAGGTACGCGCCATGGCCGCTAGGGTGCGGGATGCCACCGCCGTCGTCCTCGCGACACCGGAGTATCACGGCTCGTTCTCCAGCGTTCTGAAGCTCATGATCGAGAACCTGGGGTTCCCCTCGGCGCTGGCCGGCAAGCCGGTGGCGCTGCTGGGCGTGGCCGCGGGGCAAATCGGCGCCATCAAGTCGTTGGAACAACTGCGTAGCGTCTGCTCGCACGTGGGTGCCATCGTGCTGCCGGGGCCGGTATCGGTGGCGCGGGTGCGGGAGGTGTTCGACGATGTTGGTCGCTGCACCGATGAGCGGGTGGAGCAACGGATCCGCGGGCTGGCCACGGATCTCGTGGGCTACATCAAGAGATCTGTTTGTCCCGCGCACGCACTGGAGGCGATGGTGCGTGAGGCCTCATAGAGCCCGGCCGCGCGCCGCCTCAGCGCACCCGGGGGCTGTAGTTGCTGTGGCGCCACAGGCGCGTCACCTGTCCACTCCCGTCCACTTGGAACACGATCTCTTCGCCGAGGGAGCCGTCGTCGCGCACGCGCCGGAATGTGTGCCCGTCCACGTGCCTGAGCTTCATCAGGTCGTCCAGGGGAGTCGTTGTCGGAAGGTAGAGCATGGCGAGGCTCCCCTTCCACGGAAACACCGCAACTTCGCCGATCCACGGCAGGTCGCTGTAGGTCCCCGCGTACTTCGCTAATGCGGGATCGATCGGCTCGGCCCGGCTGCTCGTGTCACGTGCGGCCCGGATCGCCGGTGCCACGATCGCCTGGGCTCGGTCGGTGAAGCGCCAGGTGTTCACCCCGTTCGCGTTGGCCATGAAGACCACCGCCACCTTGTCGTCCGGCTGGAGGTTGAAGTGGGACCGGTATCCCGGGCAGCTCCCTCCGTGGCCCACGTATGTCTTGTCGTTGCTGCGCCAAGTGCCGAAGCCGAGGGCGCGTCTGGCGTCCCAGTCGGGATCCAGCCAGTGCACCCGATACATCTCTCGTAGCGTGTTGCGCGCGAGGATCTCGTTCGCGCCGTGGTGCAGCACGCGGAACTGCCAGGAGGCGAACTTGGCGAGATCCTCCACCGTGGAGGCGAATCCCGCGGCCGGCGCGATGCCACGGGGCTCGAATACTGGCAACCGCTCCCGGGTCCCTGCTCGGGTCATGGCAGTGTATCCGACGGCCATGCGGCGGCCATGCTGCTCCACCGGGATCTCCGGGTAGGTGCTCTCCAAGGAGAGAGGGTCCAGGATGTTGTGGCGGATGTACTCGCCGTAGGGCTGGCCCGAGAGCTCGGCCACGACCTCACCGGCCAGCGTGAGTCCCAGGTTCGAGTACTGGTAATAGGTGTAGGCCGGGTACAGCTCCGCCTGCTCGCCCAACCGCTGCACGATCTGCTCGTGTGTGGGGAACGGGAACTCGGGCGGCGTCCAATAGGGGTAATCCGACTCCCGCGGCAACCCGGCAGAGTGTGTGAGGATGCCCTGGATAGTCACTGGCGGTGCTTGGGGGTACTTGTCCTGGAGGTCGAACCAGTCGAGGTGTGTCCCCACCGGATCGTCGAGCCGGAGCCTGCCCTCGTCCCGCAGTCGCATGACCGCCACCGCGGTGAACAGCTTAGAGATGGAGCATATGGAGTGGATGGTCTGCGGCGTGGTGGGCTGCTGCCGCTCGGGGTCGGCGTACCCGAAGCCCTTGCTCCACAGCAGCTCCTGATCGTGGATCACGCCCATCGCGATGCCGGGAATCTCCTCGTAGGCGCGCTGGGCGTCGACCCAGATCTCGAGGAGGTTGAGGGCTTGCTGGACGCGGGGGTGGGTGGTGAGGCCCACCTCCTGAGCCATACACGGAGCGGCCAGCGCCACTGCCGCCAGCAGGGTGCCCAAGCGCTTCATCGTCTGCCTCCGGGGTTCTCCGGTTCATATCAACGGTGCAGCCGCATCGCGACCGCCAATTGTCGGACGCGAGCGGGCCGGCCGCTAGGGTTCTCTCCGTAAGTCATTGTCGCTGACCATGTTAGCATACGGTGTTGTGCGCCGACGCCGCCGGGTGTATAATACGTAACCAAATGGTTACCTTTTCTGAGCGTCAGTTGGACCTCACGTTTGCCGCCCTGGCGGATCCCACGCGGCGGGCCATCCTGGCCCGGCTCAGCGAGGGAGATGTGTCGGTGGGGGAGCTCGCCCAACCGTTCGACGTGTCGCGGCCGGCCATCTCGAAGCACCTGCGGGTGCTGGAGCGCGCCGGTCTGGTACAGCGCGCCAAGGACGGACGGGTGAGCCGCTGCGGGCTCGACGCACGGCCGATGAAACACGCGGCTGACTGGGTGGAGCGGTACCGGCGGTTCTGGGAGGAGCGGCTCGACGCACTGGCCACGTACCTCGAAGCGAAGGAGACGGACCGATGACCACACCCACCACGAGCCGCGTCGTGCACCTCACCCGCACCATCAAAGCCTCACGGGAGGAGGTCTTCCGGGCATGGACGGAGCCGGAGCAGATGAAACACTGGGTCGCGCCCGAGGGGATGGAGATCCCAGTGGTGGAGGCCGACGTGCGTGTCGGCGGAGCGTACCGCATTCAGATGCGCTCGCCGGAAGGCGAGGTGTACACGGCGTTCGGCAAGTACCGGGAGATCACGCCACCCGAACGGCTGGTGTACACGTGGTCGTGGAAGGAAGAGCCGCACAGCGACATCGGTGAGACAGTTGTCACCGTCACCCTCGAGGACGCAGATGGAGCGACGGCAGTGACGCTGCACCACGAGGGCTTCCCCACGGAAGAGCGGCGCGAGGGCCACGAGCAGGGCTGGACCAGTTGCCTCACTCGGCTGGAGCAGCGGTTCTAGCAGCGTGAAGGGAGAGCCGGCGGCGGGCATCCGCCGCCGGCTCCTCATTCAAGGCAGCTCCTGCCGCTCGACCACCCACCACATCGCGAGCGTCGGCGGGAGCGCCAGTGCGATGACCTCTCCGTTCACCTGATCGAACCACGGCAGCACCTGGATTGCGAGCCCGAGCAGGGACAGTCCCGCTACGGCAAATGCTACCCAGCATGCCCAGCGTGCGGCCCACGTCTTCCCTCGTGCGGCGAGCGGGACGAGCACCACAAGCGGCAAGGCAATGGGGTTGGTGAAGAACAGGTTCTCGTTCAGGTATGCCGCCCAGTGTGCGGTGAAGATCCACACTGCCACGATGAACACCCCGCCCAGTCCCAGCAGCAGTCCCCAGAGCGACACGGCAACGGTGGAGAGCACCTGTGCCCAGCGGAAGACACGTGCATTCGCTCCCAGGAAGTAGATCACGGCGGCCAGCAGCATGCCGGCGAGGAGGAACTGCACGAGCCAGTTCGGCGCCGTCTCCGCCTCGGGTGGCTGCGTGCTCTCGTACAGCGTCGCCTCCGAGAGCACCAGCGGGGCCGCGTTGCCTGCACCATCCAGCACTGTGACGTCGCGCAGGCGGATCATCAGGGGCACCGGAAGGAACGTTTCCTCCCACACCGAGATGGGCCGGTCTACGGGGTGGCCCAGGGACCACAGCGTGCCGAAGTAGGCACCGAGGTCGGGCGCCAGCAGGCGGCGGGTGTGGAAGCGGAAGGTCGAGCCGGTCGCGGCGTCTACCCACAGGTCGCGCAAACGGCCGTCTAATACCCGGTCCAGCGCGTCACGCACGCGGCTGGAGCAGTTGTCGAGATAGTAGTCGTAGCGGTAGAACCGGTTCTGCGGCTGGTCGTTCCACTGCAGGAAGGCGTACAGCTCGGCGCGCTGCGCCGGGGTGAGGTTGAGCTCCTGGATCCACACCGAGCGATCGGCCGCGGCGTACGCCTGGTTATGGCGCCTGCCGTCGAACCCCTCCATCCAGTAGAGCATCTCGCCCCTCACGAATCGGATCAGGAAGTTCTCCTGCTCGAACGAGAACATTCCGTAGTTGTAGACCCGGTCGATGCCGCCCGTGGTGTCCCGCACCCACAGCGCGTTGTGCGCGAAGCGCTCCCACACCCGTGTTCCGGGACCCATGGTGACGAGGTAGACGGAAAGGGAGGCGCCATCCTCCCCGGTGCCGGCTCGCTGGGCGAAGCCCTGTGGGCTGAGGCCGACGAGGAACAGGAACGCCAAGAGGGCCGGTCGACAGACGGGACGTGGCTTCACGGTGCTCAGGGTAGCCGGTGGGGTAGCGATTGGGAAGATAGCGATCGTGTGCAATGTGACGCGGGCTGCGGGTCAATCCGCGCCCGGTCGATGCGGGCCCCTCCGCATCAGTTCCGGTCGCGATCCAGCCGCCGCCTGAGCTCCCGCAACAGCGGTGTGACCCGCGAATCCCAGGTCGAGCGAGCCCGGTCGCGCCACCGGTCCCACGCCCAGTGCCGGGAGCAGCTGCGCTCGGGCGCCGTGCCCCTGAGGAACACTTCGGGCTCGCCCCAACAGCCGGGGCCGCCACGGAGGCCGGTCTCCTGATCGATCTCAACGACCTCGATGCCCCACGGCACGTCGAAATCGTTCTCCGCATAGCTGCCGAGGGCCCGTGACAGGAACTGCGCGAATATCGGCAGCGCCGCGCGGGATCCCGGAAGCTCGATGCTGCGCCCGTCGTCGAACCCGACCCATACGCCGACGGCTATCGTGGGCGTGTAACCGACGAACCAGCCGTCGCGGAAGCCACTGGTCGTGCCGGACTTCGCCGCTACGGCCCCGCGGTAGCCCCGAGCCCGCAGGCCCCGGCCAGTGCCGCGCTCCACGGCTCCGCTCAGGGCCGAGGTGATCAGATAGGCCTCTCCGGGATCGAATACCTGCCGCCCGCCGGACTCGAAACGTTCCAGGATCTCTCCCCGCGGGTTCACCACGCCGATGGTGGCGTGCAGTTCGGCGCGGAGGCCGTACGCCGCGATGGTGGCGAAGGCCCGGGTCAGCTCCAGGGGCGTGACCTCCGAGGCACCCAGCGCGATGCTGGGGTAGGGGTTCAGCCGGCTTTCGATACCCAGCTTCTCGGCCGTTTCCACGATGCGCTCGGGTCCCACGGCCAACCCCACCCGCGCGAATGGCACGTTGAGAGAGCGCTCGAGGGCCTCCCGCAGGGTGAGGGGGCCACGGAAGCGCCCGTCGTAGTTGGCCGGCTGCCAGAGTCCCGCCGGCGTCTCGACCGACAGTGGCTCGTCCTCGACGATGGAAGCCAACGTGAACTGGGGATGCTCGTCGTCGGGATCGTCCAGGCGCCACGAGAGTGCGGCCAGTGCGACGACGGGCTTGAAGGCGCTGCCCGGCTGCCGTCTGGCATGGGCGGCGCGATTGAACTGCGACTGCCCGTAGTCCCGCCCCCCCACCATCGCGAGGATGTCTCCGGTGCGAGGGTCCAGTGCCACCAGGGCCGCCTGCAGTGGGGAGTCCTCACGCAGCAGCAGAGGGTACTCGGTCTCGAGCCGCTGGAGACCATCCCGCACGGCCTCCTCGGCGATACGCTGCAGTTCCATGTCCATCGTGGTGAAGACGGCGTGACCGCTGCGCAGCACGTCCTGGCCGAGGCGCTCCCGAAGTTGCTCGGCGACGAAGTCGGTGAAGTACCGGCCGCCGCGCGTTCGCTGGGGCCGGTCCCGGAGCCCCAGTGGAGCTCGCTGCGCCTGGTGATGCGCGCTCTCGCTGATGACACCACGCTCGTGCATCACGCGGAGCACTAGGTTGCGGCGCTCCTTCGCGGCGTCAGGATGCCTGAACGGCGAGTACAGGCTGGGCCCGCGGATGATGCCCGCCAGGAGCGCGGCCTCGGTGAGGCTCAACCGGCTGACGTCCTTCCCGAAGTAGAATTGCGCCGCCCGCCCGACGCCGTGGATCGCGAGGGCGCCGTCCTGTCCCAGGTACACCTCGTTCAGATAGGCCTCGAGGATCTCTTCCTTGGAGTGACGGCGCTCGAGGACGAGGGCTATGGTTACTTCCCGCAGCTTGCGGACCGGCGAGCGCCGCGCCGAGAGGTACAGGTTCTTGGCCAGCTGCTGGGTGAGCGTGCTGGCGCCCTGCACGACGCGCCGTGCCTTGAGGTTCGCCAGCGTGGCGCCGGCGATTCGCTTTAGGTCGAGGCCGTGGTGCTCGAAGAAGTGCTGGTCCTCTATGGCGAGGACCGCGTCCACGAGATGCGGAGGAATGTCGCCCAGCGGGACCGGTACCCGATCCTGGTGCGACGGGCCGTAGGTGGTTCTGAGGAGCTCGGGCTCGAGAGGCAGGTAGGCAAGCTGACGTCCATTCGCATCGCTGATATCACTCACTCGTCCCCTCCAACTCACCTCCACAGTCGCCACGCCGCCGGGATCGAGCCGGTCGTGGTGCCGGAATGCCCTCCGGCCGATGGTCCACTCCCAGGATCCGAGACGGTACTCCCCGATCTCTGCCAGTCGGCCCTGCGCCTGCCGATAGCCGAGTCGCTCGAGGTGGCTCTCGACGCGCTCCCGGCTAATGGACATTCCCGGGTACAGCACCAGGGGACGCGCGTATATCCGTGTCGGAGCACGGAAATCGCCGCTGTCCAGGCGAGCCCGGAGAAGGGCGTCGAGGGTGAAGGCCGTCGGTCCGGCGAGGAGCACGACGAAGATGAGCCCCAGGACGAGGCTCGCCCTGGGCTGACGCCTCGTCCACGTTACCAGCCGCTGCACGAAGACGGGGAGTGGTGGCCTGGGATAGAGAATGGCTGCCAGCCTCCTCTCTTTTCGTTACCTGATGCCCGAGACCGCCGCAGCGTTGCGGGCGGACCCTCCCACGGAGATACCCCGAAGACCCTACGATGAGCGGTGGGTGATGGTGTCAGGCTCTGGTGTCGCCGGCGTGGCTACATGAGGGGGAAGCCGACCCGCATTATGAGCTCCCAAACGCGGCTCTTGACGCTCGTCGCGCTCCCCTTGGACACGTTGGAGATGCTGATGGAGTAACGGCCGTCCAGGTAGAGCACTGGTCCTCCGACATCGAGCCCGAGGGTAGCTCCGAGGGGCACGCTCCACTCGGTGCTTCGGAGGTCCAGTGGCATGGGCGCGTCGTGGCAGGAAACGCCCGTTGTGCCGTTCACGCCCAGGTCGCAGCTGAGCCGGAAGCCCAGCGCGATGCCGCCGTACAGGCCGCCATGGACTCGCCGGCCGAATGATGTGCCCAGCTCGAGGACCACGGGGATCTCGAGGTAGCTGAGCCGCAGATCGATCGAGTCGGCGGCGGTTGCCGTGACGCCGGTGCCGCCCTTTTGGACCCAGTTGACCTCCATGCGGGCCGACACGATAGGATGAGTCGTATAGCCGACGAAGCCGCCGAACAGCAAGCCCCATTTCCCTTCGGAGGCATCGGGCTCGAGGAGGTCGCCGCTCAGCGTAGCGTAGGTAGCTCCCCCGCTGAGGCCGAGCTGGTACTCCTGGGCCGAAGCCACCGGGGCTGCCAGGATACACGATACGACGGCGCTGCCTGCTACGATCCCGCTCAGTGCGTTGCGCATCATGCGTGGGTCCGTTCGAGGACGAGAGATCGGGTTCGATTGTAGCTCGCCGCATGCCGCGCGGGCAAGCGGGCACCGGACTTCATGGCGCTCACCCCGGAGCAGAGAGGGTACCGGTGGGGCAGCCGCATGCGTACAATCCGGCCCCCCCCTGAGGAGTCACGGAGATGAGCCACGGCGACATCGGACGGATCGGGTGGATCGACCTCACCGTCGAGGACGCGGAGGGTGCGCGGGACTTCTACGCGACGGTAGCGGGCTGGTCCCCGTCGCCGGTGGACATGGGAGGGTACAGCGACTTCAATATGACACCGACGCACCGGGATGAGCCCGTTGCCGGGGTGTGTCATGCCCGCGGTGCCAACGCGGATCTGCCGGCCCAGTGGCTCATCTACATCACCGTTGCGGACCTGGATGCTAGCCTGGCACGGTGCGCTGAGCTGGGAGGCACGGTCGTCGCCGGACCCAAACAGATGGTAGGAATGGGGCGCTATGCGGTGATCAGGGACCCGGCCGGTGCGGTGGCTGGGCTGTTCGAAGCGGCGTGAGGCCGGCCTTTCGTTCGCCGGGCGTCGGTAGTATTGTGACGGCACCAGAAGCGGCGGGGTGAGCCCGTCGTAACGACAGAGACCGATCGCGTGACGTAGTGAGGGGTGTACGATGGCCAAGAAGTACGTGTCCAACAAGGATGAGACGGCCCGGATGTTCAAGAGCGACTTCATGGAGAAGCTCTCGCACGTGCATCCGGCGGTGCCGCACCTGATCTTCATCCCCGTCATCCTCGGCATGCTGTACTGGAGCTACCAGTTGGATGTACCGGCCGGTCGCGCCGCGCTGTTGTTTCTGGCGGGAGTCCTGATCTGGACCCTCACCGAGTACGTGATGCACCGTTTCATCTTCCACGTTGACGCGGCGACGATGGAGGAAGTCACGCGGATCGTAGGTGGGTTGGCCCCCGGGGAGCCGGCCCTGCCGGCCCTCGAGACGCTGAAGCAGAAGCACTACTTCATCGCCCACGGTGTCCATCACGACTATCCCAACGATTCCAGGCGGCTCGTTATGCCCCCGTCCGTTAGCGTGCCCCTGGGGATCGTATTCTACGTTCTATTCCGCTTGGCGTTCGGTGTGGCTGCGGCGCCGGCGCTGTTCGCTGGGATGGTGTTCGGCTACCTGATCTACGACACCACCCATTTTGCGGTGCATCACTGGCGCTTACACGGCCGGATCACCCTGTACCTCAAGAAGCACCACTTCCGGCACCATTACCAGAATCCGAAGAAGGACTACGGCGTGAGCTCGCCGCTGTGGGATCTTGTGTTCGGAACCTGGGGCCGCGCTGAGGGCGCCGAGGAGGCGGGAGGAGCCGCGAGCAGCTGAGCGGCGGGAGCTAGCGCTGCAGCACGATGTAGGTTTGGTCCTCGCCGTTCTCGTAGCGGCTCGCGAAATCCGCCATCAGCATCACCCGCTGCCCGCCGAAACCGCTGGTGACCCGGGCCGGCTCGCAGGGCAACTCCGGATGCCGCACGCACACCACGTGATCTCCGTCGGATACCTTGAAGCCTGTCTGGGTCCGCGCGCCCAGCTTCTTGAGCGTGCCGACGACCTCGTCGTCGATCACCACCTCGAGACCCTCGAACTCGGTCGGTGCGACGCCGAACTCGATGATGATGACCGAGGTGTCCTGTGTGCCCAACCCGCCCCACAGCCAGAGAGCGGCCACGGCGACCACGATGGGTAGGATCTTCCAAATGTTGAGGCGAAGGGCCATGCTTGGCTCCCCGGACGTGTCGAGGGTGATCGAAGAAGCTGTACACCAAACACCCGGGCCCTAAGATAGGCCTACCCCGCCGACCGGCCAAACAGAGCCAATCACCATGGAGGGGAGGTGCCGACATGGTTCCGCGGAAAGGGATGCCCCGGAGGCTGGTGCTATTCTCACTGATGCCTGCGCTGGTCGTGGGATGCTCGCGCCCGCGCTTCGAGGGCCCGCAGATCCAGGACCCGCCCCCCAACTTCCTGTACGACGCCAATGCCTATCAGGGCCGGAACGTCTTCCCCGAGCGAGAACAGCTACGGCAGAGCGCCTGGGCCAGGGGCTTCGGCGACGACACGCCCCACAGCTCGATCTACATGACCGCCTACTCGGGTTCCAGCTCCAGGGCCGAGGTGCAGGCGGCCCGGGATGCCCAGGAAGCCCGCTACGGCCGCTCCATCCGGTATGGCGCGCTGGAAGACATCGTCATCGACGACCGGCCGGCCTGGGGCTGGCTCGAGACGCAGATCTACCAGGAGCGTGTGGCCAGTCTCGAGTACAAGGCGGTGGTCTCCTACGACACCGTGAGCTACGCCGTCGAGTTCTGGTCCAACGATCCCGAGTTGATGGACCCCGCTACGCTGCGGGAGACTGTACAGACCTTCGCGATTGGCAAGACCCGGGTGAGCGTTCCCGGGGTGCTCGTCGCGGTACTCCTGCTGGTGGCGGGAATACTTCTATGGCGCTGGCAGCGGCGCCTGGCGGCGGAGTAGCGCCGGCTTCAGAGCGCTTCGTGGGCTCCCGGCAGGTCTGAACTGTCAGCGGGCGGGTGACGCCCACCGGCAACCGTCACCGATGTTGCCGCAACAGGAACGCGGCGATGGAGTCGTTGGCGGCGGGGAAGAAGGCCGTCGGCCAGATATGCCCGCCGCTCTCCATGGCGTACATCGCGACCTCGAAGCCCGTGTCACAGTTGCCGTACGTCTCCAGCCGCGTCCTGACTCCCCACACGTCGTCCACAGCGACCGTAGTGACGTCTGGTGCGAGATCACACCGGTTCTGGGTGGCCCAGTGGTCCATGGATTCGTTGACCGACAGCAACGCTAGGTCTCCTCCGGTCGTGTCTCCCTCGAAGGGCACGAGAGGGTCCACGGTGCCGTTGATCATCATGACCCCTATGCGTCTGCGGAGGAGCAGAGAGGAACAGTGCTCCGCCTGCCCGACCGGCAGGGTGGCCGCGACAACTGCGACGCCCGCCAACCGATTCGTCAGTTCGCATGCGAGGGTCTGGCTCATGAACCCGCCGGCTGAAAAGCCCGTCGCGTACACTCGCTCCCGATCGATGGACAGGTAATCGTCCAGCCGCTCGATCAACTCTTCGATGAAGGCAAGGTCACTAACGCTGTCGGAGAAGCTCGCGTCCCACACCCAGCCTTCCAGCGCCTCGGGATACGCTGTGATGAACCCGTGTTCGTCGGCGGTGGCATCCAACTGCGTGCTGGCGCGAATCGTGCCGGCTCTTCCGCCGCCGCCGTGCAACACGAGCAGCACCGGCCACTCTACACTGGGGGAGTAGCTGGTAGGTAGGTGCACCTCGTAGGTGCGGTCCATCCCGTCGACCTCGAGGATGGCCTCGAAGTCTTCCGTCCGCTCGAGGACCGGAGCGGAGGTCGAGCATGCCGCGCCTAGCAGAACGGCCAAGAGCGGCGTCCCGAGACGGGTCGCTCGACCACGCGCCCGGCTCACTCTTGCGCTGCGCTCAACCCGCGCGTCTCTTGTGACTGCAACTGGTGGGCGAGAGTCCGTGCCGCGGCGCGCCGGGCGGCGTGGCATGCTCATGTCGATCTGCAAAGCCCTCCCCGGGGAGCGAGACATGTCAGCAGGTAGGTCACCCGACAGCCGCAAAGGCCTGGGTCTCTGGATGGCGACGGCTCTGGTTGTTGGGAACATGATCGGTTCCGGAGTCTTCCTCCTCCCGGCCTCCCTCGCTCCTTACGGCGGCATCAGCATCGTGGGATGGCTCCTCACGACGGTGGGCGCGCTCCTTCTCGCGCTGACCTTCGCCCGGCTCAGCCGATTGATTCCAAAGTCGGGCGGGCCCTACGCTTATACGCGTTGGGGCTTCGGGGAGTTCCCCGGTTTCCTCGTTGCCTGGGGGTACTGGATCTCCATCTGGGTCGCCAATGCAGCCATTGCGGTGGCCTTCGTGGGGTATCTGTCCGTGTTCTTCCCGACACTCAGAGGGAGTCCTGCCCTCGCCGCCCTCACGGCGCTGGCCGCGGTATGGCTGCTCACCGGCGTGAACGTACTCGGCGTGCGGCGAGCCGGCTCGGTCCAGGTGGCGACTACGGTGCTCAAGCTCCTCCCTCTGCTGGCCGTCGGCACGCTGGGACTCTTGTTCTTCGAGCCGGCGCACTTCGAGCCCTTCAACCTGAGCGGCGAGCCTGCGATGAAGGCCGTCACCGCCACGGTGGCGCTCACCCTGTGGTCGTTCCTGGGATTGGAGTCGGCTACGGTGCCCGCGGGGGACGTGGACCGCCCCGAGCGTACCATCCCCCGCGCGACGATGCTCGGCACGATCATCGCAGCAGTGGTCTACATTCTCGGGACCACGGCAGTCATGGGGATCGTGGCCCCCGCTGAACTGGCCACGTCCACTGCGCCGTTTGCCGACGCGGCGCTCCGCGTGTGGGGCTCCTGGGCGGCGTATGCCGTTGGTGCGGGGGCAGCCATCTCCTGCTTCGGAGCCCTGAATGGATGGATCCTGTTGCAGGGGCAGATCCCCATGGCGGCGGCCGACGATGGGCTCTTTCCCGGGAGCTTCGCCCGCCGCTCCCGGTTCGGCACGCCGGTCTTTGGGCTCGTGGTCTCGAGCGTGCTCATCACTGCACTCATGTTCATGAACTACACCCGGGGCCTGGTGGAGCAGTTCACGTTCATCATCCTGCTGGCCACGCTGGCCACTCTGGTGCCGTATGTGTTCTGCTCCATGGCCTACCTGCTGATGGTGCTGAGGGATCCCACCAAGGCCAGTGGCGGCGCCGTGGGGGCGTCCATTGCCGTGGCGGTGCTGGCGTTCCTGTTCTCGTTGTGGGCCATCGGCGGCTCAGGGCGGGAGACGGTCTACTGGGGCTTCTTGCTCCTCATGGCGGGCGTGCCGGTGTACGTGTGGCTCACGTGGCGGCGTGAGCGGCGGCCGGAAACCGCAGTCGGCCGAAAACCATGACGGTCAGCGCCCAATCCGAGGTCGGTGCGATCCGGCGGCTGGTGCTCAAGCACGCCCGGGACGCCTTCGTGAGCGACGAACTGATCGCGCAGCAATGGGAAGGTCTCGGGTACCGAGGACCTCCCGATGTGGCACGGGCCGTCGAGGAGTACGATCGGCTCGTCGAGACCCTGAGCGAGCTCGGTGTCGAGCCGGAATTCCTGCCGCGGGACGACGCCGTGGGCCTCGACTCGATCTACGTGCGCGACGCCTCGGTGGTGAGCGACAGAGGCGCCGTGCTCTGCAACATGGGAAAGGAGGCCCGCCGAGCCGAACCGGCGGCTCAGGGAGCAGCCTTCGAGGCGCTGGGTATCCCGGTGCTGGGCGCGATATCCGGTGACGGGACGCTGGAGGGCGGGGATGCGATCTGGCTCGATGAGCGCACCCTCGTGGTCGGTCGGGGCTACCGCACCAACGACGAGGGTATCGACCAGCTGGGGGCGCTGCTGGACGACGCGATCGACGAGCTCATCGTGGTGCCGCTGCCTCATTGGCATGGGCCCGGGGACGTGTTTCATCTCATGTCCATCCTGAGCCCCATCGACCGGGATCTCCTCCTGGTGTACGCGCCGCTGCTGCCGGTACCGTTTCGCGAGGAGCTGGTGGCGCGTGGATTCGACCTCGTCGAGGTGCCGGACGATGAGTTCGCGAACATGGCGTGCAACGTCTTGGCCGTGGCGCCCCGGCGGTGCGTCATGCTTCGGGGGAACCCCCGCACCCGCGCTCTGTTGGAGCGGGCCGGCGCGGAGGTGCGCGAGGTCGAGGGACGTGAGATCAGCTGGAAGGGCTCCGGCGGGCCCACCTGCCTCACCCGGCCCATAGAGCGGGAAGGTTAGGGAGGGGGAGCGTAGCCGCTGCGCTCCAGGAATGCCGGATAGTCGATGACCGACATGATCTCGCGGGTCGCCTCGTCTTTGTCAGCCGCGTTCTCGTAATACGCCTCGGTGATTCTCGCGCCCATGACATAGGCGATGTGGGGAGGCTGTGCCGGGTTGTTGGGCGTGGCCCACATCCAATCGCCCGTTTCGGACCCCAGCATCTCCTGCTGGAACTCCTCCCACAGCTCCCGCTCGTGTTCCCGGACGAACGCCTGGGCCTCGTCCTGCGTCATGTGGCCGGTGACGCGGTACGCGTAGTACTCGGCGATACCCTCACGGACAGTGAGGGCGAGCAGGCTCTTCTCGGGGCCGAAGATGGCGCGGTACTTCTCGAGCCCGATCGCCTGTACCTGTTGCATGTGCACCATCTCGTGTATCAGCATGGTGACGAGACCGCCCCGTAGCGACTCCATGCTCTCCTTCTCGACGGTGATGAGCGGCCCCTCCTCGGATCCCGAGCCGATGCCGCGGTATGCGCCGACCAGAAAGTACGTTGGGGTGAACGCGGCATCCGGGACCAGGCGCTTGAGTCCCGCATAGGCATCGCGGAACACATGCTCGTGGGCAGCCAGCACGGCGGCCTTCTCGCTGATTCCGGCGTACTCCGCGGGGTGCTGCCGGATTGCTGCGAGCAGCCGCTCGGGCGTGAGGTCGTAACGCCAGATGAAGGCCCCGAGCCCCGGGCTTCCCTTGTCGAAGTACTCCACCTGCAGGATCCCAACGGAATCACCCCCCGCGGCCAGCAGCTCGAACGCCCGCGCGAAGTTGTGGAGATCTTCGTAGACGAAGGGCGCGCGCTCGGCATCCGGGGTCAGGTTGTCGGTTAACGTCAGCTGCGCGGTGGCGCGGCTCGAGGGGAGCAGGGCAAGTAACCCTGCGGCGACCGAGCATACGGTGGCACGTATCATCCTTCCTCCTGAGCCTGGCAAGTGAAGAGCACTCGATACGGGGTTCGATACGTCCCGGCCGGCGAACGCTGCATGTGTCGAGGATGGAGTACGGGGAAGCTAGAGGCCCTCAGCCGCGCGCTTGTGCTCGCTATTGTGAGCCGCCGGCTGACCGTACTTGGGGAAATGCTTTGCCATGAGCCAGTCGCGCAACCTGACCGGCATCCTCTTGAAGACGTGAATGCTCTTCGCTTCCGCTCCCACCAGGTAGCGGAGTCTGGGCCTGCGGCTGAGCAGGGCATGCTCGACCGCCTTGGCAACGCGCTCCGCGGGAACACCGCGCCGTTCATGCCGCTCCGACAGGCCGAAGACCGGTCCATAGAGCTCGTACGCCTCGGGCGGATACGCCTCGCGGGTCTTCTTCATCGTCGCGATGACCTTCCCCCGGAGGGGAGTATCTACAATACCGGGCTCCACGAGCGAGACAGTGATTCCCCACGGCCTCAGCTCGACGCGCCACGAATCCGATATGGCCTCCAGGGCGAACTTGCTTGCCGCATACGGTCCCAGGAACGGGATCGCGATCAGACCGCTGATCGAACTCATGTTGACTATCCGGCCTCTAGCGGTGCGGAGCAGCGGCAGGAAGGCCTGTGTCACGGCGATGGTGCCGAAGACGTTGATGTCGAACTCCTTGCGAATGTCCTCGATGGGCGAGAACTCGAGTGCACCGCCAAAGAAGATGCCCGCGTTGTTCACTAACCCGGCCAGGCCCGCTCCGCCGACGGCGTCCGTAATGATCCGGCGTGCCGCTGCGATCGTGTCGGGGATTGTGACGTCGAGCAGTACCGGTGTGAGACCGTCGGAGGCCTTCTGCCTCAACGACGCGCCGTCGGCCTCGTTCCGGACGCCGGCGAATACGCGGATGCCTTTCTGATCCAGGCGCAGCGCGCACGCCTCGCCGATGCCGGTCGAGGCGCCAGTGATCACCACGGCTTTCGCGGGATGGTTGTCGCTCATTTCAGGTCCCCAGTTGGGCAGGTCTAACGAGCTGACTCGGTTCAACACTGCCGGGTTGCACGCCTAAGGTCCGACGACGGATGCGAGAATCAAGTCAAGGCTCGTTCGGGATTCACCGACTTCGAATATCCGCCGATCCGCTGTGGCATCAAAGCACGACTATTGCTCTCCCGTTCCTCAGGAACCGCAACTCTGGTGGGAATGTCGTGTGGGTGTAGGGTAGGAGAGGCAGAGTGGCGAAGCCACCTGAAGGGCCGGCGTCGTCCCGTGAGCGCAAGATCTTCTCGATGGAGAGCGGAATGAACCACTCGACTGGTAACGGTCGTAGAGCACTGCTGCTCACACTCGCCGTGGCAATTACGGCCTGGGGAGTGCTTGGCTTCTTCGATCGGCAACAGCGCGGTCGGGCTGAATTCGTCTACGATACCGAGTACATCGTGATGGTCATGCCCGATGGGCCGGCGGCTGCGGCCGGGATGCAGGACGGGGATCGGTTGGTCAGCGTGGAGGGGATCCCCGTCGAGGATCTTCCCCTCTACTCCCGCTGGCCCCGCTCGTTGAGTGCGCGGGTCGGGGAGTCACGCCGGTTCGTCGTGGAGCGGGACGGCGAGCAGCTGACCATCGACGTTGCGTACAGTGCCACGCCCCGCGGCGTGCGGCATCTGCAGCTCGGAGGGGCGCTGATCGGACTGTCGTTTCTGTGGTTGGGGATCTGGGCGCTGCTCGCTGTCGGTACGCGTCCCGCCGTGACCCTGGCGTACATCGGTGTGGCTGCAGGCGTGGCGGCGTTCGGCCATGGGCCGTACCTCGGCACCTGGGATGGGGTGGCGACTCACATCACCACTGCGGCCCTGGTCCTCTGGATCGTCCTGCTGCTACGCTTCTTTCTCACCTTCCCGCGACGCACCCGCGCGGGCGAGAGCCGGCTTGCCACTCGGATCATCTATGGAGCGTGGGTGCTGGTGCTGCCCCTGTTTGTCCTGGAACTGATCTTCCATCCCGTCCTGTATCACACGTTTGGACCGTTAATAGGCCTCCTGACGCTGGTCTACTGCATCCTAACGTTGGCGGCGGTAACGTCAGCCCTTGCGAAGACGCCGCGGCGCGAGCTGTGGGAATCCGGGATGGGGTGGATCCTCGCCGGGCTCGTGTTGGCCGTAGTGCCGACGCTGGTGGGGCTCGTCGACTGGGCGCTCCTCTTGGAGTTCCACATTCCGGGTTCGAGCTACTACCCACTGCTACTTGCAGTCGTCCCGCTCACGATGGCGCTGGCGGTGAGGCAACAGGCGCAGGCCGGCGCAGATTCGTGAAATGAAGGACGAGCAGAACCCGAGGCTTAGGCCCGCGTGCTCACTGCGAAGGCCCCGTGGTCCGTTCGAGCGTCACCTGGAAGTCGTCGAATGTGACCTCGGCCGACAAGGTGTCCCAGACATTGCGGCGAACCGACCCGTTGAGGAGGGCCAACAGCCGGTCGTTCTCCCAGATCCCGCTGAACGCGAGCGTGGCCAGCGTGTCGAAGGCGAGAGTAAGCGCGAAGCCACTGGCGGTACGACTCCCGCTCAACGCGATGGACGTGCCGACATTCGAGAAGTCGATGCTGAGATCCCCGCCGCCTGAGAGGGCCCCCGTGTAGAGCGGGGACTTCTCGTCCACGATGCTCATGTGGAGCGACATGGTATCCCTCCCCCCAGGGGTATTCTTCCCAAAGACCGCCTCCCACTGTCCGTCCAACGTTCCACACGTGTCGTGCGCCGAGCAGATGGCCGACGGCGTCGGCCCGTCGAACGCGAGACCCGTTGGCCCGTCTCCCCCGTCGGAGCACGCGAATGCGCAGAGTACGAGAAGAACCAGTTTGCGGGGCATGATGAGACCTCCCTTCGCTGGCGGAGCACGTACAAGGCCCGGACCGGTAAGACGCCGGTCCCAGATTCCACCCCGCATCCCGTGTATCGACTCGAATCGGCTGCGCCGAAAGCCGGCAGGAGAGCTCGACCCAGAAGGGGTCGGGTCTCACATAAAGGGAATCCCGCACGGTTCTGTCAACCATGAAACGGGATCGTACGTATCGGGTTTGAAGCTCGTACAGACTGTCTCGGGGCTCTTGCCTCTGTGGCCGCTCAGTTCTCCCGCGCCGAGTCCCTGAGGTCCAGCAACTCGCTGGGGTAGGGCTCGAAGTAGGCCTGCTCGGCCAGGTAGGGCTGCTCGAACCGCGCGATCCACGACTGCAACACGGTGAGCGGCGCGCTCAAGCTCATCCGCCTCGCCCGATACTCCTCCAGCAAAGTGAGAAAATGCCGCTTCTCCCGCGCCGTGAGGCCTTTGGAGAAGTACCCCAAGGCGTGCTGCAGCACGTTGATGTTGGAGGTGCTGCGGGGTGGGCGCTCGAGGGCGTTCGAGAGGTGCTCCTCGTAATCGGCGATGACGCTCTCGGGGCGCCGGCGCTCGGGATTGGCAACGATCCTGCCCAGCACGCGGAGCTCGCTCTGATGATAGGCCATCAAGAGGAGCTTGCGCTCAGTGTGAAATCGAACGAGATCCGCCATTGTGCCGGACGCCTTCACGGATCGGAACTCGGCACGGGTGAAGAGCTTGGTCAGGAAGTGGTGACGCAGCCGGAAGTTCGTGAGCCGTCCCTCGTCCTCCACCGCCGCATGGGGAAAACGCTCCAGCACGGCGCCTCCGAACATCCCCGGCCCCTTGTCCGACGGTTGCTTGCCCTCCTCGCCTGCGTAGATCTTCGTGTCCTTGATGCCGCAGGAAGGCGACCGGCTCTTGAGGATGAAGCCGTCCACCTCGCGCAAGCCGGACAGATAGCTCTCGGTGAACGATTGCATCGCATCGGTGACGCCCCGGCCGGTGGTGGGCTGGACGAGGTGCAACCTTCGGTCGATCTGAACCAGGCGGATCGGGTCCCGGGGAACTCCCAGGCCGATCTCCACCTCCGGACAGATGGGATCGAGGTCCACATGTGGCAGGAGCATGTTCACGAACGGCGCGCGGATAATCTGGCCGTTGTAGCGGCAGGCCTCGAGCTCGAGGCACTTGCTCATTACGATCGTGGGGCGGGGATGTAGCCGCATCGTCGGGATCGCTCGCTCAGAACCGAAGGGTCACACCCAAGGTCGCGTAGTGCACGAGAGCGAAGTTGTACACCTGGTCCACGTCGGCGCCACCCTCCAGCAGCCGGTAACCCACGCGCAAAGCCACGGCGTCGGATGGGGCGTGCTCAACTGCCAGGAGCACGTCCTCCGCGCGACCCTGCGGTGCCCAGGCCCCGTCGACATTGAGCAGCAGCGACGTGCACCCCGCAAACCGCCATGCGAACTCCAGGTTGAGGAGAGGCACTACCCCGAGATCCGTGCTATCGGCCGAATCGGCCTCGCTCGCCAGCGCTACTCTGGCGTCCCTGATCTTCACGGTGCCACCGAAGCCGAACCTGATGCGGGATGAGCGTATAGGAGTGAAGCGGTAGGTGATCCGGTAGGAGTTGAACTTGTAGGTGCCCTCGACCGGAGCATCGGCCGGAAACGTCACGTCCTCGAAGGTGACGGGACGGTCGAAGGTCCCGGCGGCGCTGAAGCTCAGGGGAGCGATGAGGGCCGAGAGGTGGTGCCGCGGAGTGATGTCCCAGCCGAAGCGGAGACGCAACGATGGGGCCGGATCGGCGTCCAGATCGTCCACGAAGGAGAAGTCGGTTCCACCGTCGTTGGGGATGCGTACGTCGTTGCGTCCCAGCAGCGCCACGCCCCCCTCCACGTCTACGAAGAGCTGGGCGGTGGCAGCAGCGGGCGTAGCCGCGGCGCACACCCCGAGGAGTGCGAGGAGCCTCCGCATCACTTGGCCCCAGCCGTTGGGTGCGCATTTGGTGCCACGGCGGATGTCGGCGCAACAGCGAGCGCCGCCCGCGCGATCCCGCGCAGCATCCCGTCGAAGACCAGGGCGTGCAGCGGGTAGAGCGCGTGCCAGTAGAGGAGTCCCAGCAGCCCGATGGGATCGAAGATGGCCGTCTGGTGGATGCGGGAACCGCTGCCATCGCCCACGACCTCGAACTGCAACCAGGCGCGGCCCGGGAGCTTCATCTCCGCGGAGAGCCTCAGGAGCCGGTCGGGCTCCACAGCCTCGACCCGCCAGAAGTCGACGGTGTCCCCTGGTTCCAGGGCATCCGGATCGCGCCGACCCCGGCGCGTTCCCACCCCGCCGACAAGCAGGTCGAGAAATCCCCGCAGGCGCCACAGCCAATCCCCGTAGTACCAGCCGACCTGGCCTCCGATGCTGCGGATGGGGGCGAAGGCCTGTCCCGGCGGGACCGCGACTCGGGCCGAGCGGGAGTCCACGATGCGGGAGCCGAACCGAGTACCGCCCCACTGGCGCTGTGGGCCGCCGGACGACAGCGCATCGGACCAGCGCGTTTGGGCGACGGCCCGGTCCTCGTTGCGCAGTGCTCGGGCCACGGCCTCCCGCACACCGCGGGGCCGAACCGGGAGCTCGCGCAGGGCGCGGCTGTCTGAGACCACGGTGGGATTGCGCAGGCTGTCGACGAGCTTGCGGCCGATGCGCGCGAAGATCGGGGTCACAAGGCCGAGCCACAGACCGGAGAGCCACGGCGTGAGCAACGGCACCGGGATCATGAGGCGTCGCAGCCTGCGTTGGCGGGCGTACTCCCGCATCAGGCCCTCGTAGCTCACCTGATCGGTACCCCCGATCTCGTAGATAGCGCTGTCCGCGCCCTCGAGGTCGAGGGCGGCGACTAGGTAGTCGATGACGTCCTCGACGGCGATGGGTTGGGCCGGGACGCGCACCCACCGCGGGGTGATCATTACGGGGAGCTTCTCCACGAGGGCGCGGATCATCTCGAAGGAGAGGCTGCCCGAGCCGACGATGATGGAGGCGCGAAACTCGATGAGCGGCACGCCCGTGGAGCAGAGAATCCGTCCCACCTCCTGGCGGCTCGCCAAGTGGGGGGAGAGGTCGGAGCCTTCTCCCAGCCCCCCTAAGTAGACGATCCGTCGCACGCCGGCCTCCCCAGCGGCTTGGGCGAAGTTCCCAGCCGCCCGCCGGTCTTCGACTTCGAAATCCCCCCTCGAGCCCATGGAGTGCACCAGGTAGTACGCCGTGCCGACGCCGTGCATGGCCTGTCGGAGGGTGGCGGTGTCGAGCACGTCGCCGCCCACCACTTCGGTGGTCGGAGCGGTCCTCGCCCGCAGGCTCTCCGGCCGCCGGGCCAGGCACCGTACCGTGACGCCGCGCTCCTCGAGGACCTTGAGCAGGCGGCCGCCGACGTACCCGGTAGCGCCAGTGAGGAGCACTGGTGCGGATCGCGAGCTCGCACGGTCGCCAAGTTGCGGCATCCTGCCTCCGGGGGCCAAAGCGGCCTAACATAATCTGCTACAAGGGCTTAACCTAATGTGGCCCCGAACGCCGGCCACATTATGTCAATATAACGTCCTGGACAGAAAATGGACAAGAGGTGAGGCCATCGGTGGGTGAGCAGGGCTGGGGACATCAGGGAGAGACAGAGGCGGCGGGCAGAGCATGGGTGCCTGCCCGCCGC
This sequence comes from Gemmatimonadota bacterium, assembly GCA_039591655.1. Taxonomy (GTDB): domain Bacteria; phylum Gemmatimonadota; class Gemmatimonadetes; order Gemmatimonadales; family GWC2-71-9; genus WVYX01. Next base: position 49,942 of record JBDHDE010000023.1, read on the forward strand.
CCTTGGGTGCCGGATCGCCAGAGTCCCGGCCGCCGATCCCCGTGGCGATCAAGGAGCAGATGGTCGCGTATAGCAACCAGCTCGGGGGCGCCGAGGTGCGGGTGTACGGCTACGGTCCATCGTTCTACGGTGGGGGGGCGGGACCCCCCAACTACGCTATCAAGGTGCTGGGCTTCAACTACGAGACGGTTCGTACCATCGCGGAGGAGCTCGGGCGCCGGCTGCAGCGCTTCTCCCGGATTCGCGACGTGGACGTGAACTCCGCAGGCGGCTGGTACACACGGGACAAAGCCAGCGAGTTCGTGCTGGATCTCAACAGGGCACAGCTGGGCCTGTACGGCCTCAGCGCCCGGGACGTGGTGTACCAGGTAGCCGCCGGGGTCGCCGGCCAGGTGCGGCCTGGCAACATCCGGATCGGTGGGGAGGAGGTGCGGTTCGACGTCAAGCTGGAGGGGAACGAGGAGACGGACGTGCTCGCGCTCAATGAGCTCCTCATCCAGACATCCTCCGGGCAGGCGGTGCGGCTCGCCGACATCGCTACGGTGCGGGAGCGGGATGTGCTCACCCGGATCGTGCGGGAGGACCAACAGTACCAGCGCTTCGTGAGCTACGAGTTCCGGGGTCCCACCAAGCTCGGCGACAGGGTGCGTGACGCCGTGATCGCGAACACCGACCTTCCCGAGGGCTACGAGATCGAGGGTGAGCAGGACTGGAGCTGGTCCTCGGAAGAGGAGCAGCAGATCTACACGGTGCTCGCCATCGCGTTGGTCCTGATCTTCATGGTGACGGCGGCGCTGTTCGAGTCGCTGCGCCAGCCGTTCACTGTGCTGCTCGCCGTTCCCATGGCGCTGGTGGGTGTGTTCCTGATGTTCTTCTACACCAAGGCGAGCTTCACCCGCGAAGCCTACATCGGCGTCATCATGATGGGCGGCATCGTGGTGAACAACGCCATCCTGCTCGTGGATCACATCAACTACGTGCGACGCGTGGAGGGTGTGCCCTTCAAGGACGCCATTGTGAAAGGGACGGTGGAGCGGGTGCGGCCCATCCTCATGACCAGCACCACCACGATTTTCGGGCTCCTGCCCCTAGTCCTGTTCTCCGAGTACGCCGACGAGAACATCTGGAACGCCTTGGGCTACGCGCTGATCGGCGGGCTTGCTTCCTCGACGATCTTCGTGCTGACGGTGACGCCGGCGCTGTATCTCCTGTTCGAGCGCCGCGCCGAGAAGCGGCGGCTGGTGCTGGCTGTCGCGACGGGGTGAGCCGGCGGATCGCCTACGAGTAGCTCGAGGTCCCCTACGTCATCCGGGCGC
>JBDHDE010000024.1:0-40273 GCA_039591655.1 Gemmatimonadota bacterium
GCCCTCACCATGGGCCTCGACCGCGACGACGGGGTCGTGCGGCGCCGCATGGTGCAGAAGCTCGAGCTCCTCACGGAGGCCGTGCTGGCGCCACCCACCGAGGAGCAGCTGCGGTCCTACTTCCAGGAGAACCTGGAGCGGTATCGCATTCCCGAGGGACGCAGCTTCTCTCACGTCTACTTCAACCTGGACCAGCGTGGCGAGGGCGCAGTAGCCGATGCAGAGAGCCTGCTGGATGAGTTGCGCAATGCGCGCCAGCCGGTGACCCGCGCGCCTGATGCAGTACGACTACCGGTTGCACACGCAGGTCGAAGTCGAGCGGCTCTTCGGGCGCCGCTTCGCAGCGAGCCTGTTCGAGGTTGAGCCGCAGTCGTGGCAGGGCCCGATCCAGTCGGGGTACGGCTTGCACCTGGTTTACGTGTCGGAGGTGAGCCCGGAGGCCGTGCCGGACTTCGAGGCGGTCCGTAGTCGGGTTCAGGTGGACTACGAGGCCAACCAGCGCTACGAGGCCAAGGAGGCGCTGTACCGCAGCTTGGCCAGTGGGTACGAGGTGGTCATCGACCAGGAGGCGGTCCGCGCGGCGTCGATGCAGCCCGAGTCCAGCGGAGCGAGCCGCTGAGCGTGCGCGTTCGCCTGATCGGGCTCGCCGTCGCCGTCGCGCTTGCCGTCGCGCTGGCTGTCACTCTCACCACGGCACCCGCGTGGGCCGACGACGTGCGGCCGGTGCAGGTGCACATCACCGAGCGGGAGCCGGACAACTTCCTGGTCCAGTGGTTGGTGCCGCAGGTGCTTCCGATCCGGGCCATGCCGAGCCCCGTGCTGCCTGCCCACTGCCGGCCCGAGGGCGAGCGCGTCGTCCTGGAGCGGCCGGGAGCGTGGCTCAACCGGCAGGCCTATCGCTGCTCCGGCGGACTGTTCGGGCACTCGCTGGGCATCAGCTATCCGATCTCGAACCCCGGGCTCGCCACCGTCATCCGCGTTGACCTGTTGTCCGGCGCGCGCTTCGCCCACGCGCTGGCCCCCACGGAGGAGAGCTGGCAGGTGCCGGAGGAGGACGTGGGGGCCGTCGAGTCCTGGCTCCGCGGCGCTCGCGGCGCCGTAGTTTCAGGCTGGGAGCACGTGGTAGGCCACTGGGTGCACATCGCGTTCTTGCTGGCGCTGATTCTCGTGGGAGGGGCTGTCGGTCCGATCCGGCTGGTGACCGCCTTCGCGGTGGGACAGGTCGCTGCCGTCGCGATCACCACGGTGGTTGGCAGCCAGTTCGACGCCACCGTAGCCGAGATCTGTGTCGCCATCGCGGTGGTGCTGCTCGCACGCGAGGCATTGCGGACCACACCCGACCGGCGGCGCGTCACCGGGCTCGGTGCCGGCGCCGGCGTGTTCCACGGGGTCGCACTCGCCGGGCTGCTCCCCGCAGTTCCGGTATCGGGGGGGACGCCATCGTGGTGGACCCTTCTCGTGCTGGTGCTGGGGATGGATGCCGCACTCTTGGTGTTGGCCGCAGTCGCGCAGGCCGTCGAGCGGCTTGTTACACGCCGGTGGCCTACGGAACGAGCGCGCACAGCGCTCACGTATGTCGTGGCGGTCACGGCAGTCACCGCTGCGCTGGCACTTGCCTTTGGCGAACCTGCCACCGAGACGCCTGTGGCGGTGCCGAGCGCGCGACTCCCCGGTATGACTGGAGCCACATCAGCCGCAGGCCCGCGGGCCTCGCGACGGTTGGCACCCCAAGCGCCGAGCGCCCCCATTCAGAGCTATCTCGCGGTGGAGCCGTTCGAGGTGCGGCAGGAGGTGCTGGTTCGGGTGCAGGACGTGGCACACCAAATCGGTATGCGTGCAGGCGCAGGTGGTAACATCGAGATTGGCGTACAGGAAGAAGTGACGAGCAGCGTCGCGGAGTATGTCAGCTCGCACGCCACCGTGGAGATCGACGGTGAGGCGGCGAGCGGCATCGTGGATCGGGTGAGCTTCATGACCGTCGACGCGCAGGGCGTACTGCCGCGGCAGTCACCGGTGCGCGAGCCGATCGGCGAAGCGTTCGTTGGGGTGACCCTGGTGTACCTGACCCCGGGCGTACCGAATGAGGTGACACTCAGCTGGGACGTGCTGGCCGACGGGGCGCCGCCGATTCCGGCAACGGTGATAGACCCCGAGTCATCCCGCTCCACGACGCTGACGTCCGAGCAGCCAGTGCTGCGGTGGCGCAACGAGCTGCTCGAGGACCCCATCCCGACCGTAGCCGCTGTGGCCGTCGAGCCGGCGGCGCTTCCCATCCCCCTGCTCTCGCTGGCTCTGCTGGCCCTCGCCTTCCTGCTGGTCGCCACGGGAGTGCGCGGCCGGCGGCAGACGACGTCGTTCGCCGCCGCCCGGGTAGCGCTCGCCCTGGCACTCGCCGTCGGGACGTTCGCCCAGGTCGCGATCGCGCTGCCGGCGTCCGTGGCACGGGCCACTTCGGCCGAGCAGGCCCAGCGGATTCTGGCGAGCGTCCTCCCCAACGTGTATCGCGCCCTCGAGTTCCGCGACGAGGGCGCGGCCTACGACCGTCTCGCGATGAGCGTGACGGGCGAGACGCTCACCGACATCTATCTCGAGCACCGCCGCTCGCTCGAGCTGGAGGAGCGCGGCGGTGCCCGGGCCCGAGTGGACGCCGTCGAGGTCAAGGAGGTCGGCAACGTTCGCCCCAGAGAGGACGGGGGCTTCGATGCCGAGGCGTCATGGATCGTGGGCGGCAACGTGACGCATTTCGGGCACCGGCACTTTCGGCAGAACCGCTACGACACGCGGGTAACGGTGGTGCCGGTCGACGGGACGTGGAAGATCCGCTCAATCGATATCCTGGAGCAGGAGCGGGTCAGGTAACAGCAGATCGTTTGCAGTGAGGACATCGCCCATGACCGGTAGCGACTCCCCAGCACAGGCGCCCGCCCCCGCCGGCCGGCTCGTCGTCGGCGGCATCATATTCGTCTCCGGATTCCTCGCCCCGGCGTTGATTCCGCTCGTCGCAGCCTCTTCCTTGCCCACCGGCTGGAAGGCAACGCTATCCGGCCTATTGGCACTGGGAATCCCCGAGCTGGGCATGCTGGTGGCCGTGGCGGTGATGGGAAAGCCGGGGTTCGAATCCCTGAAGGCGCGGCTGCGCCGGTTCTTCAGGCGGTACGGTCCGCCGGCCGCGGTGAGTCGCACACGATATCGTGTAGGGCTCGTGATGTTCACGCTCCCGCTGCTCCTCGCGTGGGTAACGCCGTACGCGTCGTACCTACTGCACGGACTCGATCTCAACCGGCCCGGCGTAGCCGTAGCTGGTGACATCATGCTGGTCACGAGCCTGTTCGTGCTGGGCGGCGATTTCTGGGACAAGCTGCGGTCGCTGTTCGTGTACGGATCCAGGGTGCAGTTCGCGGAGGGCTGACCGCCGGTCACCCATCAGACTCGCAGCTCGACTCGCTTTCTTGGAGGCTCAGTAAATGGCGACTCCACCGAGCGATCCCTCACGCCATCACAAGGAGGAGCGGGCCATCCTGCAACTCAGCCGCCTCGAGCGGGTGAGCGACGTGGTCTACGCCCTCGTGATCCTGCGCATCTTCTTGTTCGTCCCCAGGCCCGGCCAGGAGGACTGGAGGTGGGACGCCATCGGCCCCTTCGTGACGGACAACCTGCTGATCTTCGCCGTGGTCGGCATCGCGGTGGCGATCACGATCATATACTGGCTGCAGAACAACGCACTGCTGGGCCATCTGGAGCAAACCGACGGTCGCCATACGGCGCTCATGATCCTGCAGCTCTTCTTCCTGCTGATGTTCCTCTACGCCATCGGCATTGGCATCAACCTGGGCGCGTCCAGCGGGACGAGGGCGCTCGAGAGCATCACCGCGGCACTGCTCGGCATCTCAGGCGGCTGGGCGTGGCAGTACGCCATCAGGCGGCGCCGCTTGCTGCGGCCGGACGTCACCGATGAGGACGCCCGGGCCCTGGCGCACCGGATCACCGCCGAGCCCCTCACCGCCCTGGTGACGGTCCCGCTGGCATTCGTCGGCCCGATCGTGTGGGAACTGTCGTGGCTGAGCTACCCACTGTGGGTGTCACTGCTAAGGCGCCGCGGGCGGGGAAGATGAGACACACCGCCTGTGCCGCGCTGGCCGCTGCCGCGCTCTCCTGCGCCCCGTCCCCCGACCGAACTGCGGACACCGCGCACCAGCGCACCACACACTCGAGCTACAAGGGGGAGGACGGGCCCGCACGCTGGGCGGAAGACGCCTAGCTCTCCAGCGCCCGCTCCACTGCGGCCCGCCGCTCCGGCGCTAGCTCCGCGAGGTCCAGAGCCGCCCTGGCTAGCTCGCGGTACAGTACTGCCGCCTCCGGCGGCAGCGCGGCCAGGTGCCGGCCGATGGTCTCCACATCTCCCCGGGCCACGGGTCCCGTGAGGGCCTCCTCCGGTCCCACCGACCGGACGTTGTCCAGCGCCGCCGCCATGAGGGGAGCGAGGGCCTTGCGGGCGTCTGCGGTGCTCATGCCCGCCTCTACGAGCAACCGCTCCGCGACACCCTCCAGGACCACCAGGTAGTTAGAGGCGAACACCGCCGCGGCGTGGTACAGAACCTTCTGCTCCGCCGCGACACTGACTGGAGTGAGACCCACGGAGCGGGCCAGCTCGGAGGCGACAGCGACCGCCTCGTCCGAGCCGCCGACGCCGGCGACGGCGCCCGGTAGTCGCTCCACCGCGGCTTCGACCGGATGGGCCAGGGTCTGGTAGGGGTGCAGTGAACCCAAGGCCGCGCCACTGGCGGCGAGGGGGGCCAGCGCCTCGTCACCCAGGACGCCGGAGAGGTGGAGCACGGTGTGGCGTTTCCCGATCGTCCCGACTGCGGCAATGCGCCGGGCCACGGGCGTCACGGCGTCGTCGGGAACGGCGAGGAGGAGCACCTCCACTTCGGCCAGCCAGGGTGGCTCGCCACCGGAGGTGAGTGTGAGTGGTGCAGGAACCTCGCGCGCCTGCCGGCCATGAAGGAAGACGCTATGACCGGCCCGGGACAGCGCGAGGCCGAGCGCGATTCCTGCGCGTCCCGGCCCCACGATCCCGACGCTGCTCACGGAGTGCGGCTGGGCTCCGTCCGGGCTTCGGCGAGGGCCAGGAGCTCGGGGACGGTGCGCGCCTCCTCGAGGAGCGCCAGGGCCTGCTGCACCTGGACATCGTCCCGGATGCGGCGCCGCGACTCCGACTCCCGACCGAACACGTAGCGCTGCACCTCGTAGCTGAGGTGCTGGTCCATGAGGAGCTGGGCGCCGCGCAGCACGCCCTCCGGAAGCTCGACGCCGCGCTGGGCGAGCCGGCGGTGCAGCTCGGCACGCATCACAGGGGTCACCGCGAAGTCCGGATCGGTGATCGTCTCTTGCGCCTTGAGCTCCAGCGCATAGGTCGTCATGACGTCGCGATACACTTGCAGCTGGGAGCCCAGGGCCTGGAGGAACTCCTTCTCCGGGTCGGTGAGGGTGTCGGGCCGCACCAGCAGGTCGGGCCGGATACCGCCTCCGCCAACCACGATCCGGCCGGCGTCGGTCTGATACACCTGGCTCGAGTCCGGCTCGGGGGCTGCCTCCGGCTCCTCCACCCTGGTGACCATCAACGCCTCCGCCGGGGTGCGGGCCCGCGGCCTCTGAATGGTCCGGCCGCTGGGCGTGTACCACCGGGCCGTGGTGAGCCTGAGCGCCTGAACGTGACCCAGGCGGAACACCGTCTGCACCTGGCCCTTGCCGAACGTAGGGGTGCCGATGATGAGCGCCCGGTCGTGATCCTGCCACGCCCCCGCGATGATCTCCGAGGCACTGGCCGTGCCGCCGTCCACCAGCACCACCACTGCCAGGCCGGGCCACCGCTGCCGGTCCTCGGCGCGATACAGCTCCGACATGCCGCGGGCCCGCCCCCTGGTGGAGACGATGCTCTGACCCGGATCGAGGAAGAGATCGGAGACATCCACGCCGGCGTCCAACAGGCCGCCGGGGTTTCTCCGGACATCCAGGATGAGGGCCGACGCGCCCTCGTCCACCAGGCGCTCGACCTCCGCTTCCAACTCGCGGGCCAGGGCCTCGCTGACGCTGGACCCCACGAGGGAGACGTATCCCACGTCATCCTCGAGCAGGGTGGCGAGCTGGATGGCGTTGACGTGGATCAGGGCCCGCTCGATGGTGAACTCCAGGTTCTCGCGGAAGCCGGGACGCGCCACCGTGATCTGCACTTCAGTCCCCGGGGGACCCCGCAGCTCCGAGACCGCCTGGTCACTCTTCCAGCCGAAGGTCGACTCACCGTCCACACCGACGATGCGATCGCCCGTCTCGAGCCCGGCGTCCTCCGCCGGGGTGCCCACGATCGGGGCGATGATCGTGATCCAGCCGTCCCGCACGTCGATCCGGATTCCCAGCCCGCCGTAGTTCCCCGTCGTGCTCTCGGTGAGCTCCTCGAAGTCCTCCGCGCGCAGGAACCGCGCGTAGGGATCGTCCAATTGCTCCAGCAGGCCGTCGATCGCCAGGTCGTACAGCTGGGTCACCCCGATCGAGTCCACGTAGTAGTCCGCCACGTAGCCCAACACGTCGTCGAACAGGCGCGCCTGCTCGTAAACGTTGCCGGCTCGGGACGCACCCCGCTGGAGCAGCCACCCGCCCGACAGGAACGAGACGAACCCGACCAACGTGAGCAGCAGAATCCGTCGACCTTGCATCAAGATCCTCCGATCGATCTCACGACCCGCCCTGCCCAGTTCAACCCACCTCCCGCCTATGGTGTTCCGTCCAGCCGGGCCTGGAGTACCTCCCACGCGGCCCGCTCCAGCTCCTCCGGCGGCGCCGTGGCGTCCAGATGTACCACGCCCGGCCCCCCGGCCTCCCGGAATGCCTGCGCCACCCGCTCGTGGAGCTCCGGGTCCTCCTGCTCCATTCGGTCCGGCGCCTTGCCCTGTGCGGCCTGGCGCCGCCGCCCGACCTCGGGCGGGACATCCAACACCAGCGTCACGTCCGGCCTGAGCCCTCCGGTGGCCAGCCGGTTCGCCGCCAGGACCTCGTCCCGGGGGAGCCCCCGGCCGACGATCTGGTACGCCTCGGTGGACAGGTCGAACCGGTCGCTGATGACCACGGCACGCCCGTCGGCCAGCCGCGGCACGATGACCTGCTCCACCAGCTCTGCCCGGGCGGCCAGGATCAGGAACAGCTCACCCGCCGGCCCCCAGCGCTGCTCGGGGTCCAGCACCAGCGCCCTGGCGGCCTCCGCGGCGGGCGTCCCGCCCGGCTCGCGGACCTCGAGGACCTCGAGCCCGGCTTCCCGCAGCCGCTTCGCCAGGCGCTCCACCAGTGTGGTCTTTCCCGCGCCCTCGGCTCCCTCCACGACGACGAACAGGCCGGCCACGCGCCCGCCTACCCCAGGGTGATGATGGGGCTGGCGGCGCCCTTCTGCATCCCGTCCAGGATCTGGTCCTGCACCTGGAGCATCAGCTTGTCGAAGTTGGACTGGGCCGCCACCAGCTGCTGATAGCGGGGGTGAGCCTGGATCTCGCTCAGCAGGCCGTTGTACTCCTCGGCGTCGCTCGACTCCGGCTCGTTCCCCTCCGCAACTCGCTGCTCCAACTCCGCCGCGAGGGTCTGCAGTCGCTCGGACTTCACCTTCAGCTCCTGCTCCCCATCCAGGGCCTCCCGGGCGCGGTGGAGTGCCTTGAACTCCTCGCTCTGGCCCACCAGACGCCCGAGCTCCTGCGCTTTCTCCATGATCACGGCGATGTCTCCCTGCTCGCGAGTAGGTAACGATCCCGCCCAAATAGGTCCTGCTCGACCCGCACGCTGTGCCAGCCGGCGCTCCGGGCCAGGCTTTCCGCCTCCTGGGCCCTGCTGCAATCTATCTCCACAACGAGCAGGCCGTCCGCGCGGAGGTGGGGTGCTGCCTGCTCGAGCAGCCGTCGGGTGTGCTCCAGCCCGCCTTCGCCGCTCACCAGTGCGTCCCTGGGCTCGAACCGGCGGACCCCAATATCCAGACCCTCGAACTCCTCGGCTGTGACGTACGGCGGGTTGGCCACGATCACCTCGAACGCCTCCCCGGCAACGGCCTCCAGTAGGTCTCCCTCCCGGAACTCCACCGGCACGGGCGGCGCCACGCGCCGAAGGTTCTCCCGGGCCAGGGCCAGCACCTCGGTAGAGGCGTCCGCGGCCACCACCCGGCGGAACCGGCCCTCCACGGCGAGGCTGAGCGCGATGCAGCCGCTCCCGGTACCCACGTCGAGGGCATCGCCCCAGGCGCCGGCTCCCCGCCCCCGGGCCCTCCGGCCCCAGGCCAGCACCCGCTCCACCAGACCCTCGGTCTCGGGCCGGGGAATGAGCACGCGGGAGTCGATCTGGAGCTCCAGAGTGCGGAACCCTCCAACCCCGGTGGCGTAGGCCGCCGGCTCGCCCTCGGCCCGCCGCTCCACCGCATCCAGGAACCGCGCCCTGCGTTCCCGGGGGGCCTCGACCTCCCGGGCGAGCCACACGTCACCCACGGTCGCTCCCGCCAGGCGGGCCCAGAGCCGCGCGGCCTCCCGCCGGGGGTGCTCGAGCCCCACCGCCGCCAGACGACCGGCGCCCTCCTCCAGAGCCTGGGCTACCGTGGGGTGTTCCACCCGATCAGGTCGCGGCCCGCTCTCCGCGGTGTGCGAGGGCCAGCGCCTCGACCACCTCGTCCAGTTCCCCTTCCAGGATCTCGTCCAGGCGGTGCACCGTCAGGCTTATGCGATGGTCGGTTACGCGGTTCTGCGGGAAGTTGTAGGTGCGGATCTTGGCCGACCGGTCGCCCGTTCCCACCATGGCCCGCCGCTCCCGGCTACGCCCGGCCTCCTGCTCGGCGAGCATCCGGTCCAGCAGCCGGGCCCGCAGCACCTCCAGGGCCCTGACCTTGTTCTGCAGTTGCGACTTCTGGTCCTGACACTGCACCACGAGCCCGGTGGGCAGATGGGTCACGCGCACGGCGCTATCGGTGGTGTTGACGCTCTGGCCGCCGGGCCCGGAGGAGCGGAACACGTCGATCTTGAGCTCCTTCTCCTCCAGCCGGACGTCCACTTCCTCCGCCTCGGGAAGCACGGCGACGGTGGCCGCCGAGGTGTGGATCCGCCCCTGGGCCTCGGTCACCGGAACGCGTTGCACCCGATGCACGCCCGACTCATAGCGCAGCCGGCCATAGGCATGGTCACCCCGGACGTGGAAGATCGCTTCCTTGACCCCCCCGACGTTGCCCTCGGAGAGGGATACCATCTCCACCGTCCAGCCCTGGCGCTCCGCGTAGCGGTTGTACATCCGCAACAGGTCCGCCGCGAACAGCGCGGCCTCGTCGCCGCCCGTGCCTGCGCGGACCTCGACGATGGTGTCCCGATCGTCCATGGGATCCGGCGGCACCAGGAGGTCCTGCAGCTCCACCTCGAGCGCCTCGACCTCGGGCGCGAGCTTGTCGAGATCCGCCTGCGCCAGCTCCGCCAGGGCAGGATCGTCATCCCGGGCCAGCTCCTCTGCCTGGCCCAGGTCACCCACCAGCTTGTCATATTGGGCTGCGACCCTGCGAATGCGCTCGAGCCGGGCGTGCTCCCGACCCAGGGACTTCAGCTTGGAGGGGTCCTTCGCGGTGGCCGGATCGGCGAGCTCGCGTTCGACCTCAGCCGCGCGGGTAAGCGCGGCCTCGAGCCGCGCTTTCATGGCAGGCTACTCCGCCTCCGCCTTGGCGCCACCGGCATAGCGCTGCCGGAAGCGCTCCACGCGGCCAGCCGTGTCCACGAGCCTCTGCTTGCCGGTGAAGAACGGATGGCAGCGCGCGCAGATCTCTACGTGGATCGAGGGCAGGGTGGAGCGCGTCTCGAACGTGTTCCCGCAGGCGCACTGCACCACCGCGCGCTGATACGTGGGATGGATATCCGCTTTCACCTCATACACTCCCTGAGAATCAACCGTCTACATCTGGTCCGAAGAGGCGGAAATATAACGGCGGCATGGACTTGGGGGCAAGGCGCCGGGCGCCATTTCATTTGACAGCGACGCGGCCGACACATAAGCTAGGCCTCACTATGCCCGGCGCGTCCCCCACCGGCCCACGCACCTCGGCAATGGAGCGGCTGCGGCAGGTTCCCCTGTTCGCGCACCTCTCCGACGAGGACATCGCCGGCTTCTCTACGGCCGCCCGCGAGCGGATGTACCCCAAGAACAGCGTCATCCTGTTCGAGGACGACCCCGGCGACGCGCTCTACGTGGTGCTGAAGGGGGAGGTGAAGGTCGTCCTGGTGGGCGAGGACGGGCGGGAGGTCATCCTCTCCATCCTGCGGGCCGGCGATTTCTTCGGTGAGATGGCGCTGATCGACGACCAGCCGCGCTCGGCCCACGTCATCGCCACCGAGGATGCCAACCTCCTGGTCCTGCGCCGCGAACAGTTCCGCCAGTGCTTGGCGGACACACCCCACGTCGCTCTGGGGCTGCTCCAGGCGCTCTCACGCCGGCTGCGCCGGGCGGACGACAAGATCGGCGGGCTGGTGCTGCTGGACGTGAACGGGCGGGTGGCTCGCGTGCTCCTCGAGCTGGCGGACGAGCACGACGGCGAGCACGTCCCCCGCAAGATCACCCACCACATGCTCGCCCAGATGATCGGGTCCAGCCGAGAGACCGTCTCCCGCACCATCCGCGACCTGACGGATCAGGGCCTCATCGAGGTCTCTCGCAAGGACATCATCATTCGTAACCGCTCGCAGCTGGAACAGCTGGCGGGCCTCTAGTGACCCATGTCACCGAGCCGGCGTGACTGCATGCCTTGTTTGAGTCTGAGCGCCGCCTGTAGCTTGCCGCCTATGGCGGCACAGTCGGGCCAATGGCTTACAGCGTAACGATCTGGGGCGCGCGCGGGTCGATCCCCACGCCCGGGGCGGAGACCACGCGCTACGGTGGCAATACGCCCTGCGTGGCGCTGGAGCAGGCCGCCGCGGACGGGGATCGGCTCGTGATCCTCGATGCCGGAACCGGTATCCGCCTCCTCGGCCAGCAGCTGGTGGACCAGGGCAACGGCCCACTACAGGTGGACCTGATCCTGAGCCACACGCACTGGGATCACATCCAGGGCATCCCGTTCTTCGCGCCGTTCTTCGGTGAGGGGAACGAGGTCCGCATCTGGGGGTCCAAGCAGGCGGAGGTCGGTCTGGACGTCATACTCCACCAGCTGATGCACCCGGTCGTGTTCCCGGTGCCGCTCGATCGCCTGGCCGCCGAGCTCAAGGTGGAGCACGTGGAGCCGGGCAAATTCGAGGTCGATGGCTTCCGGGTCGCGGCGGTGCGGCTGCGCCACCCCGGCAACACGCTGGGGTACCGGCTCACGCCCACGAGCGGTGGAGCCACCATGGCGTACGTGACCGACAACGAGCTGGGATCCGGCGGCGACTACGAGGTCGGACCCCGGTGGCGCTCCGAGCTCGTGGCGTTTCTGGAGGGGGTGGACGTGCTGATCCACGACGCGATGTATGCGCCCGGCGACCTGGGACAGCATCGCGGCTGGGGCCACTCCTCCACCTCCGAGGCCGTGCAGCTCGCGGCCGAGGCGCAGGTGGAACAGCTGGTGCTGTTCCACCACCGCCCGGAGCACGACGATGCGAAGATGGACATCCTGGTCGAGGCCGCTCGGGCCGAGGCCGACGATACGGGGCGGGCAGTGGAAGTGATTGCTGCAACGGAGGGGATGCGACTGATCCTCTGAGCTGGAGGAAGAGCCTATGCGCTGGCGTTCGATACCTGCCCTGTCTCTGGCCGCGATACTCGTCGCGCCCACCGCCCTGCCCGCACAAGACACGCGGCCCGGAGTGGCGGTCATGCCGTTCGAGGACGGCGGCTCGTACGGTCAGGACCAGGAGGACTTCGAGGCCCTCACCGTGGGGCTGCAACAGATGCTGCTCACCGAGCTGGCCGCCAACGACCAGCTTCGAGTCGTGGAGCGCGGCCGGATTCGGGACCTCCTGGCCGAGATGGAGCTGGGCGCCACGGGGAACGTCGACCCGAGCACCGCCGCCGAGATCGGCAAGCTGGTCGGCGCCCGGTACATGGTGTTCGGCAGCTTCATCGATTGGTACGGCGATTTCCGACTGAACGCCCGAGTGGTGAGCGTCGAGACCAGCGAGATCGTAAAGGTGGAGCGCGCTCGCGACGAGCGCGAGAACCTGTTCTCGATGCTCGTGGAGATGGCCGACAACCTCACCAGGGACCTCGATCTGCCGGAGTTGTCTCGTCAGGCCTTCGAGGACCGGCGGGAGCGCTCCGAGCAGATCCCGCAAGAGGCGCTGCGCCTCTACAGCAAGGCACTCCTCTATGCGGACCGCGGTGACACCGATCGCGCCGTTGAGCTGTTCAATCAGGTGACACGCGAGTTCCCGGAGTACACCGAAGCGCAGGAGGCCTTGAGGCAGCTCCAGCAGGGGTAGCGTGGTAGGCGTTGCAGCACTCGGACAGGGAGTAGCGCGCTCGATCGCCTGGGTAGGGGCGCTGGCGCGCTTCTTCTTTCACACGTTGGAAGCGGCGCGCTGGCTCCCCAGAGCCGGGCGCCGCGTCGCCTTCCGCGTGCTGCTCAGGCAGATTTGGTTCACCGCACTTCAGGCCCTCCCCCTGATCGTGGTTCTCTCCTCCATCCTGAGCTTCCTGGTGATCTCCCAGGCCGTGCGCGAGCTCGGACGGCTGGGGGCCACCGAGCTCATCGGGCGCCTCATGGTGGTCGCCATCGTGCGGGAGTTGGGTCCGCTCATAACGGCACTTGCCATCGCCGGTCGGTCGGGCACCGCCATCGCCGCGGAACTCGCCACGAACAAGGTGATGGGCGAGGTAAACGCGCTGGAGGGCATGGGTATCGATCCCCTGCACTATCACGTCCTGCCCAGGTTCGGGGCGGCGCTCCTATCGGTGTTCGGCCTCATCGTGGTCTTCGACGTAGTGGCGATCCTCTCCGGCCTCTTGGCGGCCAACGCCAACGGCATGACCAGCGCGCACTACTTCAACATCGTCCTGGCGTCCCTCACCCTGCGGGACGTCGGACTGACGGTCGCCAAGGCGCTGGTGTTCGGTGTTATCGTCGGGATGATCCCGAGCTTCCACGGGCTAGCCGTGCGTGGCTCGCCCACGGAGATCCCGGTGGCGTCCAGTCAGGCAGCGGTGGGAAGCATCCTCGCAATCTTTCTCTGTTCCGGACTGTTCGTGGTATTGCTCGCATGACGACGCTGCCACTGCGCTTCGAGGCGCTCACGCTTCCCGGCTACCCGGCGCCCATCTCCTTCGATGTGCCGGCACACCACGCGGTGGCGGTGATCGGATCCGAGGCCAGTGGGGTGGACGCACTCCCCGCCTACGCCCTCGCCCTCAAGCGACCGCGGGCCGGGCGCGTGTTGGTATTCGACGAGGACGTGGAGCAACTGCCGCGGCGCGCCGTGCTCGCCTTCCGCCGCCGAGTGGGCTACCTTCCTGCCGGCGACGGCCTGCTCCACAACCTCTCGCTGAAGGAGAACGTGGCCCTGCCGCTGCGGTACGGCAGCGACCTCGGCGAGCGCGAGATCACCGGTCGGATCCGCATCATGCTCACCCTGGTGGGCATTTCCGATGTCGCGGACCTCCGACCCGCAGACGCCACCGACGAACAGCGCCGCCGGGCAGCGCTAGCTCGGGCGTTGGCGTTCGATCCGGACCTGCTGGTTCTCGCCGATCCCTTCGACGGGCTGACCACACGCGCAGCCACGGAACTGCTGGAGCTTGCGCGCGGCGGCGAGAGCGGCGCAGGTTCGAGACGTACCTTGTTCATGACGGGCCAGTCGGTTCCCATGCGGCTTGAGCCGCGGATCGAGGTCCGCTACCGTCTCGCCAAGGGCGAGTTGCGCCGCGAGAGTTGACCGGGAGGGGTTACGGGACGCACGGATTTTCTGGTCGGGCTGTTCATCCTCGTGAGCGTGGGGATCATCGTCGGCACGGCCGTGCTGACGAGCGACCTACTGGAAGGACGCTACGAGCTGCACATGCGCGCTGCGGAAGCCGAGGGCCTCACCCAGGACACGCGCGTGGAGCTCCAGGGGCTGGCCATCGGCCGGGTCACGCAGGTGAACCCGCACCTCGACACCGCCACCAACGCCCTGAGCTTCATTGCCACCTTGTCGATTCGGGAACGATTCCCGGACGGCACCCGGCTGCGGCTCCCCGCGGGGACGCGGGCGTTCATCGCGCCGCCGCCCACGGTGGTGGGGGCAGCCGTGGTCGACCTGGCCATGCCCCAGGCATCGCCGGCCGGGGCGTTTCTCCAGCCGGGCGACACGCTCGAGTCGGAGCGCAGAGCCGGCGTGATGCAGTCGCTATCCGAAATCGCCGCCGGGATGCACGAGGACGCCTTGGCCATGGTGACCGAGACGCGGCAGCTCTTGACCCATACGACCCGCGCGGTGGACCAGACCAACACGCTCCTGGCCAGCGCACGCCCCCGGGTGGAGGATGTGCTGGAACGCCTGAGCGGCAGCCTCGAGCGAACCGATCGAATCCTGGCCGAGGTGGAGCCCCGGGTCGGACCGGTGACCGACAGCATCATGGCGACGCTGGCGCACACGCACGAGGTACTGGCGGGGCTGGACAGCCTGGCCAGCACCGCGCACGATGTCGCCACGGAGAACCGTGAGGCCGTGGCCGAGATGGTAGCCAAGCTCAGCCGCTCCGCCGAGATTCTGGAGTACTTCGCCGAGCAGATCAGCCGGCGTCCGCTCCGGATGCTATGGGGCGTGACGCCGCCGCCCGACACCGCCGACGAGCAGCAATGAAGTACCAGCTACTGCACTCCACCACGTTCCAGACGGACACCATCGCCCAAGCGCTGGCGACGGAGGGGGTCGCCGTATCCACGCTCGACTCCGCCAGGGAACTGGCCGTCACCGGGGTCCCGACCGCCCTGATCCTCGACCCCCGCAGCCGCAGCGGATACACCACCGAGCAGCTGAGCACCTTCGTGACAGGCGGCGGCGCCGTGGTCGCCATCGGCGCCCCCGGGGAGCAGGATGTGCCCGACTCGCTGTCGAGCAGTCTGGTCTCCGTCTTCGTGCCCCACGATCACGGGCCGCGCCAGCTGTTGGTTGCTCTCCGCACGGCGTACCGCGAAGCGGCTGCTCGGGGCGAGACGCGGCGGGCACGTCAGGAGACGGCGTTCCGGACCAGGGAGATCAAGGAGCTCACGCGTATCGGGATGGCTCTCGCCACCGAGCGGGACCTGAATACCCTGTTGGAGCTGATCCTGGTGCAGGCGCTCCAGATCACGCAGTCCGACGCCGGCAGCCTCTACCTGGTGGAGAAGCCCGAGGGCGAGCCCCGCCGCCTGCGCTTCAAGCTCACGCAGAACGCCTCACGGCCGGACATTCCATTCGTGGGAATCCCACCTGCGCCAGTCGATACCGCGAGCATCTCCGGGTACGCGGCCGCGACCGGGGAGCCGCTGGTCATCGACGACGTGTACTTCCTCCCGCCGGACGTTGACTACACGTTCAATCGCTCCTTCGACGAGAGGTACGGCTACCGCTCGAAATCGATGCTCACCCTCCCTATGAAGGACCATCGGGAGGAAGTGATCGGCGTGCTCCAGCTCATCAACCGCAAGCGAGACGCGAATGCAAAGCTCGAGGCGCCGGAGGACTTCGACGCCCAGGTGATCCCGTATACGCACCGGCTCGTGGAACTCGTCTCCGCCATGGCGGGCCAGGCTGCCGTGGCCATCGAGAACAGCATACTCTACGCGGACATCGAGCGGTTGTTCGAAGGCTTCGTGCGGGCCTCCGTGTTTGCCATCGAGCAGCGAGACCCTACGACGTTCGGTCACTCGGGCCGAGTGGCGTCCATGACCGTAGCGCTGGCCAAGACGGTGGACCGCTGCGACGACGGTACGTACGGCGCCATAGGCTTCTCGCGGCAGGAGATCAGGGAGATCCGCTACGCGGGGCTGCTACACGACTTCGGCAAGGTCGGCGTACGCGAGCAGGTTCTGGTCAAGGCGAAGAAGCTCTACCCGCCCGACCTGGCGCTCATCAGGCAGCGGTTCGCCTTCATCCGCCGCTCGGCCGAGAGCGATTTCCACCGCGCACGAGCCGAGTTCCTCGAGAAGAACGGCCGCGCGGGCTACGATGAGTACGTCGGCGCGTTGCAGGCGGAGCACGAGCGACAGCTCGAGGAGCTGGACCAGTTCATGCACCTGGTGCTCGACTCCAACGAGCCCACGCTGCTGCCGGAAGGGAGCTTCGAGAGTCTGATCCGCTACGCCGACCGGTTCTACCTGGACCTCGAGGGGCGCCAGCTGCCGTACCTCACGGACGACGAGGTGCGCTTCCTGAGCATCCGCAAGGGCAGCCTGGATGAGGCCGAGCGCCTGGAGATCGAGAGCCACGTCACGCACACCTACAAGTTCCTGCTGCAGATCCCGTGGACGAAGGAGCTCCAGTCGGTGCCGACCATCGCCTACGGCCACCACGAGAAGATGGACGGTACGGGCTACCCCCGCCAAGTCCGGGGGAAGCACATCCCGATCCAGACCCGCATGATGACCATCGCCGACATCTTCGACGCGCTGACTGCGGCGGATCGTCCCTACAAGCGCGCCGTCCCGGCACCCCGCGCCCTCGACATCCTCTCGGACGAGACGGGGGCCGGACAGTTGGACAAGGAGTTGTTCAGGCTGTTCGTCGAAGGGAAGGTCTACGAGCGGTCGTCCGACTGAGACGTGCGACGGTCAGGCGGGAGCGCCGCGCTTCGCCGCCCGCGCCACCACCCGAAGCCGCCAAGACTGGCCGTCAGCACCAGCACGAGCGTTCCGACCCAGTCTCCCCACCGCGTGTAGAGGGTCACGGCGTCAGTGGTAACGAGCTCGTGTGCAACGAAGGTCCTCGTGTCGAGGGCCGTCCGCCGGTGCCGGCGGCCGAGGGGATCCACGAACTCGGAGATCCCGCTGTTCGCCGCCCGGGCAATTCCAACTCGGTTCTCGATGGCCCGCATGACCAGGTGCGCCGCGTGCTGATACACCGCGCTCGTGCCGCCGAACCAGGCGTCGTTGGTGATATTCACCAGGAAGTCCGCTCCCTCCCGGCGGTAGCGGCGGGACACGTCCTCGAACGCGGATTCGTAACAGATCAAAACGCCGAAGCGCCCGGCCGGAACCGCATACACGGGTCCCGGCTCACCGAAGCCGTAGCCCTCGAAGAACCGCACCTTGAACCAGCGCGGGTTGAGAAACGGGACGCGCTCGGTGATGGGCACCAGGTACTGCTTGTGGTACACTGGTTGGCCAGCGTCACGGCCCAGTGAATCGAAGAGGAACGCCGCGTTGTAGTACTCGTACGAGCCGCCCTCTCCCGGAACGTAGTGGAACCCACCCACGAGCTGCGGAGTCGCGGTGGCGCGGGACAGCTCGGCGATGCGCCGGCGCCACTGCGGATGGCGGTGGAAGTACCCCGGGACCGCGGCCTCGGGCCACACCACCAGCCCGGGCCTCGACTCGTACAGCGCGCGCGCTGAGAGGTTGAGCAAACCCTCCACGATCGAGTCCTGTAGCGCCGGCTCCCACTTCTCCGACCAACCGACGTTGGGCTGCAACACGGCGATGCGGCCCACCGGTCGCACGGCGAGCCCACGCTCGCGCGCTACGCCGTAACCCCAGGCCAGCACGAGGCCGACCACGACGCCGCCGGCGAGCAGCGCCCCTCGTTTGCGATCGCTCCGCCTGAGCCAGGCCATGGCGAGCGCCGCGTTGGCCAGGGCGAGGAGGTAGGTGATCCCCCGAGCCCCGACGATGTCGGCTAGCTGCACCACGGTGGGGTAGCCGGTGAGCGAGGTGCCGAGCCCCAGCCAGGGGAACCCCACCTGGGGCAGATGCCCGATCGCCCACTCCACCGTCGTCCACACAATGGGGAACACCACGACCGGGCCCACTCGCGTGCGGCGCACCACCCATCCCGTCACCGCGAACGCTGCCGCACAGGACACCCCGAGAACGACGATCGTCACCAGGTAGCCAAGGGCCGAGAGGCGGGAGAACCGCCACAGGGCGACCGTGATCCAGTACAGCACCAGCCCGTTCCCGAGGAGGCCGAACCAGAAGCCCTGGACCAGATGCCGCCTCACCGGCCGCGGATCCTCGGCCCCTGCCATGATCAGCCAGACCGCTGGAACGAGACACAGGAACGACGGGAGGAAAAGGTGGAACGGCGGGTAGGCGGCACACAGCAATACGGCACCGCCGACGATCAACCGCCAGTCGTCGCGCGGCAGCGCGAGCGCCCTCACAGCGCGACTTCGCAGCCTTCGGCGGCCGAGCGGTAGATGGCCTCCATGACGCGGTGGAGCAGAATCTGGTCCTCCAGCTCTGGGGCGGGCACCGCCCCGCGCACCGCGTCGAGGAAGTACGCCCACTCCGCCCGATAGGAAAGGCTGAACGCGGACTCACGCACGCCTTCCCGCGGGGGCGTCACGTTGACCGGGGCACCGTGCATCTCCTTGAAGACTGCCAGCGGCGGCATGCTGGCAGAACCCCCGTCGCCCAGCACCTCGAGGGCGACCTTTTCCTCGCGGCCAACGTACCGCCAGGACACATCCACGAATATGGAGTGATGGCGATCGCAGCGGATCAAGGCGCAGGCCGAGTCCTCGACGTCGCCGTTCCCTTCCCGGGCGCTGAACACCGCCGTGACGCGCTTGGCGCCGGGACACCCCGAGAGCCACAACCCCAGATCGACGAGGGGCAAACCCAGATCGAACATCGCCCCACCGCCCGACTGAGCGCGTCGCTCACGCCAGCCGGCCACGGGTCCCACCGGTCGGTGGATGTGCCAGCGGGCCCGCAGGGCCCGCAGGGCCCCCAGCTCTCCGCCGGTGAGAAAGCGCCGCACCGCTTCCACGTCGCTGCGGAAGCGATGGTTCATGCCCACCATGACGATCCTGTCAGCCCGATCGCGCGCCGCGACGACCCGCTCCACCCCGGCAGTGTTGAGGGCCAGGGGACGCTCGCACAGCACGTGCATCCCGGCCGACAGAGCCGTTTCGACGTGCACCTCGTGGAGATGGTTCGGCGTGCACACCACGACCGCATCGGGCTCGGCGTAGCGCAACAGGTCCTCGATGTCGTCGAAGACATTGGGTATCCCGAACCGGTCCGCGATGGCCTGGGCCTTGGGGAGGTCGGTGTCGCAAACACCGACCACCTCGGCGTCCTCGGTCCTGTCGAGCGTGACGAGGTGGGCGACCTGCGCGATCGCCCCGGCACCGATCACCCCGATCCGCACGGCGTCGGTCATGAGCCGCCTCCAGGCGGGATGCGGTAGGTAATGCCCCCGCGGATGGACGCAGTCAGGAGCTCGGTCGTGGCCTCACCGCGGACGTCGGCCGTGAGCGCCAGCGCCCGCGTGAGCAGAAACTCCAGGCCTGCGGACCCGATGAGCCCCACATCGACCATGTCGAGCGCGCCTTCCACGAAGGTGCCGTTGATGGCTTCCCCCGCACCGTTGCGGAAATGGATCC
Organism: Gemmatimonadota bacterium; assembly: GCA_039591655.1. GTDB lineage: Bacteria > Gemmatimonadota > Gemmatimonadetes > Gemmatimonadales > GWC2-71-9 > WVYX01. Next base: position 19,531 of record JBDHDE010000024.1, read on the forward strand.
CGAGACCCAGTCCCACGTACGGCCGGAACCGCCGCGCCGGCTGGAACAGATAGTGGAAGTCCAGCGTCGCCCCGAAGTCCGCCCACGTGATGCTGCCCAGATCGATCGTCACGTCGAGGGTGTCGGGCAGGATGCTCTCGAGCTGGCGCTCGAACTCCGCGATCTCCTCGTCGCGGAAGCTGCGCTTGAAGTACGAGGCACTGACCAACACCCGCACCTTCGGCGCGAACTGACCGAAGTCGACGCGCACGGCTCCTACCGGTCCCGTGGTGAGTCGATTGGAGAACACGGGACCGACCTCGACGCCGATGCCGGAGAACCGCAATCCCTCGTAGCTGAACTGTTCCCAAAAGCTCTGCGCCAACAGCGGACCCGGCGCGAAGAGCAACACCAACCCCAGTCTAATACCAGCGCTCAAGTTTCGTACCCGGGAAATAGGTGGAGAGAATGGTGCGGGCGTCCTGCCCCGCGCGGGCTCGGCCGACCGCACCCCACTGGCACATGCCGACGCCATGGCCCCATCCGGCCCCGGCAGCCCTCACCCGCCGGACCCGCTCTCCCTGCTTGTCCACGTCGAGCTGGAAGGCGGTACTGCCGAGGGAGCGACCGTCGGGCCTGGTGAACACGGAGCGCAAGTCGGGTCCGAACACCGGCACCTCACCCCGACTCACGGTGATCCGAACCTCCATCACCCGTCCGGACGGTCCGGTCCGCTGGACACGCACGTCCCGCAGCTCGTCGATGGCGGCGTCTGCCACCCCAATCACACTCGGCACGGTCCCGCGTAATATACGTGCCAGCGTTTCGCCGTCCCACTCAACGGACCACCGGAAGTGCGGCGATATGTCGCAGTAGTGGCCGCCGCCGCGGCGGTCCGACACCGGCTTCAGGTAGGGTAGTTGCCGGCCGAACCGGAACGCCTCTTCAGGCGCGGCCGTCGAGTAGCCGCAGGTCGAGTGATAGAAGGTCGTGATCGGCTCGCCGCCGTACGTCAGGACGAAACCCGCCGTGCGTCGCACCGCGCTCCAGCCCTGATCGCTCTCGACGGCCACTCCGCCGTAGGCCTGGTCCGCCACCGTGCCGCGCAGATCGTAGCCCTCGGAGGCATACTTGCCACGGTTCTTCAGCGCGTACGTTCGCGCGACGATCGCCTGTGCCTCCAGCGCCGCCTGCTCGTTTTGCGCCCGCCGGCCCATTTCCGCATTCACGACGCCGGCGACGTACGCCTCGAGAGGCACCTCGTTGACGACCATGAGCCTGCCGCCCGCCGAGTATGCCTCGACGACCCCCCGATAGGACTTGCCATCGACCTCGACGAAGCCGGACCGGTCCAGGCTCACGAAGGTGAGGCGCTCGTAGCGCCCCGTTTCGGCCCCGCTCACGCTCACCGCGTGACCGTCGGGGATCACCCGAACCTCCTGACCGCGGGACAGGCGGAACTGCACGGAGCCCCCGGCCACCCCGCCGACCGTGCCGGTGCCGCCGACGCGGACCTCCGAGCCGCGCGCCACGAGCCCGATCCGGAGATCGGGCTCCGCTCCGTCGGGCGTCCTCCTCCCCGACGGCTTCGCGCAGGTCGCGAGGCCGACGATCGCGCCGCCGGCAGACAGCAGCGCGAGGCCGCGGAGCAGTCTAGGCCTCACGCGCCGGCGCTTCAGGCACGCTCGTCGCGCGGAAGTCGTAGTCGACATTGTCCTCGAGCCTCACGGGGACGAAATCCCCGGGCTTCGCCCAGCCGCCTCGGGCCAGGAGGGTCACGCCGTCAACGTCGTCGGCCTGCCATGGTACCCGCCCCACGTGGGTCGCACCGCCGTCGTCCGGATCCGCGAGGCGGTCCACCAACAGCTCGGTCTCCCGGCCCACATAGCGCCCCAGCCGGTCCTGCGAGATGGCCCGCTGCAGCTCGAGCAGCTCCTCCTGGCGCGCCCGTTTCACCTCGTCGGGCACGTCGTCCGCATAGCCAGCGGCGCGGGTGCCCTCCTGCGCCGAGTAGGTAAACACGCCGAGCCGTTCGAACTCCATCTCCTCGGCGAAGTCACACAGAATCCGGAAGTCGTCGTCCGTCTCCCCCGGGAATCCCACGATGGTGGTGGTGCGGATCGTGATGTCGGGAATCGTCGAGCGGAGCCGCGCCACCGTCTCCCCGATGGTATCCCGGCGCTCGGGGCGGCGCATCCGTTCGAGCACCCGATCCGAGGCGTGCTGGATCGGGATATCGAGGTACGGCACGATCCTGGGCTCGCGGGCCATCAGTTCCAGGACGCGATCGGTGAGCCCGGCCGAGTAGACGTAGAGCAGTCTGAGCCACGGCACCGCCGTCTCCCGCAACAGCGCATCCAGGAGATCGGCGAGCTTGGGGCCGTCCCTTCCCAGGTCCCGCCCGTAGTGCCCCAGATCCTGTGCCACGAGGTTGATCTCCCTGGCGCCGGTCTCCTCGAGCTGCTGTGCCTCCAATACCAGCCGCTCCAGCGGTTCGGAGCGATGCTTGCCGCGCATCAGTGGGATGGCGCAGAACGCGCATCCGTGGTCGCAGCCCTCGGAGATCTTGAGGTAGCGCACGTGCGGCTGGTCGCCCAGGTACTGGCGTACCCCGGGGTGCGCCGCTACCGGGTCCGCAATCAGCCCCCGCTCCGCCAGGGCCGGTACGAGTGTGTGGAGGTCGTGGAACCCCAGGAGCAGATCCACCTCGGGCATCTCCTGCCTCAGCTCGTCCTGGTACCGCTGCACCAGACAGCCCACCGCCACCACCGCCTTCACGCTCCCCGATTCCTTCAGGGCCGCTGCGTGCAGTATGGCCTCAATGGACTCGCGCTTGGCGGCGTCGATAAACCCGCAGGTGTTGACGAGCACCACCTCGGCCTGCTCGGGATGGCGGACGATCTGCGCGCCGTGCCCCACCAACTCGCCCACCAGCCGCTCCGAATCCACGGTGGCCTTGTCACAGCCGAGAGAGATCACGCCGAGCTTCATGGGGAGGAAGCTACTAGCGAGGAGGCAAACGGGAAGCGGTCAGGGCCAGGATGAGGGGAGGCACCGGGGCCAACGTCACGTGGACGAAGCGAGTGGGAGAGGGGCTCACCAGAGCGAACGTCAGAAGGCCGCATTGCGAGGCTGAGGTGACTTCAGAGGCGTGGGCAACGCTGAGTTGTGCCGAGGGACGACTACAGCCGGGGCGTTCTGCAGGGCGCGGCGGTGAGCCCCTCTCACGAGCGCCGAGTCGCGGAGGCTCTACGAAAGGAAGCTCTCCAGGGCCCGGGCCCGGCTCACGTGGCGCAGCCGCGCCAGTGCCTTCTCCTTGATCTGGCGCACGCGCTCCCGGGTGATCCCCATCATGCTCCCGATCTCCTCGAGCGTCATGGGCTCCTGGCCGTCCAGCCCGAAGTAGAGGCGCAGGATCTTGGCCTCCCGCTCCTTGAGCGTGCTCAGGACCTCCTCGATGGAGTCGGTCAGCGCCCGCTCGAACGTCTCCTGATCGGGACCTGCGTTCTGGGTGTCGGGGAGATAGTCGAGGAGCTTGTTGTCTTCACCGGGGGTGAGGGGAGCGTCGAGGGAGAGGTGGCTCTGGGAGATCGATAGAGTCTTGGCCACCTCTTCCTCGGAGATGTCCATGCCCTCGGCGATCTCCTCCACCGTCGGCTCCCGCCCCAACTCCTGCTGCAGCGCGGAGGAGCGCTTGCCGATCCGATGCAACGTCCCAGCCCGGTTGAGCGGCACCCGGACTATGCGGCTCTGCTCGGCCAGGGCCTGGAGGATGGCCTGCCGGATCCACCACACCGCGTAGGAGATGAACTTGATGCCCTTGGTCTCGTCGAACTTGTGCGCCGCGCGGATCAGCCCGAGGTTCCCCTCGTTGATGAGGTCACTGAGGCTCACCCCCTGGTTCTGATACTTCTTCGCGACGGAAACAACGAAGCGGAGATTACTGCGGACCAGCTTGTCGAGTGACTCTTCGTCGCCGGTCCTGATCCTCTTGGCGAGGGAGACTTCCTCTTCCCGCGTGATGAGCGGGTACTGACTGATCTCCCGGAGGTACTGATCCAGGGAGCCTTCGTCGACCGAGGTCTTCCGGGCAGTGCTGAGTCGCATGCGTGCAGTTCCTCCGCTGAATCCTAGTAGGAGCCTGCGTGATACGACAACGGGCGGGCGCACCTGCCCGGGCCCGTGGAATGATGAGTCCGGTCAACGCAACGCGTCGTGATCACAGAGGGGATACAAGAGATGCCCACCGGCGGATACAGCCGATCGACCGACGTTGACACGCGCGAACTGCAAGCGGCGGCAAATCTGGATGCCGCCGGCCCAGAAAGGTACTGCAGCGTGGTGGTCCCCCCAAAACGCGCTCTTGAAGCTTAGTAGGGTCTGGGAAGCGGCGCAACCGTTATGGACCATCCCCGGCCCGCCGCCCAGGGTCGGAGCGCGGCCAGCAGCTCGGCCTGATCACAGTGATGCTCGAGGGTCGCCGTGGCGCACGCCGCCCGTTCCCCCCACGCGAACTCCGCCCGCACCACCGTTGCAGCCGGAAGGTCATGCAACGCCGCCAGGTCGAGCGCCGCGCCACCGGCGCTGAGGATGACGGCTACGGAAGACTGCTTGATCGCCACGCTCGGAGGGTACGGCGGGGCCAACCATCCCGCCAACGAATGTGGCGCGGCGGGGGGCGCATTGTTGCGAAGGACGGGGAAAGGGGGAGGGGGGAAGGGGGAACCAGGAGGGGGGAGCCTCTGCCCTTCCCTCTTCCCCCCCTTCCCCCTTCCCCATCAGTCCCGCGCCAGCCCGTACCTCTCGATCTTCTTGTAGAGGTTGCTGCGCGGCATGTCGAGCTGGCGGGCCGTCTCGCTCACGTTCCAACCGTTCTCCTGGAGCTTCGCCTCGAGGAACGCGCGCTCGGCCGCCTGCTTGAACTCGTCGAACGTCTCGCAGTGGATCAAGTGCCCAACCGTGGCCTCCCCGGCGGCACCAGAGAAGCGATCCACGTCGGTGGCCGTCACCGTGTCGCCTGCAGTGAGGATGAGGAGCCGCTCTACGGCATTGCGCAGCTCCCGCACGTTGCCGGGCCAATCCCGGGTCTCCAGGGCACGCATGGCCTCGTCGGCAAACGGCTTGGGCTTGACCCCACTGTCCCTCACGAGATCCGCGGCGAACTTGGCGACCAGCAGCTTCACGTCCTCGCGGTGTTCCCGCAGCGGTGGGACCTCGATGGGCACCACGTTGAGACGGTAGTACAGGTCCTCGCGAAACCGTCCGGCGGCGATCTCCTCCTCGACGTTCTTGTTGGTGGCCGCGATCACCCGCACATCCACGGAGATCGCCCGCGTGGCCCCGATGCGGGTGACCATGCCCTCCTCGAGCGCCCGCAGGACCTTCGACTGCGCCGCCGCGCTCATGTCCCCGACCTCGTCGAGGAACAGCGTCCCGCCATCCGCCTGCTCGAACTTGCCCGGGCGATCCGCGAAGGCGCCGGTGAACGAGCCTTTCATGTGTCCGAAGAGCTCGCTCTCGATGAGCTCACTGGGGATGGCGGCGCAGTTCACCTCGACAAACGGCTGGTCGGTACGGGGCGAGCTCCGATGAATCGCTCGGGCGACCAGCTCCTTGCCGCTGCCGTTGGGGCCCGTGATGAGCACCCGCGCCCCGGTGGGCGCCACCTTGTCGATTACCGAGTTGAGGTGGCGGATCGCCGCGCTCTCCCCGACGATGGCATAGCGGTCGCCGAAGGACTCCCTGAGGCGCTGGTTCTCAGATTCGAGGGTGGCGTGCTCCATCGCGTGCCGCAGGGTGAGCAGGATGCGGTCGGTATCCAGCGGCTTCTCGAGGAAGTCGTAGGCCCCGAGTTGGGTGGCCTCGACCGCCGTCTGGATCGTGCCGTGGCCCGAGATCATCACCACCTCGGCCTGCCAGTCCTGTTGCCGGATCCGCTGCAACGCCTCGAGCCCGTCCATGCCGGCCATCTTGACGTCGAGCAGCACGAGATGGGGACGGAAATCCTGATACTCCTTGAGCGCCGCCGCCCCAGAGTCCACGGCGTGGACCTTGAAGCCCTCGTCCTCCAGGATATTGCGCAGCGCTTCCCGGATGCCTTTCTCGTCGTCGACGACCAGCACACGCTTCGCCATCACTCGCCTCGGCGATAGAAGGTGACGCCGTCGGTCCCCACGTGAACCTCCCCCACTGTGTCGGGAATCGGAATCAGGAACGCCCCGTCGTCGCCTCCGGTAAGCTGGTCAATCAGCCGCGGAATCGCCGACTGCGGGAAGGGGAAGGACGCGATCACGAACTCGTCACACGCCCAAGCCACGACTCCGGGCTCCCGCAGCGCCACCGGACCGCCGACGCGCAAAGGCTGACGGGTGTCGAGGATCTGCGCTATGGGTCCCAGCAGGTCGCGGCTGAATACATCCAGCAGGATCTGTCCCTCGAGCGTGAAGCGCTCGTGGTCCAGCGTGACACGTAGGGAGTCCAGGGCGCGCCGGGCCACGGGATCGAGGCGGTCTTCGATGAGGGACGCCATCTCGTCCGCGGTCAGACGCACGGTCCGCGAGCCGCCCGCCCGGGCGATCGAACGCTCCTTGCGCTCGGCGGAAACCAGATCGGTGAGCGATGGGACCCCCACTGCAGGTCTGCTCGCCTCGGCATTGCTGTCGTCCCCGGCCACGACCGAGCGGTACGCCCGCGCTACCTGTCCGCGGTACTCCCAGGCAACGAAGCCCACGAGCACGAGCACCGTGAGGCACCCGACGGACGCCAAGACGTTCTTGAGGCAGCCGCCCCTCATGCGACGAACTCCACCGCACGCAGCACCGTGTAGCGGGCACCCTCGCGTGACAGAGTGCTCTGCATGAGATCCAGCGAGGTCGCGGTCACCTCTGTCCCATAGACCAGCGGCTCGAGAGCGGCGGCGAACCCCTCGAGGTCCGAGCGCTTCGCGTTCCGCTTCACCCGACCCAGGGTGAGGTGAGGGTGGAACGGCCTCCCCTCGATGGGGAACCCCAGGCCCTCCATCTGCTGCTCCAGCCGGTGCTGCAGCAGCTCCAGCGGCGGCACTCCCTCACACCCTGACCACACCACGCGGGGTCGCTCCGTGGTCGGGAACGCGCCGAACCCCTCGATGCCCACCGTGAACGGCTTGGTGCCTTCCGCCGCCCGTTCCAACGCCGCGCCGATCTCCGTCTCGCGCTCGGGCGCGACCTCGCCCAGGAACTTGAGCGTGAGGTGAATGGACTCGGGCGCCACCCAGCGAATCGGATAGGACACCGCGCGCAGGGGCTGGGTCGCCTCCCAGAGACCCTGTCGGACTTCCTCGGGGAGGTTGATCGCCACGAAGAGTCGCATGGCGTCAGACCCGTTCGGCGAGGAGCTCGGTTTGCGGCTCGCCGGCGAGCAGGAAGCTGCCGCGCCGATAACCCCGGAGGTCCAGGGTCACCCGCATGAACCCCAAGGCCAGGAGCTCCCGGGTGACAACGTCACGATGCTGCCGCACCCGGGGAAGTTCCGACGCGGAAACCTCGATGCGCGCCTCCTCGCCGTGGTGCCGCACCCGGAGATCTCCCGTGACACCGATCGCCCGCAGGCAGGCTTCGCCCTCCTCCACCTGGCGCAGCCGGCCCGGCGTGACCGAGAGCCCGTACATGACGCGGCTCGAGAGGCACGGGGCGGCTGGCGCATCCCACACTGGGATGTCCAGCGCCCGCGCTTCATGTCGCACGTCCTCCTTGGTGTACCCGGCCTCGGCCAGCGGAGAGCGGACGTCTAGCTCGGCCGCCGCCTTCATACCCGGACGGTGATCCACCAGGTCGTCGGCGTTCGTGCCGTCTGCCACTACCGCCAGTCCCCGCTCCCGGGCCAGTCGCGCCAGCTTGGTCCACAACTCACGCTTGCAGAAGTAGCAGCGGTCGGGATCGTTGGCGACGTAGTCGGGGTCGCTCAGCTCGTCGGTGGAGATCTCCACGAGGTCCAGGTCGAACCGTCGCGCCACGTCGATCGCCTGCCGGTACTGGACCGCCGGATAGGAGGCGCTCACCCCCATCGCCGCCACGGCGCGGTCGCGCCCCAGCACCTGCCGGGACACGACGGCGAGCAACGCGGAGTCCACACCACCCGAGTACCCGACCAGCAGCGACGGGTAGTCGGCGAGCAGTCCTGCGAGCTTCGATGCGGCCGGCATGCGCGAATGTATAACCGAGGGTGTAGGGCGACGAAAGGTGACACGCCGAGACCGTGGCTTCTTTCCTAGGTGTCGAGCAATTGCCGCGCGGGACCGCGGAAGACCAACTCATACGGTGAGCGCTGGCCCAACCCCTCGATCCAGCCCCGCGCATCGTCGCTGCGCCCCAGCGTCATTAGAACCTGCCCACGTAGGAAGCGCTCCGGCGCGAGGGCGTAGAACGGAGAGGCCAGCGCCCGCTGGAACAATCCCCCGAAGCGCGTCTGCTCGAGCAGCGACAGCGCCTTCTCCGGTTCACCTTGCTCCACGGCTACCCTGGCGCCCACGCCGAGAGACAGGTTTCGGGACATCGCAGGCGCCTCCGCCGGCGGCGGCAGCTCGGCGCACCCGCTGGCGTACTGCAGCCCCGCGTCGGCATCTCCCAGGCGCGCAGACACGAGTCCCAAAAGGTAGAGCCGCAGGTGCGGGTGCAGGGTGTCGTGCACCGCAAGTGCCAGGTTCGCCCGGGCCGGAGGCCGGTCGCTGGATGGCCGCCACGCGACGAGACCGTCGTGCAATCGACGCAACTCGTCCGGGCTCGTCTCGATGAACGGCTGGGTCAGGAGGAGCGCCCGGTGCTCCAGCGCCGCTGCGCGGTCTGCCTTCTCCGCGGTTGCCAGGTGCTGCATCGCCGCTGCACGATCCCCGCGGGCTGCCGCGAGATGCCCCAGGATGATCTGCCCCAGGGCTCCCAACGCTCCGGCTGGAACGATGCGCGCGATGTACTCGGCGAGCTCGCCTGCGGCCCGCAGGTCGCCGGCGTACAACGCGATGTCCGCAAAGGCCGTGGCGACGGCCACCGGTCGCGCACTCCGTAGGCCCGCCAGTACCTCCGCCTTTGCCTCTTCGTCGTTCGACCTGAACGCGCCAATCCCCCGCATCGCGAGTGACTGATCGCCCGCCGGACTCAGCGTGACAACGCGCTCCACCATCCGGTTCACGTCGTCATGGCGCTGCTCGAGTGCGGCGATCCTCACGAGGTGAGCGAGCGCCGCCACGTGCGTGGGATCGAGCGACACCGCCCGCTCGAGGGCCGGGCGGGCCTCGGTCACCGACCGACCCCGGTGGGGGTTGTAGTCGAACTGCAGGCTGCCGAGGAGAAACCACGCCTCGACGGTATCCGGGCGATCGCCAGCCACCCGTACGTAGAGTGCCTCCACGTCGTCTGCCGCGCCGCGGAACCAGGCCTGCTGCGCCTCGAGCAACAAGCTGGCATGGGGCGCGAGCCGCTGCCGGTGCTCCCAAGCACTGGCGGACGCCTCCGCGGCCCCCTCCCGCATGGCGCAGGCCAGCCGGGCGGCCGCCAGCCGGTAGTGACCGAGGGCGAAGGTGGGGTCCGCGGCGACAGCCCGTTCGTAGGAACTCACCGCTTCGAAGTACTCGCCCTTGCGGAACGCCCGCTCGCCGCCGAGGTGGGCCTTGAGCGCCGGCAGCGAGTCGGTGGTCAGCGCCGCCAGCCGGGTGATCTGCCCACCCAACGAGGTGATGCGCTCGGCGAGGAGGCGAAGCACCAGACCGTCGACGATGGCGAAGACGCCGGTCTCATGCTCGGCCTCGAAGTCCGCGCGGATCTCCGCCGTGCCGCGCGTCTCGTAGATCGTCGCCGAGACATGGAGCCGCCGCTCGGACACGACGATGCTGCCCAACAGGAACATCCCCGCTCGGAAATGCTCCGCGACGGACCGGCCCCGATCCGGATCGATCTCCGTCAGGCCGCGAGACTGCACGTGCTGCAGCAGGGCGTGCGGGTCGACGGTGCGGAACTCCCCCGCGCCATCGAGCTTGGCGCTCAACAGATCGACGATCCCTTCGCGCAAGTACGCGAACTCGGCGCTCCCCCGCACGGCGACCGGCAATACGGCGATGACGTTTGGCTTGGGCTTGCGGGACGGCTCTGCTCGTTGCGCTTCGGTCGCCGGACCCGCTCCGCGTCGTTCGCGGACCGTCTGCATGACCGCCTGCGTCTCGGGGGACGGCTCCAGGTCGAATTCCTGCGCCATGCGGCGCGCGAATTCCTCGTAGGCCTGGAGCGCCGAGGCACGGTCGCCGAGGCGGTCCAACAGTGTGATCAGCCGGCGCAGTGCCGCCTCGTCGGTCGGCACCAGGCCGGCCGCGCGCTGGGCCCAGCGGACGGCTGCTCTCCCGTTTCCAGCCGCCTCTTCCCGCTCGGCCACCGTCCAGGCGGCCCCGGCGGCCGCAGCGCGTAGCTCCCGGCGCTCTTCGTCCAGCCAGTGCTCGAACTCCGGCGCTGACGGCACGAAGAATCCCTCCAACAGGTCACCGTGATAGAGCTCCAGCGCCTCCTCCGGGCGGCCGCTGCCGAGCGCGTCGCGGAACGCGACGACGTCGCACCACAGCGTGTCGGGCTCGACACCCAGCTCGTCACCCCGACTCACGATCACTTCCTCACCGAGAGCCCGCCGCAGGAAGTGCACGGCACGGCGCAGCGCCGCCCGGGCATGGCTGTCGTCGAGCTCGGGCCAGAAGAGGGCGAGCAGGGAGTCACGGCGGTGGAAGCGATGGGGGAAGAACGCAGCGAGGTAGGCCAGCAGCGCTAGCCGCTTCTGCTGCTTCAGCACCTCGGCGTGCTCGTCTCCGTCAGCCGCCCGAAGATCCGCCGCGCCGAGCAGCCGGAGCCGAATCACGCCCTGAGGGACACTCAGGTCACGGCTGGGCATACGAGCCGGCAACGGGTCCGCCGCACCATGGGAACGTAGCGCGCCGGGCACACCGGTCAACCGGGATCCCACAGGCGCCCACACCGCCAACTCGACGAGGTGCGGACCCATGATTGTGCGTGATGGCGCTCCACCAGATGCCGCGACCGACCCGTACGACGCCGCCGTCGTCGGCAGCGGCCTCAGCGGCGCGATGTTCGCGCAACCTCTGGTCCATGCCGGCCTCCGCGTCCTCATGCTCGAGCGCGGCGACTGGGTCCCGAGGGACTTGCGCAACCGGGACCCTGCCGGATCGCTGGAGCTCACGCCGTTCTTCTCCGCCGATCAGACGTACCGCGCGGCCAACGGCCGGCGGGAGGCCACCGTGCGAAGCTGCTCGTGCGTCGGCGGCGCAGCGGTGTTCTTCGGGGGAGCCGTGCTCCGGTACCGCGAGGCGGATTTCGAGCCGGACCCGGAGATCATTGGTGACTCCGGCGCGCGCTGGCCCATCAGGTACCGGGACCTCGAGCCTTACTACAGTCTGACGGAGCACGCCCTGGGGGTCGCCGGCGTGAGCCGGTCGGACCCCACCGAGCCGCCGCGCGGCATGCCCTACCCGCAGCAGCCCCGGCCCCTCAGCGCCGTCTCCCTGCGGATCGCCGCTGCAGCCCGCGCACTGTCGTTGCATCCCTCGATGCTTCCCCTGGCAATCAACTACCAGGCGGGCCCGCGCTCTTGTGCAGGCTGCGATCGGTGCGACAGCTACGCCTGTGCGGTAGGGGCCAAGAACGACCCGGCGTCCAGCGTGCTGCCCGACCTGCTGCGCCGCGGGTTGGAGCTCAGGCCCAACACGGTGGCCGTGCGATTCGAGACGCGAGGGGGCGAGGTCACCGAACTGACCTGCTACGACCGCGCCCGTGGTCAGTGGGTCACGTATCGCGCTCGGATCTTCGCCCTCGCCGCAGGGTCCCTCGCAACGCCGCACCTGCTTCTAGCCTCGGGTCTGGACCGTCTGAACCCCGGGGGGCACACGGTGGGGCGCTACCTGATGCGACACTGCAACGCCGTCGTGTTCGGCGTGTTTCCCCGTCCACTGGACGGCGCCGCCGAGTTCCACAAGCAGCTCTGCTTCTTCGACTACTACTTCGGACACCCGGGGGTCACGCACCCACGGGGCAAGCTGGGCGTGCTCCAGCAGATCCACCCGCCGCCGCCGGGGCTTGTGCAGGCGATGCTGCCGCCGCCCATCAATCGGCTGGCCTGCACCGTGATCCCGCACATGACGGGTCTGGTGGTAATCGCGGAGGATCAGCCCCGGGCCGAGAACCGCGTCACCCTCGATCACCGGGTCCACGACCGGTACGGCCTCCCCCAGGCTCTGATCATGCACCACTACACCCGGCGCGACGTCGATGCCCGCCGAGTGCTCATCCGCGCCGCGAAGCGGATTCTGCGTCGCGCGGGCGCCGCGCTCTTCTACGTACACCCCATCCATACGTTCTCCCACGCGCTGGGCACCGTTCGCATGGGAGACGACCCCGCGACCTCGGCACTCGACGCAGACTGCCGGTTTCGCGGCATCGAGAACCTCTACGTGGTGGACGGCAGCGCCCTGCCGACCTCCGCCGGCGTCAACCCTAGTCTCACCCTCAGCGCAAACGCGCTGCGCGTCGGTGAGCACGTCGCCGGAATCCTGCACATGGGAGCTCACAGTGACCAGGCAACCGGAAGCGCCCCTCTCGCTGGCGTTCTTGGGCTGCGGGTGGGCAACGCGCATCCATAGCAAGACGCTCGCGGCATTCAACGGAAGGGTACGGCGCCGCTACGCCAGTCGCGACGCCGCCAAGGCCGACACCTTCAACGCCGAGTTCGAGGGGAGCGGCGCGTACGGTTCGTACGAGGCTGCGATCACCGACCGGTCGATTCACGCGATCGTGGTCGCCACTCCTCCCGCAGAGCATCTGGAACTCGCTGTCCGGGCCCTCCGGGCCGACAAGGACGTGATCGTCGAGAAGCCCGCGTTCCTGCGTGCGTCCGATTTCGATGCCGTCCGGCGCGTGTGCGACGAGACCGGGCGGCGCGTGTTCATTGCCGAGAACTACTTCTACAAGCCGCTGCTCCACAGCCTGCGGAAGCTGCTCGAGGACGAAGCCGTGGGGCAGCCCCTGTTCCTCCAGGTGAACGCGGTTCGGTCGCAGCGAGTCGGGGGTTGGCGCGACGACCCCACGGTAGCGGGCGGCGGTGCGCTGTTCGAGGGCGCCGTGCACTGGATCGACTTCCTGGCCAACCTCGGGCTCTCCATCGAGTCGGTGCGGGGCTTCGAGCCGGTTCGGACCGGCAAGGTCGACCGCAGCATGCTCGTGGTCATCGAGTACGGCGAGGGTGCAATCGCGACGCTGCACTACTCCTGGGAGGTCCCATCGCTCCTGCGGGGCTTGAGACTCTCTCGGATCTGGGGCACCGCCGGCTCCATCACGTTCGAGACCAACGGGCTGTTCATCGCGGTCAGCGGGACGCAACGCCGCCTCATCATCCCCTCGCTCACGGACATCGCAGGCTACCGCGGCATGTGGCGCGATTTCCTGGAGGCGCTGTCGACCAACGGCACCCCCGAGATGACGCTCGACCTGGCTGAGCGGGACCTCAAGCTCGTGGAGGCGATCTATGCCACTGTGGACTGAGCCCCTAGTCGCCGTTGCTGTCGGCCTGCTGGCCGGCGCGCATGCATCCACGTGGGGCATGTACAAGGACGCTCCGCACGAGGGCTTCACCTGGCCCAAGTACCTCCGCAGCATCGTGGCCGCCGGCGTCCTCGCGCCGCTGGTGCAGAACCTGTTCCGGCTGGATCTCCATACCGCCGCCGGGCTGGTGCAGCTTTTCGCGCTCACGTACACGGCGGAGCGCTTCGTTCACGAGTTCTACAAGACGTTCCTCCGACGTGAGGACCAGTCGAAGTACTTCATTCCGATGGCGCTGCACGTCGACGGGGTGGTCGTTGACAACCCTGCGCTGCGCGTGGTCGTGGGTCTGCTTTACCTAGCCGGCATCATGCTCATCGGCGCCGCCGTGCGGGTCTTCGAGCTACTGACCGCCTCGGGTGGCAGCGCCGTGCTCTCCATTCTCCTCGTCGGCAGCGCCGGGGGGTGGCTCTCGGCCTTCGGCGGCGCGTGGAAGGACGCTCCCCTGGAAGGCTTCGACCTGCGCAAGTTCTTCCGCAGCCCGCTGCTCGCTCTGGCTTATGCAGCCGCACTCGCCGGGCTGACCCGCAACTACCTCGTCATCACCGTCGCGGCCCTCGGGCTCACGATAGCGACCATCGAGACATACAAGACGTTCTTCTTCCCGTCGGTCCCCCGAGGGAAGTTCGCCGGCAAGCCGGTGCTCTTTCCGGCGATGCTGCGTCGCCGCAAGCGGTTCGTGCCGCTCTACATCGCGATCTGGCTCGCCGTGCTGGCCACCGCGGTGGCCGCGTTCCTCTCACCTCGGGAGGGACTGTGGTAGCGGCCGCGCTCACGCGCCGCTACGGCGGCCGCGAGACCGACCTTCTGGTGCGCGTGTCGGCGGCACTGGCCGCGCTCGCGATTCCTGTGTCGCTCCTGGCGCCGGACGCCATGGCGCTGGTCCCCTTCCTGCTCTTCACAGTGTGGACCAACGGTCCCCTCTCCCCGGTGCTCCCGGCATCCTACGAGCCCGTGCTGATGCTGTACGGCAAGCTGTACCCGCCGCTGCTGATCGGGGCGCTCGGCACTACCGGTGTCGTCTTCATCGAATACGTGAACTACCGCGTCTATGCCGCCGCTTCTGACCTGCGCGCGTTCCGGGGACTGCGTGACAGCAAGAGTGTGGTGCGACTCACGCGGATGTTCGAGCGCAACGCGTTTCTCACGATCGTCGTTTGCGCGGTGGCGCCGTTCCCCTACTGGGTCGCCCGCGTTCTCTCCGTATTGGCGCGCTACCCGCTCTCCCGACACCTCGCCGCGACCGCGCTGGGCAGGTTCCCACGCCTCTGCTTCTTCGCCGCCCTCAGCGCGCCCCTGGCGATCTCGAACGGCATGCTCATCGGGATCACGGCGGGCTCGATGGCGGCGGCAGGGCTGCTCTATGCGATCAAGCATGCTCACGCGGGCCGGCCGCGGCCAACTCGCGTCCCCCGCTCCACCCTCGATCCGTTGGAGGCACCATGTGGCTCCTGACCTTCTTCCTGCTCGCCGACAGCGTCGCCGTGCTCAGCGTGCCCGTCGCGCCCGCCGAGACCGTGTCCGTGTCAGTGGTGGGACGCGGCGACGCGATCGTCTTGTTGCCAGGCATGGCCGGATCGGCGTTCGGCTTCCGGCGCCTCACTCCTCTGCTGACCGCCGAAGGCTTCCAGGTCATCGTGGTGGAGCCGCTCGGTATCGGTCGCTCGGGACGTCCCCGGGAGGCGGACTACTCGCTCACCGCCCAGGCGGTCCGCGTCGCCGCCGTACTCGACACGCTGGAGCTCCGCCGCGTGACTGTCGTGGCCCATTCACTGGGAGCTTCCATCGCGTATCGGCTCGCCGTGGAGCGGCCTGACCTCGTGGCGGGCATCCTGTCCATCGAGGGCGGTCCCGCCGAGGCGGCGGCCACACGGGGCTTCCGCCGCGCCATGCGGTTCGCACCGCTGTTCCGGGTCATCGGCGGCGAGGCGCTGGTACGCAGCAAGCTGTCTCGCGACCTCCGGGCCTCATCGGGGGACGAGTCGTGGGTGACCGATGCGGTCGTGGAGGGCTACGCAGCCGACGCGCTACGGGACTTCAACGCCTCCCTCGACGCCTTCGTCGGGATGGCGGAGTCGCAAGAGCCGTGGGCGCTGGCGCCGGTCTTGAGAGACATCCACTGCCCCGTCCGCCTGGTGTTGGGGACCGCGCGGCACCGGGGAGCGGTGCCGCCTGAGCAGATCACCCTGCTCGCGGACTCACTCCCGGCATTCGCGATCGACTCAGTATCGGGTGCCGGGCACTTCGTGTTCGAGGAGCAGCCGAGCGCCGTCGCTGAGGCACTGGAGCGGTTGCAGCTCCAGCAGGCCGTGGCGCAGGCTGGCCCACCTCAGGCAGAAGAAGGGATCACGCCATGACTAGGGACTACCCACAGCGGGGCGCACCGGCGGGAGCCGCCTGCGTGGCGATTGGCCTGCTACTGCTCCCCCTCTCTGCCGCGGCCCAGGACCCACCGCCGCCACTGGAAAGCGGCGACCGCGTGCGGATCACCGCACCGGCCCTGGGTGTCAACCAGCAGGTCGGGGTGCTCCATGCAGCGCGCCACGACTCGCTGATAGTCGTCACCGACTCGACTGTGGCCTATCCGCTGTGGGCCGTGAGCCGCATCGACGTGTATCGCGGCCGCAAGTCCGCGTCCGGCATCGGCGCCATAGTGGGGGGCGCCTTGGGCACGACGATCGGCGTCCTCGGCGGTGTCTTCGTCGCCAACATCTGCGGCATAGATGGAGGAAGCGACTGCCCGGACCCGCTGGTCGTCGGGACTGCAGGGGGCATCCTGTTGGGCGCCATGGGCGCCCTGCTCGGCGCCGGCGTCGGCTCGCTGTTCCGCTCCGACCGTTGGGAGGAGGCCTCGATCGACCACGTGCGGGTGAGAGTCGTACGGCTACAGGGAGGGGTGGGGCTAGGCGTGTCGCTGGGGTTCTGACGGAGAGGCGCTCATCCCCGGGGGCGGTCCAGACTGCGGTACTGTACCGCTTCGCTCACATGTGTGGGGAGGATGGCGGCGCTCTCGGCGAGATCGGCGATCGTGCGGGCGATCTTGAGCACCCGGTGATAGGCTCGGGCCGAGAGCCTGAGCCGGGCGATGGCGGTCTTCAACAGCGCGTCGGCCTGCTGGCTCACCCGGCAGAACCGCCGGATGTCCCTGGGAGTCATGTGGGCGTTGGCGAACAGGGACCTGCCGGCGAACCGCTCGACCTGGCGGCGCCGGGCATGGTTCACCCGCTCGCGTATGGTCGCGCTGGACTCGCCGCTCCGCTCGCACGAGAGGTCCTTGTAGGGTACGGCCGGCACCTCGATGTGGAGATCGATCCGATCTAGCAGTGGGCCGGAGATGCGGGACAGGTAGCGCTCGATGGCGAACGGCTCGCACGTGCACCCGCGGCTGGGATCGCCGAAGTAGCCACAGGGGCAGGGATTCATGGCGGCGGCGAGCATGAACCGCGCCGGGTAGCACAGCGAGTGGGCCGCCCGGGAGATCGTCACGAAGCCGTCTTCCAGCGGTTGCCGCAACACCTCCAGCACGCTCCTGCGGAACTCTGGCAACTCGTCGAGGAACAAGACGCCGCCGTGTGCGAGGCTCACCTCTCCGGGACGCGGATGCGAACCGCCTCCGATGAGTCCGGCATCACTGATGGTGTGGTGCGGGGCACGAAAGGGCCGCTGCGTGACGAGCGAGGCGCCGGGAGGGAGCAGCCCGGCTACGCTGTGGATCTTCGTGGTCTCCAGGGCTTCCTCGAGGATCGTCTCGGGGAGGATTGTGGATAGGCGCCGGGCGAGCATGGTCTTGCCCGAGCCAGGCGGGCCGATCATGAGCAGGTTGTGAGACCCTGCCGCAGCGACCTCGAGGGCCCGCTTGGTGTGCTCCTGCCCCCGGACTTCGGCAAGGTCCACATCGTCCCGGGTGCAGCGGGCGAACAGGGTGTGTCGGTCCACATGCGCTGGGGCGAGTGCTGCGGCTCCTGCGAAGTACCGGACTACATCGGCGAGCGATGCGGCACCGAGCACCGTGACGCCGTCGACCACCCCGGCCTCCGGGAGGTTCTGGACCGGCACGATAACGCCCTTGAATCCCCCAAGCTTGGCCGCAAGCGCAATCGGCAGCGCGCCGCGCACCGGTCGCACCGCGCCCTCGAGGCTGAGCTCGCCTACCACGACGTAGTCCTCGAGGGCGGGGCATCCGCTTCGCTCTGCTTCGGTCCGCTCGGGCCGGCCTCCGGTGGGAGACAGTTGGTCGGTCGCCGCTAGGATCCCCAGCGCGATTGGCAGGTCGAATGCCGACCCTTCCTTGCGCACGTCCGCCGGGGCGAGGTTCACGGTGATCCTCTTGAGCGGGAAGGCAAACCCAGAGTTGGCCACCGCGGCCCCCACCCGCTCGCGCCCCTCCTTCACCGCGCCCTGTGGCAGGCCCACCGTGCTGAACGACGGCAGGCCGTTGGCGATGTCGGCTTCGACATCCACCAGGTAGGCATCGATGCCGAGGACGGCGGCCGAGCGAACGCGGGCAAGCATGCCACACGGTGGGCTAGCCGCCGGAACGACCGGCATCGCAACGCTGCTGCGGGGATTGGAACAACGCAGCAGCCCCCGCCGCCTTCGCCTGCGCAGCTCCTCGCTAAGCGGCGGTGCTCAACCGTGTCTCAACGGCTTTCTTGTGAGCGTCAACCGCAGCCGTGAGAACGAGATCGCCTCACAAACGAACAGCGCCCGGCACAAAGCCGGGCGCTGCCACTCCCGAGCGGCGCTCGCCCTACCCCTCCGCCTGCCGCTCCGCCTCCTGCGTCGCCTTCACCGTGATCGTCTCTAGCCCGTGGGCGTCGGGCCCGGTCTCCTGCTTCCGCAGCAGATGCCGGCGGCGTAGCCCTCGGGGTTAGCGGGGCTGGCCCCGAAGGCATCGTTGGTTCTCCCGATGCCCCAGTTCATCCCCGCTACACCGAGCTGCTGCACCAGCGTCATTAGGGCGTACCCCGTGCCGAGGCGGCGCTCCGGCACGATGTACGCGACCGCCGGCCACATCACAGCGGGAATGAGCGAGAACGCGATGCCCATCATTACAACGGGAATGCCCAGCGGTACCAGCTTGTAGGCCATCATCAGGTAGACGGGCATGAGCAGGAAGGAGCCCACCGCCATGAACAGGGCGCGCTTCCCGAACCGGTCCACCAGCAAGCCGAACAGCGGAGTGGCGATCATGGCCGCCAGGGGCAGGATGCTGTTCATGGCGCCGGCGGCCTCCCGCGTGAGGCCGTGGCCCTCGATGAAGAATTTGATGGCGAAGCTGCGGAACGGGAAGATCGCCGAGTAGAACGTGACGCACAGGGCGACCACCAGCCAGAACGACCGATCGAAGCGGAACAGGTCGGACACAACGAGCCGGTCGATCTCGCCCCGCTCACCGAGCTTGTAGCGACGCCGCGCCCCCACCTCGAGCATGCCGTAGCCGACGGCGGGGACGACGCACAGCAGGCTCAACACCGCCGCCACCACGAGCGGCCCCTGCCAACCCGTGTAGGCGAAACTGGCCCAGGTGGGCGAGTTGTCGGCCGCCACCTGACCGAGCCGGGCGAACGTCAGGTTGAGCCCGAACGCGAAGCTCAGCTCCTTCCCCTTGAACCACTTCGCCAGCGCCGTCGTGACCGCCACGATGAGCGGCTCGGACCCGAAGCCCAGGAGGAACCGCGCTACCAGCATGACCGTGAAATCGGCGGACAGCGCGTTGACGATCGCCGCGACCATGCACACGGCGCCGAAGAAGATGATGGAGATGACGGTGCCGAAGCGGTCGATTACGATGCCGCCGACGAGCAGCACGATCACGGCGGCGATGCTGTACACCGAGTAGAGCTGACCGATGTTCTCGTCGCTGAACCCCAGGTCGGCTTTGAGGATGTCTGCAATCGGCGCGATGGAGTCGTAGACGTAGTAGTTCCCGAACATCACGAGGCTTACCACGACAAGCGCCGCCCAACGGTACAGCGTCGGCGGCGGCCTCAGCGTAGCGGCCTGGGTGTCGTTCATGGGTGTGGTCCTCGGCTGGAGCTCGTTAGAGAGGGCTGGCAGGTACCCGTCCGGCACCCCACACGACGGCTGAGAAGATGCGGCGCGGGCCCGGGGAGGGCAAACGCCCGGCAGTCAAATGACAAGCGCGGCCCTTGCGGGCCGCGCCCTCACCTGAGGATCGTATGGGTGAGGAGTGGACGGGGGCCGGCCACCCCCGCCCGCTTAAGAAGCCAGCGCCAGCTGGGGCCGTATGTAGCCCATCTCCGTGGCGTAGGCGTAGAGCTTGCGCTGCAACGCCTGACGCGCCCGGTGCACCCGGGACTTCACCGTGCCGAGGGGTGCGCCGACCCTGCGGGCGATCGTGGCATACGGCAGGCCGTGTATGTCGCTCAGCAGGATCGCTTCCTTGTACTCCCGGGGAAGCGCATCGATGGCCTCCACGACCTCGTCGTCCACGATCTGGTCGAAGAAGTCCCCCTCGGGATCCACGTCCTGACCCTCTCCCAGTATGGCAAAGCGCTCCAGCGTCTCGACGCTGAGGCTATCCACCTCCCGCCGGCGCCGGCGGTACTCGTTGATGAACGTGTTGCGCAGGATCGTGGCGAGCCATGCCCGCACGTTGGACGTGGGATCGAACCGCTCCCAGGAGCGGCAGGCCTTGAGCATGGTCTCCTGCACCAGGTCCTCGGCCACGGCCGGCTCGCCGCTCAACCGCAGGCCGAAGCGATACAGGAAGTCCACGTGCTGGAGCGCCGCCTCCTCGAACGCCTGCCGCCTGTCCCTCTCGGGTGCGGAATCCGTTTCATTCACCGTACACGGGCGATTCACCGTCCCCGCGGTCGGCTGGTTATCGGTAGCGAAGGCGATCATGAGGGCTCCTTGTCTCCCAGGAGGGCGGCGATGAAGGGAGGCGCGTGCACGATCCGCACACAGGCGGCGACCAAGCGCCGCAGCATCGCCAGCCCCCGCCGGTCGACGGAGTCCACGTCCGCGAAATCCAACTGGACGCAGTTCCCGCCATCGATGCGGGTGAGGCACTCCTGCTCCAGGACCGCCACCGCCTCACCGGCGATGCGGCCCTCGATCTTCAGGGTGATCTCTGGAGGGGCTGTTTGCGTTATGCGAAACACGACTGCCTCGGACCTCGA
>JBDHDE010000025.1:0-37270 GCA_039591655.1 Gemmatimonadota bacterium
GAACCTCGTGATCGTCATCCAGGCCGCGTAGCCGGCGTTGACGACGATCAAGAGGAACGCCACGACGTGGTACATCGGCACGATGCGCCGGTGATTGGCGAAGTTCTGGGGCTTTGGCTGGGACATACGGGTGCTCCTCCAGGAAATGTTCTATTCTGCTATCAGGTGGACGGCAACAAGACGGCCTTCACCCTCGGGGATCAACCTCCATCTGGTACGGACGGTTCCAGCGGCGCTAGGAGCCCGTTCCTTCTCCCACCAGGCGCGCTAGTTCGGCGCGCACCTGCTGGACTTCCGGCAAGAACGACTCTTCCGGGTCGGACATCAGCGTGAGGTAGTGCTCGTAGGCGCGAATGGCGGCATCGCGCTCGCCCAGCAGGGCGGCGAGCCGGCCTTCTTCTCGCAGGTAGGTCGCCAGATACGTCCCCGAATACACCCCCCGTCGTCTCACGGCAGCCAGTGCTGCCTCTCGGTCACCGCGATCCTCGTACAAGCGCGCGGCGGTCAGCGCGCCAACCGCAATGACGTGCCAGGGGGACCCGAGTCCCGCCTGCACCAGCGAGTCGAGCCGAGCCAACGCCTCGTCCGCGTCCCGCCGGTCCGCCGCGACCGCTGCCACGGCATCGAGCGTCGCCACACACATCAGGCCAACATCGTAACTCGCTCCCCGAGCGGACGGCCAGCGTAGGAGGCGGTTGCGGGAAATCGCTTGTGCAACCGTCTCATAGCGCCCGTGCGCGGCACGCCACAGCGCCGTAGTGCACGCCGCCCCCGTCACATCCGGCTGGTCCGGTCTCTCCCCCCTCGAAAGCGACTCGAGCTCCCGGACAGCATCCGCGGCCGCAGCGCTGTCACCTCCCGCGTAGATGGCGTCCCACACAGGCAGTATCAGATGTGCCGGTGCGGTCAGGCTGAGCTCGCCGATGGCCGCCGTCACCCGTAGTGCTTCCCTCGGCCGACCTCGGGCCAGCATGAAGTCGTGAACCCGCAGGAGTGTGATTAACCGCCGCGAGGGATTGTCAGGCCGGCGCTCCAGCACCTCCGCCACCCTGTCGCCGTCCTCCAACGCGAGGCCCGCCTCGACCGCCGTCCCCATGATGCCCTGCAATGCGGGTATGGCCAAGTCGGTGAAGCGGGCGCGCACCTCCGCCCGTCCTGCGCTGTCACCCAGGACCACAGCTGCAAGCCAACGTACCATGTCGGTCATGGTACCGGCCGGATCAAGGCGCAAGAAGCGGGTGGCGAGTTGCCGCGCCTGGGCGGTGTCTCCAGTAGCCGCCGCGATATCGAACAAGTGGAGCAGGGGCGCGGCGAAGCTGGAGTCGAGCTCTACGGCCTTGCTGAAATACTCGGCCGCCCGGTCGTGGGGCGCATCGAAGCCGATGACCCGACCATAGTGGTAGTACCCCTCGCCACCCCAGTACCACGCATCGGGACGGTCCGGCGCCACCTCCAGCCAGCGCTCGAGGTTGCGAAACCGATCGGCCATGTCCGACGGCTCCGGGTAGTGCGACCCCGCAAACCACTCGGCCTGTGTCCGATCGCGCAGGCTCAATCGGTCGCGGTGCCGCCACGCGATCGCGACGCCTAGCGAGTCGAACCCGCCGACGGTCCATTGCTTGGCCGACACCAGGCCCAGCGCTGCAAGAGCGAAGGTCGAGTCGATCTCCAATGCCCGCGTGAAGCGCTCCGCCGACTCTTCGAACTGCCCGCGACGGTATGCTGCCTGACCGTCGAGGTACGCCTTGAGTGCGTCAAGCGAGGTGCTAGTGAGCGCCGCCAGGCGCTGCTCCGCCTCCCCGGCCTGCCGAGCTAGCAGTTCGGCAGTCAGATCGTCCACCAGCGAGTGGATGCTGTCCGGGTGGCCCTCGACCCGCGCCTGGGCCACGGGTCGGCCGTTGGGGACCGCTGTGACGGTGGCCTCGAGCACCATCCGGTCAGGGGTCCCCACGACGCTGCCGAGCAGGAGCCGCCCCGCGCCCAAGGATTGCACCGCCTCGATCGCCTCTTCCGCTGACACGTCGCTCGACGCCGAGCCCCCGGCGCGACGCCAGGCGCTCACCACGGTCCGCTGATCCACCGCCCGCGGCCCGCCTTCACCAGTGAGCTTGGCCGCCAGGAGATCCACCATCCCCTCCCGGAGGTACTCCAGGCCCGGTCCCGTGACCCTGAACGGCATCACCGCCACCAGTTGCGGATCGGTCTGCTGGTCGCCGCGCGGCCACAGTGCCACGACTGCAATCGCCGCCAGCACTGCCGCGGCGGCGACCCCCAGGAGCCGGAACGGCGACCGCCTCGCCACGGCGCGCGGCCCGGCCGCAGGCTCCACCTTGAGCGCCTCGCGGAACTGGGAAGCCGTGGTAGGTCGGTCCGCCGGCGCCTTCGCCATGGCCTTTGCCAGCGCGGCGGCGATGGCCGGCGACACGGCAGGCCGTACGGTGGTCACCTCGGGAGCCGGCGCCCCGAGGTGCTGGCTCACGATGCTCTCGGCCGTTGGACCCGTGAACGGCGGCTGTCCCGCCAACATCTCGTACACCACGCAGCCAAGCGAATAGACGTCACTCCGCTGGTCCAGGTCCCGATCGCCGGCGGCTTGCTCCGGACTCATATAGGTGGGCGTTCCGATGGCGATACCGGTCTCGGTGAGGCGTTCGCCACCGGCCTCTGAGATCGCCCGCGCGATACCGAAGTCAGTGATCACAGCGGTCTCACCCGAGAGCAGAATATTCTCAGGCTTGATGTCCCGGTGGACCACATCGTGGCTGTGGGCGTAGCTCAGGCCTGTGGCCACCTCCCGGGCAATCTGCAGCGCTTCGTCAACCGGCAACTGCTTCTCCCGTCCCAGCCGGTCCCGCAGAGATTCTCCTTCTACATAGGGCATCACGTAGTACAACAACCCGTCGGCTTCGCCGGAGTCATGCAGCGGCAAGATGTGGGGGTTGTTGAGCCGGGCGGCGATGCGGATCTCATGTAGGTAGCGCTCCGTCCCCAGGGCCGCCGAGAGCTCCGGGCGCAGCACCTTGATCGCCACCTCGCGGTCGTGCTTGAGATCACGAGCGAGAAAGACGATAGCCATACCGCCGCTGCCTAGCTCCCGCTCCAGGGCGTAGCGGCCGGCGAGGGATACGCTGAGACGATTGAGGAGCTGGGACAAGCAGCGGCTCCCGAGTGGCAGGGACCTCTCAACGATACGCCTCACCCCGAGCGAGGGCCAGCGGGGCAGTCGCCATTGCCGGTCAAGCCAGATGCTAAGCCTAAGTCGGGTCGGTCCCGACAGATATTCGTCGCCGAACCACGAACCGGAACTCCGCTTGCCGCCCCGCAGTTACCGTGAGAAGCGACGGCCGTCAGGCCACCAGGAGGAAGCATGCGCTCAAAGATCGGACGGTTCGACCGATCGTTCGTGATTCGGATGATCCGGGATTTCCTCATCGCTCTGACGATCATCATCGTCCTGGAGCTGGGAGGGCGGTTCGTCCTGGCCTCGTATCACTTCCAGCACCAAGAGAAGGAGGCTACGGAGCTGGCGGCCGAGCGCCTTGCATCGGACGTGCGCGACATCATGCTCAACCAAGGGGGACCGGTCGCGGCGCGAACCGTTTACCCCATCATCCGGCGCAACCACGAGGAGCTAGGGCTCGAGATCACCATCGTTCCCTCGGAACTAACCATCGAGGCGATCCGCCAGTCCTTCGGGAGGGAACCGGAGGGGCTCCAGCCCGAGTGGTCCGAGGGCCGGCACCACGAGGCGAAGGTCGAGCTGCAAGCCGAACCCTTCTGCACCACCTGCCACTTCACCGCCCAACCGGGTGACGTCCTCGGGCATGTTACGGTGCGCAACTACCAGGCTGCCCACTTGGCCGACTGGTGGGCCGAGGCCCGCGTGGTCTCGGTGGTGGGAATGGCGAACGTCATCCTCCACACCATCGTGTTGTTCCTGCTCCTGCGGCTGCGCATGGAGCCACTGCTCCGACTGCGCTCCATGGTGGCGCGCCTCGCCAAGGGCCGGCTGGACCTGTCACAACGCGCCGAGGTCAAGTCGGACGACGAGTTCGGGGAGCTGGCCCTCGATTTCAACCACTTCCTCGATCGGGTCTGTCATCTGGTGGAGGACTTGGACGGAGTGCTCAATCGGGTCGTGGCGGTGAACGACCGCCTCGCGAGGGTGAGCGAGCAGATGGGCCGGCAGATCGAGACTGTGCAGGATCGCACACAAGCGGCTCTCAAGCAGGCCGTCGAGATCCAACACGGGGCCAGCGGGCCGTCTGCGGAGGCGATCGAGTCGCTGGATCTCGTCCTCACCGCCCTGTCGGAGCACGGCCGGGACGGCCCGCTCTCACCAGCCTTGCGCCGGCGGCTGCAGGAGGCGCTCCAGCGGTTCCGGGAGTCAGCGGGCAACACCAAGGAGGCGCTCTCCCGCCTGGAGGACCTGAGTCAGATGCTCACCGACCTGGCCCGGGGCGTCCAGGATGACTCCCACTACCTAGGCGAAATCCTGCTGCTCGAGGAGCGGATGCGGGTGGTCTCGGAGACCGGCCAGGTGCTGCTCGACCGGCTGCGGGAGACCGGGGCATGGGAGGTGCCGGACACCGAGGCCGCGAAGTAGGCCCTTCCGACGACTCCACCCCCGGCGTATTGTCTCACGGCTCGCCACTGGGTCGGGGGATAGGGATCGATGCTGCATCTCCTCACATTCGCCTTCGGCGCCGGGCTGTTCGCTATGCTGGTGTGGACGGCGATCGCCTCCTGGCTGGAGCACGAGCACCGGGCGGCGGGCCGCGCGGCAGGGCTCGCCCTCGTCCTCCCCCTGCCCTACGTCGCGGCCGGCCTACTCCCGAGTCCCTACCGAGCACCGACCGAGCTGGCGTTGTTGGGTGCCACGGCGGCCGCCCTCATCATCCTGTTCTTCCCGTTCTGGCGGCGGCGCCTCGAGGACGACACGCCAACCACGCGCATCGACGAGCGGGACATCATGTTCTCCCGGCGGCAGTTGCAGCCTGGTACCGAGCGGTACGAGGCCTACTACCGCGCACGCCCCGAGAACAGGGGTCCCGACGACGAGTTCCGGGCGCTCCCGGGACTGCTGGCGAAGGGCGCCGCGTGTTACTCGCCGTACTCCTTCTCGGCGGCGAACGCGAGCTTCGAAACGATCATGCAGCTGCGGCCATACGTCGACGGCGAGCCCGCAGCCGAGACCGTCGTTTCCGATCCGGCGGCCATCACGCGGTTCATCGAGCGTTGGGCCGTGAAGCTCGGTGCCGTCTCCGTAGGGGTGACCCGGCTCGAGGACTACCACCTCTACACGGTCGTCGGCCGGGGTCCCCAATACGGCGAGCCCGTGGTACTGGAGCACGAGTTCGCCGTTGCCTTCACCGTCGAGATGGATCGAGGGATGGTATCTCCGGCTCCCCTTGGCGCCACGGTCATGGAGTCGGCCCAGCAGTATGTGGCGGCCGGCGTCATCGCCGTCCAGATCGCGGAGTTCATCCGGGAGTTAGGCTACCCCGCCCGGGCGCACATCGACGGGAACTACCGGGTGGTGTGCCCCCTGGTGGCCCGGGATGCCGGCTTGGGCGAGATCGGCAGGATGGGGCTCCTCATGACACCGGAGCTCGGGCCGCGGGTGCGTCTCGGCGTCGTGACGACGAGCCTGCCGCTAGTTGTGGATCGCCGCCACCCCGACCCTTCGGTGATCGACTTCTGCACCCACTGCCACAAGTGCGCCGCAGCGTGTCCCAGCAGCGCCATCTCGTTCGATGACCGAAAGGAGATCGACGGCGTGCGGCGCTGGCAGATCGACTCGGAGGCCTGCTTCACCTACTGGTGCCGGGTGGGCACCGACTGCGCGCGCTGCATGGCTGTGTGCCCCTACTCCCACCCCGACACCCTTCTGCACAGCCTGGTGCGTCGCGGGGTGCGCTCCTTCCCCGTGTTCCGCCGGGTGGCCATCTGGGCCGACGATTTCTTGTACGGGGAGCGGCCGCCACCCCAGGAGCTGCCCGAGTGGATGCGACTGGAGCCCAGGTGAAACCCCTCTGGTGCTGGAGTCGTAGAACAAAGGGCAGATAGCAGCCTCAAAACCTCGGCCGAGGTATGTCTGATGGCATCCCGAGCTCGACCTTCGGGGAGCCTCATCGTGTTGCTGGCAGCGGCAGCCGTGGGCTGCAGCTCCGCCAGCGGCGGTGAGGAGACACCCGCCTATCCCTTCCGCGTCGCTGCAGTCGAACGTGGTCCCATCCGAGTCACCATCGAAGAGACCGGGCTCGTCGAGCCCGAGCGCCAGATCGTGGTCAAGTCGCCGATCTCCGGTGTCGTGCGCCAACTGCACGTCCGGGAAGGCGACTCGGTGCGGGCCGGCCAAGTCATGGCCACAATCGTGCCGGACATCGCCCAGGCCAACGCACTGGCGCAGCTCCGCTCCGAGATCGCCGGCGCCGAGATCTCCGTCGGCAATCTCCGTCGCGAGTACGCCCGGGCGCAGGAGCTGGAAGCCCGAGAGCTCATCTCGGAATCAGACGTGGAGAGCGCTCGGGTGGCCATGGAGCAGGCCGAGAACGACCTGCTGGCCGCCCGCGAGCGCCTGCGGCTCATGGAGGAGAGCGGAGTCCGGACGACGGGTGGTGCGCAGTCGGCCCTGATCACCGCCCCCTCAACCGGCGTGGTGATCCTGCGGGGCGTGGAGGAGGGCGAGACGGTTATGGGTGGCACCAGTGTCTTCGGCGGCGGGACGGAGTTGTTCACCATCGCCGACCTGTCCACGTTGCTGGTCAAGGCCGCCGTAAACGAGGTGGACATCGGCAAGGTGGAAGCCGGCGACACCGTGGCCATCACCGTGGATGCGTTCCCAGGCGACACCGCCGCAGGCGTCGTGCGCCTGGTCCCGCCGGCGGCCAGGCAGCAGGAGCGCATCCGGGTGTTCGACGTGGAGATAGAGGTCCGAGCAGGCCACCGGATTCTCCGCCCCGGCATGACGGCCAACGTCCAGATCGCGGGCCCGTCGCGCGACGACGTGATTCGCATCCCTGTGGAGGCTGTGTTCTTCGTCGAGGGCAGCCCGATCGTGTACCGGGTGGCCGCGGGCGACACGGACGCGACCCCTGTCACACTCGGCCTGAGTGATCTCTCATACGTCGAGATCCTGGACGGCCTCCAGGAGGGTGACTCGGTGGCCCTCGAGGATCCGCGGGAGGCGGCCCGGCGCGCCCGGGCCGGTCGCTGAGCCATGGCACTGCTCGAAGCACGGGACATCACGAAGATCTACCGCCTCGGCCGGGTGGATGTGCCGGCGCTGCGCGGCGTCGATCTCGACGTAGAGCAGGGCGAGTATATGGCCATCATGGGGCCGTCTGGCTCGGGGAAGAGCACGCTCATGCACATCCTCGGCTGCCTCGACTCCGCCACGGACGGCAGCTACCGACTCGGCGGAACCGACGTGGGGACGCTGCGGGGCCGGGCCCTGGCCAGGGTGCGGAATCAGAAGGTCGGCTTCGTGTTCCAGACCTTCAACCTGATGCCACGCCTTACGGTGGAGGAGAACGTGGCGTTGCCGCTGCAGTACCGCGGGGGTTTCACGCGGCGCGAGCGGCGCCGGCGCGCCCGGGCGGTGCTCGAGCGCCTGGGCATGTCGCACCGCATCGGGCACCGACCCGAGGAGCTGTCTGGCGGCGAGCGCCAGCGCGTTGCCATCGCCCGCGCGCTCGTGGGCGAGCCGGCCATCCTCCTGGTGGACGAGCCCACCGGGAACCTCGACTCCAAGTCCGGCGCGGAGGTGCTGAAGACCTTCCGGGAAGTACACGCGGGCGGCCACACGATCGTGCTCGTCACCCACGATCCCAACGTTGCCACCGAGGCCGACCGCACCGTGCACATCGCCGACGGGCGCGTGGCCGCGTGAACTTCTTCGAGGCGCTGCTGGTAGGCCTGGACGAGGCCCGACGTCACCTGGGGCAGACGCTGCTGTCGCTCCTCGGGCTCATTCTGGGGACCGGCAGCATTGTCACGGTATTGGCGCTGTTCGGCGGCCAGACGAAGCAGACCGAAGAGTTCATCATCGAGCAAGGCGGCTTCGGCGCCATCATCGTGTACGACCGCGAGGAGTCGTTGCAGCCCACCCCGATGGAGCTCGCCTCGCGACGGCTCTCCTACCGCGACGCCGCCTACCTCAAAGACCACGCCACGATGCTGAGGGGCGTGGCACCCGGCTACTTCGGGCGGCACGACTACCGCTACCGCGACGTCGACTTCGAGGGCGACGTCATCGGCACCACGCCCGACTACGCGATGATCAACGCCATCTTCCCTATGGTGGGTCGCTATATCAGCGACCTGGACGTGCGACGCCAGGCGCGGGTGATGGTGCTCGGGTGGGCGTACGCCGACTCCCTGTTCAAGGGCCGGCCGGAAGTTGCTTTGGGACGGATCGTGAACCTGGGCGGCAAGAACTACACGGTGGTCGGGGTGATGGAGCGGGAAGAGTTCTACTTTGCGCCCTGGAGCGGCAACGCGCTGGCGTATCGCAACCGCCGCTCCTACATCCCCATCACCACCGCGTTCTCGCAGTACACCGGCGTGAACGACCGGCTCGACTTCTTGACGCTCAAGGCCGTCACCCCCACGGGTGGGACCGCCGCCGAGGCGCAGGTGCGCCAGATGATGCGCTCACTACACGGGGTGGAGGACTTCGACATCCGGCCCCTGGGCCAGCGCAACCCGGAAGACGCCCAGTTCTTCATGATGTTCAACATCATCTTTCTGATCGTCGGCGTCGTGTCCCTCGTGGCCGGCGGAGTGGTGATCGCTAACATCCTCCTCGCTTCCGTCGTGGAGCGCGTGCGGGAGTTCGGCACGCGCATGGCGCTGGGGGCCTCGCCGCTTCAGGTGTTCGCCCAGGTCATCGCCCAGGTGTCGGTGATCTCGATCTTCGGCGGGTTGCTGGGGCTCGGGCTGGGAGCGGCGCTCACCGGCGCCGTGGCGCACTTCATGAGCCAGCCCGCTGCCGTCACCGGCCCAATGGCGGCCGTGGCGCTGGGCACGTCGCTCGGAGTCGGCGCAGTCGCCGGTTTCTACCCGGCGTTCCGAGCGGCGCGGCTGTCACCGGTCGAGGCGCTGCGGTATGGCTAGCCGGTCGCGGCTCTGGGAGACCCTCGCCACGTGGGGCGAGCTCGCTTGGGACGCGCTGCGGGAGATCCGGGCCCACAAGCTGCGATCCCTGCTGACACTTTTCGGCATCGTGTTCGGCGCCGCAGCGGTCGTCTCGATGACGTCGCTCTCGGCCGGGGTCAAGTTCATGGCGTACAAGGAGCTGCGGGAGATGGACATGGCCAGCACCTTCCAGCTCCGCGACCGCGGCCCGCGGTCCGACGCCGTGCGCGCCGCCGACCTCAGGCACCCGGGCCTCAGGCTCGCCGACGTGGAGGCGCTGCGTCGGCTGCGTGGAGTCGAGACCGCGTACGGGCGCAACTTCGCCGGCCGCCGGCTGGTGAGCACCACGCGGGACCAGCGCCTGGTTCCCGTTTCCGGGATCGACGCAGGGTACCTCGCCTTCCGCAACTGGCCCGTGGTGCGGGGCCGCGAGTTTGCGGCGCTGGACATCATCAACGCGCAGCGTGTCGCCGTCGTTGGTGAGGAGCTCGTGGACCCCTTCTTCGGCTCCGTCGATCCCGTCGGACGGACCATCAAGATCGACGGCATCGAGTTCCGCGTCATCGGCGTCGTGGCACCCATCGAGTTCGAGTTGATTCCCGCCAACTTCTCGTTCCTCGCCCGCCGGGTGTACATCCCCTACACGTACCTCACGCTGTATCACGCGGGCGAGCGCCGCGTGGACAACGTGCTGCTCAAAGTGAGTGACGAGGCCGACTTCCCCTCCGTGATGCGGGCGGGAGAAGTGCTGCTGCGGCAGCGGCATCTTGGCGCCGAGGACTTCGAGCTCGAGAACGAGAACGCCGATGTGCTCGAGAACCTGGCGATGGCCGACGGCATCATGAAAGGCTGGAACATCGTGCTGTACAGCATTGCAGGGGTGACCCTGATCGTCGGTGGCATCGGGCTGTTCAGCGTGTTGCTGATCTCGGTGCGGGAGCGGGTACGCGAGATCGGGATCCGCAAGGCGCTGGGCGCCGACGACCGGGACATCCGGCGGCTGTTCCTGGCCGAGTCCCTCGCGCTGGCGCTGCTGGGTGCCACGCTCGGGGTGGCAGGCGGAGTCGGTCTCATCCTCCTCACCAAGACCATCGCAACGCAATTCGGCAGTGAGTTCTTCATCCCGCTCCACGTCCCCGGCGTCGCGATGGCCATCGGCTTTGCACTCCTCGTGGGGCTGGTATTCGGCTGGTATCCCGCCAAGCGCGCCGCCAGACTGGACCCGATCGAGGCGATTCGGGAGCTATAGGGCGCGGCATCGGGCCACGGAGCTACTTCACGCCGGCTTCATCCATCCTTCATTCGCGTCGGCGTAGTAGGGGTAGACGGTCGGCCGCCCCCTCGACGCATCCTTCCTGCAGCGACTCCGGCGGACCGACCGGCACGTCCACGCAGTGCCCCAGGAGGTCGTAATGACCCGAGATCCCAAGGATAGCGGCGCCGAGCCCGGCGACGAGCACAAGGGCTTGTCGCGCCGCGGGTTCCTCACGTCGTTGGGCACCGGCGCGCTCTCTGCCGTCGCAGCCAACCATGTGAAGGCGGAGCCTGCGCCGAGCACCGAGGTGCTCGAGGGCGCCGAGCTCTCCAAGGTCACCCTCATGCTCAACGGCCGCAGCCGTCAGTTGCTGGTCGAGCCGCGCTGGTCGCTGGCTCACGTGCTGCGCGAGGAGTTGGGCCTCACCGGCACCAAGCTGGCCTGCGATCGCGGGGAGTGCGGCGCCTGTACCGTGCTCGTGAACGACGTGCCGCGCTACGCCTGCATGATGCTGGCGGTCGAGGCCGAGGGTGCGCGCATCGAGACCGTCGAAGGTCTCATGAACGGCGAGGAGCTGGGCCACACGCAGCAGGCATTCGCCGAGAAGGACGCGTTCCAGTGCGGGTACTGCGCCTGTGGGCAGATCATGGCCGTGGAAGGCATGCTCCGATCCAATCCCGCTCCTTCGCTGAATGAGATCCGCAACGGAGTCAGCGGCAACCTGTGCCGTTGCGGCGCCTACGCACACATCTTCGCCGCCGCCGAGCGCGCCGCGGAGCTCAAGCGGGAAGGGGGCGCCTCATGACAGTCGATCGCGAGCGCCCCTATTGGCTGGAGGGCGTCGACCTCCCCGACATGCCGTTTCAGGATCTTGATGAGGAACCGTGGGACGAAACGAAGGTCGTGGGCAAACCGCGACCGCGGGTGGACGCGTACGAGCGGGTGAGCGGTTCGGCCGTTTACCCAGCGGATGTCGTGCTGCCGCGCATGCTGTACGGCGCCATTCTGCGCTGCCCTCATCCACACGCCCTGGTGAAGAGCGTGGACACCGGCCGGGCCGAGAGCATGCCCGGCGTTCGGGCGGTCCTCAGCGCCTTCACTGCGGAGGATGCAGCAACCAGGCCGCACGCGGAGTTCATCCGCAATCGGCTCTTCAACCCGCGGTGCCGCTATGAAGGTGAGACGGTGGCCGCGGTGGCGGCCGAGACTCCGTACCAGGCGTGGGACGCCGTGCGGGCCATCGAGGTCGAGTACGAGAGGCGGCCGTTCGTATCGGACGAGCGGGAGGCCCTCGACCCCGACGCGCCGTTGGTGCATGACGACGGCAACCGGGTTGCTCAACCTAGCGCGTATGAACGCGGCGATGTGGAAGCGGGGTTCGCCGCAGCCGACGTCGTGCTGGAGCAGGAGTACCGCTCCGAGTGCGAGATCCACACGCCGATGGAGCCGCACGGAGCCGTGGCGAAGTGGGACGGCGACCAGCTGACACTGTGGGAGTCGACGCAGGGCGTCTACAACGTGCAGTCCGGGGTGGCAGGCTCGCTGGGGATACCGTTCTCCAAGGTGCGCGTGATTGGGCACTACATGGGCGGCGGCTTCGGCAGCAAGCTCCGGCCGGGCAAGTACACGGTCATCGCCGCGCTGCTGGCCAAGAAGACGGCCAGGCCGGTCAAGTGCGTGCTGACCCGAGAGGAGACATTCCTGGCCGTCGGAAATCGGCCGCCCAGCAACATGCGGCTCAAGGCGGGCGTGAAGCGGAACGGCACACTCACGGCCATGCAGTTCTGGGGCACAGGCTCGGGCGGCGCCTACCGCGCCGGTGGGACCTCGCTGCTCGATTGGCTCGTGAGGGACCTCTACACCTGCCCCAACGTCAGGACGGAAACCACCGACATCTACATCAATGCCGGGCCCGCCCGGCCGTTCAGGGCTCCCGGACATCCCCAGGGCGCTTGGGCCCTGGAGCAGATGATGGACGCGCTGGCGGTGGAGATCGGGATGGACCCGGTCGAACTGCGACTCAAGAACGTCCCGGCTCACAGCCAGGGCCGGGAGGGGAATCCTCCCTACACGACTACCGGCCTCAGGCAGTGCCTCGAGGAGGGGGCGGAGTCGTTCGGCTGGCCCGGCGCACGCCCGCAAGCGGCCGGCGACTTCGCGGACGGGCCAGTGCGCCGGGGCGTCGGCGTCGCCGCATGCCTATGGCCCTACGGCAGCGGCGCACCGCCTGCCACCGCCATCGTCAAGCTCTATTCCGACGGCACCGTGAACCTCAACACGGGAGCGGCCGACATCGGCACCGGCACCAAGACGGTGCTTGCAATGGTGGTGGCCGAGGAGCTCGGAGTGGATCCGGACGCGGTACAGATCGAGCACGCCGACACCGGCACCACCCAATTCGCAGCCGCGAGCGGGGGGAGCATGACGGTGCCTACGCAGGCCCCGACAGTGCGCTCAGCGGCGCTCGACGTGCAGCGACAGCTGCTGGAGCTCGCCGCCGACGAACTGGGCGTTGCAGTATCGACCTTGTACCTCAAGGATGGCAAGATCTACTCCAGCGCCGACCCGGATATGGAGCGCGAGCCCAGAAGCCTGCGCCGCCTGCAGCGCCGCCGCATGCTCACAGGAGTCGGCTACCGCGCGCCGAACCCGCAAGGCAAGGTCGTCAACCCGTTCGCCGCGCAGTTCTGTGAGGTGGAGGTGGACACCCGCACCGGTGAGGTGAAGGTGCTGCGGTTCGTCGCCGCGCACGACAGCGGGCGTGTGATGAACCTGCTGACATACAGGAACCAGGTGTTCGGCGGCATCGCGATGGGCATAGGCTTCGGCATGACCGAGGCCCGCGTACTCGACGGCGGTCAAACCGGCAAGATGGTGAACAAGAACTGGCATGACTATAAGCTCCCTACGGCGCTGGACATTCCGACGAACATGGAGTGCATACCGGTCGATCCGGACGATCGCGAGTGCAACAACACCGGAGCGAAGGGCATCGGCGAACCGGCCACGATCCCCACGGCAGCGGCGATCGCCAACGCCGTGTATCACGCGACCGGTGTCCGCATGACCGATACGCCGATCAACCCGAGCAGACTCGTCGAGGCGCTCGCAGCGCAGAAGGGAGAGTGAGCCATGCTACCGCAATTCAGTTACACACGGCCGACCTCCCTCGACGACGCGCTCGAGCAGCTGTCGGCCGACGGTGCGGTGCCCCATGCCGGCGGCTTGGACCTCCTGGGGTGTCTGCGCGACGGCGTGTTCCAGGCGCAGAAGGTCGTGAGCCTCTCATCCCTCGACGAGCTCAAGGGCATCCGCCAGGGGCGTGGCGGCGGACTCCGCATCGGCGCGCTCACTACGGTCGCCGAGGTGGCACGGAATCCGCTGATCATGGAGCGCTACGCCGCGTTGGCACAGGCCGCCGCGGAGGTGGCCAGCCCGCAGCTGCGCAACCAGGGGACCCTTGGCGGAAACCTCTGCCAGAAGCCGCGCTGCTGGTACTACCGGGGCGACTTCCACTGCCTGCGCAAAGGCGGCAGCACCTGCTATGCGCTGGCGGGAGAGAACCAGTACCACTGCATTCTGGGAGGCAGTCGCTGCTACAGCGTCCACCTCTCGGACACCGCTCCCGCGTTGGTGGCGCTGGGCGCATCGGTGCAGATCGCGGGTCCGCAAGGCACCCGGACCGTGCCCTTGGAGGAGTTCTACGTCGCGCCCAGTGCAGACGTCCGCCGGGAGACGGTGCTCGAGCCGACTGAGATCATGACGGAGATCCTGCTTCCCGGCCCCGCGCCCGGGCTCAGGAGCTCCTACCGCAAGGTCCGCGACCGGGGCGCGTGGGACTTCGCCCTGGCCGGGGTGGCCCTGGCCCTGGAGTTCAGTGGCGGGCGGGTCACCGGTGGCCGCGTGGTCCTAGCCGGCGCAGCCCCCGTCCCGTGGCGCTCACCGGAGGTAGAGCAGGCGATCGCCGGCAGGCCACTCGACGCCGCCACGTGCGCCGGGGCGGCAGCCGCTGCCGTACGGAACGCCCAGCCGCTGAGGCACAACGCCTACAAGGTGCCGCTGTTCAAGGGGCTGATCGAGGAGCAGCTGCTGGGTATCGCATCCGGCTAGCGCGCACAACCTCTATGCCGCTATACGCCCCGCGGTCGCGCTCGGCCGCGGGGCGTTCCTGGGAGGGGCGCATGTCCGAGACCCACACCATACCCGTCGACGGATTCACTCTCCAGGCCGTTACGGAGGGTCAGGGACCCGCCGTAGTGTTCGGCCACGGACTGCTGTACGACCACCGCATGTACCTGAGCCAGATCAGGGCACTGGCGGCGGACTACAGCGCCGTCGCCATCGACTCTCGGGGACACGGCGCGAGTGGGCTCCCCGAGGGGATCTGGACCATCCGGGAGCAGAGCGCAGACTACGTCCGTGTCATGGATACCCTGGAGATCGACAGGGCGGTCGTGGTGGGCCAGAGCATGGGTGGGATGGCCGCGCTGCATCTGGCCCTCGACTACCCGGACCGCGTGGCCGGGATGGTCCTCATCGATACCAGCGCCGGCGCAGAGAGGCCGCTCCGCAGGGTCAGATACCGCCTGTTGGTCGTCCTGGCTCAGACCTTCGGCGTCAGACCCTGGCTCCTGAAGGAAGCGTCCAAGGTCATGTACGGCCCCACCTTCCGCCGCAGTCACCAGGCCGAGGTGCAGCGTTGGCTGGGGACCATGGCCGGCTACGATCCCAACGTGATCGCCCGGACGCTGCATCCAGTCGTCACCAGGCCCTCCGTGGTGGACCGCTTGGGAGCCATCAGCGTGCCGGTCCTGGTCATCGTGGGGGAGGAAGACCGGACCACGCCGCCTCCCGAATCCGAGTTGATGGCCGAGCGGCTCCCGGACGCCCGGCTCGTTACGCTCCCCAGAACGGGACACATGGCGCCCATCGAGCAGCCCGAGGAGACGGCCGGGCTGATTCGGGAGTTCCTGCTCGAGATCGGCTGGTAGACACGCGGTCCAGCCCCAATGGAATTCCCCCAGCCCGCCGTGTACGTTTCAATTCTTCTGCCGGCACAGTGAGGTGGGCGCACCCGGATGGGACCGGCAGGAAGCCCCCTGACGTCCCGGCTGGTCGAGAAGCACCTGCTAGAGGTACCCAATGAGTATCAGCCTGATCGGAAAGTCGATAAGCGAGTCGGCGACCCTCAAGCTCAATGAGACCGCCGCGATCCTGCGAGCCAAAGGGGAGCCGGTCATCCATCTCGGCGGTGGCGAGCCCAAGACCAAGCCGCCCATCGACGCCCTGGTGGCAGCTGCCGCCCTGCTCAACTCCGGCGAGGTGCGCTATACCCCCGCCGACGGGATCCCTGCCCTCAAACAGGCCGTCATCCGGTACACGGACGAGTTCTACGGGCGTAAGGTGGAGCCCGAGAACGTGATGGCCTCGGGAGGGGCGAAGCAGGCCGTCATGGTATGCCTGCAGGCGATCCTGAATCCCCAGGACGAGGTGATCTTCCCCGTTCCCTACTGGGTGAGCTATCCGGAGATGGTGAAGCTGTGCGGGGCGGTGCCGGTGCCGGTGCGTCCCGAGGACGGCACTTTCCATCCGCGGATCCAGGAGATCGAGCGAAACGTCACATCGTACACCAAGGCGGTCCTCATCAACAGCCCGAACAACCCATCGGGAGTCATGTACTCCAAGGAGTTCATCAAGGAGGTCGTGGAGTTCTGTGAGCGGCGCGGGCTGTACCTGGTCATGGACGACATCTACCACCGGCTCGTCTTCGACGGGCGCCGGCCGATCAATTGCTACACCTATGCGAAGGATCTCTCGGAGAATTCCAAGCTGGTGGTCATCAACGGAGTCTCCAAGCAGTATGCCATGACCGGCTTTCGGATCGGCTGGGCGGTGGCAAACAAGAAGCTCATCGAGGTGATGACCAACATCCAGGGGCACCAGACCTCGGGGCCGTCGGGGCTGTTGCAGCACGCCGCCGTCGCGGCCATCAACGGTGTTCAAACGAGCGTTGAGAGCCTGCGCCTGACGCTGGAGAACAACCGCAACGTAATGATGGCGCGACTCGACTCATTTGACGGGGTGAAGGCAACAAAGCCCGACGGCACGTTCTATTGCTTCGCCGACTTCAGCTACTACAACAAGGACTCCACCAAGCTGGCGGAGCTCCTCGTGGACAAGGTCAGAGTGGTCACGGTCCCCGGCGTGGAGTTCGGCATGGAGGGTTATCTGCGGCTCTCCACCTGCGGCTCCATAAAGGACATCACCGAGGGAATCGAGCGCATGAAGTGGGCGCTGGATCCCAATTCCCCCAACGAGTTGTACATCGGGGGCCGCAAGCTCGTACGGGATTGGATGTAGCACGGACAGCGGGAGGCGACCGCCGGACGGCCCCGACCGCTCACCGCCGAGAGGGATAGACCATGGCGAAGTACCTCGAATTCGACACGCCGGCGATCAAGCAGGCCACAGATCTCAAGAGCGAGTACGGGCTCAAGAACCACGGCCTGATCCACCTGGACCGTGTCTTCTGGAATCTCCCCACTTCAGCCCTCTACGAAGAGGCTGTGTTCCGCGGAGAGGGTACCGTGGCCCACGGCGGACCATTCATTGTGAACACCGGCAAGCACACGGCCAGAGCGGCCGCAGACAAGTTCGTGGTACACGAGTCGTCCACGGCCGACAAAGTATGGTGGGGTGAGTACAACCGTCCGTTCGCGCAGGACAAGTTCAACGCGCTGCTCGCACGACTCCAGGCCTTTCTCCAAGGCGAGGAGCTCTTCGTGCAGGACTGTTATGCCGGCGCCGATCCCGAGTATCGTATGCCGATCCGGATCATCACCGAGAAGGCGTGGCACAACCTCTTCGCACGGAACATGTTCATCGGCCTCGAGAGCAGGGACGCCTACAAGAAGCACGTACCGGAATTCACGATCATCCAGGCGCCGTCGTTCAAGGCTGATCCGCGGGTGGACGGTACACGCACCGAGACCGCGATCATCCTGAACTTCGCCCAGCGCACGGCCATAATCTGCAATTCGGCCTACGGCGGGGAGATCAAGAAGAGCATCTTCACCGTGCTCAACTTCCTGCTGCCGCTCGAGGGCGTACTGTCCATGCACTGCTCGGCCAACGTGGGCAAGGACGGCGACGTCGCGCTGTTCTTCGGGCTGAGCGGGACGGGCAAGACCACCCTCTCGGCCGATCCCACACGCCAACTCATCGGCGACGACGAGCATGGGTGGAGCGACTCCGGCGTGTTCAACTTCGAGGGTGGATGCTACGCCAAGGTGATCCGTCTCTCGGCTGAGGCGGAGCCTCAGATCTGGGAAGCTACGCGGCGCTTCGGCTGCATCCTTGAGAACGTGATCTACGATCCCACGACTCGATTCGTGGATCTGGACGACGACGCCATCACCGAGAACACCAGGGCGTCATATCCATTGGAGTTCATCCCCAACACGGTGCCCGAGCGGATGGCGTACTCGCACCCCAAGAACGTGGTCTTCCTGACCTGTGATGCGTCCGGGGTGCTCCCGCCCATCGCGCGGCTGAACGCCGAGCAGGCCCAGTATCACTTCATCAGCGGTTACACTTCCAAGATCGCCGGCACGGAGATCGGGCTGGGGATCGAGCCGCAGATTACATTCAGCGCCTGCTTCGGGGCGCCGTTCATGGTGCATCACCCCTTCGAGTACGCCAGGCTCTTGAGCCAGAAGATGGCCAAGTTCGGCTCCACCTGCTGGCTGGTGAACACCGGTTGGACCGGCGGGCGCTTCGGCGTGGGCAAGCGGATCAGCATCCGTCACACCCGTGCGCTGCTGAACGCCGCGCTGGACGGGAAGCTCGCCGATGTGAAGTATCACCAGGACAAGCTGTTCGGGTTCGACGTGCCGCTGAGCTGTCCTGACGTCCCCGAGGAGGTACTGGATCCGGCGGCTTCCTGGGGCGACAAGGACGAGTACTGGAAGAAGTACGACGCCCTCGCGGCCCGCTACATCGAGAACTTCAAGCTGTTCGCGGACGGCTGCCCAACGGAGGTCGTGGCGGCGGGACCCACGCGGCTGGCGCAGGTGTAACGGGCTAGCATCACCGCGCCCCACCTCCACACGACGCTCACCACGGGTGCGACCATGGGGAAGGATCGCCGATCCCAATTCCACGAGCGCCTCTCCACGGTCGGGTTCGGGCCGCGGGAGGCCATCGAGGTCATTCTCGGGAGCATCGTGCACGACGTGCGGGAGCAGGCATTACACAACCGGTTCGAGGAAGATGAGATGGACTCGGTCATTGCGTTCCACGACGATGCCGAGCACCTCTGGCTCGATACGATGGCGACCGATCCGCCGCTCACGGCCGAAGACCTGAGCACTCGCCTCCGGGCTCTCCTCAATCAGTGCACCGGCGCCCTAGGACAGTTTCAGGCCAAGCTCGAGCGCAGCCTGCGCAACGCCCAGGAACTGGAAGGGAAGAGTTGAGACTCACGACCACGCGCGCCGCGCATGTCCGAATCCCCATGACGGCCATTCTACGCTGGACCATCTGCGGCATCGTGCTGTGGGGAGCCGCCGCCTGCGGCACGGCAACGGCGCCGCCAGGTGAGATAGTCACGGCCGAGGTCGAACCGGTGGCTCTGTTGCCCATCGTCCCCCTACCGGAGCGCATGTCCCTCCGGACGGGCGTCTTCCCGCTGACGCTAGGGACGACCGTGGCGCTGTCCGATCCAACAGACACGGAGCTCTACGCACTGGGGGCGCACGCCGCGGAGATGATCGGCGCCGCCCACGGCACCGACATCGAGGTCGCCGAGACGGCCGCCGACCGGGAGACCAGCGGGGCGATCGTGCTCACGCTCGGTGCCCCGGGCCTGAACCTGGGACGGGAGGGCTACCGCCTCGAAAGCGACACCGCAGGGGTGAGGCTCACGGCAGCCACCCACGCCGGCCTGTTCTATGGGCTGCAGACCCTGCGCCAGCTCTTGCCGCCGGCCGCGGACTCCGCCACTTCACCGGCCATTCCCGCCGTGGAGATCGAGGACCGACCCCGGTTCGCCTACCGCGGGATGCAGCTGGACGTGGGACGCCACTTCTTCCCGGTCCCCTTCATCAAGCGCTACATCGACCTGTTGGCGACGTATAAGATGAACACCTTCCACTGGCACCTCACCGAGGACCAGGGCTGGCGCATCGAGATCAGGCAGTACCCGCGGCTCACCGAGATCGGCTCGTGCCGTGCGGAGACCATCCTCGAGAAGAACGTCGATCCATATGTGGGAGACGGGATCCCCTACTGCGGCTTCTACACCCAGGAAGAGATCCGCGAGGTGGTGGCGCACGCTGCCTCCCGCTACGTGACGGTGATCCCCGAAATCGAGATGCCCGGCCACTCCGTGGCCGCCCTCGCCGCGTATCCCGAACTCGCGTGCACGGAGGGGCCGTTCGAGGTACCCACTGCCTGGGGCGTGAAGGAAGACATCTACTGCCCCAGCGAAGCGACGTTCGCATTCCTCGAGGATGTCCTGACCGAGGTGATGGAGCTGTTTCCCAGCCGCTACATCCACATCGGCGGCGACGAGGCGCCGAAGAGGCGCTGGGAGGAGAGCGAGCTCGCCCAGGAAGTCATCCGCCGCGAGGGTCTGGCCGACGAGCACGAGCTGCAGAGCTACTTCATCAGGCGGATCGAGGAGTTCCTATTGGCACACGGTCGTCGCCTCATCGGCTGGGACGAGATCCTCGAGGGCGGCTTGGCGCCCGAGGCGACCGTCATGTCGTGGCGTGGCATGGACGGCGGTATCGAGGCGGCGAGACAGGGGCACGACGTCATCATGACCCCGACGAGCCACGCCTACTTCGACTACTACCAGGACGATCCCGCCTACGAGCCCCTCGCCATCGGGGGGCTGACGCCGCTGGAGAAGGTGTACGCTTTCGAGCCGATACCGGCGGAGCTGACGCTCGAGGAGGCACCGCACGTACTCGGCGCCCAGGGCAACCTGTGGACCGAGTACATCAAGACCACCGACTATGTGGAGTACATGGCGTTACCGCGCATGCTCGCCCTGGCCGAGGTGGTATGGTCGCCCAAGGAGCTGCGGGATTGGGCCGGCTTCGCCGCGCGGCTCCCGGCGCAGCTGCGCCGACTGGACGCGTTGGACGTGAGCTACCGCATTCCCCACGTCCGGGGGCTCGAGCGCGACCGCCTCACTCTGGGGGATAGCATTACTGTAGAGCTGACGAGCCTCATCCCCGATGCCGAGGTCCGCTACACCACCGACGGGACCGATCCGACGCATGGGGCGCCGCTCTACACGGAGCCATTGGTGCTGGACGTGAGCAGAGGCGGGGTGACCGTAGCGGCCCGGGCCTTCCTCCCCAACGGGCGGGCCAGCACCAATCGAACGGCCACGTTCCGCAAGACGAGCCTGCGCCCGGCGCTGGTGGTCGGTGCCGACGCGCTTGCTTCCGGACTGCGATACCAGTACTACGAGGCGGCCGTTGAGTCGGTGGACTCGCTGAGGGGTCATTGGCCGATGCGCGAGGGCACCAGCGACCGCGTGGAGCTTCAGGGCGACGAGCGCGACGAACAGTTCGGTATCGTGTTCCACGGTTTCCTGCGCGTCCCGCGCGACGCCGTATACGCCTTCGCGCTCACATCGGATGACGGCAGCAAGCTGTTGATCGATGACGAGGTCGTAGTCGACCACGACGGTCTGCACCGGGCAACCGAGCGGTGGGGGGCGATCGCGCTCGCCGCGGGGTATCACGCCTTCATGCTGCGGTTCTTCCAGGCGGGCGGAGGGAAGGTGCTGGGACTGAAGGCGCACCTGGAGGGGGAGAGCCAGCCGGCGCCGCTCACGGAGTGGCTGTACTACGAGAAGTGACACTACGGCTGGACGATCGCTCCCCTAAAGTCCTATGGCACGTTCTCCCTGAGCCACTCCACAATGAACGCCCAGTCCTCCACGGTCACGATCCCGTGGCCCGAGTCGGTCCAGCGGAACTCCCTGGGATCCCCCACTAATCGCTGCAGCGGCTGCACCGACGTGTCCGTGAAGTAGTCGGCGTCGTTGCGGCCGTTCAGCATGAGGAGCGGCCGCGGGCTGATACGCCCGATGTAGTTGGCGGGGCACGCCGCGGGGAGATGACCCCTCT
This sequence comes from Gemmatimonadota bacterium, assembly GCA_039591655.1. Classification (GTDB taxonomy): domain Bacteria; phylum Gemmatimonadota; class Gemmatimonadetes; order Gemmatimonadales; family GWC2-71-9; genus WVYX01. Next base: position 21,547 of record JBDHDE010000025.1, read on the forward strand.
CGAGCCGGTCGAAGTGGCCGCCGTGGATCAGGGCCGCGGCGACGAACCTCGGGTCCGCACCGGCGACGATCATGCTAATTTGCGCTCCGCGGCTGAAGCCCACCAAGCCGATCCGGGTGGGATCCACGCCGCGCTCCTCCACGAGATAATCGAAGGAGCGGCCTGCGTCCTTCACGGTCTGGGCCACCCACGTCAGGTACGTCGACGGTTGATTGTACAGCCGGTCGTGCTTCTCCTGCTCGGTGAACGTCTGCAGGAAACCGGTGGCCCGCTCGCCCCAGTACTTCATATCGATGGTCAACGCGGCAAACCCGGCCCGCGCTAGCAGCTCGGCAGGGACCCGAAGACGCCCTTTGCCGGCGGGCCCCCCACCGTGGAGCAAGAGCACTGCACGCCCTGTGGCGTGGGCCGCGTCCGGCTGGTACAGCCGGGCCGTGACGCGCTCTCCTGGTGTGCTCACGAACGTGACGTGTTCGATCTCGAAGCCGTCGCCCGGAGTCCGCTCCAGGACCTCCGTCTCAAACGGCAGGTCACTGCTGTATGCGAAAAAGTCGAGGTATGCGGCGAAGGTGCGATCGTCAACCGGCCTGGTCAGCCACTCGTCGGTCGGCCGCTCTTGTGCGGGGGCTGACACCGCCGCTGTCACTGCTGTAACGACCAGAGCCAAGACTCGGCCACTGCAATTCATGGTAGGCTCCTATCCAGCGGTGTCACTGCGGTTCCAGTGTACGCATGATGCGGAACCCAATGATGTCACTGGCGAACGCGGGATCGAAGGACTCTCCGTGAGACGCCTCGAACATGTATGTCGGGTCCTGCCACGAGCCTCCCACCACCAGGCGGCGGCCGGGATCGTCGGCAGCGTCACCCAGCCACTCCCGCACGTTCCCCGCCATGTCGAGGGCGCCGAACGGACTCACGCCGAGAGGATGGGACTCCACGGGCTCGGTGCTCAGCAGCCCGAAGTTCGCCCGCATGTCCGTCGACATGACGTCGTCCCCCCAAGGGAAGACCATCCCGCCCTCACCCACCGCCGCCCGCCACCACTGATCCCAGCTCGGCAGGTCGCCGCCGGTCCAGCGCGCGTAAGCCGAGGCCTCGTACCATGACACCCCGACCACCGGGTGGTCGTCCAGACCCGCGGGGTAGCTGCCGCCGGACCAGCCCCGCGGCCCCGAGAGTCCGGTCCGGTCAACGAACCGCTGGACCCCCGACGTCCATATGAGCCGCTGCCCCTCGATCATCAGGCTCTCGGGCCAGAAAGCAGGATTGCGGTATCCGCCACCCAGCACGAACTGCAGGAACTCGGCGTTGGTGACCTCGTGCCGCCCGATCAAGAACGCCGCCACGGCCGCTGCTCCACGATGTATGTCAGACCGGCCCTCACTCACCAGCACCAAGCCGGCTGTCGCCGAGTCGGCAGCCAGAAGTCCTCGCTCGATGCGGATCGTGTCCCCCACCGCCACAGAGACGATGAAGGCAAGCTCCGTGTATGCGTCAGCCGACACGGCGACCAGGTACTCGCCCGCCACGACGGTGAGATCCTCCGTCGGTGTGCGACCGATGGAGATCGCTTCGCGCGCCGAGAAATCCGCGATGGGGGTGACCCGGGTGAGTCGGACCGGCGCCCCGGACGGATCCGTCGCGAGGGACAACACGCCGGCGACCTGGTCCGCCAGTGCCACCACACGCCGATCGCCCAAGCTGATGCTCGCTGTCCCAAGACCCTCGTGGACCTGGTCCAGGCTACCCTCTTGAGCGGCGGGCGTGAGCTCTGCGAGCACGGCAGCAATCCGGGCACCGGTGCTGCGCCGCCACTGCACAACTGCTGCCACCACGACAACGGCCACGACAGCCAGCACGATCGCGCCCCAGGTCCGCCGCGACGGTCGCCGCACGGGCGCCGGGGCCTGAGCCGGGCGCCCTCCCAGCACCCTGGCGAAGTCGCCGACCGTCGCGTAACGACTGTCCGGGTCCGCCGCCAGGGCCTTGGCTAACGCGAGCTCGAGGTCGCCCGGCGTATCGCCACGCCTCGACGAGAGCTGGGGCGCGGCTTCTGTCAGGCGTTTCGCGATCATCTCCTGGGCCGTCTTGCCTGTGAACGGCGGCTCGCCGGTGAGCATCTCGTACAGCACGCAGGCCAGGCTGTACAAGTCGCTCCGCCCGTCCAGCTCGCCACTCGCCGTTGCCTGCTCGGGACTCATGTACGCCGGCGTGCCGATGGCCAAGCCCGTGTGGGTCAGTTGGTCGCCGCCGGCGGTGCTGATGGCCCTGGCGATTCCGAAGTCTGCCACGACGGCGTGCTGGTCCTCCAACAGTATGTTCTCGGGCTTGATGTCACGGTGGATGACATCGTTCCGATGGGCGTAGTCCAGGGCGTCGGCGACCTCCCGGGCGATCGCCAATGCCTCCTCCACCGGCATGCGACCCTCACGCCGCATCCTCTCCCCGAGGGACTCCCCCCGGACATACGGCATGACGTAATACAGGAAACCCGCCGCCTCTCCGGAGTCGTACAGGGGAAGCACATGAGGGTGGTTGAGCCGCGCGGTGATCTGGATCTCCCGCAGAAACCGCTCGCCGCCCAGAACGGCCGCCAGCTCGGGCCGCAGGACCTTGAGAGCGACATCGCGGTCGTGTTTGCGGTCCCGCGCCAGGTAGACTGTGGCCATCCCCCCCGCACCGAGCTCCCGCTCGATGGCGTAGCGGTCGGCCAGGGCTGCCTTGAGACGCTGGAACTGGTTGGTCACCACACACTCCGTCAGATCGCGAAAGGCGTAAACTACGACCCCAAGTCTGCCTCGGCCAGCAGCGCGGTGGGGTGGAGCCACACTTTCGGCCACCGATTGCCTAGTTTAGAAGCAGAGTCGAGGAGGCATAGATGAAGGCATTGGCCGAAGTGCAGGTTATACCCATTGGCTCCGGTGTATCGGTACGCGAGGAGGTCAAGCGCGCCCACCGGATCCTGGAGGATTCGGGCCTCAATGCGCAACTCCACTCGAACGGCACCAACCTCGAAGGGGAGCTTACAGACATCTTCGCGGCGATCATCCGGGTCCACGAGACCCTGCACGCCGAGGGCACCGCGCGGCTCTCGACCCACATCAAGATCGGCACCCGGACCGACAAGGAGCCCAGCCTCGCGGGCAAGCTCTTCTGAGCTTGCCGCCGCGTGCTGAGGGCTTTTCCTTTCAGCGGGCCGATCTCAGTGGATTGAACGGAGTACGTTGACCAGAGCCGGGCATGTCGCTCATTCGTAGATTCCGCGCCTTCTTCGCCGCCGGGAGAGGGTTCGTCACGGGCCTCTCCGACGAGAAGGCCGGGGACGACCCCATCGCGCTGTTCGGGAGGTGGTTCGGTGACGCCAAGCGGGCCGGGATCTTCCTGCCCGAGACCATGACCCTCGCGACCTGCGCCAGCGACGGAGCTCCCACAGCCCGACAGATGCTCCTCAAGGGATTCGACGAGCGCGGCTTCGTGTTCTACACCAACTACGAGAGCCGCAAGGGGGAAGAGCTCGTCGCCAACCCCAGGGCGGCCCTGGTCTTCCACTGGTCCATCTTGGAGCGACAGATCCGGATCGAGGGCCCCGTGGAGCGCCTTTCCAAAGAGGAATCAGAGGCGTACTTCCGCACCCGTGCCCGGGGGAGCCAACTCGGCGCCTGGGCTTCCTCCCAGAGCCGTACTCTCGAGAGCCGAGAGGCGCTCGAGCGTCAGTTCAAGGAGCACGAAGCGAAGTTCAGGGGCGGCGAGGTGCCGCTGCCACAGTTCTGGGGCGGGTTCAGGGTCCGGCCTCTGCGGATCGAGTTCTGGCAGGGGCGCCTCAATCGGCTGCACGACCGGCTGTGCTACACCCGGGTAGGCGGGGGCTGGGAGCGAACGCGGCTGCAGCCGTAGCGCTCAGCGCTTCGGCTCGATGACCGCCTTGGTCACCCGCAGCGCCGCGACGTCCGCCAGCGCTGCGTTGGCTTCTTCCAGTCCGTAGCGGGCGCCGATGACCTGGGAGAACGGCAGGCGCTCACGGTGCTTGGCCAGTGTCGCCAGGGCCCGCACGATGTGGCGGAAGTCGGTGCCCCACTGACCCAGGATGTTCGCATGACGCCGGTTGACCTGGATGTGCGGGTTGATGGTGACCGTTCCGGTGTCCGTGTAGTGGCCTCCGATCACGTACGTCCCGCCGTCCCGCAGCATGTCGAGCCCCTCGGCGATGGCCGCCGGGTTGCCGCTGGCCTCGATGATTACGTCCGCGCCCCGGCCGGCGGTGAGCTCCCGCACTGCCGCTTCCCGCTCCTCGGGGGACTTCCGCTCGATGGACAGCACGTGGTCGGCGCCGAGCCGGCAGGCGAGGTCGAGCCGGGGCTGGGGCGCGCCGATCACCACTACCGCACCGGCGCCCCGCAGCGCCGCGAACGCCGCGGCCGACAACCCCACCGGCCCGGAGCCCTGTACCACGACGGTGTCCCCCATCGCCAGAGCGCTCCGGTCCACGGCGGCAAACCCCGTGAACAGGCCGCAACCGCCACCGATGACGTCGTCAGACGCCACGCCCTCGGGAAGCTTGACCGCCCGCACGCCCGGCTTGAGGTAGATGCGCTCCGCCCAGCCGCCCAACGGGCCATCGTGCGCCGAGTAGGTGATCCCATACACCCGCCGGTGGGGGCACCGGTTGGGCTGTTGGACAACGGTGCAGTGGTAGCAGGCGTTGCACACCTCATGGACGTCGTAGAACGTGACCTCGTCGCCCACACCGATGGGCTCGCCTAGAGCGTCGTGCTCGACGCCACGCAACTCGAGGATCCGGCCGACGCTCACGTGGCCAGGCACGATGGGATAGGGAACGCCCTCCAGCCGGCCGAGGTGCAGATGCACGTCCGTGCCGCACACCTCGCTGGCGACGGTCTCGAGCAGGATGCTCCCGTCCTCGAGGTACGGGTCGTCCAAGTCCCAGAGCGCGATCGGCTCCTTGGGAGCCGTCATCACCGCAGCGCGTATCGTCATGTTACCCTCGGTCCAAGCCGATCTTCCCGAGCACCCTTGTGAACCGCTCGTCGGCCCGTAACTCGTCGAACAGGGGGTCGACGCCCAGGAATACCAGGTGCAGCGCACGCTCGTCGCAGGCTCGCTCGAGCCAGGCGAAGACCTCTTCGTCGTGGCCGAGCCCCAGGTTCACCACTGCCAGGTAGTCGGCCGGCACGTAGGTCTCCCGGGCTCTCTCACGTAACGTCTGAAGGACCTCCTGGGCTTCCTTGACCTCTCCCGCCCGGGCATGCGCGTATGCCAGGTAGGCAGCCATCCCGGGATGCCCACCGGAGACGGCTCCGCCCCTCCGGAAGGCGGCCACCGCGTCACCCATCCGGCCCGCCATGAGGTACGCCTGTCCCACGAACCAGTTCAAGAACACGTACTCGGGATCCAGCTCCAACGTTCTCTCGAACTGCTCGATCGCCCGCTCATAATCCCGGCTGAAGAAGTAGACCCATCCAAGTCCCGCGTTCACCGTGAGCGACAACGGATCGAGCCGGTTCGCCTCCGTGATCTTCTCCAGGGCTTCCTCGAGCCGATACCGCGCCGCCAGATACTCGGAGTAGCCGTGCAAGGCCACCGGATCCTCGGGGTTCAACTCCAGCGCCCGGGCGAAGCACCGCTCCGCCCCCTGCCAGTCCCAGTCATAGTAGAACTGCACCGACCCGAGAGACGTGTGGGTCTCGGGCAGCATCTCGTCGATCTCGAGGGCCTGCAGGGCCGCAACCCGCGCTCTGGGGAAAGCCTCGCGCGGCGTGAGGAAGCGGTACCACGCCAACAGGGTGTAGGAATCGGCGATGCCAGCGTGGGCCAGCGCGTAGTCCGGGTCGCGCGCGATGGCCTGCTCGAAGTACTCGATGCCCCTGGTCAGGCCAGGCCGGCGACGGGTCTTCTCCACATAGCGTCCCTTCAGGTACAGCTGGTACGCCTCGATGCTCTCGGTGTAGCGCTTCACGACCGGAGAGGGCTCGCCTGCGGCAAGGTGGCCCTTCAGGGTGGTGACGATCGCTTCGGCGATCTCGTCCTGGATCGCGAATACGTCCTCCATCTCACGATCATAGCGCTCCGACCATAGATGGTATCCGTCGGCGACGTTGACGAGCTGGGCGGTGATGCGGATCCGGTTCCCGGATTTGCGCACGCTTCCCTCGAGCACGGCGTCCACACCGAGCTCCGCACCGACCTCGCCTGGGGTGGGGGAGCGCCCCTTGTAGGCGAAGGAGGACGTGCGCGCCGCCACACTCAATCCCGTGAGCTGGGCCAGAGCGTTGATGATCTCCTCGGTGATCCCGTCGCTGAAGTACTCGTTGTCGGGATCCGTGCTCAGGTTTATGAACGGGAGCACGGCGATTGAGGCCGGTGCGGTCGGCGCTGTGGCCAGGGCCGGGGCGACCAACGCCTGCGCGAACACCTCTGCCGTGTCGAACCTCTCCACCGGGGTCTTGGCCAGAGCACGGAGAAGCGCAGCGTCGACGTGCTGCGGCACCGAGTTGCGCCGGAGCCGCGCGGAGGGAACTGGCTCGGCGAAGCACTTGGCGATGACCGCCCGCGTGGTCGGCCCGGTATACGGCGGCTCACCAACCAGCATCTCGAACAGCACGCAACCCAGGCCGTAGATGTCGCTGCGCCCGTCGAGCGCCAACTCGCCGCTCGCCTGCTCCGGGCTCATGTACGTGGGCGTGCCGACGGCAATCCCCGGCTCGGTTATGGACTCCGCCCGGGCCCCACCGATGGCCCGCGCCACTCCGAAGTCCGTGACGACCGCGTGGCCGCCCGAGAGCAGGATGTTGGCCGGTTTGATATCCCTGTGCACCACGTGGTGGCGATGCGCGTAGCTGAGCGCGCTGGCCACCTCCCGCGCGATTTGCAGCGCCTCATCGACGTTCAGCCGCTCCTCGTGCTCCAGCCGGTCCCGCAGCGACTCGCCCTCGACGTGGGGCATGACGTAGTACAGCAGCCCCTCGGCTTCACCGGAATCGTACACGGGCAGGATATGCGGATGGCTCAGCCGAGCCGCGATGCCGATCTCGCGCAAGAAGCGGTCTTTGCCCACCGTCATGGCGATCTCGGGCCGCAGGATCTTGAGCGCCACCTTGCGCTGGTGCTTGCGGTCCTCGGCGAGATACACGGCGGACATGCCGCCACGCCCCAACTCCTGGAGGATGGCGTACCGGCCCGCCAGAGCGGCCTGGAGACGTCCCGTAGCCTCAGTCATGCTCGAAGTAAGATGCTCGCGGAAGCCCAACTGCGCGAGAGCCCCCGCCGCACTCCTCGCTACCCTACGAGGGGGCGCCCCGGAGGTTGCACTGTTGTGGAGGGGGCCACGGCGGGTTACATGTGTGATGCGGTCTAGCGATGCGGACAGGGACCCACTACGGACGGACACACATGAACTTCGTGCGGCTGCTCCCGGTTCTCCTGAGCTTCGTTCTCGTCGCAGCCCATTTCTCGCGCAACGACATTACCCCGTTGGTGTACGTGAGCCTCGCCCTGCCCTTCCTGTTGCTGGTTCGGCGTCCCTGGGTGCCCCGGATGTTCCAGGTGTTGCTCATCCTGGGGGGCTTGGAGTGGCTCAGGCGTCTGGTGGTGCTCGCTTCGGAGCGGCATGCTGCGGGGGAGTCCTGGGTGCGGCTGGCCGTGATCCTGGGCGCGGTGGCGGCGTTCACCTTCCTCTCCGCCCTGGTCTTCCGCTGCCGAGCCCTGCGGGAGCGCTACGGCCTCGGCACCCCCGCCAATTCTCGATGAAGATCCGCCCGCGGGCGCTCAGGCCTGCTCTAGGATGGTCTGGAACCGCGGCTCGCCGCGGATGTTGTCCAGATCGGGATCGTTGGCGATCCAGTCCTTCTGCCCGAAACCGTTCTGGGTGGCGGTAGCCAGCAGGTCCAGCGCCCGCTCCTTCCGCCCCCACACGCTGTAGTTGCACGCCGCAGCGTAGAGCACGACGGCGTCCTCCGGATCGATGGCCAGCGCCCGCTCGGTCCACTCTTCGGCCTTCTGCAGTTGACCCAAGCGAATGAGGGCAATGCCCCCGAGCGTGAGCGCCCGACCGTCACCGGGCTCGAGCTCGAGATGGCGCTCGAGGACCGCGAGAGCCTTCCGATAAGCCCGCTGCGCCTCCTCGTGGGCGCCCATCCCCTCGATGGACTGCGCCCACAGGAGCCGCGCCTGGTGGTCCTCCCGGGCCTCGCACGCCTGCTCGAACAGTCGGGCGGCCTCCCGGTGCCGGCCCTGCCGCACGCAGGAGCGGGCGTAGAAGTAGTGGGCCTCGAACAGGGTCGGGTCCAGCATGATAGCGGACTTGAACTCCTGCTCCGCCTCCTCGTACCGGTCGTTTAGCGAGAAGGCGAGTCCGCGCACGGCGTGCGCCTCGGGGAGATCGGGGTCGAGCTCCAACGCCCGTCGGCTCGCCGCATCGGCCTCGGCGAGATTGGCCTCGCTGGGATCGAAGTACATCGCCAGGAAGGAGCTGCAATCGGCGATGCCGGCGTAGGCAAGTGCGTAATCCGGATCGATCTCGATCGCCTTGCGGAACATCTCCCGAGCGTATTCGAGGGTCTTGCGCCGCAGCTGCCGGAAGTGCTGGCGGCCCCGCAGGAAGTACTCGTAGGCAGTCACATTCCCGGTGGGCACGCGGGCGAGGGTCTTCTGCTCTTCCTCGCTGAGGACCACGCCCACTGCCGCGGCGATGCTCCTGGCGATCTCGTCCTGGACCGCAAAGACGTCCTCCATCTCTCGGTCATAGCGCTCGGACCAGAGGTGGTAGCCGTCGGCGACGCTTACCAGCTGGGCGGTGATGCGGATGCGGTTGCCGGAACGCCGCACGCTTCCTTCCAGCACCGACCCCACTCCTAGCTGATCGCCCATCTTTCGGACGTCGCCGCTGCGACCCTTGAACGCGAACGCCGAAGTGCGGGCCGCGACGTGGAGCGCCTTGATCTTGGCAAGCGCGTTGGTGATCTCCTCGGCGATCCCGTCGCTGAAGAACTCGTTCTCCGCCTCGGCCGAGACGTTCGCGAAGGGCAGCACCGCCACCGACGGGCCCGTCCGCACGGCAACGGCGCCCTCAGGGGTGCTGTCGCTCGCCTTCATGGCCATGCTCGGTGAAGCCAGGGAGTCGGCGAACTCCCCCGCCGTACCGAACCGGTCCGCCACGTGCCGAGCCAGCGCCTTGGCAATCACCCTTTCCAAGGAGGGCGCCACCGACTTGCGAATCAGGTGGATGCTCGGCATCGGCTGCGTCGACTTCCGGGCCAGAATGGCCTGGGGGTTGGAGCCGGTGTAGGGTGGCTCCCCCGCCAGCATCTCGAACAGCACGCAGCCCAGAGAGTAGACGTCGCTCCGACCGTCGAGCTGTTGCTCTCCGGAGGCCTGCTCGGGGCTCATGTAGGTCGGCGTCCCCACGGCGATGCCCGGATCCGTCAGCTGATCGGTCGCGGCCTCCGAGACGGCCCGGGCGATCCCAAAGTCGGTGACCACCGCGACCCCGGCCGAGAGCAGGATGTTACCCGGCTTGATGTCCCGGTGGACCACGCCGTGCTTGTGCGCGTAGCCCAGGGCGGCTCCCACCTCCCGCGTGATCCGCAACGCCTCGTCGATGGGGAGGCGGGGCTCGCGGTCGAGCCGCTGCCGCAGGGACTCACCCTCGACGTAGGGCATGACGGAATAGAGGTACCCGTCACGCTGCCCGGAGTCGATGAGGGTGAGGATGTGGGGATGGCTCAGCTTGGCGGCAATCTGGATCTCGCGCAGGAACCGGTCGGCCCCGATGGACAACGCGAGCTCGGGCTTGAGGACCTTGATTGCCACCACCCGGTCGTGCTTGGGATCGTGGGCGCGATACACCACGGCCATGCCGCCGCGACCAAGTTCCCCCTCGATCGCGTACTGGTCGGCAATCGCGGTTTTGAAGCGCGCGAATTGATCGGCCACGGACCCCCCAAGTTCGCAGCCTAAGATACTGGCCGGGACGGCCTTTATCGACCGTGCAGCATGACTGAACGGATGGGGGCCTACTGTGCGGGCCGCGACGCGTCCGTGAGCTCCTCAATGAGGAGGCGGATCCGATGTGCCTCGCTGTCGCGCAGCCGCGGTGCGGAGCACGTGAAGTCCGTCGCCTGGAAGGAGTCCCAGCTGTACCGCAGGATGCGGCAAGGATCGATGGCCACATCCTCACACTCGGGATCCGCTTCCGACTCAACCTCCACCGCAGCGAAGGCGTCCAGCAGCCGGTCCAGTTCCGCCCCAGTAAGGGTCCGTACAGGCAGCCGGACCTCTTCGCGACATCCGTCGATGGTCGCGACGCAAGAATCCACCCCATTCTGCGCCGACTCGAGCATCGATGCCGCGTAGCGGTAGGCGCCGGTGTCGCCGCTCGTTACCTCGGCCCGAAACGTCGATTGGAGAACGGGGCAGAACCCGAGGCCGGGCCCTTGCTCGTAGGTGAATACTCCAAAGTCGGAGAAGTCCACCTTCTGCTGGTCCCCGCACGCCATCACGGCGCCAACGAGGCCCGCCACCACGGCGGCGCGCGGCACGCCTATCGGGGAGGTACGGAGTCGGCGAGGGTCCTTCGAGGAGCTGCCAGCGGACGAGGGAGTACCCATCCAGGTAACGCTCCGCGCGCGTTGGAGATCTCCACCCGAAACTGCCGGGAAGATGGGCCGTAGGGATTGGGAAAGGAAGGAATCGGGCCGCTCCGCGATGTTTCAGTTCGGAACGGCACTCATCGGTCCGGCACGAATGGCACGGACGCCCGATATTGAGCATATGGCAACCAAGAAGAGCAGCGGCGACGCCCGGTACACCAAGGTCGTTGGGGAGCAACCCAACACCGGCCGCCGCTACGTGGAGAACGGCAAGGTCCGGATCCAGTGGACCGAGGGAGGCAAGCGCCGCTCACGGACCATCGGCCCCAACAGCCCCGCCAACCGGAAGCGGGCCGACGAAGAACTCGAGGAGATCCTCAGCACCATGAATGCCACCGAAGAGAAGCCCGAGAGCAAGCCGCTGGACGTAGGGGAGATCGAGCAGAAGCTGCGCGACTACGCCCTGTCTGCCCTGGACAAGGCCGACGAGATCGCCGATTGGATCCGGGACGCGATAGCGCGGGGACCGGAGCCCGAGGGCGAAGAGGAGGGGGAGGCCGAGGTGGTGGAGGAGGCGGAAGAGGAGTCGGAGTAGGGCCGGCCGGCCGCACGCTCTTGCGAAGTCCGTAAGAGCCGGCGAACGCCCCCGTGGCCCGCCGCGAGGATTCACTGCGGCAAGATGGACGATGTTGGTTCGAGGCGCGCGGCCCCGCAAGTGGCGAGCCCCACAGTCCCAAGGACCGCGGGGCTCTGGCTTCAACGGCGTAGAGAACTGCCTACGGTGCGGCTTCGAGCACCGCTTTGAGGTTCTCCATCACCCAGATCTGATCCTCCTGAACGTGGGTGGTGTAGGCGATCCTGTCGCCTGCCGGATGGATCGCGAACTCCCTAATGGGCTCCGACACGACGCCGAGCTGTTCCAGCTCGCCGCCCTCGACTGCCACCCGCAAGAACTCGCTCCCCTTATCACGACTCTGCAGCACCAGCACGTGGCGGCCATCCGGATCCCACTCGATCGCTTGCACCGTGCTGCCGTTTCCCGAAGCGTCGACCGTCGCCAGCTCTCGGACCCGGCCGTCGGTGAGGTGCGCCAGGAGGAGCCTGCCGCCGGACGCCGCTGTGTCGCCCTCGGCGGTGTCCGCCACCGCGAAGGCCACCCATTGCCCATCAGGCGAGAGGGCGAGCTGCCTGGGGGCAATGTGGGGATCGCGGTACAGCGGCCGCTCCTCGCCCGACTCGAGGTCCCGTATCCGCAGCTCGCCTTCCTTGACGCCCGAACCCCAGGGATTGGTGTGCGACTGAGCGTAGATGATTGACCGGCCGTCGGCGGACCAGATGCCACTAGTACTCGACCACCAATTGAGCACGTCCTCCGAGAACTCCACCACGGCCGTGGCCTCACCGCTTTCCACGTCCACCCGATAGATGGCACCGGTGTAGCTGTCGCGCTCGTCGGTTTCGTCGTACCCCACCAGGAGGATCGCGCGTCCGTCCGGGGACCAGCGGGGCGTCCGGATGCTGAGGTGCTCCGCCAGGACCCGGTCCTCGCCAGTGGCGACATGGCGTACGTGGAGCCGCCTATAGTACACGCCGGTACCCGCCGTCGGATGCTCCTCGCTCATGTACGCCAGGTACTCGCCGTCGGGCGACCAATCAGGCATCCTGAGGGAGCCGATGAGGGGCTCTTCGTCATCCAGCATGATCTGCCCGGCCGCGGGATCGAAAGGAGCGATGCTGGTGGTGAAGCGACGGGTGGTGATGCTGTAGAACAGAGAGCCGTCGCTGGTGAATCCCATGGGCCTCACCTGGCCGATGTTACGCTTGAACGGCCACGGCCGGCCGTGAGGCGTGCCGTCCTCCACCCGCAGGGCCCACGCGTCCCACGTTCCCGACCGGTCGCTGAGGAACAGCACCTTGTCCGTCCCGGGCAGCCAGCCGAGGACCCTGTCGTTCGCGGGATGCTCGACCAGCGGCACTTCCCCGCTCCCATCCGTCGCGACCATCGCGACGTCGTACCTGCCTGGGTCGTTCTCCACCGGGTAGTCGAATACCAGGTACCGGTCATCCGGCGAAAGGGAGAGCGTCAACCAGAAGCCGTCGTCGAACCCCTTGAGGGAGCGGACTGAGCCGTCGTCAGTGGAGACCCACACGATCTCGAACGTCTCGCTGGGTCCGTCGTATTTTCCGCCAGCGATGTGCCGGCCGTCCCATGACCACGCGAACGGGAACATCTCGACGTCCCAACTGCCGTGTCTGGCCAACATGCGGGGCAACCCCCCGTCCACTCCAACTAGCCGTATGCCGATGCCGGAGTCGCCATGGGTCCACGAGTGCACCACCTGCTTCCCATCCGGCGACGTTTTCGCGGTTATCGTGAATTGCATGGGCGGCATCCACGTGCCGTCGGTCGTGAGGCGCCGCGATTCTCCGGTGACGATGTCGTACAGCCCCACGTCACCGGTCTCCCAGTGGCAGTACGACAGGTAGCGGCCGTCGGGCGAAGGGCTACCGCACGCATTGTCCCAGTCCAACTGCCGCACCACGATTCCGGAGGGCTCACCGGGCTGCGCTTCACCGCGGGCAAGCCGCTCGAGCGCCGCCAGCCGGGTCCGGGCCTCGGCGGCAATCTCCGCCTGATCGGCGTAGTCGGTCAGGACCTGCCGATAGGCCCGCTGCGCCTCGGCGCTCCCCAGCTTCTCGTAGCACTGCCCCAGCCACATCAGCGCCCGGGCCGCAACGGCGCGCTCCGTCGGATGCTGGCTCACCACCCCGCGGTAGAGCTCGATGGCCCGCTCCAGATCGCCGTCCACCTGCTCGGCGTGCCGCGCCGCCTGGAGCAGGACCTCGGCCTCACTGCGCTCCTGGGCCAGTGCACCCGATGCCGCTAGGAGAACGACGAGCACCAGGGCACTGTACGTAATCACCACTCGCTGCGTCCGCATGGCCTTACCCTCTGATCTCCAGGTTCGCGGCAAAGCTAGGACCCACCGGCCGACGGCGGATCGGCGGGGAGCGAAGGCCGCGTCACGCGAGCGCGGAGCCTCTGTCATGAGATCTCCACGGACCCACGCTCAGCCGTCGAACCGGTAACCCACGCCGCGCACGCCGACGATGTAGCGGGGCGCGGCGGGATCGTCCTCGACCTTCTTGCGCAGGTTGGCCACATGGGTGTCGACCACCCGGGGCGTGATCGCCGTGCCCTCGCCCCACACCAGGTCCGTGAGCTCCACCCGGCTCAGCACCCGGCCCCGGTGACGCACGAACATGGACAACAACTTCAGCTCCGTCGGCGTCACGTGGACCGGCTCCCCGCCCCGCCGCAGCTCGAACCGGGCGAAGTCCGCCTCCACATCGCCGAACCGGTATGTCACGGGATCGTCGCTCGCCGCCCGCCGCAGCACCGCCTTCACCCGGGCCCGCAGCTCCGCCGGGCTGAAGGGCTTGGTGATGTAGTCGTCGGCCCCGAGCTCGAGTCCCATGACCTTCTCCGCCTCACGTGTCTTGGCCGTGAGCATGATGATGGGCGTCCGGACCCCACTGCGGCGCAGCTCCCGGCATACCTCGAAGCCATCCTTCCGCGGCAGCATGACGTCCAGCAGGATGAGATCGAACCCCTCCTGCTGGGCCCGAGCCGTGGCCGCCTCGCCGTCCCGCACCACCTCCACCGCGTAGCCCTCCAGCGCCAGATCGTCCTGGAGCCCCAGGGCGATCGCGGGATCGTCTTCCACCACCAGGATGCGGCTCATGGGCTACTCCTCCGTCAGCAGCCGGATCGTGAACGTGCTGCCTTCACCGACCTCGCTCTCAACCTCGATCTCGCCATGGTGGGCCTCCACGATGTGCTTCACCATCGCCAGGCCGATGCCGGTCCCCTTGCGGCTGCTCGTGTGGGACGCCGCTCCCCGCACGAACTTCTCGAAGATCGTGCGGCGCTCCTCCGGGGCGATCCCCGCACCGTGGTCGCGCACCCGCATGGTCACACCATGGTCTCCTCGCTCGACGTCGACCCACACGGTCTTGCAGTCCGGCGAGTACTTGACCGCGTTGTCCAGCAGGTTCCACAGCGCCCGGGAAAGGGCATCCTCGTCCGCCCGAACGTGGTAGGCGGCTTGAGGCACCTCCAGGACCACTTGGTGGCCCCCGTCTTCCAGCTCCGCCTGGAACTCTTCCACCACGTTCCTCGTGAGGGCCACGGCATCCACGGGCTGCCAATGAAACTCTAGGGCCCCCGCTTCCATGCGGCCGAAGTCCAGCAGGCCTTCCACCAGTCGATGCAGGCGCTCGCTCTCCCGTCGTATCACGTCGTAGTACTGGCCGCGGCGCTCCTCAGAGACGACGCGACCGCTGGCCAGCAACTCGGTGAGCTGCCGCATGGAGGTGAGGGGGGTGCGGAACTCATGGGATACCGCGGCCACGAAGTCGGACTGAAGCCGAGCCATCTCGAGCTCGCGGCTCACACCCCGCACCACCGCGTAGAGCCCGAGGAGGACGAGCAGGCCGAGCGCCACCAGGCCCCACGTCACCAGGCGGCGGCGCTCCGCCAACTGTGCCAAGTCCCCTCCCGGATCGGCGCTGGTGACGTGCAGGGTCCACGGCAATCGCGTCTCCGCGGCGGCCCGCACGACTCGCACCCCGGTAGCGCCACTGGCTACGGCGGTGGCGCCCGTGGTATCAGTCGTGACCCCGTGTCCCTCCGCATCCGACAGAGCGACCGCCACGCCCTCCCGGACCAGGATCGGCTCCAACTCACCCAGCCAATCCACCTCGAGATGCTCTCGCCCTCCCACCAAGCCTACGGTCCGCTCTGCCGAGCTGCGCCACACGACCAGCACCGGGCGATCCTCGATCCAGACGATCTCGCGATCCCCGCTGGCCGACAGCTGCGACGCCTCCGACTGAGTAGCATCCCACAGCCACGCTACGCCTCCGGCCAATGCCCGTGCGGGGGCGACTGCGCTCTCTCCGCTCGCCGCAACCGGCTCACCGTCGCTGCGGCTGAAGCCCTCGACCTCCCGCGCATAGAACTCGAAGGCCGCCCTGGTGATGGGCCAGCGGCCGCCGTACAGGTCATCGCGGAGGGGCCCGGCCTCCCGCGTCGCAGCCGCCACCCGCCCCTG
>JBDHDE010000026.1:0-36365 GCA_039591655.1 Gemmatimonadota bacterium
ATGACGATCGAATTGATCACGCCGATCGCGATGGAGGATGGTCTGCGGTTCGCGATTCGCGAGGGCGGCCGCACCGTCGGTGCCGGCGTCGTCACCAAGATCATCGAGTAACGGACGGCTGAGGCAATCTCATGGCTGGGCAGATTCGTATCCGACTCAAGGCGTTCGACCACGTCGTGCTCGATCAGGCGGCGGCTGACATCGTGCGCACCGTCGAGAAATCCGGCGCGTCGGTCTCAGGGCCGATTCCGCTGCCGACCAAGACGCAGCGCTGGACGGTGTTGCGCAGTCCCCACGTCGACAAGAAGAGTCGTGAGCAGTTCGAACTGAAGACGCACAAGCGCCTGATCGAGATCCTGGATTCGCGTGCGCAGACGGTGGATGCGCTCACGAAGTTGGATCTGCCTGCGGGCGTCGACGTCGAGATCAAGGTCGAGTAGCGATGAATGGACTGATCGGCCGCAAGCTCGGGATGACGCGGGTCTACAGTGATGAGGGCCACGCGGTCCCCGTCACCGTGATCGAGGCCGGGCCATGCCCCGTCGTGCAGGTACGGGGGGCCGGCGACCAGTCGGCTGCCGTGCAACTCGGCTTCGGCATGCGCAAGGCGAAGCGCACCAGCAAGGCGCTGGCTGGACATGCGACGAAGGCGGGCTTGGAGACTGCCCCCCGGGTCCTCAAGGAGTTCCGTCTGGCCCAGGGCGCCGAGAGCGCGCCGAAGCCCGGCGACGTCGTCACGGTAGAGATCTTCCAGCCCGGTGACACGATCAAGGTCACCGGCACGACGAAGGGTCGGGGTTTCCAGGGCGTGGTGAAGCGGCACGGTTTCAGCGGCGGTCCCGGATCGCACGGCAGTACCAGGCACCGCAAGCCGGGCAGCATGGGTCCCGGTACCGACCCGTCCCGGGTCATCAAGGGCAAGAAGCTCCCGGGCCACATGGGCGCGGAGCGCAAGACGGAGCTGGGGCTCCAGGTCGTGCGGGTGGATACGGAGCGGAATCTCCTCTTCGTCCGCGGCGCCGTCCCGGGTCCGACACGCGGCATCGTGGAGGTGCGGAAACAGGGAGGCCGTAGCCGGTATGCTTGAGGCACAGCTCTACACCGCGGCGGCCAAGCAGAAGGGAAGCTACGCGCTGCCCGATGAGTTCGACGGCACGGTGAACCGTTCCGTGTTGTACCATGCGGTTCGCGCCATCCGCAACAACCAACGGCAGGGCACGGCCTCCACGAAGACCCGCAGTGAGGTCGCCGGCGGCGGTCGCAAGCCCTATCGCCAGAAGGGCACCGGCCGGGCGCGCCAGGGGACGATCCGCGCGCCGCACTATCCGGGCGGTGGTGTGGCGTTCGGCCCCAAGCCGCGCAGCTATCGGACCGACCTCACCCGCAAGGTGAAGCGCCTAGCGCGGCAGTCGGCCCTCAACGCGAGGGCCAAGGAGAAGCGCATCGTCGTGATAGAGGCGCTGGAGTTCGAAGCGCCGAAGACCCGGCAGATGGCCGAACTCCTCGGGAACCTCGGCCTGGACGACCAGAAGGTCCTGCTGCTGACCGCGGACAGCCGGCCGGAGGTGTACCTGTCGGGCCGGAACCTGCCGGGAGTGCAGGTCATGCGGTATTTGGACGCGTCCGCCTTGGACGTGATCTGGTCCGACATGGTGGTGGTCGAGCAGGGCGCGATCGGTGGTCATGCCATCAAGGGGACGGGCGCCAAGAAGACCGCCGGCCGGGCCGCCCGCGCCAAGCGGGCGTCGGAGAGCGGCGGCAGCAAGAAGAAGGCGGCCGGGCGTGCCATGGCCAAGAAGCGAGCGACGACCAAGAAGAAGACGACCAGGTCGTCCAAGAAGACGACGAAGACGAGCAAGAAGAAGGGATAAGCACCGTGCTTGATCGCTACCGCGCCGTCGTGAGACCGGTGGTCACGGAGAAGTCATCCGCGCTGTACGCGGAGCGGCAGGAGTACACGTTCGAAACGGATCTGCACGCGACGAAGTACCAGATACGCGACGCCATCGAGTCGTTGTTCGAAGTCAAGGTGACGAAGGTTCGCACCCTCGTGCAGCCGGCCAAGCGCCGCACGCGTGGCCGCAGTGAGGGCCGGCGGCCGCGGTGGAAGAAGGCATTCGTGCAGCTGAGGGAAGGCGACTCGATCGAGATCTTCGAGGGCTGATTCATGGGGATTCGACAGTTCCGACCGATGACCCCGGGGACGCGGTTCCGCTCGGTGTCCGACTTTGCGGAAGTAACGCGAACGGAACCCGAGAAGTCGCTCGTCGAGCCGCTCAAGAAGCGGGGTGGCCGCAACAACAAGGGCCACCAGACGGCACGGCGACGCGGCGGCGGCCACAAGCGCCGCTATCGGCGAATCGACTTCAAGCGGAATAAGCTCGGCGTGCCGGCGCGCGTGTCGCACATCGAGTACGATCCGAACCGCAGCGCGAACATCGCCTTGGTTACGTACGCGGACGGCGAGAAGCGCTACATCCTGCATCCACGCGGACTCCGTGTGGGTGACACGGTCACCTCCGGGCCCGGAAGCGACATCCGTACGGGCAACGCCCTCCCGCTGGGCGATATCCCGTTGGGCACGACCGTGCACTGCATTGAGCTGAAGCGGGGCAAGGGCGGCCAAATGTGCCGCTCGGCGGGCACGGGCGCGCAGCTCATGGCGAAGGAAGGTGTGCACGTCGCGCTGAAGCTGCGCAGCGGCGAAGTGCGGATGGTGCGCCGGGAGTGCATGGCCACCGTCGGAGAGGTGGGCAACGCCGAGCACGAGCTGCTCAGCCTGGGCAAGGCCGGGAAGTCTCGCTGGTTGGGGTGGCGTCCCAAGGTACGCGGGGTCGCCATGAATCCGGTGGACCACCCGCTGGGCGGCGGCGAGGGCAAGGCCTCCGGCGGCCGGCCGCCGGTCTCGCCGTGGGGGAAGGCCGAGGGCAAGAAGACTCGCAATAAGAAGAAGCACAGCACCAAGCTCGTCCTGCGCGGTCGCAAGCGCGGGAAGGCCACGCAGTAGGACGGGAACGGAAAGGCTATGGCCAGAAGCGTAAAGAAGGGACCGTTCGTCGCGGAATCGCTGCTCTTGAGGATTCACGCGCTCAACGAGGCCGGCGACAAGCGCGTGATCAAGACGTGGTCCCGCGCCTCGACGATCACGCCGGATTTCGTGGGGCACACGATCGCGGTCCACAACGGGAATAAGTTCATCCCGGTGTACATCACCGAGAACATGGTGGGGCACCGGTTGGGCGAGTTCGCGCCGACGCGCCTCTTCCGCGGCCACAGTGGTAGGCTGGCCGCGGACAAGAAGGCGGGGCCGGCGTAGGGGAGGACGGAGCATGGCAGGCAGGGCGCTCCAGCGCTGGGTACGTCAGTCGCCTCGGAAGATGCGGTTGGTGATGGACACCATCCGCGGCCGGGACGTGAACGAGGCGTACGCGCTGCTGAAGTTCTCCAAGAAAGGTGCGGCACAGCAGATCGAGAAGGTGCTGCGCTCGGCCGTCGCTAACGCGGAGCAGGACGCGCTCCGCAACAACGAGGCCTTCGACGTAGACCGGCTCTTCGTGGAGTACGCGATCATCAACGAGGGGCCCACGCTCTGGCGGTACCGAGCTGCGGCCCTGGGGCGGGCGGCGCCGATCCGGAAGCGGACCAGCCACGTCGAGATTCGCGTCCGGGCGAAGGAGGAAGAGTAGTGGGGCAGAAAACCCATCCATACGGATTTCGACTCGGCATCGTCAAGCCGTGGCGCTCTCGCTGGTTCGCCAGCAACGACTTTCCGGAGTTGCTCAGGGAGGATGAGCTGATCCGGAGGTACCTGGGAAGCCGTCTCGGGCACGCAGCGGTGGCCGACGTCCACATCGAGCGCAAGCCGGGCAAGGTCACGGTCACCGTATTCACCGGTCGGCCCGGCGTGGTCATCGGTAAGCGGGGCGCGGAGGTGGACAAGCTGCGGGACGAGTTGGCACAGCTGACCGGGAACGAGGTCGGTATCAACGTCGAGGAGATCAAGCGGCCCGAGCTGGATGCACAGCTCGTGGCGGACAATGTGGCCCACCAGCTCCGGCAGCGCGTTTCATTCCGCCGGGCTATGAAGCGCGTACTGCAGAACGCGATGCGGATGGGGGCCCAAGGTATCAAGGTGAAGACGGCCGGTCGCCTCGGCGGCGCCGAGATCGCGCGCACGGAGGGTTACCACGAGGGTCGCGTCCCGCTCCACACCCTGCGGGCCGATGTCGACTATGGGATGTCTACGGCGAAGACCACCTACGGAACGATCGGTGTGAAAGTCTGGATCTTCAAGGGCGAAGTGGTCGAGGACGGCCGCGGACGTACCTACAGTACGGGAGCGTAGCCGATGCTGGCGCCGAAGCGAGTCAAGTACCGCAAGCAGATGAAGGGTCGCACGAGGGGGCACGCGACCCGGGGCCACACCGTGGCGTTCGGGCAGTTCGGGCTGATGACCCTGGATCCCGGTTGGGTCAGTAGCCGCCAGATCGAGGCGGCCCGCGTGGCGATGACCCGAGAGATGAAGCGTGGCGGGAAGATCTGGATCCGCATTTTTCCGGACAAACCGATCACGAAGAAGCCGGCGGAGACCAGAATGGGGAAGGGGAAGGGCAACCCCGAGGCCTGGGTGGCCGTGGTCAGGCCGGGTCGCATCATGTTCGAGATCGAGGGTGTGACCGAGAAGACGGCGCGGCGGGCGCTCGAGCTCGCCGCGGCGAAGCTGCCGGTGAACACCCGCTTCGTGACGCGCGAGGGGAGCTGAAGCCATGGCGCTGAAAGACGCTGAGCAGAAGCCGATCAAGCCGGCGCAGCTCCAGGACATCAGCACCGAGGACCTCGAGGCCGAGCTGGAGCGTCTGAGGGAGACGCGCTTCCGCCTGAAGTTCAGATCGGCGACCGAGGCGATCGATAACCCGATGCAGTTCAGGATTCTGCGGCGCAACATCGCGCGGCTCGAGACGACGCTGCGGGAGAGGAAGCGAGCATGAGCCAGGACACGCAGGCGCGTCCCCGGCGCAAGGTGCGCACGGGCACCGTCGTAAGCGACAAGATGGCCAAGACGGTCATCGTGCAGCTGACGCGGCGGTTCGCCCATCCACTGTATGGGAAGGGCATGACGCGCACGAGGAAGGTAAAGGCGCACGATGAGCAGGGCGCGCGTGCGGGCGACACGGTGCGCATCATGGAGACCCGACCGGTTTCGAAGACCAAGCGCTGGCGCGTCGTCGAGATCGTGAGCCGAGCTGAGTAAGAGAGGGCGTCGTGATTCAGCAGGAATCCATCGTCAAGATCGCGGACAACTCCGGCGCCCGGCGCGCCCTCGTCATCCGTGTGCTGGGTGGCAGTAGGCGCCGGTACGCGCGCGTGGGGGACATCGTGGTAGTGGCGATCAAGGACGCCTTGCCAGCCGGGCAGGTGAAGAAAGGTGACGTCACCAAGGCCGTGGTGGTCCGGACTGCGAAGGAAACGCGCCGCCGCGATGGCAGCTATATCCGCTTCGACGAAAACGCGGCGGTGTTGATCAACGATGCCGGAGAGCCGCGGGCGACCAGGATCTTCGGTCCGGTGGGACGCGAGCTGCGGGAGAAGCGGTTCATGAAGATCGTTTCGCTCGCGCCGGAGGTGTTGTAGATGAAGCCGCTGGTCTACAAGAAGTCGAGACGCAAGCGTGGCACGAAGCCGCCGCGGCAGAAGATGCACATCACCAAGGGCGACCGAGTAAGGGTCGTCCGCGGTGAGGATCGCGGCACCGAGGGCACCGTCATTCGGGTCCTGCCGAAGCAGAGTCGGATCGTGGTGGACGGCGTGAACGTCGTCACGAAGCACCGTCGGGCCACGCAGGCTGGTGAGGAGGGCGGCATCATCAAGTTCCCGGCGCCGATTCACACGTCGAACGTGATGCTGCTGGATCCCAAGTCGGGAGAGCCGACCCGCGTGAGACGGAAGAAGGACAAGGACGGAACTGTGGAGCGGCTAGGCGTGAAGTCCGGCCAGCCGATCCCGAGGAGCCGGTAAGCTGATGGCGAAGTCGAAGTCTAAGTCGGAGCAGGAGACTGCACAGGCGCCGCCCGCGCCGGCGCCGCGGCTGCGGCAGCACTACCGCGAGCGGGTGTGCCCCAAGCTCAAGCAGGAGTTCGGGTTCGAGAACCCGCACGAGTTGCCGAAGCTGGTGAAGATCGTCGTCAACGTCGGACTGGGCGAGGGGCCCAAGAACCCCAAGGTGCTCGACGCGGTGGTCGAGGAGCTGGGGGCGATCACGGGGCAGCGCCCGGTGGTGACGCGGGCTAAGAAGGCGATTTCGAACTTTTCGCTGCGGGCGGGCATGCCCATCGGGGTGCGCGTCACGCTGCGGGGAGCGCAGATGTACGAGTTCCTCGATCGGTTCATCAACGTAGCCGTGCCGCGGGTTCGTGACTTCCGCGGGTTCACCACGCGCTCGTTCGACGGCCGCGGGAACTTCACCCTGGGTATCAAGGAGCAGATGGTCTTTCCCGAGATCGACTACGACAAGGTGGAGAAGATCCACGGGATGGACATCACGTTCGTCACCTCCGCCGGGCGCGACGATCTCGGACTGGCTCTGCTCC
The DNA here is from genome assembly GCA_039591655.1 of Gemmatimonadota bacterium. Taxonomy (GTDB): domain Bacteria; phylum Gemmatimonadota; class Gemmatimonadetes; order Gemmatimonadales; family GWC2-71-9; genus WVYX01. The sequence continues at coordinate 6,588 of JBDHDE010000026.1, forward strand.
GTGAAATGGGCATGCCTTTCCGGGGCGAGACCCCGGTGCTGGTCGGATAAGGGGGGCGCTGTCGAATGGCGAAGAAGTGCCTGATCGAGAAGGCGAAGCGGAAGCCGAAGTTCAAGGTGCGAGGCTACCACCGCTGCCAGCGGTGTGGGCGGGGGCGGGCCTTCATCAGAAAGTTCGGTATCTGTCGGATCTGCTTCAGAGAAATGGCGCTCCGGGGTGAGATCCCCGGAGTGCGGAAGGCGAGTTGGTGAGATGACTGACCCTGTCGCCGATATGCTGACCCGCATCCGGAACGCCTGCCAGGTGGGACACCGGAGGGTCGACATACCGGTCTCGAAGTTCAAGGTTGAGATCGCACGTCTACTGCGGGAGAACCGCTACATCCAGGACTACGCCGTGCTCGACGACGGGCGGCACGGTGTGCTGCGGGTCTACCTCAAGTACCATGGGGACGCGCCGGTGATCCACGAGCTTCAGCGTGTCTCGACGCCCGGGCTCCGCCGCTACGTGCGTGCCCGTGAGATCCCGCGAGTGAAGAACGGCCTCGGCATGGCGATCCTGTCCACCCCTCGCGGCGTCATGAGTGACCGGGATGCTCGGCGCGCGCGGGTGGGCGGTGAGCTCCTCGCGGTGCTCTGGTAGGGGGAAACGATGTCACGCATCGGCAGGAAACCCGTGACGGTGCCTAACGGTGTGACGGTGGCGCTCGACGGCCGCACGGTCACGGTGAAGGGGCCCAAGGGCGAGCTCAAGCGGGCCATGCCACCCGAGATGCAACTCAAGGTCGAGGACGGAGCGGTAACGGTGGAGCGCCCCTCCGACGCCGGCCGGCACCGGGCACTGCATGGTCTCACCCGGAGCCTGGTCAACAACATGGTGGAAGGCGTGACCAACGGATTTGCGCGGCAGCTGGAGATCGTGGGGGTGGGCTATAAGGCGGAAACGCGCCCCGAGGGCGTGCGGCTGGTGGTGGGTTACTCGCACCCGGTCGAGTACGATGCGCCCGATGGGATCAAGATCTCGGTCGAGAAGCCGACTCTGGTCAAGGTCGAGGGGATCGACAAGGAGTTGGTCGGACAAGTAGCAGCCGAGCTGCGCTCGGTCCGCCCGCCGGAGCCCTATAAAGGGAAGGGGATCCGCTACCAGGGCGAGCACGTGCGCCGCAAGGCTGGCAAGACCGGAGGCAAGACATGAGGTCGGTGCACAGGCCGAAGACGCGCGCGCAGCGCAGGCACCGCCGGCACCTGCGTGTCCGCAAGCAGGTTAGCGGGTCCGCAGAGCGGCCACGGTTGGTGGTGTACCGCTCGCTCCGTTACATCTACGCACAGCTCGTTGATGACGCTCGTGGCGTGACGCTCGCCGCGGCGAGCGATAAGATCAAGGGCTTCGCGCCGGAGAAGAAGGGCAAGGTCGGCGCCGCGTTCCAAGTTGGGAAGCTATTGGCCCAACGCGCTGGCGATCTCGGTATCAAGCGCGTCGTGTTCGACCGCGGTGGGTACCCGTATCACGGACGGGTCAGGGCCGTGGCCGAGGGCGCGCGCGACGGCGGATTGGAGTTCTGACGTTATGGCGCATCAGGGAAGGGATCGTGGTCCGCGCCGCGATCGCGATCGCGAATCGGATCTGATCGAGAATGTGATCAACATCAACCGCGTGGCCAAGGTGGTGAAGGGCGGTCGGCGGTTCTCGTTCAACGCCCTGGCGGCCGTGGGCGACGGCAACGGCAAAGTCGGAGTCGGTACGGGCAAGGCGAACGAAGTATCCGAGGCGGTGCGCAAGGCGGTGGAGAACGCCCGACGCGGTATGCGGGCGATCCCCCGTGAAGGGACGACGATCCCCCACGAGATTGTGGGTGCGCACGGCGCTGGACGGGTGCTTCTCAAGCCGGCGACCGCAGGAACGGGCATCATTGCCGGAGGGCCGGTTCGCTCCGTGCTGGAGTGCGTCGGCATCACCGACATCCTCACCAAGTCGCTCGGGTCGGCGAACCCCCTCAACATGGTCTGGGCGACCATGGACGGACTGACGCAGCTGCTCACAGTGAGCGACGTGGCACGGCAGCGCGGGGCGGATCCCGCGGAGATCGACTACCGGCCGCGGCAGGAGGTGGTCGATGGTTAAGAAGACCGCGGGCACGAGCAAGCGGAAGACCACCGCCAAGAAGAAGACGACGAAGACCACCGCCAAGAAGCGGGCCACGAAGAAGGCCACGAAGTCCGCGAGCGAGGCGAGCCAGGCTTCGCCGCAGGGAACGCGGCTGCGGGTGCGCCAGACCAGGTCCGGCATCGGACACCCGGGGACCTACCGGCGCACGCTACGAGCGTTGGGGCTCAAGCACCATCAGGATGAGGTGGTGCTGCCCGACAACCCATCGGTCCGGGGCATGGTCCGCCAGGTCGGGCACCTGATCCGCGTGACTCCCGAGGAGGCGTGATGGCCAAGAACGAGAAGCTCGGGCTGCACAACCTGCCAGCGCCGGCGGGTGCCAAGAAGGCGCCCAAGCGCAAGGGACGTGGACCGGGCTCGGGCCTCGGTAAGACCGCCGGCCGCGGTCACAAGGGTCAGCGTTCCCGGGCCAGCGGCAACGTGCGACCGGGCTTCGAGGGCGGGCAGATGCCACTCACGCGCCGTGTGCCGAAGCGCGGTTTCACGAATCCCTTCCGGGTGCCGGCGCAGGTGGTGAACCTGCGGGATCTCGAGAAGCTGCCGGATCCGACGGTGACGCCGGCCGTGCTGGTTGAGCGCGGCCTCGTGAGCCGGGCGGCCGGGCCGATCAAGATCCTGGGAATGGGCGAAGCGTCGCGCGCATATGTGGTCAAGGGCTGTGCGGCCTCCCAGACCGCGCGCGACAAGATCGAGCAAGCGGGCGGGCGGATCGAGGACTGAGCGGATGGCCGTACCCCGCATACCAAACCTGTTTGCCGTACCGGAGCTCAAGGAGAAGCTCCTCTTCACGCTCCTCTGCCTGGCGGTCTACCGGGCCGGTGCGCATATCGCTACGCCGGGCGTGGATGTCCAGGTGCTCGCGGATTTCATCCGCAACCAGGGGGCCGGCACCTTCTTCGGAATGTACGACATGTTCGTGGGTGGGGGGCTGTCTCGAGCGACGGTCCTGGCCCTCGGCATCATGCCGTACATCTCCGCGTCGATCATGTTCCAGCTGGCCGGCGCGGTGTTCCCCTACATCGACAAGCTCCAGAAGGAAGAGGAGGGGCGGAAGAAGATCACTCAGTGGACGCGGTATGCCACGGTGATCCTGTCGCTGTTCCAGGCGTACGGGTTTGCGATCTTCGCGGAGCAACAGGGCGCGGTGCCCGAGCCCGGCGTCGGGTTCCGGGCGGTGACCATGATCACGCTCACGTGCGGTGCCGTGTTCATCATGTGGCTCGGTGAGCGGATCACCGAGCGTGGCATCGGGAACGGCATGAGCCTCATGATCTTCTTCTCGATCATGGAAGGCTTCCTCCCGGGGACGGCGCTGACGGTGCAGTTCGTGCAGACGCGGGTGCTGTCGCCGCAAGGACTGATCGTGCTGGTGCTCGTGATGCTCGCCGTCGTGGCGGGCGTCGTCGCGGTGACTGTCGCGGCGCGGCGGATCCCGATTCAGATCCCGCGCAAGGTGATGGGACGGGGGCGCATTCGAGAGGGGCAGAAGACGTTCATTCCCATCCGCATCAATTCGGCAGGCGTGATGCCGATCATCTTCGCCCAGGCCATCATCGTGGTGCCTGGAACGATCGCCATGTTCAGCAACGTTCCATGGATGCGGATTCTGTCGGACTCATTCCGGCCCGGCTCCACCGTCTATTACATCAGCTACGGGTTGCTGATCATCTTCTTCTCGTACTTCTACACGTCCATCATCTTCAATCCGCTCGACATCGCCGAGAATCTGAAGAAGCAGGGCGGGTTCATTCCAGGTGTGAAGCCCGGTGGACCTACGGCGGACTACGTCGATGAAACCCTCACACGGGTGACGCTGCCGGGTTCGTTGTTCCTCACGTTCATCGCCTTGTTGCCGTTCTTCATATTCGACACGTTCAACGTGCCGTTCACGTTCGGCGGGACGGCACTGCTGATCGTCGTCGGTGTGGCCCTCGATACGTGGATCCAGGTGCAGCAGCACCTGCATCTGCGGCACTACGACGACTTCATGAAGCAGGGGCGGGTGAAGTTCCGGGGCCGCCGCGGCCGGTTCATGTGAGCCAGGTGAGCGATCCAAGAGGCGCAAGCCGATGAACGTCATTCTGCTCGGCCCCCCGGGTTCCGGGAAAGGAACTCAGGGGGCTCTCTTGTCGGAGCGCTCCGGCTTGCCCAGGGTGTCAACGGGCGACCTGCTGCGGAGCGCCGCCGCCCGGGGGACGTCGCTCGGCCAGCAGGCGAAGCAGTACATGGACAACGGCCTGCTCGTTCCGGACGAGATCATCCTGGGACTCATCGAGGAAGTGCTGGCGTCACCGGAGGCGGCGCGCGGGATCATCATGGACGGGTTTCCCAGGACGGTTGCCCAGGCGGAAGCGGTGGACGGCCTTCTCGCCCAGCGGAGTGAAGGGGTAGACCGGGTCCTGTCGATCGATGTGCCGGAGAAGGAGCTCGTGCGGCGACTCCTGGGACGGGCACGGAAAGAGGGCCGTACGGACGACACGGAGGAGACGATCCAACAGCGTCTCGCCGTGTACCGGGAACAAACGGAGCCTCTGATATCGTACTACAGGGACCGTAGCCTGCTGGTGGACGTTCCGGGCACGGGGAGTGTCGAGGAGATTGCCGACCGGATGGAGGAGGCGCTGCAGGCGTGATCACGATCAAGTCCCCGCGCGAGATCGAGACCATGGCGGCGGCCGGGAAGATCCTGGCCGAGGCACTGGCGCTGGTGGCGAACCGTGTCGAGCCCGGCGTGAGCACCGCCGTGCTGGACGAGTTCGCCGAGGAGTTTATCCGGAGCCATCCGGGTGCCCGTCCCTCATTCAAGGGGCTGTACGACTTCCCTGCGTCGCTCTGTACGTCCATCAACCACGAGATCGTACACGGCATTCCGTCCCATGAGCGTGTCCTCGAGGACGGCGACATCATCAGTATCGACTGCGGCGTCTGGCTCGACGGGTTGCACGCGGACTCCGCCACGACGGTGAGCGTCGGCGAGGTGGGGGAGGACGTTGGGCGCCTGCTTCGCGTGACGCGGGAGGCACTGGAGGCCGGCATTCTCGCGGCGGTGGCGGGCAACCACGTGGGCGACATCGGCCACGCCGTCCAGCGGGTTGCCGAGGGCGCCGGCTACTCAGTCGTGCGGGAACTGGTGGGCCACGGCATCGGCGCTAGCTTTCACGAGGAGCCGCAGGTCCCCAACTACGGCAAGCGCAAGCGGGGCCCGCGCCTCGCAGCGGGAATGACCCTCGCCATCGAGCCGATGGTGAATGCCGGGCGCCCGGAGATCCGTACCCTGGACGACAAGTGGACGGTGGTGACCGCCGATGGTTCACGCTCGGCCCACTTCGAGCACACGGTGGTCATCGCGCCTGACAGGCCGCGGATCCTCACCCCCGTCCCGGAGGCGGCGACGGCCTGACCGTCGGGAGCTTGCGGCGCCTTCCCCGCCACGGGGCTACTCACGCAGCACCGAGAGCAACCATTCGTGAATCGCCGGGTTACCGGCGACGAAGGCCCCGTGGCGCACGATGTCGCTCCCGCCGTCGAGATCGGTCACCACCCCGCCGGCCTCCCGCAGTATGAGCGCCCCCGCCGCGACATCCCACGGCGCCAGGTGCAGCTCCCAGAATCCGTCGAAGCGGCCTTGCGCGAGGTCCGCGAAGTCGAGGGAGGCGGCGCCCGCCCGCCGAATACCGCTGGTGCGGTGGAGGATGGTGGTGAACTGTCGCAGGTACTGCGGCAGCAGGTCGAGGACCTTGAAGGGAAAGCCGGTTCCGATGAGCGCTAGGGTGGGGTCGGCCACCTGCGAGACCTCGAGCCGGCGGTCCCCCAGCCAAGCCCCGCCGCCCGCAGTCGCGTGGTACACCAGGTTCGCGGCCACGTCCACCACGACCCCCGCGGCGAGCTCACCGTCCGCGACTGCCGCCACGCTCACGCCGTAGGCCGGGTAGCGGTGCAGGTAGTTGGTGGTGCCGTCCAGGGGATCCACCACCCACACGAGTCCGGTGCCGGGAGCCTCCGGGGAGAGCTCCTCGCCTAGCACGACCGAGTCGGGGGCGCCCTCCCGCAGCAGGTCGCCGATGATGACTTCGGCCTCGCGGTCCACGCGGGTGACGAAGTCGCTCACCCCCTTGAGCCCCCATTCGGCGGGGTCGGTGGGGCGGGCGACCGAGCGTATGTGCTCGGCTCCGCGCTCGGCCGCCGTCGTGGCGAGGCGCAGTAAGTGTCGGTAATCAATCACCTTGCGGTCCCTCTAGTGGGTCCATAGCTTGCGGCCATGGCAACAGTCTTCTCGGGCATTCAGCCTTCCGGTGAGCTGCACATCGGCAACTACCTCGGGGCGGTCAAGAACTGGGTGCCTCTGCAGGAGGAGCACGAGTGCTTCTTCTGTATCGTCGACTACCACGCCATCACGCAGGATTACGAGAGGGATCTTCTGTCGCGCCACACATTCGACATGGCTGTGGGCCTCATGGCGGCGGGGCTCGATCCGGAGCGCTGTGTGCTGTTCGTGCAGTCGCACGTGACCGAGCACACCGAGCTCGCGTGGCTGTTCAATACGGTGACGCCGCTCGGTGAGCTCGAGCGGATGACGCAATTTAAGGACAAGGCGCAGCGGCAAGAAAGCATCCTCGCAGGCCTGTTGAACTACCCGGTGCTGCAGGCCGCCGACATCCTGCTCTACAAGGGCGAGATCGTGCCGGTGGGCGAAGACCAGGTGCAGCACATCGAGCTGACCAGGGAGATAGCCCGGAAGTGGAACAGCCGCTACGGCGCCTACTTCCCGGAGCCGGCGGCGAAGGTGGTGGTGGGGCAAGCCCGGCGGATTCTCGGACTCGACGGGCAGAGCAAGATGTCCAAGAGCCTCGGCAACACCATCGGTATCCTCGAGGAGCCCGACGGTATCTGGCAGCTGCTGCGCCCCGCGGTGACCGATCCGGCACGGGTCACCAAGAAGGATCCGGGCAACCCCGAGGTCTGCAATCTCTACAGCCTGCACCGACACTTCTCTTCCCAGGCCACGGTGGACGAGGTAGCCGAGAAGTGCCGCACCGCCGGCTGGGGCTGTCTCGACTGCAAGCGGGTGCTGGCGGATAACATGGTGGCCGAGCTCGCACCGATGAGGGAGCGCGCAGCCGAGCTGAAGAGCCGGCCGGACGTCGTTCACGAGATCCTGGCGGCCGGCGCCGCCCGCGCCCGGGCCGTCGCGGTCGATACGCTGCGCGATGTGCGCGAGCGGATGGGACTGCTCGCCCCGCACGTGGAGGTACCGTCGAAGGCATGAGCGGCATCTGGCCCGAGATCGTCCGTGACCTGCGGCTCGATCTCCTGTGGGCGCTCGTCATGGCCGTTGTGCTCGGGGGGGCGATCGGGTTCGAGCGGGAGCTGCGCGGCAAGGCGGCGGGTCTGCGCACCAACATCCTCATCTGCGTCGGCGCGACGCTCTTCACCCAACTCTCGATCTACGTCGCGGGGCCCGGCGGCGATCCCGGCCGGATTGCCGCCCAGATCGTCACCGGTGTCGGCTTCATCGGCGCCGGCACGATCCTGCACAGCCGGGGGCACATCAGCGGTCTCACCAGTGCGGCAACCATCTGGCTCGTGGCGGCAATCGGCGTCGCCGTCGGGGCCGGTGCGATCCTCGAGGCCACCGGTGCTACCCTCCTGGTGGTGCTCGTCCTGGGGCTCCTGGGAGGTCTCGAGCGGTACCTGACCCATCGTGGCGGCGTGAGTCGGGTGACGCTGGAGGTGGAGCCGACCGCCGAAGCCGTGGCGGACATCGAGCGCATCGTGCGCAACGCCGGGCTGGAGGTCGAGGAGCTGCGCTCCGAGCGGCAAGAGGACCGCCTCATAGTACAGATCTCCATGAGCGGACCGGCGCGCCTGCATGACGCGGTCCGACTCAAGCTCCTGCGAACCTCGGGCGCGTACACACTGTCCATCGACGAGTGAGACGCGCCGTCGTCGATCTCGCCTCGCCGCGACCGGTCTGGCGCATCCCCCTGCAGTCCGTCGTGGCCATCCGCCGAGCCCTTGGTCGAGGGTGGCAGATCGTGAATGTGGATGCCGCAGCGGTGAGTGACGGCGACGGCGCGGTGGGCTCGCGAGCAGCCGCGGACGCGGCACGGGGGGCGGAGCTCTACTTCGGTTGGGGGGTGCCCCCGGCGGTCGCGCAGGCCGCGGCGGGCTCCCTGCGCTGGGCCCACTCCGGAGCCGCGGGTGTACGGGCGAGCCTCACGCCGGAGCTGCTGGCCTCCGGCGCCCGGCTCACCAACTCGCGCGGCGTGAACGCCGAGCCCATGGCCGACTGGGCCGTCGGCGCCGTCACGTTTTGCGTCCGTGGGTTCCATGCAGCGGTTGCGTCGCAGCGTGAGCACCGTTGGGCGCGGGACGAGTTCACCAATGGGGCGGTCCCGCTGCGCGAGCTGTCCGACACCCGTGTGGGCGTCGTGGGCTTGGGCGGCATCGGCCGGGCCGTGGCGCGTCGCTGCGCAGCGCTCGGTATGGAGGTACGGGGCGTGCGGCGCCACCCGGACCGGCGCCGCCCGGCCGGCGTGCAGTGGGTGGGAGGGCCCCGGGACCTCGTGCGGCTCGCCCGGTGGAGCCATGTGCTGGTGATCGCTGCGCCGCAGACGCCCGAGACCCGGCGCGTGGTGGACGCTGAGGTGCTCGGCGCTCTGGCGCCCGGCGGCTTCATCGTGAGCCTCGCCCGCGGGGCGTTGCTGGACGAGGAGGCCCTCTTGGCACACCTTGAGCGGGGAAGTGTGGCGGGATGCGTGTTGGACGTCTTCGCGGCGGAGCCGTTGCCGGCGGATCACCCGTTCTGGGATCATCCCCGGGTGTTACTGACCCCGCACGTGAGCGCGGTGTCGGAGCGGTTCTGGGAGCGAGAGATGGCGTTGATCGTTGAGAACATCGGCCGCTATCTGTCGGGCCGGCGCCTCAAGAACCTGGTGGACCCAGAGGTCGGCTACTAGCGTATGGAGAACATCATCAAGGCCGCGGTCGAGCGTGGCGCGTCGGACATCCACATCAAGGCCGGCGACGTGTTCCGCGCACGCATCGACGGCAAGCTCGTGCCGCTCACCAAGCAGCGGCTCACGCCCGACCAGACCAAGGCCATCGCCGCCAAGCTCGTTCCGGTCGAGGCGGACCGCCGACAGCTCGATCAGATCCGGGATTACGACTGCTCGTGGGGGTCGGCGGGGATCGGGCGCTTCCGGGTCAACATCCTGCGCCAGCGTTCGTCGTTCATGGTGGTGATGCGGGTGATCCCCTTCGAGGTGCCCTCGATCGAGCGGCTGGGGTTGCCCGCCGTGCTCCACCATATCGCCGAGATGGAGCGAGGCATAATCCTGGTGAGCGGGGCCACCGGGAGCGGGAAGAGCTCCACGATGGCGGCGCTGGTCAATCACATCAACCAGACGATGAACCGGCACATCGTCACCCTCGAGAACCCCATCGAGTTCCTGCATCGGGATCTCAACAGCTCGGTCACCCAACGGGAGGTTGGGCCGGATACACAGAGCTTTGCCGTGGGTCTGCGTGCGGCCCTGCGCCAAGATCCCGACGTGGTTCTGCTCGACGAGATGAACGATGTGGAGAACCTGGACTTGGCGCTGACCGCGGCGGAAACGGGACACCTGCTCATCTCGACGCTACACACGCCCGACGCCATGTCGACCGTGGCGCGGATCGTGGGGATGTTCGCCTCCGAGGAGCAGGAGGTCGCACGCGTCCGCCTGGCGGACGCACTGCAGGCCGTGGTTGCCCAGCGCCTCCTTCCCCGGGCCGATGGAGGGGGCCGCTGCGCCGCCGTGGAGGTTCTGATCGGCACACCCGAGATCCGCGAGTGCGTGCGGGACCGCAATCGGGTGGGGGAGATCAGGGACGTGATCGAGGCGTGGCAGGAAGAGCACGGGATGCAGAGCATGGAACAGCATCTTGCGTTGCTGGTGGCCGACGGGACCGTCACGTTCGAGACGGCGCGGGGAGCGGCGCTCGATCCGGATCACTTCGAGGAACTGCTCGAGGCCATGCTGGAAGATGGAGGCGAGGAGGAGGATGAAGAGCCCGCGGACCCGCGGAAGCGTGGCGGGGCCGGGTCCAGCAAGGCGAAGGGTAAGAAGAAGGCGAAGTCGGAAGGGGGCGGCGAGGAAGAGAAGGAATGAGTCGCCGACCCGGAGGGTTGTTGGTGCCGCTGACGACCCCCTTCGATCCCGCAACGGGAGATGTCGCGCCGGTCCTGCTGCGGGAGAACGCGCGGGCCGTCCTGACCGCGGGGGCCACCGGTGTGGTGGCGGCGGGGTCCACGGGCGAGGCGTCCCTGCTGTCCGAGGAAGAGTATCGCCAGGTCCTGGGCTGGCTGCGGGACGTGGTGCCCAGCGAGAGCTGGCTCATAGGTGGAGCCGGTCGTGAGTCGACCCGCGGCACTGTGGCTGCGTGTCGTGCGGCGGGTGACGAGGGTGCCGACGCGGTGTTGGTCCGGGCGCCGAGCTACTACGCGCCGGTGCTCACGCCGGCGGGCCTGGTGGAGCACTTCCGGCGTGTCGCCGACGGCTCTCCCATTCCGGTCATCCTGTACAACTTCCCCAAGTACACCCACGTGCCCCTGAGTGAAGCACTGGTGGCTGCGTTGGAGAGCCACGAGAACGTCTGGGGCATCAAGGATTCCTCGGGCGACCTCAAGAACCTCGCCGCGTATCGCGACGCCGCTCCGTCGTGGGCGGTGCTGGTTGGCTCGGGGGCGCTGTTCTACGCGGCCCTGGAGCTCGGCGCGGCCGGAGCGGTCGCTGCCGTGGGCTGCTTCGCCGCCGGGGCGACGGTGGCCATCGGAACGGCTTTCGAGGCCGGCGACCGCAAGGCTGCCGGCGCGGCGCAGGAGCGGGTGGCGCCGCTGCACCGGGAGATCGTGACCCGCCGAGGCGTGCCGGGCGTGAAGGCGGCGATGGATCTGCTGGGGCTGCCGGGGGGTCCGGTCCGCCTGCCGCTGTCCGATCTCGGGGAGCGGGACCGGAGACAGCTGGCCGAGCTCCTCGCCCGGGCGGACCTCGCCGCCGCCTGACGTGCCACCGGCCTGGGCCGGGGAGCTGATCGCCCGCATCGCGGTGCCCCGCCTGCCGGGCTCCAAGGCGTTGAATCAGGTGGAGCAGATCATCGCCGAACGGCTCGCCGCCATGGGCTACGCCGTCGCCCGCCAGCCGTTTGCCGCCTCGGCACGGCGCCTCACCGCGGTCGCCGTGGGCGGGGCCGCCCTGGGATGGTCAACCCTCGGCATCGCTCCGCTGCTCATGCTCCCGTTTCCCGCATGGCCCGCGGTGCTGGTGGGTGCCGCCGCCCTAGGGCTGGCAGGACTTCTGGTGTGGGGTGTGGCGGCGGGTCGCCTCCCCGTCGGCGGACCCGAGGTGGCTGTCGCCAACCTGGTGGCGACGCGGGGCGCCGTGACACTCTGGCTGGTGGCGCACGCCGACAGCAAGGCACAGCGCTTCTCGCTGGCGGGCCGGGTGCTGGCGGTGGCCGCAGCCGGGATCGGCACGCTGGGGCTGGCGGCGCTACTAGCTGGGCGGCTCGCCGGGCCGGTCCCGTGGTGGGCGGCTCTGCCGGTGGCCGCAGTGGCGCTCTTGGGGGGTGCCGCCCTCTCACTCGGAGCGCCGCAGGATCGCTCACCGGGCGCGGTGGACAACGCCAGCGGTGTGGTGGCGGCGCTGGTGGCTGCCGAGCAGCTCCGCGATCGGGCGGACGTGGGCGTGCTCATTACCAGCGCCGAAGAGTTCGGGATGCTCGGCGCCGAGGCCTGGGTCCGGGGGGGTGGCAGCGGGGGAACGTTCATCAACTTCGACGGCGTGGATTCCCGCGGCGCCTACCGGCTGCAGCTGCACCCAACCCGGCGCTCGGCACGGGCCGTGGCGTTACGTGGCGCCCTCCAGGTGGCCCTCGCGGCTACCGGCCATCGGGTGGTCACTGCGCGGCTCCCCATGGGCACCTTCGTCGATGGGGCCGTGCTGGCCCGAGCCGACATGCCCGGCGTCACTCTGAGCCGCGGTGATTGGGTGACCCTCGGGGTGGTGCATACGCCCCGGGACGAGGCGGCCCGGCTGGACCCCGCCGCGGCCGTTGTTGCGGGTGAAGCGGCCGCCGCCGCGACCCGGCGCCTGCTTGGTTGACGGGCTCTCGTTCCTCGGATAGCTTGCGTCAAAGGATGCCCACCGGGACCCCGGGGGGCTTTTTTTGTGTGTGTGACCAGGAGACGGAGCGTTATGTTCGGTCCTGATCGGCGGTGCGTGGTGGCGGTGGGGGTACAGTGGGGGGATGAGGGGAAGGGCAAGGTGGTCGACGTGCTCTCCCGCCACGCGGATCTGGTCGTGCGGTATCAGGGCGGCGCCAACGCCGGCCACACCGTCGTGAAGGGCGGCGACCAGTTCATCCTGCACCAGATTCCCACCGGCATCCTCAACGAAGACACCCGCTGTGTAATCGGCAACGGTGTCGTGCTGGATCCCGTGACCCTGCTGGACGAGATCGGCGAGCTCGAAGGGCAGGGCATCGAGGTGGCGGGTCGGCTGGTGATCTCCGATCGGGCGCACCTGGTCCTCCCCTATCACAAGGCGATGGAGCGGGCCGCGGAGGAACGGCAGCGCCTCGGCACCACCGGCCGGGGGATCGGTCCGGCGTACGAGGACAAGTTCGGTCGGCGGGGGCTGCGGGTCGCCGATCTCCGAGACCTGGGCCACGCGGCCACGCTGGTCCGGGAGCGGGTCGCGTGGGTGAACGATGTGCTCCAGCTGCTGGGTGCCGCCCACCGGGTGGAGCCGGACGAGCAGATGGAGCTGCTCGAGGGCATCGCGGCCTCCATCCTGCCGCTGGCCGGAGACACGAGCCGCCTCGTGCAGGACGAGCTCGAGGCTGGGAGCCACGTCCTGCTGGAGGGCGCGCAGGGCGCATTGCTGGACGTGGACCACGGCACGTATCCCTTCGTGACGTCGTCCAACACCACGGCGGGAGGGGCCGCGACGGGTGCCGGAATCGGTCCCACCGCCATCGATGCCGTGCTGGGGGTGCTCAAGGCGTACACCACCCGGGTGGGCAACGGGCCCCTGCCCACGGAGGCCGACGCCGAGCAGTCGGAGCAGCTACGCAGCCTGGGGGCGGAGTTCGGCGCAACCACGGGACGCCCCAGGCGGTGCGGCTGGTTCGACGCGGTGGTGGCGCGCCACGCCGCGCGGGTGAACGGATTGACCCACCTGGCGCTGACCAAGCTGGACGTCCTGGACACGATACCGGACATCCCGCTGTGCGTCGGCTATCGCGTGAACGGCGAGGAGCTGGATACGATCCCCGCCGACCTCGGCCGCCTGGGTCGGGTGGACCCGGTGTACGAGAGCATGCCGGGGTGGTGCCGGCCCATCGGCGATGCCCGGTCCCTGGCCAGCCTGCCGCCGGAGGCCCGGGCCTACGTCGAGCGGATCGAGGCGCTGCTGCAGACGCCGGTGGCGTACCTGAGCGTGGGAACACGTCAGGATCAGATGATCGAGCTCACCTGAGCCGGAAACAGACCTCTCGATCCACGGCAATGAAGAAGCCCCTAGGGCCGAAGCCCTAGGGGCGCGCCTGCCGCACACTGTGCGCCCTAGAACCAAGTGCGGGTCAGGCATCCATAGTGAACGGTCTTCCGTGTCAGGGGCCGCGCCGTCCGAGGGGGGCACCGGCGCGGCGCACACAATGTGGCACCCGGGCGTCAGCCCGGCGTTGTGCCGGCTAAGTGGCCCTACTATAAAGGGTTAGAGACTACTGAGGAGGCGTGACCGCAGCGATCTGGTAGGGGCCCGGCGACGGCGTGGCCCGTAGCGCCTGCTGTAGTAGGTGTAATAGCGGTCCCCCCGGGCGCTCACGCCGTTGAGCACGGCGCCCGCTACCCGGGCCCGGACACGCCTGAGCTCCTCCACGGCGCGCTGGGCGGCGGTCTCCTCGGTCTCGCCGGCCCGCATGACGAGAATCGTGGCGTCCGCCAGGGCCGAGAGGACCACCGCGTCGGTCACCGGGAGCGACGGCGGCGTGTCCATCACGATGAACTCGTAGTCCCTGCGCAGCTCCGCGATGAGGCGGCGCATGGCGTCCGAGCTCAGGAGCTCAGCCGGGTTGGGTGGGGCTGCGCCGGCCGGAAGCACGTCGAAGTGGGGCTGGATCTCGGGCCGGATCGCTTCCCGCGCCCTGGCCTGGCCGATGAGGACGTCTGTGAGGCCGGGCTCTTGGAGCACGCCGAAGGTGCGATGCAGCAAGGACCGTCGCAGGTCCCCGTCCACCAGGAGGGTGCTGCCTCCGCCCTGCGCCAGCACGAGGGCGAGGTTCGCCGCCGTCGTGGACTTCCCCTCGCCGGGTCCCGGGCTCGTCACCGTGATGAGCTGCACGGGCCGCTCGGCCCCCACGAACGTGACGTTGGTCCGCAAGGCGCGGAAGGCCTCGACGGCGGGGTCGTCAGCGCTGAGGTGGGTCAGCACCACGATCTCCTGGCGGCGCCCGTTGGAGCCGGCTGCCAGCTTGGATTCCAGGGGGATGCGTCCCAGCACCGGTGTGCCGATGGATCGCTCGATGTCCGCGGCGCTCTTGATGGTCTGATCCAGGTACTCCAGGAAGAACGCCCCGCCGATACCCAGCAGCAGCCCCACCAACAGGCCCAGGAGCACCTTCTGCCGCAGGTTGGTGCCGATGCGGAACGCACCGGATGCGCCGTCCAGGATGCTCACGTACGGCGCGATGGTCATCTCCTGCATCCGCGCCTGCTGAAACTGCGCCAGGAGGTAGCGGTAGGTGTCCTCCACAATGCTGCCCTCGAGCTGGAGCTGGGCGATGCGGGTCTCCTTGCCGGGGAACGCCATCAGCTGTTGCCGCAGGCGCGCGACCTCGCTGGTGATCGCCTCCTCACGACGGTGGAGGCTCTGCAGCTCGGCGTCGACCGCCGACCGGAGGGCCACGTGCCCGGCGCCGATCTGCTGGTCCACGGCCTGCACCTGGGGGTTGTCCTCCCGCAGGCCCAGGGCGCCGGCAGTGAGGCGGCGCCGCTCCTCGTACAACTCCAGCAGCCGCCGGATCTGGAACGCGAGGACCGGATTGGACTCGGTGCCCTGGATGGCAGCCAGGCGGTTTAACCCCTCGATCCCCAGGGTGTCCATCCCGGCCAACGTCTCGCTGAGGATCGTGATGCGTACCAGGAGGCGCTGGCGCTCCTGGCCGAACGTGCTAATGGATCTGACGATGGATGCTTCCTCCGCCGTCAGGTCGGTGATGCGCTGGTCCTCCTTGAACTGCTGCAGCTCGGCGAGCTTCTCGCGGGCTGCTTCCTCGGCGCGGACCAGCTGCTCGGCGATGTACTCGCGCTTGCGGGCTGCCGCGGCCCGGGCCCGGGCGGCGCCGTCCTCCCGCAGCTCCAGGGCGGCCTGGTTGAGCACCAGCGGTACCAGGGACGGGTCCGATCCGGTGAAGCTGATGTCCACCGCGTTGGTCCCCTCCCGCACCCGGTACCCCAGGCCGGCCCGGACCCATCCCGCTGCGTGCTCCGACCGGACGATGGAGAAGCGCACCGTGCGGGCGCTGCCCTCCGGCGGGAGGGGGCGGAACGAGAAGCCGGGACCGGAGGCCAGCTCGTAGTAGCGGCCGGCGGCGATGATCTCGCCGTCGAGGGTCTTGAGCTCGAAGCCGCGGCTGGGGCTGTGCTGCTCCAGCTCGTAGGTGCGGTACGGCGGATACGAGTCGACCTCGATGGCGCTGAACACGCGCTGCCGCTGGATGGTGGGGTCCCCCTCCACCTCCAACTGCAGCGCCAGGGCCTCCACGACCCGCAGGGCCAGCGGCTGCGTGGTCAGGACGAGGGCTTCGGACAGGATCGGGTCGGTCCGCAGCGCGAGCTCGTCCACGTCGATGTCGTCGGCCCGGGCGAAGACCTGCTTGGGTGAGCTCATCTGGACGGTGAGATTGGACTGGTACCGTGGGATCGCGCCGCGGCTGGAGAGATACGCCCCGCCCGCCACCACCACGGTGAGGAACACGACGACCTTCCAATGCCGCATCACGACCGCCCAGAGATCCCGCAGGTGGATCTCCCGGGGCGGCGCCTGGTCCCGGAGCCCGGGAAGCCGACCACCACCAGCGACGTCGATCATCTGCCCCTTGTCCGCGGGCAAGCTAAGCAACCCCAATGGTTTGCACAAGTACCGGATTGCCATAACCTTACAGGGTGGCTGCGTTCTGTCTGCGACATTGCGCACATTCTGAGGTGACGAGGTGAGCGGCTCGCGTGTGGTGATCGTGGCCCAGGCCTTCAAGGAGACCCTGACCCCGGTCCAGGTGGCCGCCGCGGTAGAGCGGGCCGTGCGGGACGCCGGGCTTGAGCCCGTGGTGGTCTACGGCAGCGACGGCGGCGACGGTCTACTGGAGGCCCTGGGGGCCCGGCTGGTGCGACGCACGGTGCACCGGGTGGAGGACCCGCTGCTCCGGCCCGTGGCGCTGGAGGTGGGGTGGCTCGACGAGCGCACCGCGGTGGTGGAATCACGGCTGGCGTGCGGCCTCAGCCTGCTCGCAGCGGGGGAACGCGACCCGCTGCGCACCTCCTCCCGGGGCGTGGGGACCCTGATCAAGGCCGTCGCCGACCTGGGGGCCGCCGCGGTCTACGTCGGCTTGGGGGGCAGCGCCACCGTGGATGGAGGCCTGGGGCTGGCGCGGGCCTGGGGCTGGACCCCGGTGGACGAGTCGGGCGCCCCGCTCCCCGAGGGTGGGGGCGCCCTGCCGTCCCTGGCGCGGCTCGAGCCCGGGAAGCGCCCCGGGCCCCGGCTCACGGCTCTCGCCGACGTGCGGAACCCGCTCACCGGTCCCCGGGGCGCCCGGGTTTACGCCGCCCAGAAGGGGGCTCCGCCGGCAGGCGTGGAGCTGCTCGCCGCAGGGCTCGAGCGGCTCGCCGCAGTGGCAGCGGCGGCGGGCCGAGGCGAGCTGGCGGATCTCCCCGGCGCCGGCGCGGCGGGGGGCCTGGGCTTCGGGCTCGCCTTCTTCGGTGAGGCCGAGATCGTGTCGGGGGCAGGCTGGGTGCTGGAGCAGGCCGGGCTTGGCGGGCTCCTGGAGGAGGCGGCTTTGGTGGTCGTGGGAGAGGGCGCCTTCGATCGCACCTCCCTCGAGGGCAAACTCACCGGCGAGGTGATCGCCCGCGCGGCGGCGGCGCGGGTGCCGGTCCTGCTGCTGGCCCCAAGGGTGAGCGAGGTACCCGCCGGGGTCGTGGTGGAGTCGGGTGGGGGAGTGTGGTCCTCCGACGATCTCGCGCGGCGGGCCTCGCGGGGACTGGCACGCGTGGTTCGCTTGCTGGGGCAGTAACCCAACTCTATACTTCGCCGTTCCTCACCCCTGTCGTTGACCCCGGCATCTTCGGTGCGATGGCCGATACTGCGTTGATGGACAAGCTCGTATCCCTGGCGAAGCGCCGGGGCTTCATCTTCCAGTCCTCTGAGATCTACGGCGGCCTCGGCTCGGTGTGGGATTACGGGCCGCTGGGTGTCGAGCTCAAGAACAACCTCAAGGAGCGCTGGTGGCGCTCCATGGTGCACGAGCGGGAAGACATCGAGGGGGTGGACGCCGCGATCCTGATGCACTCCCGCGTGTGGGAGGCGTCGGGCCACGTGGAGGGCTTCACCGACCCGCTGGTGGACTGCCGCACCTGCAAGGCGCGCTTCCGCGCCGACCAGCTCGACCAGTTTCAGTGCCCCCAGAAGCCGAGCAAGAAGCCGGGCGACGCGGAGCAGTGCGATCTCACCGAGCCCCGGATGTTCAACCTCATGTTCAAGACGTTCATGGGGCCGGTGGAAGACGCCGCCGCCGTGGTGTACCTGCGGCCGGAGACAGCGCAGGGCATCTACGTCAACTACCTCAACGTGATGCAGGCGGCGCGCCAGAAGATCCCGTTTGGTATCGCGCAGGTCGGCAAGGCGTTCCGTAATGAGATCACGCCGGGGAACTTCATCTTCCGCACCCGAGAGTTCGAGCAGATGGAGATGCAGTTCTTCGTGAAGCCGGGCGAGGACGAGCGCTGGTTCGAGGAGTGGAAGGAGGCGCGCATCGTCTGGCATCGAGAGCTGGGAATCGAGCCCGGCAAGCTGCGGTTCCACGAGCACGCCTCCGACGAGCTGGCGCACTACGCCAAGAAGGCATTCGATATCGAGTACGAGTTCCCGTTCGGTTGGCAGGAGTTCGAGGGCATTCACAACCGCACTGACTTCGACCTCAAACGGCACCAGGAGTACTCGGGGAAGAAGCTCGAGTGCATGGACGCCGCGACCCGGGAGCGTTTCGTCCCGTACATCATCGAGACGTCGCTGGGAGCCGATCGCCTCGCACTGGTGGTACTGGTGGACGCGTACCGCGAGGAGACGGTGGAGGGCGAGCAACGGGTGGTGCTGGCGCTGGCGCCGTCGTTGGCTCCGATCAAGGCCGGGGTATTCCCGTTGGTGAAGAAGGACGGCATGCCGGATGTGGCCCGCCGCATACGGGACGATCTCACACGGCGCTTCCCCGTGTTCTATGACGACGGCGGCTCCATCGGGCGCCGCTATCGCCGCCAGGACGAGGCCGGTACGCCCTTCGGCGTCACCGTTGACGGGCAGACCCTAGAGGACCAGACCGTGACCGTTCGGGATCGGGACACCTTGGTGCAGGAGCGCGTGCACACCGATCAACTCGCCCGGTACCTGGAGGAGCGGCTCGCCTCGTGAAGCTGGACGCGCTGCTGGTCCAGGGCGAGGCGCTGCACCAGGAGCTGGGCCGGGAGCACTATCTCACCCTCGCCGGTCTCAAAGCCGACCCGGAGTTCCAGACGATCTACGACCGCTACGCTGCGCTTGCCAGCGACGCGGCGCTGGCGGTTGCTCAGGAGAGCGGCTCCCCGCCGCTGCTCGAGTGGGTGGTGCAAGTGCGGGTGGGCCGTATGGTGGCCTCCGCGGACGAGCGCCAGCTGCTGTGGGAACAGGGAGCGAGCGTGTCGGTAGACGATCGCGCGATCCCCTACCTACGGGTGCCCATAGAGCTGGCCAACTCGGCGGATCGGGAGTACCGCAGGGCGCTGGATGTGGCGCGGGCCGAGACCGGTGCCCAGGGGCTCAACGCGCTGCTACGGGAGCGGTTCCAAATCGAGCACGACGCCCTCGAAGCCCTCGACCTGGGCCGCTACGTCGAGGCATGGAGCGCCCTTGCCGGCATCGATCTCGCAGCCCTGGGCGGGTGCGCCCGGGAGTTTCTCGAGCGGACTGCCGACATGTACCGGGACGGTCTCGCCCTGTTGGCGCGGCAGCGGCTGGGGCTGCCGATCTCGGCACTGGAGCGCGCCGACTCGGCGTGGCTGTTTCGCGCCGACCGCTACGATGCTGCCTTCCCGGCCGGTCCCCTCCTGGAGACCGCGACGGCCCAGATGGGAGAGATGGGGCTCGACGCCACTCAGGGGGGGCGCATTCGCTTCGACACGGAAGAGCGGGAAGGCAAGCAGCCCCGCGCCTTCTGCGCGCCGGTGCGGGTGCCGCAGGAGGTCTACCTGGTGATCCGGCCGCGCGGCGGGCACAACGACTACAGGACGTTCTGGCACGAGCTCGGCCACGCCATGCACTTCGCGTCGGTGGACCCTGAGCTGCCATTCAGCGCCCGCTGGCTGGGCGACAACTCGGTGACCGAGGCCTACGCCATGCTGTGGGATCACCTCACCATCGATCCCCGATGGCTGGAGCGCTACGGCAGCCTGAGCCGGCCCGACGCCCGTGATCTCGCCTTCGAGCTCGCGGTGAGCGAGCTGTTCCTGGTGCGGCGCTACGCCGCGAAGCTCGTGTACGAGTTGGAGCTCCACTGCGGCGACTTCTCCGGGATGGGGACGCGCTACGCCGAGCGCCTCACCGAAGCCACCGGGTTCCGCTACCTGGAGGACGATTGCCTCCTCGACGTTGACCCCGGCTTCTACGCTGCCCGCTACCTGCGGGCGTGGCAGCTGGAGGCGGGGCTGGCCCGCACGTTCACAGAGCGGTACGACGAAGACTGGTACCGCAACCCCAGGGCGGGCGAGGCGGTCCGGGACCTCATGCGCCGGGGGCAGCGCGACCCGGCCGACCGGCTGGGCGGCGAGGTCACGGGGGGGGATCTCACGTTCGATCATGTGGTCGCGCGGCTCGAAGCGCGCCTCAACTAGGGAGCCGCCGTGAGCCAGAAGCGGGAAGCGTTCTCGTCGCGCTGGGTGATGATGCTGGCCATGCTCGGCATGGCCGTGGGCACCGGCAACATCTGGCGGTTTCCGAGGATCGCCGCCCAGAACGGCGGCGGTGAGTTCATCGTCGCGTGGTTGGCCTTCCTCTTCCTCTGGTCCATTCCGCTCATCCTCGTGGAGTTCGGCACCGGCCGGAAGACGCGTACCGGTCCGGTTGGTGCGTTCATCCAGATGATGGGTCCTCGGTGGGCGTGGATGGGTGCGTTCATCGCCTTCGTGGCCACGGCGATCATGTTCTACTACTCGGTGGTCGCCGGATGGACCATCCGCTATGTGGTGGCCTCACTCCTGGGTGAGATCCCCCGGCAGGAGCCCGGCGCCTTCTGGCAAAGCTTCACAGGCTCGTGGTGGCCTGTGCTCACCCATGGTCTCGCCATGGTTACCGGCACCCTGGTCGTCGCCCGGGGCGTGCGGGCCATCGAGCGGGTGGCCCAGGTCCTGATGCCGACGCTCATCCTGCTGGTCGTCGCCCTGGCCATCCGTGCCGTCACTCTCGAGGGATCTTCCGACGGCCTGGCCTATTTGTTCGGCGTCGATTGGGCGGCGCTGGGGAACGCCCGGATCTGGATCGAGGCACTGACGCAGAACGCGTGGGATACCGGCGCGGGCTGGGGGCTGATCCTGGCGTACGCCGCGTACCTCCGCACCCAGGAGGATACCGCCCTCAACGCGTTCCTGCTCCCCACGGCGAACAACACGGTCTCGTTGTTGGCGGGCATCATGGTGTTGTGCACCGTGTTCGCGGTAGTGCCCCAACTGGTCGCCAACCTGGCGACGGATCCCGAGGCGCTGGGCGCCTACCCGGCCCTCGCCGCCGCCATGCGCGACGGCGCCGCGCTCACTCCCGACCTCATCCAGGAGACGATCTTCAGCACCGGGAACGAAGGGCTCACGTTCATCTGGATGCCGCAGCTCTTCGCCCGGATCCCGATGGGCCAGTTCTTCATGTTCCTCTTCTTCCTCGCCCTCACGTTTGCGGCGTTCACCAGCCTGATCGCGATGATCGAGCTGGCGACGCGCGTGCTGCGGGATGCCGGAATGGAGCGGGCCAAGGCGATCCGCGTGGTGGGGGTGGTGGGGTTCCTCCTCGGGCTTCCCTCCGCCCTGTCCCTGCGGTTCCTGCACAACCAGGACTTCGTGTGGGGTGTCGCATTGATGCTCTCGGGGCTCTTCTTCGCGATCGCGATCGTGGTGTACGGCGCCCGACGGTTCCGGGAGGAGCAGCTGAACCATGAGCACTCCGACGTCAAAGTAGGCCGCGGCTGGGACCTCGTGATTTCGGTACTCGTACCCCTCGAGGCCCTCGTGCTGCTGGGCTGGTGGGTATACCAGGTACGTGGCAGAGACCTGGCTGGGTGGCTCGACCCGCTGCGCGAGGCCAACGTAGGGACCCTCTTATTCCAGTGGGCCGTGGTGCTGGTGCTGCTGCTGCTCGCCAATCGCTGGCTGGCGCGGCATACCCACGGCATCGAGGCTCCGCAGGAAGAGCCGTGAGGATGTATCATGCGCCTTGCGCAGTTCCGGGCCATGGTCGACCGGATGGCAGGTGAGGTCCCGGAGCGCTACCTGGACGGTGTCGCCGCCATCGAGGTGAGTCCCAAAGTCCTCCCCGATCCGGTGCACGCCGACGTGTACACCCTGGGGGAGTGCATCCCCATCGACACGGGCACCGACCAGGTTCTCTCCCGGGTGGTGCTGTACCACGGATCGTTCAGTGAGCTCTCGCTCGAGCGGCCGGACTTCGACTGGCGGGAGGAAACCTGGGAGACGCTGCTGCACGAGCTCCGTCATCATCTGGAGTGGCGCGCGCAGGCGGACCAGCTGGAGGCGTACGACTGGGCCGCCGGGCAGAACTTCCTGCGGCACGAGGGACGACGCTTCGATCCGCTGTTCTATCAGTCGGGGGAGCAAGTGGCCGAGGGGATCTTCCGGGTGGACGACGACGTGTTCATCGAGCGTGTCGTCACCCAGTTGCAGTCACGGGCCGAGGTCCCGTGGCACGGCTCCTGCTACCGTGTGCCGGTGCCGGATGTGCAGCTGCCCCTGTACCTGGCGCTCGACGGGTTGGCCCACCCGCCGTCCGGGGACGTGGTGGTCGTGTTCCGCCGCAAACCCAATGTGTGGGATCTGTTCCGCAGAGCTACGCCCGTCACCGAGGAGCGAGCGCATGTCGATCCCATCGAGTGAGGGACCGGTGCTGGTGGCGGCGCGCGATCTGTTCTTCCGGGGCAAGTTGGAAGGGCTGGTGCGAGCCGCGGGTCGGGAGGTTGTGAGGGAGGCGCCCGCCGCGGTGGCGGTCGTGGAGCTGGGGAGCGCCGCGGCAGTGGAGCGCGTACGTGAGCTCGTGGCCGGCGGCGCGCGGGTCATCGCGTTCGGCTCGCACGTGGACCCACAGGCGTTGCGCCAGGCCCGTGAGGCGGGGGCAGAGGCGGTGCCGAATTCCCAGGTCGAGGCGACGCTGCGCGGACTGCTGGAGAACGAGGGTGATCGCGGGTCGGGTCTCGGGGCGTGAGTGTGACGATCTGCTTGCGCGACCCGTTATCTTCTTCCGATCCTGGCTATCGGTACGACCCTGACCCGGCGGGTGGCGACCCGCGCAGAGGAATGCGAACATGACGCATGAGACGACAACCTCCCTCTCCCCGGCCGAGGTGCTGGAGCGGGCGAAGCTGTTCTTCCCGGAGCGCGCCCCTCACCAGGCGGCGTTTCTCGAGGATGAGGGACCCCACTTCGCCGCGTTCCGCGGCCAGGGCGGCGAGGAGCTGACGTTGGCGGTCTTCGAGTCGTCGGGCGGCACCCGCGTGCGGGCGTCCACGCTACTGTTCGACCAGGCCATCGGGCGGTTCTTCTCCACCCTCGCCGCCGTCGAGGATGGTGCGTTATGATGGCGGCGAACGGGCTCACCGTGCGGGTCTGGGTCTCGGAGATGTGGGACACGGTCCGCCTCGAGGCAGCCCCCGATTGGACGGTTGCGCGCCTCAAGTCCGAAGCACTGCGCCGCGCCACCGGCCGCGAGCCCGATCCCGAGGCCTACACAGTGAAGTACCGCGGCGGGCGGGTACTGGACGAGGGAGTGACGCTGTCGGGGCTCGGCGCCCCCGATCGGGCCGCCTTCATCGTGCTGCCGTCGCGCCGCCGTCCGGCAACGTGAAGCAGGTTCGCTTGAGCCCCTGAAGCCCCTACCAAGCCCCCGACCCAATCCATGCACATCGTCTGGCACCCTTCCTCCCTGAAACACGGTGCCGGGCCCGGCCATCCCGAGTCGCCCCGTAGGCTTGAGGCAATCCTCGGCGCGCTCCAGGCGTGGGAGCCCGCCGCCGCGCTCGTGTGGCACGAGGCGGAACCGGTGAGTGACGCTGCGATTCGCCGTGTGCACGCGGAGCCGTACCTCGAGCGACTCGCGGCGGTGGCGGCACGCGGCGGCGGCGCCCTGGACGCCGACACCGCGATGAACGAGCACAGCCTGGTGGCGGCGCGTCACGCGGCGGGAGCCGCCGTCGCCGCCGTCAGGTTCGCGCTCTCCGGGGAGCCGGCGTTCGCCCCGGTGCGTCCGCCGGGACACCACGCCACCCACGGTCGTGCCATGGGCTTCTGCCTGATCAACAACGTCGTCGTGGCTGCCCGGGCGGCCCTGGAGGAGATGGACCTCGAACGGGTCCTCATCGTGGACTGGGACGTGCACCACGGGAACGGCACCCAAGATCTCGTGGCAGCGGATCCCCGCATCCGCTATGTGTCGTTGCACCAGTGGCCCCTCTACCCCGGCACCGGCCGGGCCGAGGAACGGGGAGCGGGCAACATCTTCAACGTGCCGCGGCCGCCGGGCCTCGCCCGGGAGCGCTATGTCGCCGACCTGAACGAGGCGGTGGGCCGCGCAACAGATGGGTGGCATCCCGACCTGCTCATCATCTCGGCGGGCTTCGATGCCATGGCCGGCGATCCCCTGGCCGGCTTCACGCTGGAGCCGGAGGATTACGCCGTGTGGGTCGAGGAGTGGCGCACCCTGGGTGTGCCGCTGGCGTCGGTGCTGGAGGGAGGGTACGTGCCTCAGCGCATTGCGGCCGGAGTGACGGCGCACCTGCAGGCCCTGGCGCAGCCGGCGGCCGGCTGAGCGGCTCGGAGTCGTCTGTGCAGCCCGTTGCACGAGGTTCGTGGCAGATACCGTGCGGCACCGGTGAGCAGGGATTCGCACCGTGTCAAGAGCGAATCGGTGACAAACTGACCCGGCATTCAAGCACCTCTTGACTATCCCGGCATCCGAGACGAGCCTTTCGCCTTATGCCTCCTCGGCTCTCGCCCACCGCGCTGCTCGCGGTACTGCAGCCGTGGGCCGAAGTGGCGGAACCGATACATCGCCGCCTCGCACAGCTCGCTGAGGCGGAGACCGGGCAGGAGGTCCTCTGGATCGGATGCGGTTCCGGGCGTTCGGTGCTGTGGTGGGCCGAGCGGTTCCGCACGCACATCGAGGGGGTCGACCCCGATCACTCCGCCATCGAGGCCGCCGAGAAGACGTCGCGCTCCGCAGGTCTGCAGCGGCTCGCGACGTTCCAGACAGCCGACCCTTCCGATCTCCCGCATGAGGTCCAGGTCTTCGACGTGACCATCGCCAACCTCCTGGCGCTGCTTGGAGCCGACGGGGCCGCCGTGCTCAAGGATGCGGGGCGGGTGGCGCGTCCCATGAGTACGGTGATGGCGCTGGTGCCGTCGTGGCTCTCCACGCCCGATCCTGAGGATGCGCGGCTGCTGGAAGCCGTCGACCTGAAGCCGCAGTTGCTGGTGGAGTGGAAGAGCTTCTTCCGTCTCGCCGGGGTCGTGGAGTTGAGCGTGGAGGAGGCGGCGCAGGACGGCGGGTGGATCGCCTCGGGCTGGGTGGGCCTCCTCGTCCGGGGTTGGCGCGCGGCCCGCTGGGCGGGTGTGCGTGCCGTCCTGAGCCGTGAGTTTCGGACCCTGCGCACCCTCGCTCTCGGGCGGGTGCTGGGGTTGTCGATCATCAAGGGTACGCGCTGGCCACACGCATGATCCCGACGACCTGCTCGGTCGCGCTGCCCGTCCCCAGTCCCAAGCCCTACACCTATGCAGTCCCCCGGTCGTTGGCGGACAGGGTGGCGCGAGGCGCCCGCGTCGTAGTCCCCGTGCGCACCCGGGAGTTGGTGGGGGTTGTGGTGGACGTGGGAGACGGGACCACGGAGGAGCTGAGGGACGTGCTGCTGGCACCGGATCCCACACCGCTGGTGCCCCAGTCGCTGCTCGAGCTGGCGGACTGGATCGCGCGCTACTACGCGGCCCCCATCGGTTTCGCGCTCAAGGCCATGCTCCCGGCTGCGCTGTGGGGCGGCTCCCGGCTGGTGGCGGAGGTGCGCGACGCGACGGCGGCCCCGGGGGGCGCGAGCCGCGACGTGCTCCTCGCTCTGGAGCGTGCCGGAGGCCGGGCGCCGGCCGCGACTCTCGGTCGCAAGCTCAAGCGGCCCGTGTGGGACGCGTTGCAGCGGCTCGAGCGAGCGGGCGCCGTGACCCTCGAGACCGCACCCGCCGAGCTGGGCCCCCCCTCCAAGACCGAGCGCGTTCTGGTGCTGACGACATTCCTGCCGACGCTGCTGGAGCGTGAGCAGGCGTTCGGGCGCGCCGAGCGGCAGCGGGCGGCATACGAGGCGGTGGACTCCATGGGCGGCGAAGCCACCGCTCGCCACCTCATCGACGGTCTCGGATTCTCCAACGCGATTCTCAAGGGACTCGTGGAGCGGGGCGTAGCGCGCATGGAGGAGCGCGAAGCGTTGCGGGATCCTTTCGCGGATCTCACGGCGGCGCCGCCGCCGCCGGCGACGGCCGCGCAGCGGGAAGCGGTCGAGCGCATCCGCGCGCTGCCGCCGGGCGGGGCGCTGACTCTGTTCGGCGTCACCGGGAGCGGCAAGACGCTGGTCTACCTGGAGGCACTGCGGGACGAGGTGGAATCGGGTCACGGTGTGATCGTGCTCGTGCCCGAGATCGCCCTGACACCGCAGACTATAGGGCGGGTGCGCGGCGTGTTCGGTGATACGGTGGCCGTGCTGCACAGCGGGCTCTCGGACGGCGAACGGGTGGATGCCTGGCGCACCCTCGCCACAGGGCGACGGCTGGTGGCCGTCGGCGCCCGTTCGGCGGTGTTCGCACCGGTGGCCGACCTCGCGGCCATCATCGTGGACGAAGAACACGACGCGAGCTACAAGCAGAGTGAATTGCCCCGCTATCACGCCCGTGACGTCGCGCTCCGCCGGGCCCGCATCGAGGGAGCCCGGGTGGTTCTGGGGAGCGCGACGCCGTCGCTGGAGGCTTGGGCGGCCCGCGACCGGATGCCGGTGGTAGCCCTCCCGGCTCGGGTTACGGCGCAGCCGCTGCCGGAGGTGACCCTAGTCGACATGCGGCGGGAGCCCCGCGTCGAGGAGGCGAGAGCCGTTCCGTGGTCCCGCTCGCTGGACGAGGCGGTGCAGGGGGCCCTGGAGGCGGGCGATCAGGTGCTGCTGCTCCTCAACCGCCGCGGGTTCGCCCACTTCCTCCAGTGCCCCGGGTGCGGGCACGTGTGGGACTGCGCCTCGTGCAGCATCTCCCTCACGGTGCATCGGCACCCGGACCGACTGCGGTGCCACTACTGCGGGCGCGACGAGCCGATGCCCGATGCGTGCCCCCAGTGCGGGGCCGCGGCGCACCGCTCCCGTGGGGTGGGCACCCAGTTGCTGGAGCGCTGGCTGGCCGAGCGCTTCGCCCGCGCCCGCCTCGCGCGGATGGATGCCGACACCACTGCGGGCAAGTGGTCGCACCGGCGGATTCTGGACGCCGTGGCCCGGCGCGAAGTGGACGTGCTGTTCGGCACCCAGATGATAGCAAAGGGGTTGGACTTCCCCGGTGTCACGCTCGTGGGCGTGGTGGACGCCGACACGGGTCTCCACCTACCTGACTTCCGCGCGGCGGAGCGTACCTTCCAACTCGTCGCCCAAGTCGCCGGTCGTGCCGGGCGGGGCCCCCGCGGCGGTCGCGTCCTAGTGCAGACGCACACACCCCAGCACTACGCGCTCCAGGCGGCCGCGCGACACGACTTCGAGGCGTTCGCGGACCGGGAGCTGGACATGCGACACTCGCCTCTCTACCCGCCGCACGTGGGACTCGTGAACGTCGTGGTGAGCGGCCTCGCCGAAGGCGGGGTGGCCGAAGCTGCGGCGGAGGTGGCTGACTGGCTGCGGGGACTCGTCGCACGGCGGACCGACGGCGCCGTGGATGTGGTGGGACCCGCGCCGGCGCCATTGGCTCGGATCAAGCAACGCTGGCGCTGGCACCTCGTGCTCCGGTCGGAGGACCGCCGCTGGCTCGGACGGGTGGCCCGCTACGCGGCGCGCCGCGCGCCCCATGCGCGACAGGGGCCGATACGGGTCGTGTTCGATCGCGATCCCCTCTCGTTGCTCTGAGCGGGCGGCACCGGTATTTTCCGTCCTCGCTCACTCGGCCATCGGAGCAGGTGTGCCCGCATCACCCCATGAACCCGTCGGCCCTCCGGCCGCCGCGCCGAGCGCTCCTCTGACACCCGGCACCGGAGTCGGCGGCGCTTACGCGCCGGGGCTCGGGTTGGGGTGGAGCAGGGTCGCGCAGGCGGTCGCGGAACAGCTGGTAGCGGAGGCGGTCGACCGGATTTGGCTCTTCGCGCCGGTGCGGCGGGAGTCCCGGGAGTGGGGCACCGCGGTCATCGCCTGCCGCATCGCGGCGGATCGCCGGCTCATCTACACGGCACGCTACGTGCTCGTCATCCGAGGGCGCGAGCGCGGGCAGGGAAAGGTCATGGTCGAGGAGGTGGGGGAGAGCCCTTTGGACGTCCTGCACGAGGTCGTCGCGGGCGTGCAGGAGCGCGCGGGGGAGGCACAGCCGCCGGTGGAGATCGCGCCGGAGTTGTGGTTCCCGCGCGCGGGTGAGGCGACGCCCCCGTCTACAGTCTCGAGCAGCGCGGCGCCAGCCGCGAGCGAGCGCAACGTGATGCCGTCACGCGCAAAGCCCGACGCTCTCAACCCGAGGTCCGGGGACGGTGATTGATCCACGCATGTTCGTGCCCAGTAAGGCCTTTCTCACGAAAGGCGTGGGCCGACACAAAGAGAAGCTGACCAGTTTCGAGGAAGCGCTGCGGGAGGCGGGCATTGCTCAGGTCAACCTCGTGCGCGTGAGCTCGATCTGGCCGCCGCACTGCGAGCTGGTCTCGCGGGAGCACGGCGTGAGGAGCCTGATCCCCGGCCAGGTCACCTTCGCCGTGGTAGCGGAGGCCCAGACCAACGAGCCGTCGCGCCTGGCGACGGCGGCCATCGGACTCGGGATCCCCGCCGATCCCAACCATCATGGGTACATCTCCGAGCACCATGCCTTCGGTCAGCGCCGGGAGCCGGCCGGCGACTACGCCGAGGACCTGGCCGCCAGCATGTTGGCCACGGTGTTGGGCGTCCCGTTCGATCCCGAACAGGCCTGGGACGAGCGCAAGGAGCAGTGGCGGCTCTCGGGTGAGATCGTGGAGACGATGAACATCAGCTGCAGCGCCGAGGCGCAGGACGACGGTCGCTGGGTGACGGCCGTGAGCGCCGTCGTGTTCTGCGGATGAACGAGTTCCGCGGTCGCGGCGGCACGGGCGGCCTGCCCGCGTCGCTGCGAGATCTCTCCTGGGCGCCGGCCGAGTCGTTCCTCGGGCTGCCCACCGACGAGCGGGAGTTCGGGAAGTGCGCGGTGGCGGTGCTGCCCGTCCCATACGAGGCGACGGTGTCCTTCATGGGCGGGACGCGCTTCGGTCCCCGGGGCATCCTGCACGCGTCCCGCTTCGTCGAGCTGTACGACCACGAGCTCGACTTCGAGCCGTACCGTATCGGCGTCAGCACCCTGCCGGAGCTCGAGCTCTCGGGGGCCGGCCCGGAGGAGGCGCTGGCCGAGTTGCGCCGGGCGATGGAGGCGCTGCTCGACACCGGGAAGTTCGTCATCATGCTGGGCGGCGAGCACAGCCTCTCCAGCCCGCCGATACTGGCCCATGCCGACCGGACGCCGGGCGAGCTCTCGGTGCTCCAGCTGGATGCCCACACCGACCTGCGGGCCGAGTACGAGGGAACGCCCTACTCCCATGCCTGTGTGATGCACCGGGTGCACGAGCGGGTGGGCATCGTACCGGTGGGAATCCGCTCGCTGACTGCGGAGGAGCGCGAGCTCGCCCGGCAGAAGAACATCCCCATCCTCTTCGGCCACGAGTTGGGCTCAGAGGGGTGGATCGACCGGGTGCTCTCCGCCCTGGGCGAGGATGTGTACATCACGTTCGACGTCGACTACTTCGATCCGCCGCTCATGCCTGCAACGGGCACACCCGAGCCGGGGGG